>NZ_JBHVXW010000001.1:0-276535 GCF_042881375.1 Streptomyces sp. NPDC058274
CAGCGTTCGTCCTGAGCCAGGATCAAACTCTCCGTGAATGTTGTCCCGTAATCGGGAAACCATCACGAGAGCGGAACCCCCCGAGGAATAATCGGGAGATTCACAGCGTCCTCGCTGATGTGCCCACCAGGCAGAACCTGATAGGACTTTTTCAAAGGAACCTCGCCCCAGTCCGTAATGGACTGGAGACGGGGTATCAACATATCTGGCGTTGATTTTTGGCACGCTGTTGAGTTCTCAAGGAACGGACGCTTCCTTTGTACTCACCCTCTCGGGCTTTCCTCCGGGCGCTTCCCTTCGGTCTTGCGTTTCCGACTCTATCAGACCGTTTCCGGCCCGATTCCCTGTCGGAGGGTTTGTCTTTGGCCTGAGACTTTCCGTCCCGCGGCCTTTCGACATTCACTACGTTAGCCGATTCCCAGCGCAACTCATAATCGAGTCCGCGAGTTCGAAATTCGGCATGCGAACATGACGAATTCGCCCCCGCTGAGGGGAAGTCGTAGGTAGTGGTTTGGCCGCTTCCGGCTGCTGGCTGAAGGCCGTACCCGGTTCAAGCGGCTTGGGCCACGTTACGGATCCAGTGCAAGCGAGTCAAGTTGAGCGGCGACGGGGAGTATGGGCCCGATAAGGGCTGACGGTCGGGTCGTTGGCGATCCAGAAGCGCCAGGGGTGGACGCCCCCTTCACCGGCCACGCCGGTCCGGGGACCACTGCGTAGCTGGTCGGGGGGTGCCGGTGTACCCGTCAGCACGCGGAACGGCCCGTCCTCGGGGCCGCAGGCGTCCGCTCCGTCCAGGGCTCGGTCCACCCCCAGGGCCGTGGCCAGCCGGGCAGGCCCTTTGGCCAGTTCCTTGTCATTTCGGGCCGAGAGTCGACGTTTGCGGGCGAGCTCGACCCCTTCGGTGATCTCGCCGGCCCGCAGCAGCACCCCGCTCGCGCTCCCCTCAGGGCCGCAGACGAAGTTCATGCAGTGCCACATGCCGTAGGTGAAGTAGACGTACACATGGCCGGGCGGACCGAACATCACGGTGTTGCGTGCCGTGCGGCCGCGGTAGGCGTGGGAGCCGGGGTCGCCCGGGCCGTCGTAGGCCTCGACCTCGGTGAGGCGCACTTCGATCGGCCCGTCCGGGGTCGCGCGCACAAGGGTGCGACCCAGGAGGTCCTGGGCGACGTCCAGGACAGGGCGGTCGAAGAAGTCCCGGCTGAGGGGCGTACGGTCAGGGGCCGCGATCATGGCGTACGAGCGTAGTCGAGACCCGCTGTCTGTCAGCGGGGTGGTCAGGGGGCGCCTCGCTTGGAAGGGTGAGGGCGCGGAACCGACCGCGGTCGGATCGCGTTTGTAGGGATCAAGGAATGCAGACGGCATCAGGACGTAACAGGCGTTGCCTGGGGAGGAAGTGACATGGGGTTCAAGCGGCTGCTTGCGAGCATGGGAGCCGGTGGGGCTTCGGTCGAGACGGTGCTGACGGAGGTCAACACCGTTCCGGGCGGCGTCGTCCAGGGCGAGGTGCGGATCCAGGGCGGATCCGTGAATCAGGCGATCGAGGGTCTGTCGGTCGGCCTGCAGGCCCGGGTCGAGGTCGAGGGCCACGACGACCAGGAGCACAAGCAGGACATCGAGTTCACCAAGGTGCGGCTCGGCGGGGCCTTCGAGCTGCAGGCCGGCGCGGTGCACGCGGTGCCGTTCGGGCTGGAGATCCCCTGGGAGACGCCGGTCACGACGATCGACGGACAGCCGCTGCGCGGGATGAACATCGGTGTGACCACCGAGCTGGAGATCGCGCGTGCGCTGGACTCCGGTGACCTGGACCCGATCAATGTGCACCCGCTGCCGGCGCAGCAGGCGATCCTGAACGCGTTCCTCCAGCTGGGCTTCCGCTTCAAGAGCGCCGACATGGAGCGCGGCCACATCCGGGGTACGCGGCAGAAGCTGCCGTTCTACCAGGAGATCGAGTTCTTCCCGCCGTCGCAGTACCGCGGGCTGAACCAGGTCGAGCTGAGCTTCGTCGCCGACGAGCGTGAGATGGACGTCATCCTGGAGATGGACAAGAAGCCGGGGCTGTTCAGCGAGGGCAGCGACTCGTTCCGCGCCTTCAAGGTGGGTCTGAACGACTACCAGGGCACGGACTGGGCCGCGTACCTGAATCAGTGGCTGTCGGAGGTCGGCAGCAAGCGCAGCTGGTTCTAGGCTCGGCCGGGAACCATCGCAGACAGATCAGGAGGTACTGAGGTGTCCGAGCTGAAAAGGCCGCCGCTCCCGCATGACTTCCATCCGCCCGTGCCGTCCTTCTCGGTGACGAGTGAGGACGTCGAGCCGGATGCGGTGCTGAAGGACGCTCAGGTCCAGGCGGCCGGGAACACCTCGCCTCAGCTGCGCTGGGAGGGGTTTCCGCCGGAGACCAAGAGCTTCGCCGTGACCTGCTTCGATCCGGACGCCCCCACGGGGAGCGGTTTCTGGCACTGGGTCGTGTTCGACATTCCGGCCACGGTGACGGAGCTGCCGACGGGCGCGGGCACCGGCAAGTTCGAGGGGCTGCCCGAGGGCGCCGTCCAGGCGCGTAACGACTACGGGTCCAAGGACTTCGGTGGGGCCGCGCCGCCACCCGGGGATCCGGCGCACCGCTATGTCTTCACGGTGTACGCGGTGGATCAGGAGAAGCTCGGTCCGGACTCGGACGCGTCGCCCGCGGTGGTGGGCTTCAACCTGCGGTTCCACACGCTCGCGCGGGCCCAGTTGCTCGGTGAGTACGCGGCTCCCGCGGGAGACTGACGTTCACTGAACGTTTGCCCGCCCCTGGTCTTGGAATTGATCAGGGGCGGGCACTTTTTTATTGCGTTGTCCATCTCGGCGTGCCCGGCCAGAGTTGATCCAAGCCCGCCAGGGAGTGGGCCGGTGCGCAGGGGAGGTGGGCTGGATGCGGGACACGCTGGTGCTGAACGCGAGCTTTGAGCCGCTGTCGACGGTGACGTTGAACCGAGCCGTCGTTCTGGTGCTGCAGGACAAGGCCGTCGTCGAGCAGGCCCACCCCGAACTGCGTATGCGCGGAGCCGCGCTCGACATACCCGTGCCCCGGGTGATCAGGCTCTGCCGCTATGTACGGGTGCCGTTCCGAAGACAAGCGCCGTGGTCGCGGCGGGGTGTCCTGGTGCGGGACCGGCACAGGTGCGCGTACTGCGGCAGGCGGGCGACGACCGTGGACCACGTGGTGCCCAGGGCGCAGGGCGGCCAGGACTCCTGGCTGAACACGGTCGCCTCGTGCGCGCAGGACAATCACCGCAAGGCCGCTCGTACGCCTGAGCAGGCGGGGATGCCGCTGCTCAGGCAGCCGTTCGAGCCGACGCCCGCGGACGCGATGCTGCTGGCCCTCGGCCAGGACGACTTCGAGGCGCTGCCGGAGTGGCTGGGACAGCCCGCCGCCTAGGCCTTACGTGACTGGGGCCCGCCTTCGTCGGAAGGCGGGCCCCAGTCACGTACACGGTCAGTCGGTTGGTCAGTCGGTCAGTCGGTCAGTCGGTGATGGACGGCTTCTCGCGGCGCTCGGTCCCGCCGGAGCCGGAGCCGGAGCCGCCGGAGGAACCGCCACCGCCCGAACCGCCACCGCCCGAACCGCCGCCGAGTCCGCCGAAGTTGCCGAAGGCTCCCGACAGGCCCTTGAGGGCGTCGCCGATCTCGCTGGGCACGATCCAGAGCTTGTTGGCGTCGCCCTCGGCGATCTTCGGGAGCATCTGGAGGTACTGGTAGGAGAGGAGCTTCTGGTCCGGGTCGCCGGCGTGGATCGCCTCGAAGACCGTACGGACGGCCTGGGCCTCGCCCTCGGCGCGCAGGGCAGCTGCCTTGGCCTCACCTTCGGCGCGCAGGATCGCGGACTGCTTCTCGCCCTCCGCGGTAAGGATCTGCGACTGGCGGATGCCCTCCGCGGTGAGGATGGCAGCGCGCTTGTCACGGTCGGCGCGCATCTGCTTCTCCATCGAGTCCTGGATGGAGGTGGGCGGTTCGATGGCCTTGAGCTCGACGCGGTTGACGCGGATGCCCCACTTGCCGGTGGCTTCGTCGAGGACGCCGCGCAGGGCCGCGTTGATCTCCTCACGGGAGGTGAGGGTCCGCTCCAGGTCCATGCCACCGATGATGTTGCGCAGCGTGGTGACGGTGAGCTGCTCGATCGCCTGGATGTAGCTGGCGACCTCGTACGTGGCGGCGCGGGCGTCGGTGACCTGGTAGTAGATGACCGTGTCGATGTTGACGACCAGGTTGTCCTGGGTGATCACCGGCTGCGGCGGGAACGGGACGACCTGTTCGCGCAGGTCGATGCGGTTGCGGATGGTGTCGATGAAGGGGACGACGATGTTCAGGCCCGCGTTGAGTGTCCGCGTGTAGCGGCCGAAGCGCTCGACGATGGCGGCACTGGCCTGCGGGATGACTTGGATGGTCTTGATCAGGGCGATGAAGACCAACACCACCAGAATGATCAGGACGATGATGATCGGTTCCATCGTTGCTCCCCGTACCCTTCTCGCCTCGGTGTTTCCGGAAGATCTTATGTATGTTGAAGATCTTGCTGGTGAGTCTGACAGACCGTCGTCTGCCGCGTAGGGCGTTCGGTTCACTTGCGTCGTACGAGGTCACATGACGATCGCGGTGGCTCCTTCGATCTCCACGACGTCCACTTCCTGGCCCACCTCGTAGGCCTGTCCGGCGTCGAGGGATCGGGCCGACCAGACTTCTCCGGCGAGCTTGATCCGGCCGCCCGCGCCGTCGACGCGTTCCAGAACGAGGGCCTGTTTGCCTCTCAGGGCGTCCACGCCCGTGGCCAGTTGGGGCCGCTGCGCGCGATGGCGGGCCGCGATGGGGCGTACGACACCGATGAGGGCGACCGAGACGGCGGCGAAGACGAGTACCTGGAGTACGACGTCGCCGCCGAGCCCCGCCGTGCCGGCCGCGGCGACGGCGCCCACGGCGAGCATTCCGAACTCCGGCATCGCCGTCACCACGAGCGGGATTCCGAGCCCGACCGCGGCGATCAGCCACCACACCCATGCGTCGATGTCGTCCACATGGTCATGGTAGGACCGCGGCTCACCGGCGGACAGGGCGCGATCACGTCCGTACGCGCGGCCGCGCACGGACCGGACGTCGGCGGAGGCGGATCGGGCGTCAGGAGAGCGGCAGGCCGTGCGCCGTCCAGCGCTCGCCGACCTGCTCGACGACGAGCGGCAGGCCGAAGCAGAGCGAGAGGTTGCGCGAGGTGAGTTCGAGTTCCAGGGGGCCGGCGGCGAGCACCTTGCCCTGCCGGATCATCAGGACATGGGTGAAGCCGGGGGCGATCTCCTCGACGTGGTGCGTGACCATGATCATGGAGGGGGCGATCGGGTCGCGGGCCAGCCGGCCGAGGCGGCGGACGAGGTCCTCGCGGCCGCCGAGGTCGAGGCCGGCGGCCGGCTCGTCCAGGAGGAGCAGCTCGGGGTCGGTCATCAGCGCGCGGGCGATGAGGGTGCGCTTGCGCTCGCCCTCGGAGAGGGTGCCGAACTTCCGCTCCAGGTAGTCGCTCATGCCGAGGCGGTCGAGGAAGGCGCGGGCGCGCTGCTCGTCGATGTCCTCGTACTCCTCCTGCCAGCCGGCTGTCATGCCGTACGCGGCGGTGAGCACGGTCTGCAGGACGGTCTGGCGCTTGGGGAGCTTCTCGGCCATCGCGATGCCGGCCATGCCGATGCGCGGGCGCAGCTCGAAGACGTCGACCTTGCCGAGGGTGTCGCCGAGGACGGTGGCGGTGCCCGAGCTGGGGAAGAGGTAGCTGGACGCGATGTTCAGGAGGGTCGTTTTTCCGGCGCCGTTGGGGCCGAGGATGACCCAGCGCTCGCCCTCCTTGACCGACCAGGAGACCTGGTCCACCAGAGCCCGGCCCTCTCGGACCACGGATACGTCCTCAAGCTCCAGAACATCGCTCATGAGCGCGCTGTCTCCCATTGCAGTCTCGGCCGTCGCTTACGTCTGTGGACGCAGCCCCCAGGGAAAACCTACGCCACCGGTCGGGCGGTCCCATCCATCGGTCGGTCCTTAGGCTGGGGGCATGCTCTCGGAACCACGCTCAGGACGCCTGGCCGCATGGGGAAATGCCCTTTTGGCCGGACTTGTTTCGCCGGACGACGCCGTACTCACCATCGTTGGTGAGGACGCCGTGCACCGGGTCGAGGGACTGCCCGGTGAGGCGGGGCCCGTCGGACTCACGCTCGCCCTCGGCCGGCTGCGCGCGCTCGGCGTGACCGGGCTGCGGGTGGCGCTGCCCGCGCCGGGCCATCCGCTCGGGCTGAGCGGGCCGCCCGAATTCAACGCGCGAGCCCTCGACGCCGAGGAGGCAGTGGTCTGCCACGGTGCCGGGCTCGGGCTGGTGCCGGAGGTGTACGAGGTGGGCCCGGACGGCGATCTGCATGTCGAGGTCCTCTGGCACTGCCTCGCCGTGCGGGAGGCGCCGCCCGCCGATGTGCCGTCCCTCGGCGAGGCCGAGCGGGAACTGGCGGAGGCGCTGCGGGAGGCGACGGAGGTGTTGTCCCGGCTGGACGTGGCCGGGTCGGGACCGGTCGCGGAGGCCGCCGTCGAGGCGTACCGGGCACGGGCCGAGGTGGGACGCGAGGTACTGGCGCCCGGCTATCCGCCGCGTGCGGTACGGGTGTTGGAGCTCGCCCAGCGGGTCGGGTTGCTGATCTCGGTCGCCTACGAGAACGGGCACGGCGGTGCGGTGAGCGCCTCGGAGATCGCCGCGAGGTCGCTGGCGCTGCGGCCGGTGGAGCGGACGGCCCGGCGGGCGCAGGTGGCCGCGTACAACGCGTTCGTGGAGGAGCGGGAGCGGGGCGTGCGGTGAGGCTCGCCACCTGGGCGCCGGGGTTGGGCCCGGGGTGACTCTTCGAGGTGGGGTGCGCCGAAGCTGAACGCGGGACAGCTGTCGGCCGGGGGTGCGGCGGTCCTCCCGCCCTCGGTCCGGGTGGGGCGCCTCACCTCCGGGTGCCTTGAGGGGCAGCTGCTGGCAGGCGCCCCTGCCGGAGCCGGGTACGGAAGCGCCCCCGCGAACCGGAGGGTTCACGGGGGCGTCGACCGGTCGAGCGTGTCAGTCGTTGGCGTTCAGGTTGCCGAACGTCGGGTTCAGCAGGCCGATGACATTGGCGCTGAGGCCCGAGACCGTGACCGGGACGTGGAGCGGGACCTGTGCGACGAGGCCCGAGCCGACGCCCGGCGACTTCACAGCAGCGCCGTCGGCTTCCGAGTCGGCTACAGCCGCGCCGGCGGAAGCGCCTGCGGCGATACCGGCAACGGTCAGGGCCACGGCGGCCTTCTTGGCGATGTTCATGAAAAGCGTTCCTCCTGGTATGGCGGGTCCGACCCGGCCGCGGGTCGTACGTAGAGGAACGCCTTGAAGATCGCTGATGGCACGGAGGGCCGCGGTGAAGGGCCCGTTCGGGCCATTGCGATGATCGGCCGACAACCTGACCGGCCCCCCAGGAGTGCCTGGGAGGCCGGTGGTCACCGCGAGGTCCGGACGGACGTCAGCGGTTGACGCCCAGGTTGCCGAAGGCGGGGTTCAGGACTCCGATGACGTTCACGCTGTTGCCCACCGCGTTCACCGGGATGTGGATCGGGGCCTGCACGAGGTTGCCCGAACCGACACCCGGGGAGCCCACGGCCTTGCCTCCGGCACCCGCGCCGCTGTCCGTGGCGGAGGCCATACCGGCACCGGCGGCGACGAGGCCGCCCGCCACCATCGCGACAGCCGTGGCCTTCTTCAGCTTCTTCACTTCTCAAGCCCTCCCTAGCGATCACCGCGGCAAATCGCCGCAGCACGCACTGAAGAACGGCCCGGGGTCGCGGAGGATGCGCCATCTGGGGGACATCCACACGACGGTATGAATCTCAGCCCGGAGCGGAACCCTCCGCATTGCCGTGCGCCGGCCACTCCCGAGGGGTGCGCCGGAGTGCGGATCAACAGGTAATCAGCTGGTGATCAGCCTGCCGCCCCATGCCGTACGGCCCACAGGGCGGCCTGGGTACGGTCGGCGAGGTCGAGCTTCATCAGGATGTTCGACACGTGCGTCTTGACGGTCTTTTCGGAGAGGACGAGCGCGCGTGCGATTTCCCGGTTGGAGCGGCCGTCGGCGATCAGGCCGAGCACCTCGCGCTCCCGCTCCGTGAGCGAACCACCCCTCCCCTGGCTCGAGTTGGCCTCCTCCTGGGACAGCAGGGCGCCCGCGACCTCGGGCTGGAGCAGGATGTGCCCGGCGTGTACCGAGCGGATGGCACCGGCCAGGGCGTCCGGGTCCACGTCCTTGTACACGTACCCGGCGGCGCCCGCGCGCAGGGCCGGGACCACCGTGCGCTGCTCGGTGAAGCTGGTGACGATCAGCACGCGTGCGGGGTTGGCCAGTTCGCGGAGCTTGCGCAGCGCCTCGACGCCGTCCATGCCCGGCATCTTGACGTCCATGAGCACGACGTCGGGTTTCAACTCCTCGGCGCGGGCGACTCCTTCGGCGCCGTCGGACGCCTCTCCCACCACTTCGATGTCGTCCTGCACTTCGAGGAAGGTGCGCAGGCCCCGGCGGACCACCTGGTGGTCGTCGACCAGCAGCACCTTGATTGCGTCAGCCACCAGGGACCTCCATCTCGATCGTCGTGCCCTTCCCGGGTGCCGATTCCACCGCGAGTGTGCCGCCGACGCCACTCGCCCGGTCCCGCATGGAGACCAGGCCGAGGTGGCGACCCGCGCTGCGTATCGCGTGCGGTTCGAAGCCGCCGCCGTCGTCGGTGATGCGCAGGACGGCGCCCGGGCCGCGCTTCAGCAGGATCACGTCGACCTGGACCGCTCCGGAGTGGCGCAGCGCGTTGTGCAGGGCTTCCTGGGCGACGCGCAGCAGGGCCTCCTCCTGCGCGGCCGGCAGGGCGCGGATCCCGCAGCTGGTGAAGGTCACGCGCGCGGAGTGGGCCCGGTCGAGGACCTGGACATGGGTGCGCAGCGTGGCGACCAGGCCGTCCTCGTCGAGTGCCGCGGGGCGCAACTCGACGACGGCGGCGCGCAGTTCGTCGGCGGCTTCCGCGGCGAGCGCGGCCACCTGCTGGAGCTCGCCCTTGGCGCGCGTGGGGTCACGGTCGACGAGGGCGGCGGCGGCCTGCGCGGTGAGGCGCAGCGAGAAGAGCTTCTGGCTCACCGCGTCGTGCAGTTCATGGGCGAGCCGGGA
This sequence comes from Streptomyces sp. NPDC058274, assembly GCF_042881375.1. Classification (NCBI taxonomy): domain Bacteria; kingdom Bacillati; phylum Actinomycetota; class Actinomycetes; order Kitasatosporales; family Streptomycetaceae; genus Streptomyces; species Streptomyces sp. NPDC058274. The sequence continues at coordinate 9,216 of NZ_JBHVXW010000001.1, forward strand.
GCGCTCCTCGGCGATCGTGAGCTCGCGGCTGCGCTCGTAGAGGCGGGCGTTGGTCAGGGCGATCGCGGCGTGCTGGGCGAGGATCGTGAGCAGCTCCTCGTCCTCCTCGGTGAAACCGCAGCGGCCGCCCCCGCGCGAGCCCCCGGAGTCGGTGGCCTGTGCGCCGGCCGGCCGCACCTTGTTGGCGAGGAACAGGGCGCCCATGACCTCGTCGCCGTCCCGGATGGGCAGGCCCAGGAAGTCGGACATGTTGGGGTGAGCCGGGGGCCAGCCCTCGAAGCGGGGGTCCTTGCGCACGTCGGCCAGGCGCTCGGGGCGCGCCTCGTGCAGCATCGCGGCGAGGATGCCGTGCTGGCGCGGGAGCGGGCCGATGGCCTTCCACTGGGCATCGCTGACGCCGTCGACGACGAACTGCGCGAAGCCGCCGTGGTCGTCCGGGACGCCGAGCGCCGCGTACTCGGCGTCGAGCAGCTCGCGGGCCGAGGCGACGATCGTCTTGAGGACGTCGCGCACCTCCAGATGCCTGCTCATGGCCAGCAGCGCGGAGCTCACCGCGTACAGGCCGGACCTGGGGCCTTGACTCATGACCTCAAGGTACCGGCGGGGTGTGACAGTGCGTATCCGACCTGTGGGGGCGGCCGCCTAGGCCGCTGGCCCTAGGTCCTGCGGCGGTCGGCGGTCCTAGGGCGAAGGGCCCCGGGTCATTGCGGCCCGCGCACGACGCGGCCAGGGCGTCCCGGTCCCTACGTTGAGGACACCCGCCGGAATCGGCGGTGGCGCGACGAGGGGACGGATGTCATGCCGGTAGCGATCATCACAGGGGCTTCGAAGGGGCTGGGACGTGCGCTGGCGGCGGCCCTGGCGGAGCGCGGCTGGGATCTGGTGCTCGACGCCAGAACGGCGGAGGTACTGAAGGAGACGGCGAAGGACCTGTCCGCCTACGGGACGCGGGTGGAGGCACTGGCCGGGGATGTCACGAACGCCGGGCACCGCGCCGAGCTGGTGGCGGCGGCCCGGCGGCTCGGAGGCGTGGACCTGCTGGTGAACAACGCGAGCGCGCTGGGCGCCGAGCCGCTCGTGCGGCTCGAGGACCTGACGCTGGACGGGCTGCGGCGGGCCCTGGAGGTGAACGTGGTGGCCGCGCTGGGCCTGATCCAGCAGGCACTGCCGGCGCTGCGGGAGGCGGAGGCGGGAGCGGTCGTCGGCATCAGCTCGGACGCGGGGGCCGAGGCGTACGAGACCTGGGGTGGTTACGGGGCGTCCAAGGCGGCGCTGGACCAGCTGTCGGCGGTGCTCGGGGAGGAGGAACCCGGGCTGCGGGTCTGGGTGGTCGACCCCGGCGACATGGGCACGGACCTGTACGCGGCGGCCGTACCGGGCGACGACGATCCACGGCCGGCGCCCGCCGAGGTGGTCCCGGCGTTTCTGCGGCTGCTCGACGCGCGCCCGGCCAGTGGCCGCTATGGCGCTCAGGCCCTGCTGGAGGCGCGGTGACGACCGCGATGGGGGTGCCGCCGTTCGAGGGCAGCCGGGCGCGGGCAAAAGTTCCGCAGGAGCTGTCGGCCCGGGTGCCGGCCGAGCAGCGGGGGCCCGGTCTGGAGCGCGACGCGGTGCGCCTCCTCGTCTCGCACGGGACCCGGGTGTCGCATCACGACTTCGTCGAGCTGCCCGGGCAGCTCAGGGCCGGGGACCTGCTCGTCGTGAACACGTCTCCCACGCTGGCCGCCGCCGTCGACGGGCATCTCGGGCACGCGCGCGTGGTGGTGCATTTCTCCACGTGGGGCGATGACGGGCGGTGGGCCGTCGAGCTGCGGGATCCGGACGGGCGGGGCACCACGCGCGCGCGTGCGGGTGGGCCCGCGGGGACGGAGGTGCGCCTTCCCGGGGACGTACGCCTGGTGCTGGAGGAGCCGCTGGCGGCGCGGAGTGAGCGGCTGTGGTGGGGGCGGGTGTCGGATCCCGATGTGCCGGGGCTGCTGCGACGGCACGGGCGGCCCATTCGCTACTCCTATACAGAGAGGGATCAGCCCCTGTCGGCGTACCAGACGGTGTTCGCGCTGTCCTGCGGTGACGGTGCGGGCAGCGCGGAGATGCCGAGCGCGGCGCGGCCCTTCACCGCGCGCCTGGTGGCGGAGCTGGTGAGCCGGGGTGTGCAGTTCGCGCCGGTCACCCTGCACACGGGGGTGGCGTCGGTCGAGGCGCACGAGCCGCCGTATCCGGAGAGGTACGAGGTGCCGGCGACGTCGGCGCGTCTGGTCAACGCGGCGAAGGCGGCCGCCGGGCGGATCATCGCGGTCGGTACGACGGCGGTGCGGGCCGTCGAGTCGGCGGCCGGGCCGGACGGAGTGGTCCAGGCGCGGCGGGGCTGGACCGGTCTCGTGGTCACTCCGGAGCGCGGGACACGCGTGGTCGACGGGCTGCTGACCGGGCTGCACGAGCCGGAGGCCTCGCATCTGCTGATGCTGGAGGCGGTCGCCGGGCGGGCGGCGATCGACCGCGGCTACGACGCGGCGCTGCGCGGGCGCTACCTCTGGCACGAGTTCGGGGACGTGCACCTCATACTTCCGGACGACTCCCCTCACACAGAGCATTGCTCCAGCAACTGCTGGTGAGACCGTTACCCGGCCGATGTGAGCCCGCGCATAGGACGCACATCACGTACGAACGGGCATAGGAGATAAAGGGGACCTTGTGAGCGGGGCAGACGTAGTGTTCTGCCCCATTTTGCCCCTCTGTGCTCCACTACCTGGCTTCGTACGTCACACCTTTGCCTCAAGTTTTTGCTGCCGCTAAGAATGGCTGCCGTCGCTCAACGCCGCGGGTTCCGCCCCGCGGCGTTTGTTCCGGAAAAACACTCTGTCCCCACCGGACCGAGAGCGACCTCCGCGCTATTCGAAGAGGTCCATCAGTCATGCCCAAGAACATCAACACTCCTGGTCATAGTCCCGCGCTGACCAAGACCCACAAGCTTTCGATCGCCGGTGTCGCGGCCCTCGGTGCCGCCGCCCTCGCGTTCACCGTGGTGCCCGCCAACTCGCACACCACAACCACCGACGCCGCCGCCTCCTCCGCCTCCGTGGCCTACAGCGAGGGGCAGATCAAGGACGTCAAGGCCAGCGTCACCGACCAGCTGGCCGGCGCCAGCCTCAAGGCCGAGGCCGTCGCCGCGAAGAAGAAGGCCGCGGACGACGCGGCCAAGAAGAAGGCTGCCGACGCGGCAGCGAAGAAGAAGGCCGAGGACGCGGCCGCCAAGAAGAAGGCCGAGGACGCGCGCAAGGCGCAGGCCGCGAGCCGCTCCGCCGCGCGCCCCCAGGTCAAGGCCGTCGCCGCGAAGACGTACACGAACAACCTCGACGGCTGGATCCGTCAGTCGCTCGACATCATGAAGCAGAAGGGCATCCCGGGCTCTTACAACGGGCTGTACCGCAACATCATGCGTGAGTCCTCGGGCAACCCGAACGCCATCAACAACTGGGACGTCAACGCGATCAACGGCATCCCGTCCCAGGGTCTGCTCCAGGTCATCCCGCCGACCTTCAACGCGTACCACGTCTCCGGCACGTCGACGAAGATCACCGACCCGGTCGCGAACATCACGGCCGCCGCCAACTACGCGGCCGACAAGTACGGCTCGATCGACAACGTCAACAGCGCCTACTGAGTCTCGCGGGCATCGCGCGGACCTCTGAGGGTCTCGGTACAGACGCGGAAGGGCGGCACCCCGGTGGGGGTGCCGCCCTTCAGTCGCGCGTGCGGCTACTTGCGCATGACCTCGGGCTCATGGCGGCGCAGGAAGCGGGCCACGAAGAACCCGCAGAGCGCGCCGAGGGCGAGCAGGGCCACCATGTCGATGCCCCAGGCTCCGGCGTCGTGGTCCCAGAGCGGGTCCGTGCTGCCCGGGTCGTCCGCGTTCGGACTGATGTTGTTGAAGTCCAGCGTGGCACCGGCGGCGCCGACCGCCCAGCGGGACGGCATCAGATACGAGAACTCGTTGACGCCGACCGTGCCGTGCAGGATGAACAGACAGCCGGTGAACACGACCTGGATGATCGCGAACATGACCAGCAGCGGCATGGTCTTCTCGGCGGTCTTCACCAGCGAGGAGATGATCAGGCCGAACATCATCGAGGTGAAGCCGAGCGCCATGATCGGGATGGAGAGCTCGAGCAGCACCGCCGCCTTGCCCTCGCCCAGGATCAGGCCCTTTTCGGGGATGGTGCGGCTGGAGAAGCCGATCGCGCCGACCATGGCGCCCTGGAGCACCGTGACCGTGCCGAGCACGATCACCTTGGACATCAGATACGCGGAGCGTGACAGGCCGGTCGCCCGCTCCCGCTCGTAGATCACCCGTTCCTTGATCAGTTCGCGGACGGAATTGGCGGCGCCCGCGAAGCACGCTCCGACCGCGAGGATCAGCAGCACGGTGGTGGCCGTGCCGTTCGGGATGTGCGCGCCGGTCTTCGGGTTCACCGCCGGGTTCACCAGCAGGGTCTTGTCCGGGTCGATGAGCAGGCTCACCGCGCCGAGCACGGCCGGCAGGATCACCGTCAGGGCGAGGAAGCCCTTGTCGGACGCGATCACCGAGACATAGCGCCGGATCAGGGTCATCAGCTGCGAGCCCCAGCCCTGCGGCTTGGGCGGCTTCATCGCCTGCGGCGGCGGCATGTGCACCGATTGCGGAGCGACGGCGTCGATGTCCGCGGCGTACATCTGGTAGTGCTGCGAGCCCTTCCAGCGGCCCGCCCAGTCGTAGTCGCGGTAGTTCTCGAAGGCGGAGAAGACGTCGGCCCAGGTGTCGTAGCCGAAGAAGTTCAGCGCCTCCTCGGGGGGACCGAAGTAGGCCACCGAACCGCCGGGCGCCATCACCAGGAGCTTGTCGCAGATCGCCAGCTCGGCCACGGAGTGCGTGACGACGAGGACCGTACGGCCGTCGTCGGCGAGGCCGCGCAGCAGCTGCATGACATCGCGGTCCATGCCCGGGTCGAGACCGGAGGTCGGCTCGTCCAGGAAGATCAGCGACGGCTTGGTGAGCAGCTCCAGAGCCACCGAGACACGCTTGCGCTGGCCACCGGAGAGGGAGGTGACCTTCTTCTCCTTGTGGATGTCCAGCTTGAGCTCGCGCAGCACCTCGTTGATACGGGCCTCGCGCTCCTGCCCCGTGGTGTCCGCGGGGAAGCGCAGCTTGGCCGCGTACTTGAGGGCCTTCTTGACGGTCAGCTCCTTGTGCAGGATGTCGTCCTGCGGGACCAGACCGATGCGCTGGCGCAGCTCGGCGAACTGCTTGTACAGGTTCCGGTTGTCGTAGAGGACGTCACCCTGGTTGGCGGGGCGGTAGCCCGTGAGTGCCTTCAGGAGCGTCGACTTGCCGGAGCCGGACGGGCCGATGACCGCGATGAGCGACTTCTCCGGGACGCCGAACGAGACGTCCTTGAGGATCTGCTTGCCGCCGTCGACCGTGACGGTCAGGTGGCGGGCCGAGAAGGAGACCTCACCGGTGTCGACGAACTCTTCGAGGCGGTCCCCGATCAGGCGGAACGTCGAGTGACCGACACCGACGATGTCGTTCGCACCGAGCAGCGCCGAGCCGCCCTTGGTGATCGGCTGGCCGTTGACGTACGTGCCGTTGTGCGAGCCGAGGTCACGGATCTCGTAACGGCCGTCGGGGGTCGCGTGGAACTCTGCGTGGTGCCGCGAGACCTGGAGGTCGGAGACGACCAGTTCGTTCTCCAGCGCACGGCCGATGCGCATCACACGGCCGAGGGAGAACTGGTGGAACGTGGTCGGGCTGCGGTCGCCGTAGACCGGCGGCGCCCCCGCGCCACCACCGGGTCCCTGCTGCTGCGGAACGCTCGCGGCCGCCTGCGGCGACTGCGGCCAGCTCTGCTGCGGCGCCTGCTGCTGCGGCGGTGCCTGCTGGGCCCAGCCGGGTGCCGCGCCCTGTGACGCGTACGGCTGCTGCTGGGGCTGCGCCTGCTGCGGTGCCGCGACCGCCGCGGCGGAACCCGAGAGGTTCACGCGCGGGCCGTCGGTCGCGTTGCCGAGGTGTACCGCCGAGCCCGGACCGATCTCCATCTGATGGATCCGCTGGCCCTGCACGAAAGTGCCGTTGGTGCTGCCGTGGTCCTCGATGACCCAACTGCGGCCGCCCCAGCTGATCGTGGCGTGACGCCAGGACACCCTGGCGTCATCGAGCACGACGTCCCCCTGCGGATCACGTCCGAGGGTGTATGGCCTGGACGCGTCGAGCGTCCAGGTCCTTCCATTCAATTCCAGTACGAGTTCAGGCACTCCATGCCCCACTGAGTTGTCCCCCGAAGTTCCCCCATCACAGGGAGTCTAGGGATGTCGAACATCGTGGGGAACTATTTCAGTAGGAGCCCCCTGACCGAAAGTCGGGCCCTGTGAAGACTGGGTACGGGCGGCTTGTCCGTTCCCGTTGACGGGGTTGAAACCGGCCCGGAGAGTGGTAATCCCACGCGAGGGGGACATCCGCGGTGGATCGCCGCGGCGCGGACCGGGGGGCTGACGATGGGCATCGAGACCGCGTGGCACGGCAGGGGGGTGCCGTGGGGAGACGTTCTGTTGTCCGCGGTCGCCGCGGTGAGCTGGGCACTGATCGGGATGGCGGGTACGGCCGCGCTGGGCCTGCATCTGCTGGAGGCGGACTCGGCCGGCTCGCTCGGACCGATGACCGCGGCGGTGGTGGCCCTGGGGGCGGGCGGTTCGGTGACACCGTCCGGGGACGTCTCCGCCTTCGGACTGAAAGGGGCGGAGGCCACGACCGCCCTCCAGATCACGCCACTGGGCGTGGGTCTGGTGGGGGCGCTCCTGCTCTCCTGGTTCTTCCTGCGCTCCTTGCGCGGAGCGGGAGTTGTGATCGCGCCGTCCGAACTCCTCGCGCGCGGGGGCGCCGTGGTCGCCCTGTTCGTGGCGACCCTCGGCGGGCTCGCCTGGGCCGGTCACGACGTCATCACGATCGACGGCGGAAAGCTCGAGCTCGACAAGGTGCCGGACGGCGGCCTGGGTGACATCACGGACAAACTGCCCGGCGGACTCGGTGACATCGGCGGGCTGCTGCCCGACAGGATCGGCGATCTCGTGAACGCGGAGGCGGCCGTCGGCTTCACCGTCGACACGGCGCGCACGCTGCTCGGCGGTCTGATCTGGGCGGTCGGAGTACTGGTGATCGCCCTGCTCGCCTCCCGCCGCACTCCCCTGCCGCGCGGCTGGGAAGCGGTGCACCGGACGGTGCGGCCGGCCGCGTCCGCGCTGGTGGCGGTCCTGCTCATGGCGGTCGTGGCGGGGCTCGCGGCCGCGGCGTACGCGGCCGTCGGCGACGACCATCCGAAGCGGATCGCCGGCGCCGCGCTGCTCGGCGCGCCCAACGGAGTGTGGCTGGGCATTCCGGTCGGCCTCCTGGTGCCGTGGGACGGCAAGGCCACGGGCGAACTGGCGAAGCTGCTGCCCGACCCCCTCGACGAACTGCTGAGCGTGCGGTCGGACCAGCCCGTCACCCTGGGCCGGCTGGCCGAACTGGACGGCCGGGTCTGGCTGTTGGGCGTCGCGGCCGCGGTCATGATGCTGTTCGCGGGGGTGCTCGCGGCGACGCGTACGCCTCTTGTACGTCGTGTACGGGACGCGGGCGCCGGCGAGCCCGGGGTGCCGGTCGTACGCGGGCCGGGCGCCCTTCCCTTCGCTGGGCGCTGTGCCCTGCGGCTGGCAGTCGTCACGGCGTTGGCCCTGCCGCTGCTCGCCCGGCTGACCGACGTGTCGGTCGACGCCTCGCTGTCCGTCCTGGGGTTCGACGCCTTCGGCGCCGGGATAGAACTGCACGGGCACCTGGCCATGGCGCTGCTGCTCGGTGCCGCGTGGGGTGCGGGTGCGGGGGCGGCGGGGGCGCTGCTCGCGTACGTGAGTGGGGCCGCCGGTCGGCGGGTGGCACCCCTGGCACAGCCGGTGGCACTCGGTGACGCCGGCGTACTGGTCCCTGAGGCGTTCCCGGAACAATCCGCGGCGTTCCCGGAACAGTCCGGGGAGCCGGGGCCATACCACCCCGCCCAGCCTTTCCGCCCGGCCAACCCCGACACCAATCCCTATCTGCGGGTGCCCGACGAACTACGGGAGCCGGAGGACGCGCGTCCGGCGGAGGGGTCGGGGTGGAGCGGGAGGGGGCGGGGGCAGCCCGGGGGGTCCGGTGGTCGGACGGGGCCCACGCGAGGGTCGAGTTCACCGGAGGGCTCGGGGGCGGAGGGCGAGGCGAGGGCCGGACAGGGGTCCGGGAGCGGGCAGAGGTCCGGGAGCGGACAGGGGTCCGGGAGCGGGCAGAGGTCCGGGAGCGGGCAGGGGTCGGGGAGTGGGCAGGGGTCGGGGCCCGGCGCGCGGCCGCCGCTCGACGTGTACGGGGCGCCCACTGTGATCGGGCCGGTCTCCCCGGCGCCTCGGCCGCCGCGGCAGCGGCCCGGGGCACGAGGCGGGGACACACCTCCGCCTCCCCCACCGCCACCGCCACTGCCACCGCCACCGCCACCGCCACCGCCACCGCCACCGCCACCGCCGGAGGAGGGTCCGCCTCCGCCAAAGGGGCGCCGGGGGCGGGAGTGACCTTGGTGCAGGGCGCGGGGCGCGCGGCGCCGGGCGCGGGATGCGGGGCGCCGGGCGCGGGATGCGGGGCGTACCGAGCCCGGGCAAGTACCCGGCCTGCAGAACGCCCCGGCGCTTCGCCGGTGATCAAGGTGGGTGTCATACGCGCGTCACACAGAGTTCCCTGTCCGCCAGCCGGACCTCAGGGGCGAAAGGCACTGGGTGCCGGATACGGTGGGAGCACCATGAGCGCTTCGCAGACCTCTGACGTTCCCACTCTCCTCGTCAAGATCTTCGGCAAGGACCGGCCCGGAATCACGGCCGGACTCTTCGACACCCTCGCCGCCTTCTCCGTCGACGTGGTCGACATCGAGCAGGTCGTCACCCGTGGCCGGATCGTGCTGTGCGCGCTCGTCACCGAGCCGCCCCCCGGACTCGAAGGTGATCTGCGGGCCACCGTCCACAGCTGGGCGGAGTCGATGAAGATGCAGGCCGAGATCATCTCCGGCCACGGCGACAACCGGCCGCGTGGCCTGGGGCGTTCACTCGTCACGGTCCTCGGGCATCCGCTGACCGCGGAGTCGACGGCCGCGATCGCCGCCCGGATCACGGGCACCGGCGGCAACATCGACCGTATCTTCCGGCTCGCCAAGTACCCCGTGACGGCGGTCGAGTTCGCCGTGTCGGGTACGGAGACCGAGGCGCTGCGCACCGCTCTGGCCACCGAGTCCGCGGCGCTCGGCGTCGATGTCGCGGTGGTCGCGGCCGGGCTGCACCGGCGGGCCCAGCGGCTGGTGGTCATGGACGTGGACTCGACGCTCATCCAGGACGAGGTGATCGAGCTCTTCGCCGCGCACGCCGGGTGCGAGAAGGAGGTCGCCGAGGTGACGGCGGCCGCCATGCGCGGCGAGCTGGACTTCGAGCAGTCGCTCCACGCGCGCGTGGAGCTGCTCAAGGGCCTGGACGCCTCGGTGGTCGACAAGGTGCGCAGCGAGGTACGCCTTACCCCCGGAGCGCGCACCCTGATCCGTACGCTCAAGCGGCTCGGCTTCCAAGTCGGCGTCGTCTCGGGCGGGTTCACCCAGGTCACGGACGATCTGAAGGAACGGCTCGGGCTCGACTTCGCGCAGGCCAACACGCTGGAGATCGTCGACGGGAAGCTGACCGGCAAGGTCACCGGCGAGATCGTGGACCGCGCGGGCAAGGCGCGTCTGCTGCGCCGGTTCGCCGCCGAGGCGGGCGTCCCGCTGAGCCAGACCGTGGCGATCGGGGACGGCGCCAACGACCTCGACATGCTCAACGCCGCTGGTCTCGGGGTCGCGTTCAACGCCAAGCCGGTCGTCCGCCAGGCCGCGCACACGGCAGTGAACTTTCCGTTCCTGGACACCGTCCTGTATCTCCTCGGGGTCACCCGTGAAGAGGTCGAGGCGGCCGACACGCACGACGACGCCCGCTGACCGGTCCCCTGTACGACGCCCATCGGCTCGTGCCCCATACGTCGACGGGGGCCCAGCACCTCCGTGGTGCCGGGCCCCCGTCCTGGTCAGGGGTGGGTTACTCCGACGGCGCCCAGTAGTCGGCCAGGGTGGCGACACCGGGCTCCAGGGTTTTCCAGGAGCCGGTGAAGGTGAGGACCGCGAAGGCGGCGGTGGGGAAGCCCCGGCTGTTCATCCGGGCGCGGGCATCACCCTCGGAGGGGCCCGCCAGGATGTCGGCGAGGCCCTGGGCTCCGGGGTTGTGACCGATCAGGACCACGTTCTGCGCGTCGTCCGGCGTTTCGTTGAGCACGGCGATCAGCTCGCCCGGCGAGGCCTCGTAGAGCCGCTCCTCATAGACCGTTTTCGGCCGGTGAGGGAGCTCGTGGACGGCGAGCTTCCATGTCTCGCGGGTCCGGGTCGCGGTGGAGCAGAGGGCCAGGTCGAGGGCGATGCCCGTATCGGCCAGCTTGCGTCCGGTGGTGGCGGCGTCCAAGCGGCCCCGGTCAGCGAGCGGCCGCTCGTGGTCGGACACCTGGGGCCAGTCGGCTTTCGCATGCCGGAAGATGACAATCCTGCGGGGTTCTGCGACGCTCATACGTCCCAGCTTCGCATGAAACACGCCATGGGGCGCAGGGAGTTGACCCGCTCCGACGACAGGGTTGACGGGACCCCCGCAGGCCGCCGCCGAACCGCGCGGACGCCACGGGCGCGGAGTCCGTACGGGCCGCGTCCTCCCCGCTCCGGCTCAGTGCTTCCTTCCACGCTCGCCGACCGTCGCGCCTCGCGCCAGCCGGGGGACTCCGACCTCCACGGTCCGGCACCAGCCGCCACGGCCCGATCCCGGCAAGGCGGCTCTCCTCACCCAGGCCAGGTCGGCCCAGGCCGGACCAGGTCAGGTCAGGTCAGGTCAGGTCAGTTCAGGTCAGTTCAGATACAGCTCAGGTCAGATCCAGCTCAGCACCGTCTGCTGGATGTGCTCGACGACGCGGGAGATCAACGGGTCCCCGGCCGCGGCGTGCGCGTCCGAAGGGTTCGCTATCAGTGCCAGGAGCACGATGAAGGCGAGGGCGGGAAGGGCCAGGGCCCACCAGGGCAGTCGGCTGTCTACGCCGCCCGTGGTCGCCGGGAGGGGCGGGGTGTGCGTGGGGGCCGGCATGACGCCTCCGTGAGTCTCCGAGTGGTCCGTGGACCGCGTCCTCGCGACCACATCTCGAAGCTACGGAATCCGCGGCCCTCAACCCATCCGGAGATCCACCCACTTGACCCTGACACTCGCCCCCTAGGGGATGGGGGGCTAACCCCACCATCGACGGCGGCGGCCGGGGCCTACGGTGAGGCGATCGACGCGATGACGCCGATGATCACGGTGATGGCCAGCATCGCGCCGAGCACGAGCAGCAGCTTCTTCTGGCCGTTCTGGGGATTCGGATCGAGCACAGGCATGCGGCCAGTCTCGCACCCCCGGTACGCCCCACCGCCGCCGGGGCCGGGTACCGCCAGGCCTCGGCGGGCCACCGATCCATTGGCCTCAGGCCACGCTCCGCTCGGTCCGGCCCACCGGTCTCAGGCCGCGGTATCGGCCGTGGTCTGCTCGGGTCCGGCCCACCGGTCTCAGGCCGCGGTATCGGCCGTGGTCTCCTCGGTCCGCCCCACCGGCCTCAGGCCGCGGTCTCAGTCCGCCTGGTCTGGTCCGGTCGACCGTCGACCGGACCAGGCGCCCCGCCAAGTCCCCGGCTCCGGTCCCCGCCCGCCGGCCCGGCCTCAGGCCGCCGCCTCGTCCTCCACCGTGCGGTTGCGGCCCGCGAAGACGCCCACCACGATCTGCGGGACCATCAGCCCGGCCATGAGGGCGATCGGCAGTCCCCAGCCGCCGCTGTGCTGGTAGAGCACGCCCACCAGGAGCGGGCCGGGGATCGAGATCAGATAGCCGGTGCTCTGGGCGAAGGCCGACAGCTTGGCGACGCCCGCGCCGGTCCTGGCCCGCATGCCGACCATCGTGAGAGCCAGCGGGAAGGCGCAGTTGGCGACACCGAGGAGGACCGCCCAGGCCCAGGCGCCCCCCGCCGGCGCGAGGTACAGGCCGGCGTATCCGGCGAGGCCGCTGACGCCGAGCACGACCACGATCGGCCCCTGGTGCGGCAGCCGGGTGGCGAGGCGCGGAATGACGAACGCCAGCGGCACGCCCATCACCATCGTGACGGCTAGGAGCAGCCCCGCGGTGCCAGCCGGGACACCCGCGTCACGGAAGATCTGCGCCATCCAGCCCATCGTGATGTACGCGGCGGTCGCCTGGAGCCCGAAGAAGACGGCGAGCGCCCAGGCGGTACGGCTCCGGGTGATCCGCAGCCCGTCGGGCTCGGCACCCACGGCCGCACCGGCAGTCGTACCAACCGCCTTCCCTGCCCCACCAGCGGCACCGGCACCACCGAACGCACCGCTCACGTTCTCACCGCGCCGAGCACGCAGCAGCGCGATCCACGGCAGTACGGCGACCCCCGCGAGGGCCGCCCACACCGCGAGCCCGGACTGCCAGTTCCCGCCCAGGGCGTCGGTCATGGGCACGGTCACCGCGGCGGCGGCCGCGGTGCCGAGCGCGAGTGCCATCGAGTAGAGGCCGGTCATGGAACCGACCCGGTCCGGGAACCAGCGCTTGACGATCACCGGCATCAGTACGTTGCTGACCGCGATGCCCATGAGCGCCAGCGCGCTGGCGGCCAGGAAGCCGGCCGTGTTCCCCGCGTACGGCCGGATCAGCAGGCCCGCCGTGATGGCGACCATGCCGGCGCAGACGACCGCACCCGGACCGAACCGGCGGGCGAGGCGCGGTGCCATGACCCCGAAGACGGCGAAGCAGAGCGGGGGCACGGAGGTGAGCAGCCCGGCGACGCTGCCGCTCATCCCGAGCCCGGCACGCACCTCTTCGAGGAGGGCGCCGAGGCTGGTGATGGCCGGCCGCAGGTTGAGGGCCGTGAGGACGATGCCGGCGACCACCAGACGCGTCGTCCACGCGCGCGTGGGGGGCGTGACGCCCTCGGGCTCCGTGATCGCGGAGCTGCGTATCGGTGGGGACGACTTCGTTCGGGTCTCCTCGCTTGCCATGACGCCATCATAGAATCATGGGATGATTGGCTGTCCAATCCTGTTGCGTTAATCTCCGGAGCCTCCGGCCCCGCAGGAAGGCCCGTACGAAGGACCGTCATGCCGCTGAGCCACCCCCGCCGTTCGGCGCTGTCCGAGCAGGTCATCGCCGAGCTGCGGAACCAGATCACCTCGGGCGAGTGGCCGGTCGGCTCCCGCATCCCCACCGAACAGGAGCTGGTCGAGCTGCTGGGCGTCGCCCGCAACACGGTCCGCGAGGCGGTCCGCGCCCTCGCGCACAACGGCCTGCTCGACATCCGCCAGGGCTCGGGCACCTTTGTCGTGGCGACCAGTGAACTGGCGGGCGTGATGCACCGGCGGTTCGCGGACGCCGACCCGCGTCACATCGCCGAGCTGCGGTCCACGCTGGAGTCGAGCGCGGCCGAGCTGGCCGCGCGGCGCCGCACGGAGCGCGATCTGAAGCAGCTGGACGCCCTTCTCGTACGCCGCGAGGAGGCCTGGGAGTCGGGCGATGCGGAGGCCTTCGTGACCGCGGACGCGACCTTCCATCTGGCGGTCGTGGCCGCCTCCCACAACGACGCCATGACGGCGATGTACGCCGACCTGGGCGAGGTACTGCGCGACTGGCTGCGCGCGGACGTCGGCGAGAAGCTGACGCCGGAGACGTACATGGACCACGCCCGGCTGGTCGACGCGATCCGCGCGGGCGACGCGACGGCGTCCGCCAAGGAGGCCGCGAGCTATCCGTTCCAGTGCCGCCCGGGACGGTTCGAGGGGCGGACGCGCGAGGTCACGTCCGGCGACTGACGGGACGCGGCCGGATCACACGCACCCTGAGGCGGCTCCGGCGACCCGTCGCGGGCGCGCACCCTCACTTCTCGTGGCTGACCCAGACCGAGCGGATCTCCTTCCAGCACCGGCCCGTCAGCCGTACGGTCTCGGCGGGCCCGGCGCCGACGCGGGCGCCGTCGCTGTCCACGTCCCACCAGCGGTCGCACTCGACGTGCAGGCTGACGCGGTCGGTCTCCGGATACGGGTTGTGGCAGTAGGCGGTCACGTGCGATCCGTGGACCGCGGTACGGCAGGAGGCCCCGAACGGTCTCTTGTCGGGCACGCGCGCGTGGGGGCCCTTTACCGGATGGTGCGACGTCTGCGAGGCGGCGTCAGCGGGGAGCGCGACGAGGAGTACCAGCGCGGCCAGTACCGGGGCGGAGCGGGGGGACAGGCGCACAAGGGAGACCTCCTCGGCCGTGCTCGGGAGGGAAACGCGTCCTCAGTGCGGACTGAGTGCGTACGTGACGCGTACTCCAGAGTGCGCTCCCACCGGCCGCCTCCGCCCGGCCGGTGGGGCCGAACGGGTGACGCCCCGCTCACCGCGCGTGGCGGGAAACGGGGCGTCATCGGCGTACGGAGAGAACGCGTCGGCACGGCAGGAAGGCCGGGCCGGGCCGCCGGCGAAGGCGGGCCGGCCGGCGGCTACGCGCCGATCGCGTGCAGACCGCCGTCGACGTGGATGATCTCGCCGGTGGTCTTCGGGAACCAGTCGCTCAGCAGGGCGACGATGCCCTTGCCGGCCGGCTCCGGGTCCTTGAGGTCCCACTCCAGCGGGGAGCGGTTGTCCCACACGGAGGCCAGCTCGCTGAAGCCCGGGATGGACTTGGCGGCCATCGAACCGAGCGGGCCCGCGGAGATGAGGTTGCAGCGGATGTTCTGCTTGCCCAGGTCACGGGCGAGGTAGCGACTGGTCGCCTCCAGGGCCGCCTTGGCCGGGCCCATCCAGTCGTACTGCGGCCACGCGAACTGTGCGTCGAAGGTGAGGCCGACGACCGAGCCGCCGTTCTGCATCAGCGGCAGACAGGCCGTGGTCAGCGACTTCAGGGAGTACGCCGAGACGTGCATGGCGGTGGCGACCGACTCGAACGGCGTGTTGAGGAAATTGCCGCCGAGCGCGTCCGGCGGCGCGAACCCGATGGAGTGGACGACTCCGTCGAGGCCGCCGAGCTCCTCGCCGACGACCTCCGCAAGACGCCCGAGGTGCTCGTCGTTGGTGACGTCGAGCTCGATGACCTTGGTCGGCTTGGGGAGCTTCTTGGCGATGCGCTCGGTCAGCGTGGGCCGCGGGAACGCGGTCAGGATGATCTCGGCACCCTGCTCCTGGGCCTGCTTGGCGGCGTGGAAGGCGATGGAGGATTCCAGCAGCACACCGCTGATCAGGACGCGCTTGCCCTCGAGAATTCCGCTCATGGTGATCAGTGACCCATTCCCAGTCCGCCGTCAACCGGGATGACGGCTCCAGTGATGTACGAGGCGTCGTCGGAGGCGAGGAACCGCACCGTCGCGGCGATCTCCTCCGGCTGCGCGTACCGGCCCAGCGGGACCTGCGACACGATGTTCTCGCGCTGCTCGTCGTTGAGCGCCTTGGTCATGTCGGTGTCGACGAAGCCGGGCGCGACGACGTTGAAGGTGATGTTGCGCGACCCGAGCTCACGGGCGAGCGAGCGCGCGAAGCCGACCAGGGCTGCCTTGGAGGCGGCGTAGTTCGCCTGGCCCGCGGAGCCGAGCAGCCCGACGACCGACGAGATCAGGACGACGCGGCCCTTCTTGGCCCGCAGCATGCCGCGGTTGGCGCGCTTGACGACGCGGAAGGTGCCGGTGAGGTTGGTGTCGATGACCGAGGTGAAGTCCTCCTCGGACATCCGCAGCAGGAGCTGGTCCTTGGTGATGCCCGCGTTGGCGATCAGCACCTCGACCGGACCGTGCTCGGCCTCGATCTCCTTGTAGGCCTGCTCCACCTGCTCGCTGTCGGTGATGTCGCACTTGACGGCGAGGCAGCCCAGCTCCGTGAGGGCGGCCGGCGGCTCACCGGAGCGGTAGGTGATGGCGACCTTGTCGCCGGCGTCGGCGAACGCGCGGGCGATGGCGAGGCCGATGCCCCGGTTGCCTCCGGTGACGAGAACCGAGCGGCTCAACGGATCACCCTTTCGATAGCGGACTTGAACCCCTGCAAGACAGGCGCCTTCTTCGAAAACCTATCGGTCCTCTCCGCCTCCCGGAGAATCGGGCACCGACAGTGGCTCGCTGCGGCTCCTGTCGGATCCCTACAGAATGCCGTGGTCACCGACAGAAAGGTGTGGTCCCCGGGCCGGTCGGCGCGACATGATCGGTACCCACAGGCCACGACAGCAGGGAGACCTCGGTGCCTCATTCCATCGACGAAGCCTTTACGGCGCTACCACTGCGCGCCCTGGCCGACGCGGCGCTCGCGCGGGCGCGCGCGCTGGGTGCCGACCACGCGGACTTCCGGTTCGAGCGGGTGCGCAGCGCGTCCTGGCGGCTGCGCGACGCCAAGCCCGCCGGCTCGTCGGACACGACGGACCTCGGCTACGCGGTGCGGGTCGTGCATGGCGGCACGTGGGGCTTCGCGTCGGGGGTGGACCTGACGATGGACGCCGCCGCGAAGGTCGCGTCACAGGCCGTGGCCATGGCGAAGCTCTCGGCCCAGGTGATCAAGGCGGCCGGTTCGGACGAGCGCGTGGAGCTGGCCGACGAGCCGGTGCACGCCGAGCAGACCTGGATCTCCGCGTACGACATCGATCCCTTCTCGGTGCCGGCCGAGGAGAAGGCCGGGCTGCTGGCCGACTGGAGCGCCGGGCTGCTGGCGGCCGACGGCGTCAACCATGTCGATGCCTCGCTGCTGACGGTGCACGAGAACAAGTTCTACGCCGACACCGCCGGGACCGTCACCACGCAGCAGCGGGTACGGCTGCATCCGCAGCTGACCGCGGTCGCCGTCGACGAGTCCAGCGGCGAGTTCGATTCGATGCGGACCATCGCTCCGCCGGCCGGGCGGGGCTGGGAGTATCTGACGGGCACCGGCTGGGACTGGGAGTCCGAGCTCGCGCGGATCCCGGAGCTGCTGGCCGAGAAGATGCGGGCACCGAGCGTCGAGGCGGGCGCGTACGACCTCGTCGTCGACCCCTCCAACCTGTGGCTGACGATCCACGAGTCGATCGGACACGCCACCGAACTGGACCGCGCGCTGGGCTACGAGGCCGCGTACGCCGGGACCTCCTTCGCCACCTTCGACCAGCTGGGCAAGCTGAAGTACGGCTCCGAGCTGATGAACGTCACCGGGGACCGCACCGCCGAGCACGGGCTCGCGACCATCGGGTACGACGACGAGGGCGTGGCCGGGCAGTCCTGGGACCTCGTCAAGGACGGGACCCTCGTCGGCTACCAGCTGGACCGGCGCATCGCCAGGCTGACCGGCTTCGACCGGTCCAACGGATGCGCGTACGCCGACTCCCCCGGGCATGTGCCCGTGCAGCGCATGGCCAACGTCTCGCTGCAGCCGGACCCCGCCGGGCTGTCCACGGAGGACCTGATCGGCAGCGTCGACCGCGGGATCTACGTCGTCGGCGACCGCTCCTGGTCCATCGACATGCAGCGCTACAACTTCCAGTTCACCGGGCAGCGGTTCTTCAGGATCGAGAACGGCCGGATCACCGGTCAGCTGCGCGATGTCGCCTACCAGGCGACGACCACCGACTTCTGGGGTTCGATGGCCGCCGTGGGCGGCCCGCAGACGTACGTCCTGGGCGGTGCCTTCAACTGCGGCAAGGCCCAGCCGGGCCAGGTCGCGGCGGTCTCGCACGGCTGCCCGTCCGCCCTCTTCAAGGGTGTCAACATCCTCAACACCACCCAGGAGGCCGGTCGATGAGCGCCCGTACGAACAAGCCGCACGAGATCGTCGAGCGCGCCCTCGCCCTGTCCCGCGCCGACGGCTGCGTGGTGATCGCCGACGAGCACTCCACCGCCAACCTGCGCTGGGCGGGCAACGCGCTGACCACGAACGGCGTGACGCGCGGACGCACACTGACCGTCATCGCCACCGTGGACGGCCGCGAGGGCACCGCGTCCGGTGTCGTCTCGCGCTCCGCCGTGACCCCGGACGAGCTGGAGCCGCTGGTGCGGGCCGCGGAGGCGGCGGCGCGGGGTGCGGGTCCGGCCGAGGACGCCCAGCCGCTCGTCTCGGGCGTGCCGGAGTCCCCCGACTTCGCGGACGCGCCCGCCGAGACCTCGTCCGCGGTCTTCACCGACTTCGCGCCGGCGCTCGGTGAGTCCTTCGCACGCGCGCGTGCCGGCGGCCGCGAGCTGTACGGGTTCGCCAACCACGAGGTCGTATCCAGCTATCTGGGTTCGTCCACGGGGCTGCGCCTGCGGCACGACCAGCCCAACGGGACGCTGGAGCTCAACGCCAAGTCGCCGGACCGTACGCGCTCGGCGTGGGCGGGGCGCTCCACCCGGGACTTCAAGGACGTCGACCCGGCGGCGCTGGACGCCGAGCTGGCGACGCGGCTCGGCTGGGCGGAGCGGCACCTCGACCTGCCCGCCGGGCGCTACGAGACGCTGCTGCCGCCGACCGCCGTCGCGGACCTGCTGATCTACCAGATGTGGTCGGCGGCGGCCCGGGACGCGGCCGAGGGCCGCACGGTGTTCAGCAAGCCCGGCGGCGGGACCCGCGTCGGCGAGCGGCTCACCGAGCTGCCCCTGACGCTGCGCAGCGACCCGCACGAGCCGGGCCTGGAGAGCGCCCCCTTCGTCCTCGCGCACTCCTCGGGCGACGACGCCTCGGTGTTCGACAACGGACTGCCGCTGACCGCGACCGAGTGGATCGGGGCGGGCGAGCTCAAGCATCTGTCGACCACCCGGCACAGCGCGGCCCTGACCGGTCTGCCGTTGGCGCCTTCGATCGGCAATCTGATCCTGGACGGGGGTGCGGACCGCTCGCTGGAGGAGATGGTCGCGGACACCGGCCGCGGTCTGCTGCTGACGTCCCTCTGGTACATCCGCGAGGTCGACCCGGCGACGCTGCTGCTGACCGGGCTGACCCGGGACGGCGTGTACCTCGTCGAGAACGGCGAGGTGGTGGGCGAGGTGAACAACTTCCGGTTCAACGAGTCACCGGTCGGTCTGCTGGGGCGGGCCACGGAGGCCGGGCGCACGGAAAAGACGCTGCCCCGCGAGTGGAGCGACTGGTTCACCAGGGCTGCGGCGCCCGCCCTGCGAGTGCCCGACTTCAATATGAGCTCTGTCAGTCAGGGCGTATAACCTCGTAGCTGGTTGTCACCCGACTGCCCGGACATCATCCAAGGAGATACGAGAACCGTGACGGACATCGTCGACGAGCTGAAGTGGCGCGGGCTGATCGCCCTCTCCACCGACGAGGACGCATTGCGCAAGGCGTTCGCGGACGGTCCTGTCACGTTCTATTGCGGCTTCGACCCGACCGCGCCCAGCCTGCACCTCGGCAACCTCGTGCAGATCCTGACGATGCGCCGGATCCAGCAGGCGGGCAACCGCCCACTGGGCCTGGTCGGGGGCGCCACGGGCCTGATCGGCGACCCGAAGCCGAATTCGGAGCGCACGCTCAACGCCCCCGAGATCGTGGCCCAGTGGGTGGAGCGGCTGCGCGCGCAGATCGCGCCGCTGCTCGACTTCGAGGGGCCGCACGCGGCGGTCATGGTCAACAACCTGGACTGGACCCAGGGCATGTCGGCCATCGAGTTCCTGCGTGACGTGGGCAAGCACTTCCGGGTCAACAAGATGATCGCGAAGGAGGCCGTCTCCCGGCGGCTCAACTCCGACGCGGGCATCAGCTACACCGAGTTCAGCTACCAGATCCTGCAGGGCATGGACTTCCTGGAGCTCTACCGCAGGTACGGCTGCACGCTGCAGACCGGCGGCAGTGACCAGTGGGGCAACCTCACCTCGGGCACCGACCTGATCCACCGGGTCGACCCGGAGGCCGCGGTGCACGCCCTGGGCACCCCGCTGATCACCAAGGCGGACGGCACCAAGTTCGGCAAGACGGAGTCCGGCACGGTCTGGCTCGACCCCGAGATGACCACGCCGTACGCCTTCTACCAGTTCTGGATGAACGCGGACGACCGGGACGTCTCCAAGTTCCTGCGGATCTTCAGCTTCAGGTCCCGCGAGGAGATCGAGGAGCTGGAGCGGCAGACCGAGGAGCGCCCGCAGGCCCGGGCGGCGCACCGCGCGCTGGCCGAGGAGCTCACGACGCTGGTGCACGGCGCCGACCAGACGGCCGCCGTGGTCGCCGCGTCCAGGGCCCTCTTCGGCCAGGGCGAGCTCGACGGCCTGGACGGGGCGACGCTGGCCGCGGCCCTCTCCGAGGTGCCGCACATCCAGGTCGCCGAGCTCGGCCCTGTGGTGGACCTCTTCGCCGAGGTGGGCCTGGTCGCCAGCAAGTCGGCCGCGCGGCGCACGGTGAAGGAGGGCGGCGCGTACGTGAACAACGTCAAGGTCGCCGCCGAGGACGCCGTCCCCGCCAAGGAGGAACTGCTGCACGGTCGCTGGCTGGTGCTGCGCCGGGGCAAGAAGAACCTGGCAGCGGTGGAGGTCACCGGCGGCTGAGCGGGCCGGGTCCCAGCGGCCCTGCGTCCGGACGCACGAAGGGGGCGGCCCCGTCACGGGCCGCCCCCTTCGCCATGCGGTGCACCGTTTCGCCGGCGGTCTGCGCTGCGCGGGTACGGTGCCCTGCGACCGGCGGAGGCTTGGCCCCTGCGCCGGCCGGTCGGCTCAGCCTCAGGCTCGTTGCCGCTTGTTGCCCCGTACGGCCATGTACAGCATGTCGCCGAGGAAGACGATGACGATCGCGGCCGCGAGCTGGAGGCCATGCCTGCCCCAGTCGATGCCCTTGGTCTCCGCGATCCCGATCGCACGGGCGATGGCGTTGCCGACGATGGCTCCGAGAATGCCGAAGATCGTGGTCAGCCAGAGCGGGCTGTGCTGCTTGCCCGGAATGATCGCCTTGGCCAGCAGGCCCAGCACGAATCCCACGATGATCGCCCACAACCAGCCCATCGCTGCCTCCTAGTACGGCTCCCAGCGAGCATTACGCCCAGTCTCGGGCGGTCCGCCATACGGCGCATGTCGGGCAGAGCCATACGCGGTACGGCGCAGCCGGTCCCCCGGACCGGGGGTGCCCCCGGTCTCGTGGACGGCGCAGCCGCGGCGTAACGTGGAGCGTGTTCGGGCCCTGGTCCCTGACCGGGTTCGGGCGGGCGCGGGCCGGGGAGAGTCCGATACAGGCGGGCGGTGGAATGTGCTGCGGAAGCAGAGCAAGGGCGAGGTCTTCCGGATCACAGGAGCCAGACAGGGACTCGACGAGGACGTGCGCGGCCGGCAGCGCCGCTACATCATCTCGATGAGCGTGCGCACGGTCGCGGTGGTGCTCGGCGCCGCCCTCTGGAACGTCGAACGGCACGTCGCACTGGTCGCCCTGGTGCTCGGGATGCTCCTCCCGTATGTGGCGGTGGTGATCGCCAACGCCGGGCGGGAGAACGCCCCTTCACTGCCGTCCACGTTCGTCGCAGCCCCGGTGCGCCCGATGATCGCGCCGCCCCGGGCGGAGGAGTTCGCGGAACCCGTCCCGGGGTCCGTGCCGCACGACGTGTGGACCGGGCCGGAGGCGGGTCGTCGGGGCGAACCGCGCGAGCGGACCTGACCCCGGCGGATCAGCCGAATCCGGATCCGTACGAGGTGGCAAGCCGTGTACCAAGCTCAAGAAAAGCTCAGATCAATCATGTTGTTCCGGTGCCGGGCACCGGGTCCCCCGTGACATACTTCGTACGCGCTCCGCATCCCCCGTCGGAGCGACGGACCGACGCCGGGCAGCTCCCCCCGTGGCTGCTCGGCGTCGCCCATGAGGAGCCGTTTAGGGTTGAGGCGTGACCTTCCCCCTCCCCGATTCTTCCCCCGCCACCGCGCAGTGCTCCGCCAAGGGCTGCCGTACCGACGCGGTGTGGGTCCTCGCCTGGAACAACCCGAAACTGCACACGCCCGAGCGCCGCAAGACGTGGCTCGCGTGTGAGGAACACCGTGAGCATCTCTCCCAGTTCCTGGGTGTGCGCGGGTTCCTGAAGGACGTGGTGCCCCTGGCCGAGTGGGAGTCTGCGGAGCGCTGACCGCCCGGCGGAATCCGACCGCCGTACGACAGAGCGCCGGTCCCGCCCGTCGGCGTCGCCCGCTCCGGCCGCAGCAGCGGCGTCAGCCGCCGATCGCCGACATCGGCCGCTCCGGCTGGAGGAACGACGGGTCGTCGAGGCCCGAGCCCGCCTTCTTGCCCCACATCGCGAGCCGCCAGATACGGGCGATCTCCTCGTCCGGGGCGTCGGACCGCAGCGCGGCCCGCAGATCGGTCTCCTCGGTGGCGAACAGACAGGTGCGGACCTGGCCGTCGGCCGTCAGTCGCGTGCGGTCGCAGGCCGAGCAGAAGGGGCGGGTGACCGAGGCGATCACGCCGACGCGGTGCGGGCCGCCGTCGACGAGCCAGCGCTCCGCGGGGGCGGAGCCGCGCTCGGTGGTGCCCTCCTCGGTGAGCTCGAAGCGCGTACGCAGTGAGGCGAGGATGTCGCCCGCGGTGACCATGCCGTCGCGCTTCCAGCCGTGCTGGGCGTCCAGGGGCATCTGCTCGATGAACCGCAGTTCGTAGTCGTGCTCGACGGCCCAGGCGAGCAGGTCGGGGGCCTCGTCCTGATTGAGGCCCGGCATCAGGACCGTGTTGACCTTGACCGGGGTGAGGCCCGCGTCGCGCGCCGCAGCCAGGCCCTCGATGACGTCCTTGTGGCGGTCACGGCGGGTGAGGGTCTTGAAGACGTCCGGGCGGAGGGTGTCCAGCGAGACGTTGACCCGGTCGAGGCCGGCCGCCTTCAGGGCGGTCGCGGTGCGCTTGAGGCCGATGCCGTTGGTCGTCAGGGACATCTGGGGGCGCGGTGCCAGAGCGGCGACCCGCTCGACGATGCCGACGAGGCCGGGGCGGAGCAGGGGCTCGCCGCCGGTGAAGCGGACCTCGGTGATGCCGAGGCTGGTGACGGCTATCCCGATGAGGCGGACGATCTCGTCGTCCGTGAGCAGGTCCGGCTTGGCCAGCCACTGCAGGCCCTCTTCCGGCATGCAGTACGTACACCGGAGATTGCAGCGGTCGGTCAGCGAGACACGCAGGTCGGTGGCCACCCGGCCATAGGTGTCAATGAGCACGTGGGCCCCCTCCCTCGATACCGGATCACATTCGTCTGACACCAGCGAGCCTACGTGACAGGGCTGACAACGGCGGCGGCCCGATCCCACGAGGTACGGCGAGGCCCCGTCGTAGAGACCTACTAGTGGTGATCCACCAGCGTCCACGACGGGGCCGTCGGGCGGGCGGCGTCAGTGCGCGCCGGTGCCCGTGAGCGAGCGGACCTCCAGCTCGGCGTACTTGCCGGTGTCGGGCTCCTCCTTGGACAGGATCGTGCCGAGCCAGCCCAGCAGGAAGCCGACCGGGATGGAGATGATGCCGGGGTTCTCCAGCGGGAACCAGTCGAAGTTCGCCCCCGTGAACATCGAGGTGGGCTTGCCCGAGACCACCGGCGAGAAGAGCACCAGGCCGACCGCCGTGATCAGACCGCCGTAGATCGACCACAGGGCGCCCTGGGTGGTGAACCGCTTCCAGAAGAGGCTGTAGAGGATCGTCGGCAGGTTGGCGGAGGCGGCGACCGCGAAGGCGAGCGCGACCAGGCCGGCCACGTTCAGGTCGCGGGCAAGGGCGCCGAGGCCGATGGACACCACGCCGATGGCGATCGTGGCGTAGCGGGCGGCCCTGACCTCCTCCTTCTCGGTGGCGGTGCCCTTCCTGATCACGTTCGCGTAGATGTCGTGCGCGAACGACGAGGACGAGGCCAGCGTCAGACCGGCGACGACCGCGAGGATCGTGGCGAAGGCGACCGCCGAGATGCTGGCGAGCAGGATCGCGCCCCAGGTCGAGTCGACGCCGCCGAGGTGCAGCGCGAGCAGCGGGGCCGCCGTGTTGCCCGCCTTGTTGGAGGCGATGATCTCTTCCGGCTTGATGAGGGCCGCGGCGCCGAAGCCGAGCGCGATGGTCATCAGGTAGAAGCCGCCGATGATGCCGATCGCCCAGTTCACGGACTTCCGGGCGGCCTTGGAGTCGGGGACCGTGTAGAAGCGGATCAGGATGTGCGGCAGACCCGCCGTGCCCAGCACCAGTGCGATGCCCAGCGAGATGAAGTCGATCTTGGACGTCGAGGTGGCGCCGTACTTGAGACCCGGCTCCAGGAACGCGCTGCCCTTGCCGCTGTTCTCGGCCGCCGTGCCCAGCAGGTCGGAGATGTTGAAGTGGAACTTCAGCAGCACCAGGAAGGTGATGAGGATGGTGCCGGCGATGAGCAGCACGGCCTTGATCATCTGCACCCAGGTGGTGCCCTTCATCCCGCCGATGGTGACGTACACGATCATCAGGACGCCGACCAGGGCCACGATACCGATCTTGCCGCCGTCGCTGGTGATGCCGAGGAGCAGCGAGACCAGGACGCCCGCGCCCGCCATCTGGGCCAGCAGGTAGAAGATCGAGACGACGATCGTGGAGGTGCCGGCCGCGGTGCGCACGGGGCGCTGGCGCATCCGGTACGCGAGGACGTCACCCATCGTGTAGCGGCCGGAGTTGCGCAGCGGTTCGGCGACCAGGAGCAGCGCCACCAGCCAGGCCACGAGGAAGCCGATGGAGTACAGGAAGCCGTCGTAGCCGAAGAGGGCGATGGCTCCCGCGATGCCGAGGAACGAGGCGGCGGACATGTAGTCGCCGGAGACGGCGAGTCCGTTCTGGAAGGCGCTGAACTGGCGCCCGCCCGCGTAGAAGTCGGCCGCGCTCTTGGTCTGCCGGCCGGCCCACACGGTGATGACGAGGGTGGCCGCGACGAAGACGGCGAACAGGGAGATGATCAGCGGCCGGTGCTCGCTGGCCTCTCCCGCCGCAAGCTGGAACTGGGTGATCGCGGGGCTCATGCGCCGCCCTCCATCCGGGATTTGATCGCCTCGGCCTTGGGGTCGAGCTGGGTGGCGGCGTGCCGCGAGTACCACCAGGCGATGAGGAACGTGGTGAGGAACTGGGCGAGACCGAGCACCAGGGCGACATTGATGTTGCCGAAGAGCTTGGTGCCCATGAAGTCGCCCGCGTAGTTCGAGAGCAGGACGTACAGCAGGTACCAGAGGATGAAGCCGACGGTCAGCGGAAAGGCGAACGACCGGTGGGCGTGGCGCAGTTCACCGAACTCGGCGCTCGCCTGGACCTCGACGAACTCCTCGGTGGAGGGGAGAGAGGGCTGGGGTTTCGAGGGGGGCGGTGCGTCGGTGGCCACGGAATCTCCTCGCATTGCGGGTGCGGTTGCGGACGGGGGCGGTGGGGGACGGTGGGGGGCTTGCCGAAGGTGACGGGGACGGACGGGGGACGGACATAGACGGCTCTGACCTCACATTGACGTGGATCACGTGAACCAGCGGCGGTGTCAGGGCCCCGGGGTGTGATCCGGCAGGGGCTCGATCGTGCTCGCGCTCCCTGCTCAAGGTCACGGCGCCACGCGTGGACCGGTTCAACTCACTGCATTTCTTTCGGAAGTCATCTCCGGATTTCATTGCTGGCCAGGTGGGACGGGGGATAGCTTCGCCCTGCACCACCCCGTCATGTACCTGCCCGAGCACCACCTGTGTTCGGGCAGTTCCGTTTTCGGATGATGTGGAGACCCCATGGTTCATCTGCGTTCCAGACGCCGCCTCGCGCTCGCCGTTCCGGTCGTTCTGTCGCTCACCGCCTCGCTCGGCTTCCTGCCGGCCGCCGCGTCCGCGGCCTCGGACACCCCGTCCGCCGTGACGAGCGCGGACGCTCCGACCGTGCCGTACGTGGTCAACACCAGGGCGGACCACCGCACGGTCGAGTCGGTGAAGAAGGCGATCGCCGCGGCCGGCGGCAGCGTGGTCTACGCGTACGAGAAGATCGGTGTGATCGTCGTCCAGTCGGCCAACCCGGACTTCGGCAAGCAGATACGCGCGGTGCGCGGGGTGCAGTCGGCGGGTGCGACGCGGACCGCGCCGCTGACCGCGGCGGGGACGACGGACGAGGGCGCCGCGCAGCCGCTGTCGGCCAAGGAGGCCGCCAAGGTCTCCGGGACGGCCGCCGCGGGCCAGGAACCGCTCGAGAACGAGCAGTGGGATCTGCGCGCGATAGGCGCCGACCAGGCCGCGCGGATCAACCCGGGCAGCCGCAAGGTGACCGTCGCCGTGATCGACAACGGCGTCGACGACACCCACCCGGACCTCGCCCCGAACTTCTCCGCGGCACAGTCCGCGAGCTGCGTGGGCGGCAAGGCCGACACCACGTACGGCGCCTGGCGTCCGGCGAAGCCCGAGCACTACCACGGCACGCATGTCGCCGGTGAGATCGCCGCGGCCCGCAATGACATCGGCGTCGCCGGTGTCGCCCCGAACGTCAAGGTCGCCGGCATCACGGTGGCCGACCCGGTCAGCGAGCTGTACTTCCCCGAGAGCGTCGTCTGCGCCTTCGTGTTCGCCGCCGACCACGGCGTCGAGATCACCAACAACAGCTACTACGTGGACCCGTGGCTGTACAACTGCATGGACGACCCCGACCAGCGGGCCATCGTCGACGCGGTGAACCGGGCCCAGCTGTACGCCCAGAAGAAGGGCACCCTCAACTTCGCCTCGGCGGGCAACTCCAACCACGATCTCGACTCGGACGCCATCGTCGACGACTCCAGCCCGGACGACACGACGCCGGTCCCCCGGACGATCGACCCGCACGAGTGCTTCGACGTGCCGACCCAGCTGCCGGGCGTGGTCACCGTCAGCGCGACGGGCGTGCAGAACCTCAAGTCGTACTACTCCTCGTACGGCGAGGGCGTCATCGACATCGCCGCGCCGGGCGGCGACCGGCTCTACCAGATCCCGGACACCCCGTCGAAGAACGGGCGGATCCTGTCCACCATGCCCAACAACGCCTACGGCTATCTGCAGGGCACCTCGATGGCGTCGCCGCACGCCGCCGGTGTCGCCGCGTTGCTGAAGTCCACGCACCCGTGGGCGACTCCGGCCCAGCTGCAGGCGCTGCTCAAGGCCCAGGCCGACAACCCGGGCTGCCCCGACTCGTACGACCAGAACGGTGACGGCACGCAGGACGCGGTCTGCGAGGGCGGCAAGCGTGTGAACGGCTTCTACGGATTCGGCATCGTCAACGCGCTGCGTGCGGTCAAGTAGCCGCGGCGCCACCCCCTTTGAGCCTCCCGCACGGCTCGTACCGCTCGTACCGCGAACGAACTGGAGATTTCTCATGAACGCGCCTCACCCGCGCTCCCGGCGCGCGATAGCGATCCCGCTGGGGATGGCCGTGGCGACGGCCCTCGCCTTCCTGCCGAACGTGAGCGCGTCGGCGGCCGACAGCGCCGCTCCGCAGGCCACGGCGGCGGACGCGACCGCGCTCAGCTACATCGTCAACGTCCGTCCCGGGCACGGTCCCTCGGCGCACGTGAAGAAGGCCGTGGCCCAGGCGGACGGCACGATCGTGGCGTCGTACGACCACATCGGCGTACTCGTCGTCCACTCGTCGAACGCCGACTTCGCCAAGACGATCCGTGACGTGCGCGGGGTGGAGTCGGCCGGTGCCACGCGCAACGCGCCGCTGCCCGCGCAGTCGACCACCGACGAGGGCACACCGAAGGCGCTCACCGCGCAGCAGGTCGCCGACGCCCAGTCCGCCGCCGGGCAGGACCCGTTGGAGTCCCTGCAGTGGGACCTGGCCGCCATCAAGGCGGACAAGGCGCACGAGAAGACACTGGGCAGCAGGAAGGTCACCGTCGCGGTGATCGACACCGGCGTCGACGACACCCACCCCGACATCGCGCCGAACTTCGACCGTGACGCGTCGGTCAACTGTGTGTCGGGCGCGCCGGACACGGCCGACGGAGCCTGGCGGCCCAGCGCCGCCGAGAGCCCGCACGGCACGCATGTCGCGGGCGAGATCGCCGCCGCCAAGAACGGCATCGGCATGACGGGTGTCGCACCCGGCGTGAAGGTCGCGGGCATCAAGGTGGCCAACCCGGACGGCTACTTCTACACGGAGGCGGTGGTGTGCGGCTTCGTGTGGGCCGCGGAGCACGGCGTCGACGTGACGAACAACAGCTATTACACCGACCCCTGGTACTTCAACTGCAAGAACGACCCGGACCAGAAGGCCCTGGTCGACGCGATCACCCGCGCCTCGCAGTACGCGGAGAAGAAGGGCGCGGTCAACGTCGCGGCGGCGGGCAACGAGAGCTACGACCTGGCGTCGGACGAGATCACGGACCCGTCGTCCCCGAACGACTCGACGCCGTCGGACCGGGTGATCGACCCGTCCGAGTGCTATGACATCCCGACCCAGTTGCCGGGTGTGGTCACCGTGGCGGCGACGGGCGCGAAGAACCTCAAGTCGTCCTTCTCCAACTACGGTCTGGGCGTCATCGACATCGCCGCACCCGGCGGCGACTCCACCAGCTACCAGCCGCCCGCCCCGCCCGCGACGAGCGGCCTGATCCTCGGCACGCTCCCCGGCGGCAAGTGGGGGTACATGGCCGGTACGTCGATGGCGGCGCCGCATGTCTCGGGGGTCGCCGCCCTGATCAAGTCGACGCACCCGCACGCCTCCGCCGCCCTGGTGAAGGCGCTGCTGTACGCCGAGGCCGACGGCACGCAGTGCACCGACCCGTACGACATCAACAACGACGGCAAGGTCGACGCCGTCTGCGAGGGCTCGAAGAACCACAACGGGTTCTACGGCTGGGGCACCGCGGACGCGCTGGACGCGGTGACGAAGTAACACCCGCACCGAAGACGGTGGTCAGGTGACACAGGGGCCGGGCGGCGGGGACCGCCCGGCCTCTGCGCTCCCCCGGCCCGGGTCGACATGTTGATTCAGCAACTGCACCCTCACCGGGCGGACCGAGGAGGGCGGGACACGGCTCATCCGGCCGGCACTGACACGGATGGCCGCATGGCGGCCGCACGCCTGCCCGGCCGGCACTGACACGGATGGCCGCATGGCGGCCGCACGCCTGCCCGGCCGGCACTGACACGGACGGCCGCATGGCTGCCGCACGCCTGCCCGGCCGGCACTGACACGGACGGCCGCATGGCTGCCGCACGCCTGCCCGGCCGGAGGATCCCGGGGGCGCGGCCTGTGCGGCGGCTTCCTGGCTCGCCGGGACCGACAGCGGGCTCGGACGGCTGCGGTACGCCCGGCCGCCGGTGTGCTTCGCGGGTGGGCCAGGCGACTGGTCCTGGCCGCCCGTGCTCTGGGGAGCGGATCCGGCGCGCTGGACCTGAGCCGCGCGGGCCGCCGGGAGCGTACGCAAGGCAGTTGCGGAGCGGCCAGATGCGTACAGCAGGACGAGCGGGGCGGTCCGCGGCGCACGGGGCCAACGAGGCGGCCGGACATTCGGGTTTGGGCAGAATGCCGTTCCCCCAGTTGTTTTCCTGGAGTTGCCCGGATCTGTGGCGTCTGGTGAAGATCTTGAGGTGACCTTGATACGACCGCCGTCCGAGGTGGGCGACGCGAGCGGTCCCGCGCGTCGCCCGGCCGCCGGGCGTGCCGTCGCCGTCCTCGTACTGGTGGCGCTGGCCGCGCTCATCCCGCTGCTCGGCCCGGCCGCCGCGCTGCGGGGCACCGGCGAGGCGGCCGCGCCCGGCGCGGGTGGCGTCGCCCTGCTGCGGACGGTCCTGTTCGGCGCGGTGTGCGTCGGCGCGGGCGAGCTGTTCGCCGCCGGGCTGGCCCGCCAGATACCGGGTGCGCCGCCGGTGGACCCGCCGCGCAGCTGGACTCCCTTCGCCGCGCTCGCCGGTTCCGTCGCCGCGCTGGGGCTCGCCTCCGTCGTGGCTACCGGCAATCTGGTGCCCCAGCACCTCGCGGACATCGACGTGGGCGGTCTGTACCGCACGCGGGAGGGCGCGCTGGCGCTGCTGGAGGTCAACGCGTTCGTGGTGGCCGGGCTGTGCGCCCTCTCGCGCCGGCCGGCCCGTCAGGTGTGGCCGCTGGCCGCGGTCGTCGTGGCGGAGGCACTGCGCGCCCATCCCCCGACGGAGCACAGCCCGCTGACCGGCTCGGCCCTGACGCTGGTCCACCTGGTCTGCGCGGCGGTGTGGGCAGGCGGACTCCTGAACGTGCTGCGGCTCCTGCGTGCCTGGCGCACCCCGGAGGCGGGCGCCGCCCTGCTCGGCCGCTACGCGCGCGTGGCGGCCGTCCTGCTCGCCGCGATCACCGCAACCGGGGTGTGCAGCACCCTGCGCCGGATGCCGCCGGGCACGGTCCTGGACCAGCTGACGACGACGGCGTACGGGCGCACCCTGCTCGCCAAGGTGCTCCTGGTGGCGGGCGTGGCCGTCCTCGCCCTGTGCGCCCGCCTCCGGCTGCGCCGCACCGCCGACCCGCTCAGCGCCTGCTCCCCCGCGCGGGCGGAGGTGGTGGCGCTGGGCGTGGTCGTCGCGGTCTCGGCGCTGCTCACGGCGGTGCCGCTGCCGATCCGGTGGTGAGCCACGGGGGCCGCCTGGTCGGGCCTGTCGGCCCGCGTGCGTCCGAGTCCGGGTCCGGGTCCGAGACCGAGTCCGGGTCCGGGTCCGAGTCCGGGTCCGTCCGGTGCAGGCCTCGCCCGTCGGGTGTGCGGCCTCGCCCGTCAGGCGTGAGTCCGGTCCGTCAGGCGTGCGTCCGGTCCGTCAGGCGTGCCGCCACGGCCGTCACAGGTGAACCCGCGTCCGGACTCAGTTGGCGACCATGACCTTGAGCGCGGTGCGCTCGTCCATCGCCCGGTAGCCCTCCGGTACGTCCTCCAGGGCGACGGTCCGGTCGAAGACGGGCGACGGGTCGATGGTGCCGTCCAGCACGTCGGGCAGCAGCTCGGGGATGTATGCGCGCACCGGCGCGACACCGCCGCGCAGGGCGATGTTCCGGTCGAACATGACACCGAGGTCGAGGCCGGTGCCGCTGCCGTGCGGGACGCCGACGAAGCCGATGGCACCGCCGTCCCGGGTGATGTTCACGGCCGTGCGCATGGACTGCTCGGTGCCCACCGCCTCCACGACGCAGTGCGCGCCCTGCCCGCGGGTGAGTTCACGTACGGCCTCCACCGCCGCGTCTCCCCGCTCGGCGACGACGTCCGTGGCGCCGAAGCGACGCGCGATGTCCGTACGCACCTCGTGGCGCCCGAGCGCGATGATCCGCTCGGCGCCGAGCCGGCTCGCGGCCAGCACCGCGCACAGCCCGACGGCACCGTCGCCCACGACGGCCACGGTCGCGCCGGGCCGCGCCCCCGCGCCGAGGGCGGCGTGGTGGCCGGTCCCCATGACGTCGGAGAGGGTGAGCAGGGCCGACAGCAGGTGGTCGTCGGAGGCCGCCTCCTTGGGCAGCCGCACCAGGGTGCCGTCGGCGAACGGCACGCGCACGGCCTCGCCCTGTCCGCCGTCGTACCCCACGGCGCCCCAGAAGCCGCCGTGCTCGCAGGAGGTGGTGAGCCCCTCCCGGCAGTAGTCGCAGACGCCGTCGGACCACATGAAGGGCGCGACGACGAGATCACCGCGCCGGACACCGGTCACGTCGGAGCCGGTCTCCTCGACGATGCCGAGGAACTCGTGCCCGATCCGCTGCCCCGGCTGCCGCTTCGCCTCACCGCGGTAGGCCCACAGGTCGCTGCCGCAGATGCAGGACCGCAGGACCCGTACGACCGCGTCGGTGGGCAACTGGACGAGGGGGTCGGGCACGTCCTCCACGCGCATGTCGAACGGGGCGTGGATGGTGGTGGCGCGCATGGCGAGGATCCTTCTCGGCTGATCGGCGACGGATGCGCTCAGGGGGTGGTCGAGCGCAGTTCACCGTACGCCGCCGTCGGTGCGGGTCGCTCGCCGAGGGCCCCCAGCACGCCGCGGACCAGCAGATACTGTGCCGCGGCATAGGTGAGCATGATCCAGAAGTCGGGCCGCGGGAGCTGCGGCCAGTCGGCGACGCCGGTCGCGATCAGGGTGTCCGAAAGCAGGAAGAGGGCACCGCCCGCTGCGGCCACGGGCCCGAGCCGGGTGGCTCCGTACGCCATCGCCGTCAGCAGCAGGCTGTAGCCGGCCACGGGCAGGCGCAGGCCGGCGGGGAGGCCGGGCCACAGCAGGGCGACGGTGCCGACGAGGAGGACGCCGTACGCGCCGGCGAGCCATGCTCCACGCGCGCGTGGAGCGCTTCTTGCGGACAGCCGCGCGGTCCTCCGGAAGAGCATGAGGTAGCACACGTGCCCCGCCGCGAAGGACGCCATCCCGGCGAGGAAGGCCGCGTCGGCGTCGAAGAGGAGCAGGATGTCGCCGGCCCACCCGAACAGCAGCGCCGCGACGAGCGGTGCGGGACCGCGCCGCACGGCGGCGTGGGCGGCGAGCAGGGGCATCAGCAGGGGCTTGGCGACGGTGTGTCCGGGGTCGTACCCGGCCGCCAGGGAGACGAGGTCCACGGCGGCCAGCAGGGCGAAGGAAGCGAGCAGCACACGCGCGTGGCGTGGGTTCACGCGACGGACTCCTTGACCGGCGGCTGCGCGGCGGCCGTCCGCGCGGGCTGCCAGCCGGGCCCCCGGAAGACCCGCCCGGCCCGCTCGCGCCAGCTCGCCGCCGCACGCAGGTCCCTGGCGATGGCGGCGTACTCATGGGTGGCCACACGCAGCGGGTTGTAGGTGGCGATGTTCTTGGTGAGCCCGTAGACGGGCCGGTCGGTCTCCGCGACGAAGGACCCGAAGAGCCGGTCCCAGACGATGAGGATCCCGCCGAAGTTGCGGTCCAGATAGCCGCCCTGGGAGGCGTGGTGGACGCGGTGGTGCGAGGGCGTGTTGAAGACGAACTCGAAGGGGCGGGGCAGCTTGCCGATGCGCTCGGTGTGGATCCAGAACTGGTAGACGAGGTTCGCCGAGGAGCAGAAGGCGAGCGCGGCGGGATGCACACCGAGGAGGATCAGCGGGACGTAGAAGGGCCAGACGGTGAGCGAGGTCCAGGGCTGGCGCAGCGCGGTCGTGAGGTTGAACTTCCGGCTGGAGTGGTGGACGACGTGGCAGGCCCAGAGGATGCGGATGACGTGATGCCCGCGGTGCGACCAGTAGTAGAAGAAGTCCTGGCCGAGCAGCATCAGCGGCACGGTCCACCACAGGACGGGCACGCGCAGCGGTGTCAGTTCGTACAGCCCCGTGTAGACCGCGACGATCGGGATCTTCCACAGGAAGTCGAAGACGAGACTCCCAAGACCCATGCCGACACTCGTCACGGCGTCCTTCGTCTCGTACCCCGCTTCCTCCTCGTCGGGGTGGAGCCGGACGCTCACGATCTCGATCACCGTGAGCAGCACGAAAGCGGGTATCGACCACAGCACGACATCGGGCAGGTTCGGCATGGGTGCACCGTAGGACGCCGGGTCGGCCGCGGCTAGACGTTGTTACTGACAAGTATTACCCGCGGTACGCGCTTGCTTCTTGGCGATCTCCACCAACGCCCGGCCCCGGCTGGGGCATCCTCTCGCCCCTCTCGGTCCCTGGGTCCTAGACCCCGGCCGCCCCCAGCAGGGCTCCCGCCGCGTAGGTCACCCCCATCGCGAGCGCCCCGCCTCCCACGTTGCGCAGGACCGCTCTCCCGGGGCCGGCCGCGCCGAGGCGGGCGCCGGACCAGCCGGTGAGGACCAGGGCGGCGAGGACCGACACCACGGTGACCGGCACCCGCCAGTCGCTCGGGGGCAGCACGATCGCGAGGAGCGGGAGCAGCGCGCCGACCGTGAAGGAGAGGAAGCTGGCCCAGGCCGCGTGCCAGGGGTTGGTGAGGTCGTCGGGGTCGATGCCGAGCTCCACGCTCGCGTGGGCCCGCAGGGCGTCCCGTTCCGTGAGCTGCTGCGCCGCCTCGAAGGCCACCGCGCGCGACAGCCCCCGCCCCTCCAGCAGCTCCGTCAGCTCCTCCAGTTCCGCCTCCGGCTCCTCCCGCAACTCGCGGCGCTCCGTCGCCAGCGCGGCCTTCTCGGAGTCGAGCTGGGTGGACACGGAGACGTACTCGCCGGCCGCCATCGACATGGAGCCGGCGAGCAGGCCCGCCAGCCCCGCCGTCAGCAGCGACCCGCGGTCACTCGTCGCGCCGGCCACTCCGACGACGAGTCCGGCGGTGGAGACGATGCCGTCGTTGGCGCCCAGGACCGCGGCCCGCAGCCAGTTCAGCCGCGAGCCGAGCGCGCCGCCGTGGGGCTCGTCGTGCGTGGATTCCGTCACACCGGGAGGATCGCACCCCGGGCGGCTTCCACCCGGTACCGACCCGTCACCAGACCCGTACCGAGCCGCCCCGCGCGAACACCGGGCTCGTCGCGTCGGCCGGCGGGGTGACGAGCGGTTCCGCCACCTCCTCCACTGTGGGCCCCACCTTCGCCGCGATCGGGTCCAGCAGGTCCAGGTCGAAGCCGTACACGCGGGCCGCGTTGCCGCCGGCCATCGCGGTGATCTCCTCGCGCGGCAGCCCCGCGTACGCGATCCGCAGTCCCTCGCGCGAGTAGGGGTAGGTGCCCTCGTCGTGCGGGTAGTCGCTGCCCCACATGATCTTGTCGAGGCCGATACGGCCGCGCAGCGGCACCTCGTGCGGGCGCATGAAGCTCGCGCCGACGAAGCAGTTGTCCCGCCAGACCTGCGAGGGCCCCTTGCCCATCGAGGCCGCGAGTCCCGCACCGAACTTCGACTCCGCCGTGGACGCCGCCGAAGCGGTGGACGGGCCCGAAGCGGTGGACGGGCCCGAAGCGGTGGACGCCTTGGTCGCGGCCGACACCAGGCGGCCGTGGTAGTAGTCCAGCATGTCCAGGACTCCGGGGATCCAGCCCGAGCCCTGTTCCGTCAGCACCAGTCGCAGGCCGGGGTGACGCCGGAACGCGCCGCCGAAGATCAGGTGCCACAGTGCCCGGTGCGAGAACCAGGTCGTCTCCACCATGAACACCGCCCGCGCGGCGGGTTCGTCGCCCAGGGGCGGCGACGCCGAGCCCGCGTGGTGGTTCACCGGCACCCCCAGCTCGGCACAGACCGCCCAGATCGGGTCGTACGCCGAGGAGTACAGCTCGGGCAGACCCGAACCCGGCGGCGTGCCCGGGAGCAACAGCCCGCCCCTGAGCCCCGCGTCCGCCGCCCAGCGGATCTCCTTCACCGCCTCGTCCACGTCGTTCAGCAGGATCTGGAACACGCCCGCCCGGCGGCCCGGCGCGGCGGCGCAGAAGTCCGCGAGCCAGCGGTTGTGGGCGCGCAGCCCCGCCCAGCGCCGCTCGAACTCCTCCGGGGTGGGCGCGGGCGCCATCAGGGAGGCCGACGGGAAGAACGGCGGAATCGTGTTCGGGAAGACCACCTCGGCGACGATCCCGTCCGCCTCCAGCTCCGCGAGGCGTCGCTCGGAGTTCCAGTTCTTGTCGGCCGTGTCGGCGAGGAGGTCCTCGTACGGATTGACGTAGCCGGCCGCCCACGCGTCGAACGCCTCGTGGTGCGCGCTCGCCAAGTACGGCCGGTAGTCCAGGAGATCGGCGCCCGCGTGGCAGTCCGCGGAGATCACCGTGTACCGGTCGGTCATGACGTGGTCCCCAGCACCGGGAAGTCGTGGTCCGTCAGCCAGTGCCGGCCCACCTCGCGCGAGCGGGCCCAGGACGCCTCGACGGCCGTCTGGTCCTCGGGCTGGCCGAGGTCGGCCGGGACGGGCCCGATGCGGCGGGCCAGCGGGGTGAGCGCGGCGACGTCGAAGCCGAAGACCTCCGCCGCGGCCAGGCCCAGCATGCGGCGGGTCTCGGGCACCGGGATGTCGTGGAAGGTCCGCGACAGCCACGCGCGCGTGTCGGGCCAGGTCCCCTCGGGATGCGGGAAGTCGCTGCCCCAGAGGATGTTGTCCACGCCGATCTCGTAACGCTGGGCCAGCTCACGGCGCTTGGTGTTGGTGGCGCAGATGAAGACCTGACGGTCCAGGTACTCGTGCGGGGGCCGTCGCAGCTCCGCGAAGGGCGACAGCTTCTTGCCCCCGTGCGCGCCGAGGTAGAGGCGGTCCATGAACCACAGGAGATTCGGCAGCCACCAGCAACCCGACTCCGCCACCCCGAACTTGAGGCCGGGGTGGCGCTCGAAGACGCCCGACCAGAGCAGGAACCAGAGGGGGCGGGCCGGCCACCAGGTGACCTCGGAGACGTAGATTCCGAGGTGGTCGCCGTACTCGTGGCGCGGGGCCGCGCCGGAGTGGGTGAGCACGGGCATCGCGCACTCGGCGGCCGCGGCCCACACGGGGTCGTAACGGCGGTCGTGGTACGGCTCCTTGTCGACCCACATGGAGGGGATCATCAGGGCGCCGAGGCCCGACTCCTTGGCTCGGTGGATCTCGGCCACCACGCGCGACGGCTCGGCCGTGACGGGCAACAGGGCGACCCCGCAGTGCCGTTCGGGGTGCTCACCGACGAACTCCGCGAGCCACCGGTTGTGCGCCTGGGCACCCGCCATGCCGAGTTCGGGGTCCTGGTCGCCGGAGAGGCCGAGGCCCACCCCGAAGGGTGCGGCGGTCCGGCTGTCCACGGCGTCGGCGTCCGGGAAGACGACCTCGGCGGCCACACCATCGCCGTCCAGTTCCTTGAGACGCTGAGCGGTGTCCCAGCCGCCGCGCAGCCCCTCCTCGTTGTCCTGGAACCACCGGTCAGCGAAGGCCTCGTTCCGGATGCCCAGGCGGGTCATCTCCTCGCGGCGCCGGTCGCGCCCCGCGAGGAACTCGTCGAAGTCCCGGTGGAACCGGGAGTCCAGATAGGGCCGGTACTCCTCGGTGGGCAGCCCGGCGTGGCAGTCGGAGGAGATGATCAGATAGGGGTCCCGGTCGGCCACCGT
The DNA here is from genome assembly GCF_042881375.1 of Streptomyces sp. NPDC058274. NCBI lineage: Bacteria > Bacillati > Actinomycetota > Actinomycetes > Kitasatosporales > Streptomycetaceae > Streptomyces > Streptomyces sp. NPDC058274. Next base: position 46,141 of record NZ_JBHVXW010000001.1, read on the forward strand.
CGCACGCCCTTCGGTGCGTTCGGTTCCTGAAGCAGTCGTCGCACGTCCCTCGGTCCGGTCGGTTCCCGATGCGGTCGTCGCACGCCCCTCGGTGCGGTCAGTCCCTGATGCGGTCGTCGCACATCCCTCGGTCCGGTCAGTCCCTGATGCGGTCATCACACGCCCTTCAGTCCAGTCAGTCGAGGATGAAGTTCTCCAGGTACGACGGCTCGGCGCGGTCGAGCATCGACTGCGCCCGAGCCCGAATCTGCCGGTCGCTGTGCTCGCTCTCGGGCAGCAGCCAGAAGCGGTCCGCACGGATCCCCGCGGCGACCAGGTCGGCCACCTCCTCGACCGGGGTGAAGCTCACGTCCCGGCCCGCCTCCTGCATCGCGGCCTCCCACTGGCCGAGGCTGCGGTAGGGAGTCCTGCGCGGGTGCTGTTTCGCGTACCGCTCGGGGCGGTTGCGGTGCGACTCCCACAGGCCGGTGCGGAGCATGTGGGGCCCGGGGAAGAGGACGGAGGCGCCCACGCGCGCGTGCTCCGCCTTCAGATGCGCGTACAGGGACTCGGTCATCGTCACGACGGCCGCCTTGGTCACGGCGTACACCGACGCGGTGGGCAGCGGCGCGATCCCGCCGTCGCCCGACGACGTGTTGACGACATGGCCCGGCTCACCCGAGGCGAGCATCCGCGGTACGAAGGCCTGGATGCCGTGGAAGACGCCCCAGACGTTGACCGCGAAGGCCCACTTCCAGTCGTTCGGATCGTGCTCCCACATCCGGCCCTCGGCCCCCGAGCCGACACCCGCGTTGTTGCACAGCACGTGCACCGCGCCGTACGTCCCGTACGCCGACTCGGCCAGCGCGACGACCTGCTCGCGCTCGCCGACGTCGACCACGCGCGCGTGCACCTCGGCGCCCGCCAGCCGCAGTTCGGCGGCGGCCTTCTCCAGGGCGCCCTCCTCGACGTCCGCGAGGACCACCTTCAGGCCGTCGGCGGCGAACCGCCGGGCCATCGCGAGCCCGATCCCGCTCGCCGCGCCGGTGACGACGGCGACCTGTCCTGCGCCGAGTCGCATCAGGCACTCCCCCCGGGCGGTCCGTCGAGGATCTGCTGCGGATCGTCGTAGCGCTGGTGGATGTACGGCAGCAGGGCCTGCGCGCCGACCCGTTCCACGACCTCGCCCCGCTGGTCGGTGGTCTTCTCGGCGATCGTGATCCCCACCAGTTCCCGTACGGGGAGGTCGGCGACGGGGTCGTACATCGATTCGCGCAGTACGACGTCTCCGGTGATCCGCTCCAGCCGGCGCACCTTCTCGTTGCGCAGGCAGTGGACCAGGAAGGCATCGCCCTCCAGGCCCGAACCGTCCACCGCGGGAAGGAACTTGAAGTAGACGTCGGTCTTCGGCGCGGGCTCCGGGAGCGGCAGGTTCCCGCTGACCGCGCCGCGCACCTCGACGAACGCGATGCCGTGCCGGGCCAGTGCCGCCCGTACGACGAGACCCTCGCGCTCGACGGTCACCTCGCCGAGCTTCTTGGGTTCGCCGAAGACCTCGCGGCCGCCGGTGAGGGCCCGCTCATGGGTCATCGGCATGACCAGCGGGTACCAGCCCTCGACGCCGTCGTGCTGGGCCGCGACGGCGAACGAGCCCGCGCCGAGCGGATATCCGGTCAGGTCGACCTTGCTGATGTTCACCCGCACCAGTGGGCGCCCCGTGGGTTTGAGAGGCGGCGGCAGGACCGCCGCGACCGCGTCCGGATCGCTCTCCCAGAGGGCCACCACACCGGTGGACCAGATGTCGGGAAGCCTGGCGCCCACGGTGCGCGCGGCGGCGATCTCCGCCTCGGTCCGCGCCCCGTACCGCACTCGTGCCATGTCGTCGTACCGCCCTTCACTGATGAACCGTCAGGAGGGTGCTCTGTAACAGGGTTACAGCAGACCTCGTGAAGGGTAAATACGCATGCGTCAAACGGAATTGGGGATGCGCAGCGCCCTGGGCGCCGGGAGAGGGAGCACCGTGGGCAGACCGGCACTCACGCGCGACGACGTCCTGGAGGCGGCCGCCGGCCTCGTGAAGCAGCACGGACCCGGGGCCCTGACCATGCGCAAGCTCGCCGCCGAGCTGGGCACCGCGGTCACCTCGATCTACTGGCACGTCGGCAATCGCGAGTCCCTGCTCGACGCGCTCGTCGAACGGACCGTCGCCGACCTCGGCGAGATCCGGCCGGCCGGCCGCACGCCCGCGCAGCGCATCGTGTCCGTGGCCCGTATCCTGCGCCGGCGGTTGCGTGCCCATCCGCACCTGATCGCGATGGTGCACGAACGCGGCCTGACGGAACGGATGTTCCTACCCGCGCAGCAGGCCCTGGTGCACGAGGTGCACGCGGCGGGACTGCGGGGCTCGCGGGCCGCCGAGGTGGTACGCGCCGTCCACTTCCAGGTCGTGGGCCATGTCCTCGTGGAGCGCGCCCGCGAGCGCGCACCCGGCCGGCGACCGGGCGAGCCCGAGCTGTGGGAACCGGGTACGGCCGAGGGCGACTCCGCACTGGCCCGCGCCCTGGCCCGCCCGGCCGATCCCGAGCGGCTGTTCACGGCGTCCGTGCGGGCCCTGGTCGACGGTCTCCTCTCAGCGGAGTGAGGGAGGCCACTCCGAGGCCACTACGGGTGGACCGGACGGACGCCACGCGCCGGCGCCGGCAGCCCTGCCCGCACGGTCGGCGCCCACACACCGGCGGCCCGCCCACTCGACCGGCACACCTCCTCCGCAGCTCCTCCGCGCCGCCCCTCCGCAACTCCTCCGCGCCGCCCCTCCGCAGCTCCTCCGCGCAGCTCCTCCGTACAGTCGACACCCCGTCCGATTTCGCAGTAATTGCCCTGAGAATCCGTCAGAAAGGCGTGCGGGTACGGTCCTGCGGGCGCACCGCCTCTCCGTGGCAGCCGGTCGCGGCGCGGCGACGGGCCCGGGCCGTCACTGTCCGAGGCGCCCCGTATCCTCATGGACCATGCTCGAAGACCTCACGACCGCAGCGTCCCCAGCCCCCTGGCCGGCCGCGTATCCGAAGGGATACGCGGTCGTTGACGTGGAGACCACCGGGCTGGCCCGGGACGACCGGATCATTTCGGCCGCCGTCTACCGGCTGGACGCACGCGGCGAGGTCGAGGACCACTGGTACACGATGGTCAACCCGGAGCGGGATCCGGGCCCGGTGTGGATCCACGGTCTGACGAGCGAGATGCTCGAAGGCGCACCGCTCTTCCCGGACATCGCCGAGGAGTTCGCGTCCCGCCTCGCGGACCGGGTGCTCGTCGCGCACAACGCCGTCTTCGACTGGTCCATGATCGCCCGTGAGTACGCGCGCGCGGAGAGCGAGGCGCCGGTCCGTCAGCGCCTGTGCACCATCGCCCTGTCCAAGGAACTGCGGCTGCCGCTGCCCAACCACAAGCTGGAGTCGCTGGCCGCGCACTTCGGCGTCGTACAGCAGCGGGCGCACCACGCGCTGGACGACGCGCGTGTGCTCGCCGAGGCGTTCCGGCCGAGCCTGCGGGCCGCCGCGCGCGACGAGGTCCGGCTGCCCCTCCTCGAGTGCCGGCCGCTCACCGAGTGGTCCGGCGCGCCGCGGATCGGACAGCAGTCGACCGGCGGCCTGTCCTCCGGGGGCTACGGGTCGGGCAGTTGGCGGCCCTCCCGCAAGCGCCCCGCCTGCCCGTACCCCAACCCGGGCCGGTACGAGGACGGAAAATTGCTCAAGCAGGGCATGCGGGTCGCGTTCTCCGGGGACACCTCGGTCGACCGTGAGCTGCTGGAGGACCGCGCCGTCGAGGCCGGTCTGCACATCGCGACGAGCCTGTCCCGGCTCACCAGCCTGCTCGTCACGAACGACCCCGACTCGGGCACGTCCAAGGTGGTCAAGGCCCGGCAGTACGGGACGCCGGTGATCGACGAGGCCGCGTTCGGACAGCTGCTGCGGGACGTGGAGCCGGCCTCGGGGGCGTGAGCACCCTCGACCCGGCCCGTCTCAGGAGCGTCAGCACCCTCGACCATCGCCGCGGCCCCGGCCGCCCCGAGGCGTGAGCACCCTCGCCCCGGCCGGCCTCGCCCGTGGGGCCGCACCCGCCCGCAGGCCCGACGTCAGACGGGTGATTGCCGGGCGACTCGCCCACCGCCCGCTCGCCCGATCCGCGTCGGCGCCCCACCCTGTGGCGCATGGCGAGATGTGAAGTATGTGGCAATGACTACGGTATGACGTTCGAAATCCATGCACAGGGCTCGGTGCATGTCTTCGACTGCTTCTCCTGCGCGATTCACCGCATGGCCCCCATCTGCGAGCACTGTCGCGTCCAGATCATCGGCCAGGGAGTGGAGGTCGAGGGCCACTGGTACTGCGGCGCCCACTGCGCCCGCGCGGAGGGAAGGGTGGGCATCATCGACAAGGTCTGAGCCGGGCCGGGCCCGGCCGCGGCCCCTGCCGGGACCCTCCCGGCGGGGGCCGATTCGTGCGGGGTAACGTCATTGGGGTGTACCGCTTCCTGTTGTCCCGGCAGTGGGTGATTCTCACCCTTCTGATGCTCGCGCTCATCCCGACCATGATCGAGCTGGGCTTCTGGCAACTGCACCGCCACGAGCACAAGGTGGCGCTGAACACCGTGATCTCCAACTCGCTGGCCGCCGAACCGGTGTCCGCCGAGTCGCTGACCGGGCCGGGCCGGCACGTCAGACACGACGACCTGTACCGCCGGGTCACCGCGAAGGGCACCTTCGACACCGCGCACGAGGTCGTGGTGCGCCGCCGTACGAACTCCGACGGCGAGGTCGGCTTCCACGTCCTGACCCCCTTCGTCCTGGACGACGGGCGGGTGCTGGTGGTGAACCGGGGCTGGATCCCCGCGAACGGCGTACAGACCGCGTTCCCCAAGGTCCCCGCGCCCGCGAAGGGCGAGATCACCGTCACCGGCCGGCTGATGGCCGACGAGACGACCGCCGACAGCGGCATCAAGAACGTCCAGGGGCTGCCGGACCGTCAGGTCATGCTGATCAACAGCGCCCAGGAGGCGAAGCGGCTCGGCAAGCAGGTCCTCGGCGGCTACATCGAGCAGACCTCGCCGGCCCCCAGGGGCGGCTCCCCCGAGCTGATCCCCGACCCGGAACACAGCGACATCGGTCCGCACATGGCGTACGCCATCCAGTGGTGGCTGTTCTCCGCGGGCGTCCCCGTGGGCTGGGTCGTCCTCGTCCGCCGTGAGCGCCGGGACCGGGCGGAGGCCGCCGCGAAGGAGACCACGCCGGAGGCGACCCCGGCCGCCGTGTAGACCCCTGGCCCCCTCGACCCGTACACCCGTACACCCGTACACCCGTAGACCCGTACGGCCCGGACGACCGCAGCCGGCGTGCAGACCCGCAGCGCCATACGGCCCGGGGCAACCCCGGCCGCCGTAAAGACCCCTACGGGCCAGGGCAGTCCCCGTCGAGACCCGCCGCCCCACCCCACCCGCACCCCTTCGGCTGCTCACGCCACTCCGGCGGCCCGATTGGCGGTCGTTCGCTTCGGGAACCCGTCCACCGTGCAACGACGCATCGAGGACTACGCGCTCATCGGCGACGAACAGACGGCCGCCCTGGTGGGGCGCGACGGCTCGGTCGACTGGCTGTGTCTGCCACGGTTCGACTCGCCCGCGTGCTTCGCGGCGCTGCTCGGCGGCGACGACCACGGCCACTGGCGCCTCGCGCCCAAGGGCGCGGGCCCGTGCACCCGCCGCGCGTACCGGCCCGACACACTGGTGCTGGACACGGAGTGGGACACCGAGGAGGGCTCGGTGCGCGTCACCGACCTGATGCCGCAGCGCGAGCACGCCCCCGATCTCGTACGCGTCGTCGAAGGGCTCAGCGGCCGGGTGACGATGCGCGGCACCCTCAGGCTGCGCTTCGACTACGGCTCGGTCGTGCCGTGGATGCGCAGGTCGGACGGCCAGCGCGTGGCCGTGGCGGGGCCGGACGCGGTGTGGTTTCGCAGCGAGCCGCCCGTGCGCACCTGGGGCAAGGACTTCCGCACGCATTCGGAGTTCACCGTGGAGGCCGGCGAGAAGGTGGCCTTCGTGCTCACCTGGCACCCCTCGCACCGGCCGCGCCCGCCGCTCTGCGATCCCTTCGACGCGCTGCGCTCCAGCGTCGAGGACTGGCAGGAGTGGGCGGCGCGCTGCCGCTACGAAGGGCCGCACCGGGACATCGTCGTACGGTCGCTGATCACCCTGAAGGCCCTCACCTACCAGCCGACCGGCGGCATCGTGGCCGCTCCCACCACCTCGCTCCCCGAGGAGCTGGGCGGCATCCGCAACTGGGACTACCGCTACTGCTGGCTGCGCGACGCCACGCTCACCCTCGGCGCGCTGCTGTCCGTCGGGTATCAGGAGGAGGCCGAGGCCTGGCGTGACTGGCTGCTGCGAGCGGTCGCGGGCGACCCGGCGGACCTGCAGATCATGTACGGCCTCGGCGGCGAGCGCCGCCTCACCGAGTACGAACTGCCGTGGCTGCCCGGCTTCGCGGACTCCGCACCGGTCCGGGTCGGCAACGACGCCGTGGAGCAGTTGCAGCTGGACGTCTACGGCGAGGTCATCGACTCGCTCTCGCTGGCCCGGCGTGCGGGGCTGCCCATGAAGCCGCACATGTGGCGGGTGCAGGTCGCCCTGATGGAGTTCCTGCGCACCGCCTGGCGGCAGCCGGACGAGGGACTGTGGGAGGTGCGCGGGCCGCGCCGGCACTTCGTGCACTCGAAGGTGATGGCGTGGGTGGCCGCCGACCGCGCGGTCCGGACGCTGGAGTTCGACCCGAAGCTCACCGGCGACCTGGAGGGCTGGCGGGCGATGCGGGACGAGGTGCACCGGGAGGTGTGCGAGCACGGCTACGACGCCGAGCGGAACACCTTCACGCAGTCCTACGGTTCCCGCGAACTGGACGCCTCGACGCTGCTCATCCCCCGCGTCGGTTTCCTGCCTCCCGACGATCCACGGGTGATCGGCACGATCGACGCGATCCGCGACGAACTCGGCCACAGCGGTTTCGTGCGCCGCTACAGCACCGACGAGACCGACATCGACGGACTGCCGGGTGACGAGGGCACGTTCCTCGTCTGCTCGTTCTGGCTCGCGGAGGCGCTGCACATGACGGGCCGCGCCGACGAGGCGCGGGACCTGTTCGAGCGGCTGGTGGGACTGGCCAACGACGTGGGACTGCTCTCCGAGGAGTACGACCCCCTCGCCGGGCGCCAGCTCGGGAACTTCCCGCAGGCGTTCAGCCATATCGGTCTGGTGACCACCGCCCTCGCCCTGTTCGGGGACGAGAGGGCAGGATAGGGGCATGGATCTTGGACTGAAGGACCGTGTGTACGTCGTCACGGGAGCCACCCGTGGCCTGGGCAACGCCGCCGCGCGTGAGCTCGTCGCCGACGGCGCGAAGGTGATCGTCACGGGGCGGGACGAGAAGCGGGTGGCCGAGGCCGCCGCGGAGCTCGGCCCGAACGCCGTCGGTGTGTCCGCCGACAATGCCGACCCGGCGGTCGGTGACCGGCTGATCGGCGCCGCCCGTGAGCACTTCGGCGGGTTCGACGGCATTCTGATCAGCGTCGGCGGGCCGCCGCCCGGCTTCGTCGCCGACAACACGGACGAGCAGTGGACGGCCGCGTTCGAGTCCGTCTTCCTCGGTGCGGTACGGCTGGCCCGCGCGGCCGCCGCGGAGCTCGGCGAGGGCGGTGTCATCGGCTTCGTGCTCTCCGGCTCGGTGCACGAGCCGATCCCGGGGCTGACAATCTCGAACGGGCTGCGGCCCGGCCTCGCGGGCTTCGCCAAGTCGCTGGCGGACGAGCTGGGCCCGCGCGGCATCCGCGTCGTCGGCCTGCTTCCGGCCCGCATCGACACGGACCGGGTCCGCGAGCTCGACTCCCTCTCCGCCGACCCGGAGGCCACCCGCGCGGCCAACGAGTCCCGCATCCCGCTGCGCCGCTACGGCTTCCCGGAGGAGTTCGGCCGCGCGGCCGCGTTCCTGCTGTCGCCGGGGGCGTCGTATCTGACGGGCATCATGCTGCCGGTGGACGGCGGCATGCGGCACGGGTTCTGACCAGCTCCGGACCGCCGGCGTACGGGACGCCCGTGTACGGGACGCCCGTGCTCAACTGACGCGTTCGGCCCGGTGCTTGGCCGCGCCGAGACGGACCTCCGCGGGCAGCGTCGCGAGGCCGGCCGAGTCCCGGGCGTGCGCCAGTGCCTCGGCCGTCAGCAGGTGCAGCGTCTCCCGGGGGTCGGCGTGCGGCTGCAACTGGAGCTGCACCCGCGCCTCCGGGGCGCTGCGCCGCCCGGTCAGCAGGACCCGCGCCCGCTCGACGCCGTCCAGCCCCTCCGCCTCGCCGGCCAGTACGCCCTCCAGGGCCCGGCCGCGCAGCAGCGCGCCCTCGCCGTCGCCGGTGTCGACGAGGACCTCGGCGAGCCGGCGCCGCCGCAGCACGGCCGACAGCCACCACAGGGCGAGCAGCAGCAGGACGGCGAGCCCGGCGATGACGGCCGGCCACCACCAGCTCTCGTCCCGCCAGCGGGCCCGGTCGGCGTCGCTGAGCAGCACATCGTGCCGCCCGTCATGGATCCACCAGGAGGGCGGCTTCGCGCCGAGCCCGATGGCGAGCACGGAACCGCCGAGAACGACCAACACGAGTCCGGCGAGCCCCAGCAGCACCCGGTTGACGACCCTCAGCACGGACCTCACCCCTACCCTTTCCGGCCGGGACGGCCGACGTGCACCGACAGGGCGTGGCGCCGGGCGAGCCCGAGCCCTCTGATCCCGTCGGTGAGTGTGGCGTCCAAGTCGGCGCGTACGTCGTCGAGTTCACGGAAGTGCGAGAGGGCCCGGACGTCGACCTTCCGGCGCCCCACCCGGACCCGGACCGCGCGCACCCCGGAGACCTCCATGGCCCGGTCGCGCAGCACCAGGGCCGCGGCGCCGCGGTGCAGACCGGCCCGGACCTCGGCGTGCGGGCGCCGCATCGGCAGCACATCGCGCAGACCGGGGGTGACGGCGAGGACGACCAGCCAGAGCCCGAGGGCCACGGCGACACCGGCGCCGACGAGCACCCAGGTGTCGTCGAGGGGCCGTTCGGCGAGCTGCCGGGCGAGCCACTTGCGCCAGGCCAGGGCGGAGTGGTCGGCTCGTACGGCGGCAATGTCGTACAGCAGGACGCCCGCGGCCGCGAGGACCAGCAGCGCGACGAGGCCCGCCGGGACGCGGCGCACCGACCAGAAGCGGCCCTGTCCGTCGCCCTCGTCGTCGAGGGTGGGCAGGGGTTCGTACGCCGCGGCGGAGGCGGACTGGCCCAGTTCGCTCTCGGGCCCTTTCTCCATGACCTCCACGACCGGCAGCCGCTGGGTGCCGCCGCCTTCGGAGGTGCTCAAGGTGCTCTTCTCGTCCCGGGGCTCGCTCACTGCGTCCTCCCCTGTGCCGCGCCGGGCGCCTGTGCCAGGTGCAGCCGCTCCACCTGAACGGCCACCTCCGGTACTTCCATCCCCGCCAACGCCTTTACCCGCTGGGCGACATGACGACGCACCGCAGTGCACTGGCCACCGATGTCGGAGGGGTAGGCGAGGTCGAGGCTGACGCGGACCCGGGCGGTGTTGTGGCGCACCACGACGGTGGCGTGCGGGGCCGGGGCGTCCGCGGGGCGTGTCTCCAGCGTCTCGCGGGCGGCCTGCGCGGCGATCTTCGCGACGACCCGGTCGGCGATCCGGGTCGCACCGCGCTCTCCCGCCGGGACGGCCGTCACGGGCCGCCGCGTCTCACCGAGCCGGCCGGCCTGCGGCGCCACGCGTCACCGCCGCCGGTCGTCGCGGGAGCGGAAGAAGTCGCCGAGGTCCAGATCACCCTCCAGGAACCGCCCGACGACGAAGCCGACGGCCCCCAGGGCCGCCACCAGCACAAAGGCACCGAATCCACCGAAGTAGCCGGCGAAGCCCAGCGCCATTCCGGCGATCATGCCGATCACGGCCAAGCTCATGGTGCGCTCCTCCACAGTCCGGGTCGTCCGGTGGTCACTGGAGCCGTGACTCCGGCTCCTCGTCCTCTTCGTCCGGCAGCTTCACGTCGCTGACGGCGATGTTGACCTCGACGACCTCGAGCCCGGTCATGCGCTCGACGGCCGCGATCACGTTCTCGCGCACATCGCGGGCGACGTCCGCGATCGACACCCCGTACTCGACGACGATCTCCAGGTCGAGTGCGGTCTGCACCTCGCCGACCTCGGCCTTGACGCCGCGCGAGACGGACTTGGTGCCACCGGGCACCCGGTCCCGCACCGCTCCGAAGGTCCGGCTCAGCCCGCTGCCCATGGCGTGGACGCCGAGCACGTCCCGGGCGGCGAGCCCGGCGATCTTCTCCACCACTCCGTCGGCGATCGTGGTCCGCCCGCGCGTGGCCGGGTCTCCGCCGCCGCGCTTGGTCGTGCCGGTCCTGCGGGTCTGCGTGGTGCCGGGCAGTTCCTGTTCGCCCACAGGGTTATCCGGCCGCTTCCGCTCACTCATGTCGGTCATCGCCGTACATCCCTTCCGGTCGTCCTCCTTTGCTCACAGTAAGCGGGGTTGCGTGGTCTCGCGCCGGGGATGGGGCAGGCTGGAGCAATGACGGCGGACCGGTGGACACAGGCTGTACGGAATCAGTTGCGGCTCGGCAGACTGCTGCCTCTGGGTGACGCGCGCGACGGCGCGTGGATCACGGAGGAGGCGGCCGGCTCGGTCCTTCGGTACGCGGCCCATGCCCTACGCGGCATGCGTCTGGGCGCGCTCAGAGTCGCCCTCGCCGCCCCGGACCGGCTGGACGAGCCCGCGGTGCCGCCGCCGCCCAGCGCGTTGCCGCCCGGTCCGCTCCGGCTCACCGGGGAATTCACGGCCTCCGCGGACCCCACCGCTCAGGGCGCGGAACCACTGCCCACGACCGCGGCCCGGCTGCGGGACGCCCTGATCACAGCGGCGACGGGGCACCTCGGCCTGCGGATCACGGAGGTGGATCTGCGGGTGACGGACCTCCTGGGCCCGGACGAGACCCCCGACGCCGTACGCCCCACCGGTGCGGCGCCGGCCGAGATGCCGACCGGAGCCGAGGAGACACGGGTCGCCGCGGCCGCGTTGTCCGTCCCGGACGTCACCCGTCTGACCGACGCCATGGGCCAACCGGTCCACATCGAGGACCGCCCGGGGGACGGCGCGGGCGGCGGAAGTGCACTGCCGCGGCGCCATGTCCGCGTCGAGTTCGCCGTGTCGGCGGACGCCCGGGCCGTGGACGTGGCCCGCGCGGTCCGCGCGGCCGTGGCCAAGGCCCTGCCCGAACGGCCTTCCGTGGCCGTCGTCGTCACCGCGGTGGACAGACACCCCGTGATGTTCTGAACGGGGCGGGGAGGGACTACTCGCCGACCCCGGCGAGGTCGCGCAGGCGACGCGCCTGGGCGGCACGCTCAGCGGTGCGCTGCTCCTCGTAAGAGCGGTCCTGCGCCCCGCGGAGCAGGGCCTTGGTCTCGATCACCGCGTCGCGCGGGGCCGAGAGCAGGGCACCGGCGAGGTCCCGGACCGTGTCGTCGAGCTGGTCCGCGGGCACCGCGAGGTTGGCGAGCCCGGTGCGCTCGGCCTCTTCCGCCGTCACGAAGCGCCCGGTCGCGCAGATCTCCAGCGCACGGGCGTATCCCACGAGGCTCACCAGTGGATGGGTCCCCGTGAGGTCGGGCACGAGTCCCAGGCTGGTCTCGCGCATGGCGAACTGCACGTCGTCGGCGACGACGCGCAGGTCACAGGCGAGCGCGAGCTGGAAACCCGCACCAATGGCGTGTCCTTGCACGGCGGCGATGGACACGATGTCGCTGCGCCGCCACCAGGTGAACGCCTCCTGGTATTCGGCGATGGTCGCGTCGAGCTCGGTGTCGGAGCCGCGCGCGAGGTCGATGAACGACGGCTCGCCGTCGAAGCCCTCGGTCGTGAAGGCCTGCCGGTCGAGGCCCGCCGAGAAGGACTTGCCCTCGGCGCGCAGCACCACCACCCGGACGGAGCCGGGCAAAGACCGTCCGGCCTGCGTCAACGCCCGCCACAGCGCGGGACTCTGGGCGTTGCGCTTGGCCGGGTTGGCCAGTGTCACCGTGGCGATCGCGTCGTCGACGGTGAGCTGTACGCCGTCCTTGTCGATGAGCGGGTCGAGCGAAGCCATGGCAAGCCTCCGATGCGTGCGGTCACAGGAGATGCCGTACGACGGCATCCTTAAGTGACTGCACAGTAACCACCCGGTCGGTCAGCCGACCGCCCGGGTGGTCACCACCGAAGCCGATGGGGACGTCCGGCCTCAGGCCGAGGCGGCCTTCTTGCCGCGCGTCGCTCCGCCACGCCCACGGAGCGTGACTCCCGACTCGCTGAGCATCCGGTGCACGAAGCCATACGAGCGGCCGGTCTCTTCGGCCAGCGCTCGGATGCTCGCACCGGAGTCGTACTTCTTCTTCAGGTCTGCCGCGAGCTTGTCGCGCGCGGCGCCGGTTACCCGGCTGCCCTTCTTCAGAGTCTCGGCCACCCGTGCCTCCTCATGGGAAGTGCGCTCTGGACTTCTCATGATCACCCCTCCCGGGCCTCATGGCCACCCATTCGGCAAGGTCGGTAAGACAAGGTTTTGACGACAGGAGCCCGTCCCCACGAGTGGAATCCAGAATTCCGCACCGTGCTTTCCGTACGGCCGAACGGGTTCCTCCGCGAAGCGCCAGGTCAGCGACGCGAGACGGCCGAGCCCTTGGGAACCAAGGACTCGGCCGCGAAATCGATGTAGGACACACCTCGGTATGAGGAGATCTCACACAGATGATGGATCACGGATCGGCCGAATGATCCATACGCAGTGGATCAGTCATTCGATCACGCCCGGCTGACGCCCCCGCGGGCCCGGGCCGGGACTTATGCCAGCGCGACCAGATCCGCGTAGTCCGCGCCCCACAGGTCCTCGACGCCGTCGGGCAGCAGGATGATCCGCTCCGGCTGGAGCGCCTCGACGGCGCCCTCGTCGTGGGTGACGAGCACGACCGCGCCCTTGTAGGTGCGCAGCGCGCCGAGGATCTCCTCACGGCTGGCCGGGTCGAGGTTGTTGGTCGGCTCGTCGAGGAGGAGGACGTTCGCGGAGGAGACCACCAGGGTCGCGAGCGCGAGACGGGTCTTCTCGCCACCGGAGAGCACACCGGCCGGCTTGTCGACGTCGTCACCGGAGAAGAGGAACGAGCCGAGCGTCTTGCGCACCTCGACCAGGTCCAGGTCGGGGGCGGCGGAGCGCATGTTCTCCAGGACCGAGCGCTCCGGGTCGAGGGTCTCGTGCTCCTGCGCGTAGTACCCGAGCTTGAGGCCGTGTCCCTCGATGACCTCACCGGTGTCGGGCTTCTCGGCGCCGCCGAGCAGCTTCAGCAGGGTCGTTTTTCCGGCACCGTTCAGACCCAGGATCACCACGCGTGAGCCCTTGTCGATGGCCAGGTCGACGTCGGTGAAGATCTCCAGCGAGCCGTACGACTTCGACAGCCCCTCGGCCATGAGGGGGGTCTTGCCGCAGGGCGACGGCTCGGGGAAGCGCAGCTTGGCGACCTTGTCGGACTTCCGCTCGGACTCCAGGCCGGCGAGCAGCTTGTCGGCGCGACGGGCCATGTTCTGCGCGGCGACGGTCTTGGTGGCCTTGGCGCGCATCTTGTCCGCCTGCGAGTGCAGCGCGGCGGCCTTCTTCTCGGCGTTCTGCCGCTCGCGCTTGCGGCGCTTCTCGTCGGCCTCGCGCTGCTGCTGGTAGAGCTTCCAGCCCATGTTGTAGAAGTCGATCTCGGCGCGGTTGGCGTCCAGGTAGAACACCTTGTTCACGACCGTCTCGACCAGGTCCACGTCGTGGGAGATGACCACGAAGCCACCGCGGTAGGTCTTCAGGTAGTCGCGCAGCCAGACGATCGAGTCGGCGTCGAGGTGGTTGGTCGGCTCGTCCAGGAGCAGCGTGTCGGCGTCCGAGAAGAGGATCCGGGCCAGCTCGATACGGCGGCGCTGACCACCGGAGAGCGTGTGCAGGGGCTGGCCGAGTACCCGGTCGGGCAGATTCAGCGCGGCGGCGATGGTGGCGGCCTCGGCCTCGGCGGAGTACCCGCCCTTGGTGAGGAACTCGGTCTCCTGGCGCTCGTACTGCCGCATGGCCTTCTCGCGGGTGGCGCCCGAGCCGTTGGCGATGCGCTGTTCGTTCTCGCGCATCTTGCGGATCAGGGTGTCCAGGCCGCGGGCGGACAGGACGCGGTCGCGGGCCAGCACGTCGAGGTCGCCGGTGCGCGGGTCCTGCGGGAGATAGCCGACCTCGCCGGAGCGGGTGACGGTGCCGCCGGCGGGGACGCCCTCACCGGCGAGGACCTTGGTGAGGGTGGTCTTTCCCGCGCCGTTGCGGCCGACCAGGCCGATGCGGTCGCCCTTGGCGATACGGAAGGTGGCGGACTCGATGAGGACACGGGCGCCGGCGCGCAGCTCGATACCGGAGGCGGAGATCACGGACAGACTCCAGGGCGGGATGGATGACGGGGTGGGCGGCTGAGGACGTTCCCGCCGTCTAATGCGCGAGGAGAATGGCCATGGGCCAAGTCTAACGGGGCCGTGCAACCACTTTTCCTGTGTGCGGGCGTTCGGGACTGTGACGCTCGTTGCCCAGCGGGGTGCGGGACGGGGTGATCCGGCCGAGATCGTCCACACCGATGATCTGGGCGGTCCACGGCTCGCCGGCCGCGCACGGCTGCGCCAGCAGCAGCGCCCCGCCCCGGCGCACGGCACGCTCGGGCACGAAGGCGCACCCGCCATGGGCGGGCAGCACCCAGCGCAGATCGCCGTCCGCGGTGCGATAGGCGGCGATACGGCCGGGGGTGACCACGGCGAGCATGCGCTCCCCGCGACCGAGCAGCCGCAGGACGCCGCCTCCCCCGTGGGCGGCGAGCCAGGGCGCGGCCCCGGGCAGTGCGCGGTGCCAGCGGACCGTGCGGCCGTCGGCCGCGGTGTCGGTGACCAGCCCGTCGTCCCAGAGCGCGAGTGCGTGCACGCGCGCGGGGAGCACGGCCAGCGGGCGCCGTCCCTCGCGGGCGTAGCTCCAGCGGACACGGCCGGTCGCCGCGTCGTACGCCTCGACGGCGGCCCCTCTCGTCCGCAGCCGGCCCGGCGTCGCGTGCTCCACGCGCGCGGGGGCGGAGAGGTGATCACCGTAGGGGGCGGGGCGGACGTGGCGGGCGGTGGCCAGGAGGGGGGCCGCCAGCAGGACGGCGAGGGCCGCGGGGAGCAGCCGGCCCAGGGCCCGGGAGCGGACGTGGGGCGCGCTCCGGGGCGGCGCGGGCCGGGTGGCCGGGGCGTTCGCCGGGGCCTCGGTGACGGCCGGCCCGGGACGCGGGGCGGCCGGGACCGGCTGTGGTCCCTCGACCGGCAGTACGACCATCCTTGCCCCCCCTGCGGTTGCCCGCCCATGGATCAGGCGCAGAGCGTAGGCGGGCGGGGCGAGCGGGGCGCCGGGACACGGCGGGCGGGCGGGTCGCGTCCCCCGTTCGGACCTTCGCCCGGCGCCGCGGGCGGGGCGCCGTAGAAGGATGGCGGTCACGGACCGACGTACGCAGAGGGTGGTGCGCCCATGCAGTTCGACGACGACGCCGACCTGGACACCTCCGAGGTGCAGGATGTGCGCGGCAGTCGGATCCCCGGCGGCAGGGCGACCGTCGGCGGCGGCGTCGCCGGACTGATCGCACTGCTCCTGGGCCTGTTCTTCGGAGTGGGCCCCGATCAGCTGGGGCTCTCCTCCGGCAACGACGATCCCGCGCCGACCGCGTCCTCCCTGGCCCAGGTCCAGCAGACCTGCCGCACGGGACAGGACGCGAACACCAAGGAGGACTGCCGCATCGTCGCGGTGGTCAACAGCGTGCAGGACTACTGGCGGCAGGAGTTCAGGCGTCGCAGCGGTACGTACACGCAGTCGCCGACGGTGTTCTTCAGTGGCCGGGTCGGTACCGCGTGCGGGACGGCGACGTCGGCTGTCGGGCCCTTCTACTGCCCCGGTGACCGCAAGGTCTATCTGGACCTCGGCTTCTTCGACGAGCTGCGGACGAAATTCGGCTCCAGCGGCGGGCCGTTCGCGCAGGCGTACGTGGTGGCCCACGAGTACGGCCACCATGTGCAGGACCTGATGGGGACCCTGGGCAGGGCGCAGGACGGGCGGACCGGCGCGAACAGCAACGCGGTGAAGGTGGAGTTGCAGGCCGACTGCTACGCGGGGGTGTGGGCGCACAACGCGACCACCGCCAAGGACGAGACGACCGGCAAACCGCTGATCACGAGCCTCACGGACGCCGACATCCGCGACGGCCTGGACGCGGCGGCCGCCGTCGGCGACGACCGGATCCAGGAGAAGTTCCAGGGCCGGGTGACGCCGGAGTCCTTCACCCACGGCTCGGCCGCACAGCGGCAGCAGTGGTTCCACCAGGGCTACCGCACCGGCGACATGGCCCAGTGCAACACGTTCCGCTGAGCGTCCTACGGCGTCGGTCCCGGGCCGGCCGGTCCCCGCTCCCGCTCGGCCGGGCCGTTGTCAGTGGCCGGTGCAAGACTGTGGAGCAGGTCACATTCCGCCGACGGGGCCGGGCGGAATCCGACAGGACCAGAGGGAGTGATCGGCATGGCAGGCACGGACGGCAAGCGCCCGAGCACCTACCCGACGCTGCTGTACGCGGACGCGAAAGCGGCGATCAGGCAGCTCACGGAGGCCTTCGGCTTCACCGAGCTGTCGGTGTACGAGGGCGAGGACGGCGCGGTGATGCACGCCGAGCTGATGCAGGGCAACGGCGCTGTGATGCTCGGCTCCAAGGGCCGCGGCGGCGTCTTCGACACGGCGATGAAGGGCGCAGGACCCACCGGGGTGTACGTGGTGGTGGACGACGTGGACGCCCACCACCAGCAGGCCGTGGACCACGGCGCCGAGATCCTGATGCCCCCGACGGACCAGGACTACGGCTCGCGGGACTACATGGCCCGGGACATCGAGGGCAACATCTGGAGCTTCGGGACGTACGCCCCCGAGATAGGGGCGTAGGGCACCCGTCAGCTCCCTCCGGTGTGCACCTGGAAGGCCGCTCTGCGGACGGCCTTGGCGAGTGCCGGGTCCGGGTGCGCCGCGGCGAGCGCCACCAGGACCTGCACGGTGCGGGGGTGCCCGACCGCGCGCACCTCGTCGAGCAGCGCGGGCACGGTGGGCTGCACGGCGGACTCCAAGTGCCGTACGAGGAGCGGGGCTTCGCCGTGGTCGGCGACGGCGGCCGCGGTGTCCACCCACAGCCAGGTCGCCTCTTCACGGGTGAGCACCTCGTGGACGTCCTCCGGGTCGTGGCCCTCGTGCTCGGCGAGCCACAGCAGGGCGTAGGGCCGCAGCGGGGTCCGGTCGGCCACGGCGCGGACATCGGGCTCCGCGGGGGCGCCGACCACCCGCAGCGCCTCGAAGGCCAGGCCGCGCAGCAGGGCGTCCTCACCCCGGGCGGCGTCGAGGAGTTCGGTGACGGCGCTGCCGACGGGACGGGCGGCGAGCCAGGCGCGGTACTCGGCACGGGCCGCGTTCGGGCGCAGCTGCGCGCAGCCGCGGAGCATGGCCTCGGCGGACTGCTCGATGTTCCCCGCGGGGCTCTGCGCGGCGACGCAGATCTGCTCCAGCTTGACCCAGACCGCCCAGCTGCCGAGCGGCGTGAGGGTGGCCTGCCCGTCGGCGCAGGTCAGGGCGCCGACGGCGGCGAGGGCATGCAGGGCCCAGTCGAGGAGCGGCGGCAGCGGGGTGTCCGCCGGCTCGACGGCGGGGTCTGGCTGGGGGCCGTACGGGATCTCGCAGCGCTCGGTGCGCAGTTCCGTGACGCGCTGTTCGAGGAGGTCCAGGAGCTGCTCGACGGGGACGGGCCCGGCGGACAGCTGGAGGAAGGAGAGCACCTGGGGCATCGCGGAGACGACCTCGGCGACGGCGGCGGGCTCGCGGTCCGCGGGCTCCGGATAGGCGAGCGACCAGGCGTCGAAAAGGGCGACCCAGCCGCGCAGTACGGCGCTGTCGTCGCGGTTCCAGGCGCGCAGCCGCCAGCCGGGGCGCGCGGTGTCGCCGTGCACCTCGACGAGGCCGGCCAGCCGTGCGGTGTCCCAGTCGGCACGGACCTGAGCCGGGGTCAGTCCCAGTTCCTGCGCGGCCCGTTCGGCGGTGGCGTCGGAGAGGGCGCCCTTGCCGTCGGGGGTCGCGCCGTCGCGCCCGGGACGGAGTGCGGAGTCGGACCAGCGGGCGACACGGGCCGCGCCGGCCAGGCCGGAGCGTGCCATACGCGCCAGTTCCGAGGGCGCCGGTGTGCCCTCGGGGGGCCGGGGGGCGGGGCGGCGTGAGCGGCGTTGGGTCACCGCTCGGGAAGCGGCGGCAAGAGGCCGCGGGCGGACGAGTCGGAGCCTGGAGTCGCGCGGGTTACGGGACGTCACAGGTGCAGTCTTCCGGTTGACAGTCCGAAAACCCAAACGGAATGGGACGGCGGGCGGCCCGCGCGAGGGGCGCGCGCGTCTCGGCGGACGCCCGACACCCCTGAGCCGCCTCTTCCGCGAGGCCGAAACGGAAGGAGCGCCGCCGCCGCGCCGAAGCGTTTCCGCGGACGGCCGCGGGGGCGGTTTGGAGCCGTCCGGGGGGCCCGAGTCGTCGGCGGGCGGACCGGTCGGAGGACGTCGGGCCGTCGGCGGACAGTGGCCCGGAGGATGGTCGGCCGACCCCGGCGTGGACCGCCGTCCCCTGGGATGGGATACAGCTGCCGTCCGCCGTATGCCCGTCCGGGCGGGCTACATCAACGGGGTGAGGAAGCGGCGCAGCGCCTCCTCGTAGTCCGCCGGGCCGGCATTCCACATGGCGCCGTGCGGAGCGTGCGGGACGGTGTGCAGGGTGACCAGGTCCGGGCGCCGGGCGGCGAGTCTGCGGGAGAAGTCCCAGGGGGCGATCGTGTCGTCGGGGCCGTGCAGCAGCAGCACCGGCACCTTCAGCCGGCCGGGGTCGGCGGCCTCCACGATGCGGTCGCCCTGCAGGCCCGTTCGCCCCTGGGCGGCGCGGACCGCGAGGGGCAGCAGCGCGGCGGGCGTGCGCCGGGCCGAGGCCAGCGCGCGCAGCGTCGTCTCCCAGCTGAGCACGGGCGAGTCGAGGACGAGCCCCGCGATGCGGTCGCGCACCGCGGAGTGCGCGGCGGCGCGCAGCGCCATGGTGGCGCCGGTGGACCACCCGTACAGGACGATCCGTTCGGCGCCGTAGCGCACGGCGTAGCGCAGGGCGGCGTCCAGGTCGCGCCACTCGGTCTCGCCGAGGTGGTTCAGGCCGTCCTGGGGGCGGGGGGCGCCGAGGTCGCCGCGGTAGGCGAGGTCGAGGACGGGGAGCCGCTGGCGGTGCAGGAACTCCATGACGTTCATGGGGTGTTCGCGGGTGGCGCCGAGACCGTGCACGGTGATCACCCAGGTGTCGCGGGTGCCGGGCACGAACCAGGCGGGCAGGGCACCGAGTTCCCCGGGGACGTTGACGTCGGCGTGGTCCAGGCCGAGCGCGGTGCTCGGATCGCCCACGTGGAGGTTCGCGGTCAGCCACACGCTGTCGCCGCGCTTGAGGGCGCCGTGGGTGACGCGCTCAAGACGGCGTACGACCGTGTCGGCGGGGTGCGGGGCGGAGTCCAGGACGGGTCCCACGACCGCGTGGGAGCCGTCACCGCTCAGGCCGTACGTTCCCGGCCGCAGCGAGGCCAGGTCGCGGGTGAGGGTGATCTGGCCGGCGGCCGTGGAGTGCACGGTGAGGCGCGGCTCGGTGGGCAGTGGCCGGCCCGGGGGCGCCTTCAGCGCGGCATCGCTGGCGTACCGGCCGGCGGCAATGGAGGCCGCGCCGGCGGCCAGGGCAACGGTGACGGCGGCGGCCGTCGCTTTGACAGTGCGCACCGGTCCAGTCTCCCGGGGGAGCCCGCTGTCGGCCAGCGGGAGGGCGGACGGGAGCCTGCCTTTCCCGTCCGGACCGGGGACCGCATCTTCCGGATGCGCGTGCTCGGTGCTGCGGTGCCGAGCACGTCACGGGCGGGCGCCGCCGCGGCCCCGGCGCCGATCCGAGGCGTGCTCGGCACCGCAGCACCGGCACGTCTCGGACAGGCGCCGCCGCAGACCCCCCGACCGTCCGCCGATACGTCTCGAACGGCCGCCGCCACGGCCCCGGGGCCGATCCACCGGCGCGTCTCGAACGAGCGCCGCCGCCCCCGGCCGATCCACCGCCACGTCTCGGACGGCCGCCGCCTCCAGGCCGATCCACCGGCACGTCACGAACGGCCGCCACCGCGCCGATCCACCGGCACATCTCGAACGGCCGCCACCGCCGCCGACCCCAGGCTGCTCAGAAGCTGACGCCCCGGCCCGGCTGGCCGTACCCCCGCAGTCGCTCCCCCGCCCGTGCCGCCTGTTCCTGGGTGAGGAGGTTCGGGGTCAGGCCCGGTACGGAGGACGCCGTGAGCCAGACGCGGCACATCCACTCCAGCTGGGCGGTGCGGTCGTAGGCCTGGCTGAGGCTGGTGCCGTAGGTGAGGGTGCCGTGGTTCTGGAGGAGGCAGCCGGAGCGGTCGGCGAGGGCCCGGAGCATGTTCTCGGCCAACTCCTGGGTGCCGTAGGTCGCATAGGGGGCGACCCGGACCGGTCCGCCGAGCGCTCCGGACATGTAGTGGATCAGCGGGAGTTCCGGTACGAGCGTCGAGACGGCCGTCGCGTGAACGGCGTGGGTGTGCACGACAGCGCGCGCGCCGGTGGTGCGGTAGACGGCGAGGTGCATGGGCAGTTCGCTCGTCGGTACCAGCGTGCCGCGCACCTGCCGGCCGTCCAGGTCGACGGCGACGAGGTCCGCGGGCGTCAGCCGGTCGTAGGGCACTCCCGACGGCGTGACCAGGACCGTGTCTCCGACGCGGACCGACACATTGCCCGACGTACCGACGACCAGCCCGTCGGACACGGTCCGGCGCGCTGTCGTAACGAGCTCCTCCCACGCGCCCTCGACCGCCCCCGGGGCACCCGGCGCACCACGCTCGCGCGCGCCCTGCGCGTCCTCCCGCCCGGCCCGCTCGTCCCCGTCGTCCCCTGTGTCCCGCCGCTGTTCAGCCATGGCGCGATCCTGCCAGGAGGAGCGCGCGTCAACGCCGTGCCGGGCGGGGGCACTTCAGAGGGCGACGCGTGCTTCCGCCGGAGCACATGCAGCCACACACCGCCCGGGCCGTGCGACTGGCCGGTGAAGGACCGGAACCCGGTGATCTTCCAGTAGCCTCTGCTGGATTTGTCTGGCACGTCGCCATTCGGGGGGAAATATGGGCCATGATCACCAACCGTTCCGCCCTCGCGCCTGCGCCGTCGCGGCCTCCGCGGCGGCGCTGGCCGTAGCGGGGACCCTGCTGGCCGGGATTCCGGCCTCGCGGGCGGCCTCGGGGGCGGCCGCACCACGCGGACACGACGTCTCCTCGCACCAGAAGAACGTCGACTGGCCGAAGGCGCAGGCGAAGGGCGCCCGGTTCGTCTACGTCAAGGCGACCGAGTCCACCACCTACCGCAACCCCTACTTCAGCGGGCAGTACGACGGTTCGCGCGCCGCGGGCCTGCTGCGGGGCGCCTATCACTTCGCGCTGCCGGACAGGTCCTCCGGCGGGGCGCAGGCCGCGTACTTCGTGCGCAACGGCGGCACCTGGCGCGCGGACGGCTGGACGCTGCCGCCCGCGCTCGACATCGAGTACAACCCGTACGGCAAGAAGTGCTACGGCCTGAGCAGGACCGCGATGGTGAAGTGGATCAAGGCGTTCAGTGACGGGGTCAGGCGGGCGACCGGCCGCCGGCCGGTGATCTACACGACCACGCACTGGTGGGACGACTGCACCGGCGCCAGCCGTGCCTTCGCCTCGAACCACGCCCTGTGGCTGGCCCGCTACGACTCGGCCGACCCGGGAGCGCTGCCCGCGGGCTGGACGTTCTGGACGTTCTGGCAGTACGACAACAGTGGCAGCCTTCCTGGTGACCAGAATCTCTTCAACGGATCCATGGCGCGGCTGAAGACCTTCGCGAGGGGATAGCAGGCACGCCGGAGCCCGATATTCCGGCTCTGTTCGACACACGAGCCGCCGCTTCGACACAAGTGGAATGGCGACACGCCGATTGGGTCACTCCACCGCCCGCCCCAGTTCATCTTCCGTTCACCCAGGTTGCCTACGGTCCTTGTGCCACTGACGTCAAACAGAAGCCTGGGTAAATGGAACACATCACGCTTCTCCTCGGGATCGTGATCGTCACCGCTCTCGTGTTCGATTTCACGAACGGTTTCCACGACACTGCCAACGCGATGGCGACGACCATCTCGACCGGCGCTCTGAAGCCCAAGACGGCGGTGGCCATGTCCGCCGTGCTGAACCTGGTCGGTGCTTTCCTCTCCGTGGAGGTCGCCAAGACGATCTCCGGCGGCATCATCAACGAAGAGGGCATTCGCACCGAGGTGATCTTCGCGGCGCTCGTCGGCGCCATCCTCTGGAATCTGCTGACCTGGCTCCTGGGTCTGCCCTCCAGTTCCTCCCACGCACTCTTCGGCGGCCTCATCGGCGCCGCGGTCATGTCGGCCGGCTGGTCGTCGGTGAACGGCTCGACCGTCATCACCAAAGTCCTGATCCCCGCGGTCGCCGCTCCCCTGGTGGCCGGCCTGGCCGCACTGCTGGCCACGCGCCTGTCGTACGTCATCGGCCGTCGCGCCGACCAGAAGGCGACCGCGAAGGGCTACCGCGCCGGCCAGATCGCCTCCGCGGGCCTGGTCTCGCTGGCCCACGGCACCAACGACGCGCAGAAGACCATGGGCATCATCACCCTCGCCCTGGTCACCGGCGGTGTGATCGCCCCGGACTCCAACCCGCCCACCTGGGTCATCGTCTCGGCCGGTATGGCCATCGCGCTCGGCACCTACCTGGGCGGCTGGCGCATCATCCGCACGATGGGCAAGGGCCTCACCGACCTCGCCCCGCAGCAGGGCTTCGCCGCCCAGACCAGCGCGGCCACGGTCATCCTGGCCTCCTCGCACCTGGGCTTCTCGCTCTCCACCACCCAGTCCTGCTCCGGCGCGGTGATGGGCGCCGGCCTCGGCCGCAAGGGCGGTGTCGTCCGCTGGTCGACCGCGACCCGCATGTTCGTCGCCTGGGGTCTGACGCTGCCGGCCGCCGGGCTCGTCGGCGCCGGCGCCGAGTTCCTCACCCGGCAGGGCACCTGGGGCATCGTCGTCACGGGGGCGCTGCTCCTGACCGGAGCCGGTGTCATCTGGACGCTGTCCCGCCGCAAGCCGGTCACCATCGACAACGTGAACGACGTCGACGCCGAGCCCGCGGGCGTCGTCACCACCGCGATCATCGCTGTCACCCCGCCCCCGGCGGGCCCGATCACCACGCTCGGCGCCGACCTCGACGCCGAACTGAAGACGACCATCCCGGCGCCGGACCCCGGCCCCTCCGCCGAGCCCACCCGCCCGGCCACGGTCTAAGGAACGAACAGCATGCACATCGACTGGGCAGCTCTCGGCTCCGTCTTCGGAGTCAGCCTCGTGGCCACCGTGACCCTCGTCGGCCTCTTCACCCTGGGCGTCGTCGGCCTCGCGAAGCGCGAGTCCGCCTCGGCACAGGGCGGTTCGGCCGCCGTCGCGGTCACCGGCGCGTACGCCTGCTTCGCCGCCTGCGCGGCGGCGGTGGCGTACGGCATCTATCTGATCGTCGCCTGACACCCGGCAGGAGTCGGGAGCCGGGTACTCAAAACCGGCGAAAAGCGCATCACTTGACGTGGGGTGCGGGACGGATCGACGTCCCGCACCCCACGTGCGTGTGGGCCTTCGCACACTCTCCCTTCGCAGGTCAACAGCAAGTTGACGGGTGTTCTCACCCCGTGGTGGACTGCCGGAGCCAAGTACGGCGGCAGGAGAGGAAGCCGGTGCGAATCCGGCGCGGTCCCGCCACTGTCACCGGGGAAGAACATCCCCGGGAGCCAGGAACTCTCACCGCCGGTCTCGTCGAACCAGGGCGCGGACACCCTGAGTGAGGACATATCGCCATGCGCGGCTGCCCCAGTGCGTTGAGTACCCCGGTCCAAGCCGACGTTCCGGTCGGCTGAACCGATGCGTGCCGATCGCGTCTTCGCGTACGGCACCGCCGCCGGCCTCCTCGGTGACCTGCTCCTCGGCGATCCCCGCCGCGGGCACCCGGTCGCCGTCTTCGGGCAGGCCGCGGGTGCTGTGGAGCGGACGTTGTGGCGCGACCACCGCGGGTGGGGCGCACTGCACACCGCCGTCTGCGCGGGTGGCGTTGCCGGGCTCGCCGCCCTCGCGAGCCGTTCCCTGCGCAGCTCCGGTGCCACCTCCCTCGCGCTGACCGCCACCGCCACCTGGGCCGTCGTGGGCGGAACCTCCCTCGCCCGGGAGGCCCGGGCGATCGGCGGTGCGCTGGCGGCCGGGGACATCGAGGTGGCCCGGGAGCGGCTGCCGCATCTGTGCGGGCGGGATCCTCAGGCACTCGACGCGGACGGGATCGCGCGTGCCGTCGTCGAGTCCGTCGCCGAGAACACCTCCGACGCCGTGGTGGGAGCGCTCGTGTGGGGCGCCGTGGCCGGCGTGCCCGGGCTGGCCGGCTTCCGGGCCGTCAACACGCTGGACGCCATGGTCGGGCACAAGTCCGCCAAGTACCGCCGCTACGGCTGGGCTTCGGCGCGGCTCGACGACGTCATGGGGTGGCCCGGGGCCCGGCTGACCGCCGTACTCGCCGCCGTCGCGGGCAGCGACCCGCGCGGCGCCGTCCGCGCCTGGCGCGGCGACGCCGGCCGGCATCCCAGCCCGAACGCCGGTCCCGTCGAGGCCTCGTTCGCGGGCGCGCTCGGCGTGCGGCTCGGCGGCACCCTCTCGTACGGGGGCCGGGTCGAGCACCGGCCCGTCCTCAACGAGACCGGACGGGCCGTCGAGGTCGCTGACATCGAGCGGGCCGTCCGGCTGTCGCGGCGGGTGAGCGCGCTCGCGCTGGGCGTGTGTGCCGCCGGACGGCTGCTGTTCAGGAGCAAGAGGGGGGCCGCGTCATGAGCGGCGGACTGCTGATCGCCGGCACGACCTCCGACGCCGGCAAGAGCGTCGTGACCGCCGGGATCTGCCGGTGGCTGGTGCGCCAGGGGGTGAAGGTCGCGCCCTTCAAGGCGCAGAACATGTCCCTGAACTCGTTCGTCACGCGCGAGGGCGCCGAGATCGGGCGGGCCCAGGCCATGCAGGCCCAGGCCGCCCGGGTGGAGCCCACCGCGCAGATGAACCCCGTGCTGCTGAAGCCGGGCAGTGACCGCAGCAGCCAAGTGGTGCTGATGGGCAGGCCGGTGGGCGAGATGAGTGCGGGCGGCTACCACGGCGGACGCCAGGAGGCGTTGCTCGGGACCGTCCTCGACTGTCTGGCCGCGTTGCGGGGCACGTATGACGCGGTGATCTGTGAAGGAGCCGGCAGCCCGGCCGAGATCAATCTGCGGCGGACCGACATCGTGAACATGGGGATCGCGCGGAACGCGCGGCTGCCCGTGCTCGTGGTCGGGGACATCGACCGTGGGGGCGTCTTCGCGTCCTTCTTCGGGACGGTCGCGCTGCTGAGCCGCGCGGACCAGGAGCTCGTCGCCGGGTTCCTGGTCAACAAGTTCCGCGGTGACGTCTCCCTGCTGGAACCGGGGCTCGACATGCTCCACGGCCTCACCGGACGGCCCTCGTACGGCGTGCTGCCGTTCCGGCACGGTCTGGGGATCGATGAGGAGGACGGGCTGCGGGTGTCGCTGCGCGGGACCGTGCGCGAGTCCGTCGTGGCTCCCCCGGTCGGCGAGGACGTGCTGCGCGTCGCCGTCTGCGCGGTCCCGCTGATGTCCAACTTCACGGACGTGGACGCGCTGGCCGCCGAGCCGGGTGTCGTCGTGCGGTTCGTGGACCGGGCCGAGGAACTGGCCGACGCGGACCTCGTCGTCCTCCCGGGGACCCGGGGGACGGTGAAGGCGCTGGAGTGGCTGCGGGAGCGCGGGCTCGCCGACGCGGTCGCGCGACGGGCCGCCGAGGGGCGGCCGGTGCTCGGGATCTGCGGCGGCTTCCAGGTCCTCGGCGAGCACATCGAGGACGAGGTCGAGTCGCGGGCGGGACACGTCGACGGACTCGGACTGCTGCCGGTACGGGTGCGGTTCGCGCGGGAGAAGACGCTGACCCGGCCCGTCGGGGAGGCGCTCGGCGAAGCCGTCGAGGGATACGAGATCCACCACGGGGTCGCCGAAGTGACCGGCGGAGAAGCGTTCATCTCTGATGACAATGGGCACAGCTTGGACGGCTGCCGGGTCGGCGCCGTCTGGGGTACGCACTGGCACGGCTCGTTGGAGTCGGACGGGTTCCGGCGTGCCTTTCTGCGCGAGGTGGCGGCCGCCGCGGGGCGTCGCTTCGTGCCGGCCGCCGACACGTCGTTCGCGGCGCTGCGCGAGGAGCAGCTGGACCGGCTCGGCGATCTGATCGAGGAACACGCGGACACGGACGCGCTGTGGCGGCTCATCGAGTCGGGCGCGCCGCAAGGACTGCCTTTCATTCCACCGGGAGCGCCCGCATGAGCACAGTGTTGTTGTTGTCGACCGCCGATACGGATCTGCTGGCGGCCCGGGCCTCCGGCGCCGCGTACCGGATCGGCAATCCGACCCGCGTGGATGTCGCGGAGGAGCTGCCCGCCCTCGTCACGGGGGCGGACATCGCCGTCGTACGACTGCTCGGCGGCAAGCGGGCCTGGGAGGACGGGCTCGCCTTCCTGAAGACGTCCGGCATCCCGACCGTGCTGCTGGGCGGAGAGGCCGTCCCCGACGCCGAGTTGATGGCCGAGTCGTCGGTACCGGCCGGTGTCGTCGCGGAGGCGCTGCGCTATCTCGTGGAGGGCGGCCCGGAGAACCTCACCGAGCTGACGCGTTTCCTCTCGGACACCGTGCTGCTGACCGGCGAGGGCTTCGAAGAACCGCGGAAGATGGCGGAGTACGGCGTGAGCGGCGAGCGCCCGTTCGTCGAGGGCCGGCCGACGGTCGGCGTGCTCTTCTACCGGGCGCACGAGCTGTCCGGCAACACCGCCTTCGTCGACACGCTCTGCGACGCGATCGAGGCCCGGGGCGCCAACGCCCTTGCCGTGTACTGCGGTTCGCTGCGCGGCGCCGACTCCGGTCTGTACGAGATCCTCGGGAAGGCCGACGCGCTGGTCGCCACCGTGCTCGCCGCGGGCGGCACCCACGCCTCGCAGGCGTCGGCGGGCGGTGACGAGGAGGCCTGGGACATCGGGGCGCTCGCCGACCTCGACATCCCGGTCCTGCAAGGCCTCTGCCTGACCTCCTCGCACGCCGCGTGGGAGGCGTCGGACGCCGCGCTCTCCCCCATGGACGCGGCGATGCAGGTGGCGATTCCGGAGTTCGACGGGCGGCTCATCACCGTCCCCTTCTCCTTCAAGGAGCAGGGCCCGGACGATGTCCCGGTGTACGTCGCCGACCCCGAGCGGGCCGCGCGCGTCGCCGGCATCGCCGTGCGGCACGCCCGGCTGAAGCACAAGCCGAACGCGGAGAAGAAACTCGCGCTCGTCTTCACCGCCTACCCGACCAAGCACTCCCGGGTCGGCAACGCGGTGGGCCTGGACACGCCCGCCTCGGCGGTACGGGTGCTCGACGCGCTGAAGGGCGCCGGGTACGCCCTCACCGAATACCCGGACAACGGCGACGAGTTGATCCACCGCCTCATCGCGGCGGGCGGCCACGACGTCGAGTGGCTCACCGAGGAGCAGCTCGCGTCGGCCCCCGCACGCGTGCCGCTGGCCGACTACCAGGCGTGGTTCGAAAAGCTCGAACCCGAGCTGCGCAACGGCATGTTGGAGGCGTGGGGCGAGCCGCCGGGCAATCTGTACATTGACGGCGACGACATCGTGCTGGCCTCCCTCCAGTTCGGGAACGTCGTCGTGATGATCCAGCCGCCGCGCGGCTTCGGCGAGAACCCGATCGCGATCTACCACGACCCGGACATGCCGCCGTCGCACCACTACATGGCGGCGTACCGGTGGCTGGAGAACTCGTTCGGCGCCGACGCGGTCGTCCACATGGGCAAGCACGGCACGATGGAGTGGCTGCCGGGCAAGGGACTCGGCCTCAGCAGCGGCTGCGCGCCCGACGCGGTGCTCGGTGAACTCCCCTTGGTCTACCCCTTCATCGTCAACGACCCCGGCGAGGGCACCCAGGCCAAGCGCCGCGGGCACGCCACGGTCGTCGACCACCTCGTACCGCCGATGGCGCGCGCCGACACGTACGGCGACCTGGCGAAGCTGGAGCAGCTCCTCGACGAGTACGCGCTCGTGTCCGACCTGGACCCGACGAAGGCCCCGGCCGTCCGCGCGCAGATCTGGACGCTGGTCAAAGCGGCCGAGCTGCACCACGACCTGCATGTCGACGACCAGCCGGACGACGACGACTTCGACTCGTTCGTCATGCACATCGACGGCTATCTGTGCGAGATCAAGGACGTGCAGATCCGCGACGGCCTGCACATTCTCGGGGGTGGCCCGGAGGCCGAGCCGCGGGTCAATCTCGTACTGGCCGTCCTGCGCGCCTCCCAGGTGTGGGGCGGCGCGGCGAACGCGCTGCCCGGTCTGCGGGCCTGCCTCGCCGAGCACTTCGGGCTGGTCGAGAAGGAGTTGCTGGGCGAGCCCGGTGCGCCGGTGAAGGTGCCGGACGGGCTGTCCTCGCTGGTCGAGGGGCCCGCCCGGACGGGCGCGGACGCGATCGACCTCCTCGAGCAGCTGTGCCGCCGGTTCGCGGAGGGCATGGAGGAACGCGGCTGGGACACGGCGGCCGTGCCCGCTCTCGTCCGCGAGGTGGTGGGCGTCGAACTCCCGGACGCCGTCGCCGTGCTGGAGTTCGCGTGCCGTGAGGTCGTGCCCCGGCTGGCCCGGACGACGGACGAGATCACCCACATCCTCAAGGCACTTGACGGCGGTTACATCCCGGCGGGTCCGTCGGGCTCCCCCACCCGCGGGCTCGTGAACGTCCTGCCGACCGGCCGCAACTTCTACTCCGTCGACCCCAAGGCGATCCCGTCCAGGCTGAGTTGGGAGGTCGGGCAGTCGCTCGCGGACTCGCTGATCCAGCGGTACCTGAGCGACACCGGCGCGTACCCGACGTCCGTCGGCCTCACGGTGTGGGGCACCTCGGCCATGCGCACCCAGGGCGACGACATCGCGGAGATCCTCGCGCTGCTCGGCTGCCGCCCGGTGTGGGACGACGCCTCGCGCCGGGTGACCGGTTTCGAGATCGTGCCGCCGGCCGAGCTGGGCCGGCCGCGCATTGACGTCACGGTCCGCATCTCCGGCTTCTTCCGGGACGCGTTCCCGCACGTCGTCGGGCTGCTCGACGATGCCGTACGGGCGGTCGCCGAGCTGGACGAGCCCGCCGACCGCAACTACGTCCGCAAGCACGCCGACGAGGACACCGCCGAACACGGCGACCGGCGGCGCGCGACGGCCCGTATCTTCGGCTCCAAGCCGGGCGCGTACGGCGCGGGTCTGCTGCCGCTGATCGACGCGCGCAACTGGCGCTCCGACGCGGACCTCGCCGAGGTGTACGCGGTGTGGGGCGGTTACGCCTACGGGCGCGGGCTCGACGGCCG
Source organism: Streptomyces sp. NPDC058274 (assembly GCF_042881375.1). Lineage (NCBI taxonomy): Bacteria > Bacillati > Actinomycetota > Actinomycetes > Kitasatosporales > Streptomycetaceae > Streptomyces > Streptomyces sp. NPDC058274. Next base: position 75,875 of record NZ_JBHVXW010000001.1, read on the forward strand.
GGCCGCGCGCGGTGACATGGAGACGGCGTTCAAGCGCATCGCGGTGGCGGCGAAGAACGTCGACACCCGCGAGCACGACCTCGTCGACGCGGACGACTACTTCCAGTACCACGGCGGCATGGTCGCCATGGTCCGCCATCTGACGGGCACGAGCCCCGAGGCGTACGTCGGCGACTCCGCCACACCCGACCAGGTGAAGACCCGCACCCTCGGCGAGGAGACGCACCGCGTGTTCCGCGCCCGGGTCGTCAACCCCCGCTGGATGGCGGCGATGCGGCGGCACGGCTACAAGGGCGCCTTCGAGATGGCGGCGACCGTCGACTACCTCTTCGGGTACGACGCCACGGCCGGGGTCGTCGACGACTGGATGTACGAGAAGCTCAGCGCGGAGTACGTCTTCGACCCGGAGAACCGGGACTTCATGAAGAAGTCCAACCCCTGGGCGCTGCGCGGAATCACGGAACGGCTGCTCGAAGCGGCCGACCGCGGGCTGTGGGCCGAGCCGGACGCGGACACGCTGGAGCGGCTGCGCGCCACCTATCTGGAGCTCGAAGGCGATTTGGAGGGCGACGACCAGTGAGTACCCCGTTTCCGTTCACGGCCGTGGTCGGCCAGGACGACCTGCGGCTCGCGCTGCTGCTGAACGCCGTGTCGCCGGCGGTGGGCGGTGTGCTGGTGCGCGGCGAGAAGGGCACCGCCAAGTCCACGGCCGTACGCGCCCTTTCGGCTCTCGTGCCGGAGGTGGACGTCGTCGCCGGGTGCCGTTTCTCGTGTGCGCCCGGCTCCCCCGACCCGGCATGCCCGGACGGGCCGCACGAGGCCGGGCCCGGTGTCCAGCGCCCCGCGCGGATGGTCGAGTTGCCGGTCGGCGCGTCCGAGGACCGGCTGGTGGGGGCGCTCGACATCGAGCGGGCGCTCGCGGAGGGCGTGAAGGCCTTCGAGCCGGGCCTGCTGGCCGACGCGCACCGCGGGATCCTGTACGTCGACGAGGTCAACCTGCTGCACGACCACCTGGTCGACCTGCTGCTGGACGCGGCCGCGATGGGTGCCTCGTACGTGGAGCGCGAGGGTGTGTCCGTACGGCATGCCGCGCGGTTCCTGCTCGTCGGGACCATGAACCCCGAAGAGGGCGAGCTGCGGCCGCAGTTGCTCGACCGGTTCGGGCTGACGGTCGAGGTCGCGGCCTCGCGGGAGCCCGACCAGCGGGTCGAGGTCGTCCGGCGCCGGCTCGCCTACGACGACGACCCGGAGGGCTTCGCCGCCCGCTGGGCCGACGAGGAGTCCGCCGTACGGGCGCGGATCGTGGCCGCCCGGGAGCTGCTGCCGTCCGTGCGGCTCGGGGACGGGGCGCTGCGGCAGATCGCGGCGACCTGTGCGGCCTTCGAGGTCGACGGGATGCGGGCCGACATCGTGATGGCGCGGACGGCGACCGCGCTGGCCGCCTGGGACGGACGGACCGAGGTGCTCGCCGAGGACGTGCGGCAGGCGGCGCTGCTGGCGCTGCCGCACCGGCGGCGCCGGAACCCCTTCGACGCGCCGGGGCTCGACGAGGACAAGCTCGACGAGACGCTGGAGGAGTTCGGCGGGCAGGACGGCGACGGGGACGACGATCCGGATCCGGACGGGCCCGGTGGTGGCGGCCGGCCGCCGCAGGACGGGCCGGACGACGGGCCCGAGGACGGTTCCGCACCGCAGGCGCCGGGTGACGTCCCCGCGCAGGCCGAGTCCGGTGAGGGCGGGCAGCCGCAGCCGGGCGGCGAACAGTCCCCCGTGCGTGCCGCCGAGCCCTTCCGTACGAAGGTGCTGAGCGTGCCCGGTCTCGGTGAGGGCGCGGCGGGCCGGCGCTCGCGGGCGCGGACCGAGCACGGCCGGACGACCGGCTCGCGAAGGCCCCAAGGGGCGCTCACCAAGCTGCACTTGGCGGCGACCGTGCAGGCGGCGGCGCCGCATCAGCTGGCGCGCGGGCGCTCCGGCCGCGGTCTCGTCGTACGGCGGGACGATCTGCGCCAGGCCACCCGCGAGGGGCGTGAGGGCAACCTCGTGCTCTTCGTCGTGGATGCCTCCGGGTCGATGGCGGCGCGGCAGCGGATGAGTGCCGTGAAGGGCGCGGTGCTGTCGCTGCTGCTCGACGCGTATCAGCGGCGGGACAAGGTGGGGCTGGTGACCTTCCGCGGGTCGGCGGCCGAGGTGGCGCTGCCGCCGACCTCGTCCGTGGACGCGGCGGCGGCCCGGCTGGAGACGCTGCCCACCGGCGGCCGTACGCCGCTGGCGGCCGGCCTGCTGCGCGCGCACGACGTGCTGCGGGTCGAGCGGCTGCGGGACGCGGCCCGGCGGCCCCTGGTCGTCCTGGTGACGGACGGGCGGGCCACGGGCGGTCCGGAGCCGGTGACCCTCGCCGGGCGTGCGGCGCGGCTCTTCGCGGCCGACGGCATCGCCTCCGTCGTCGTCGACTGCGAGGCGGGGCCGGTACGGCTGGGGCTCACGGGACAGCTCGCGGGTGAGCTGGGCGGGACGGCCGTGACGCTGGACGAGCTGCGCGCCGACTCGATCGCCGGTCTGGTCAGGGATGTGCAGGGGACTTCGAGGAGGGCCGCGTAGTGCCGCAGGGACAGCCGAGTGTCGTACCGGACGACGGGCTGACGACGCGTCAGCGCCGGAACCGGCCGCTGGTCGTGGTCCACACGGGCGTGGGCAAGGGCAAGTCCACCGCCGCGTTCGGGCTCGCGCTGCGTGCCTGGAACCAGGGGTGGCCCATCGGGGTGTTCCAGTTCGTCAAGTCGGCGAAGTGGAAGGTCGGCGAGGAGAACGCGCTGCGCGTGCTGGGTGCGTCCGGCGAGGGCGGGTCCGTCGACTGGCACAAGATGGGCGAGGGCTGGTCGTGGGTGCAGCGCGACTCCCAGATGGACAACGAGGAGAAGGCCCGCGAAGGCTGGGAGCAGGTCAAGCGGGACCTCGCCGCCGAGACGTACCAGCTGTACGTGCTGGACGAGTTCGCCTACCCGATGCACTGGGGCTGGGTCGACGTCGACGAGGTCGTGGCCGTGCTGCGGGACCGGCCCGGGACCCAGCATGTCGTGATCACCGGGCGCAACGCCCCGGAGAAGCTGGTGGACTTCGCCGATCTGGTCACCGACATGTCCAAGGTCAAGCATCCGATGGACGCGGGCCAGAAGGGCCAGAGGGGCATCGAGTGGTGATGTCCGTCCCCCGGCTGGTCATCGCCGCGCCCTCCTCGGGCAGCGGCAAGACCACCGTTGCCACGGGGCTGATGGCGGCCTTCGCCTCGCGGGGGCTCGCCGTGTCCCCGCACAAGGTGGGGCCCGACTACATCGACCCCGGGTATCACGCGCTCGCCACCGGGCGCGTGGGCCGGAACCTCGACTCCTATCTGTGCGGGGCGGAGTTGGTCGCGCCGCTGTTCGCGCACGGTGCCCGCGGCTGCGATCTCGCCGTCGTCGAGGGTGTGATGGGGCTGTTCGACGGGGCCGCGGGACAGGGCGAGCTGGCGTCCACGGCCCATGTCGCGAAGCTGCTGCGGGCACCGGTGGTGCTGGTCGTGGACGCCTCGTCGCAGTCGCGGTCCGTGGCCGCGCTGGTGCACGGGTTCGCCTCCTGGGATCCCGGGGTGCGGATCGCGGGGGTGATCCTCAACAAGGTGGGGTCCGAGCGGCACGAGGCGTTGCTGCGGGAGGCGCTGGACGAGTCCGGGGTGCCTGTTCTCGGGGTGCTGCGGCGTGCTCCGCAGGTGGACACGCCGTCGCGGCACCTCGGGCTGGTGCCCGTTGCCGAGCGGCGGCCGGCGGCTGTCGAGGCGGTGGCGGCGATGGCCGCGCAGGTGCGGGAGGGGTGTGACCTCGATGCGCTCCTTGCGCTGGCGCGCAGCGCCCCTGCGGTGTCGGCCACGGCTTGGGATGCGGCTGAGGCCGTGGGCCCCACGGCGGAGCCGCCGCAGGATGCGGTGGTCGCCCTTGCCGGAGGGCCCGCGTTCACGTTCTCCTATGCCGAGCATGCCGAACTGCTGGCCGCCGCCGGGGCCGAGGTCGTCGCCTTCGATCCGCTGCGGGACGAGCAACTTCCGGACGGGACAAGCGGGTTGGTCATCGGGGGCGGGTTCCCCGAGGTGTACGCGCCCGAGCTGTCGGCCAATGAGCCGTTGCGGAAGGCCGTCGCCGGTCTGGCGCTCAGCGGGGCTCCTGTCGCCGCCGAGTGCGCCGGACTGCTGTATCTGTCCCGTGAGCTCGACGGACAGCCCATGTGCGGCGTCCTCGACGCGAAGGCCCGGATGAGCGAGCGGCTCACCCTGGGCTATCGGGACGCCGTCGCCGTGTCGGAGAGTGTGCTCGCGGAGGCGGGAGCGCGGCTGCGCGGGCACGAGTTCCACCGGACCGTGCTCGAGCCGGGCGCGGGGGCGGCTCCCGCGTGGGGTGTCCGCGCCCCGGCGCCGCGGGTCGAAGGTTTCGTACAACAAGGTGTGCACGCGAGTTATCTGCACACGCACTGGGCGTCCGCGCCCGGTGTCGCCCGTCGGTTCGTGGAGAGGTGCCTGACGTCATGAGCAGCAAGCTGATCGGAGTCGGGGTCGGCCCCGGGGACCCGGAGCTGGTCACCGTCAAGGGTGTCAACGCTCTGCGGGCGGCCGAGGTCGTGGTCGTGCCCGTGATGGACACCGGTGAACGCGGGCGCGCCGAGGCGACCGTCCTGCACTACGTCCCCGAGGACAAGGTCGTACGGGTGGTGTTCGCGCTCAACGAGCGGACCGACCGGGCGCGGCGGGAGGCCGCGTGGGACGCCGCCGGGCAGCGGGTCGCCGCGCTGCTCGACCGGCACGCCACCGTCGCCTTCGCCACCATCGGCGACCCGAACGTGTACTCCACGTTCACCTATCTCGCCCACACCATCGGGGAGTTGGTCCCGGGCACCGTGGTGGAGACCGTCCCGGGCATCACCGCCATGCAGGACCTCGCCGCCCGCTCGGGGGCCGTCCTCACGGAGGGGACCGAGCCGCTGACCCTGGTGCCGGTGACCGCCGGGGCCGCCGTGCTCAAGGACGCGCTGCACGGGCCCGGCACGGTCGTCGCGTACAAGTTCGGGCGGCAGGCGCTGGAGGTCGCGGCGGCGCTGCGCGAGACCGGCCGCCTCGACGACGCCGTGTGGGGGTCGGCGCTCGGGCTGCCCGAGGAGTCCATCCGGCCGGCCGCCGAGCTCGACGGCGGCCCGCTGCCCTACCTCTCCACGCTGATCGCGCCCGCCCCGCGCGACGGCGGACGCGGCGGGAAACTGTGAACGCGGGGAGAGGGCGGGTACCGGCCCGCCGCACCCACCGTCAGCGGCATGTACGGCGGGGGTCAGCCCGCCAGGCCCACCACCAGCCAGATGAAGGCCACGCCCGCGACCGTGCACAGCAGGGTCGAGCGGGCCGGGTGCTCGTGGTGGGCCTCCGGGAGGATCTCGGCCGCGGCGAGATACAGCAGGACGCCGCCGAAGAGGCCCAGATAGGCGCCGAGCGCCTCCTCCGGGATGGTGAGGAACAGCGTCGAGGCGGCGCCGGCCACCGGGGCCACCGCATCCGCGACGAGCATCGTGATCGCCTTGCGGCGGGCGTTCCCGTACAGGCTGGTGATCGTGTACGTGTTGAAGCCGTCCGCGAAGTCATGGGCGATCACGGCGAGCGCGACCGCGAGGCCCATACCGCCGCCCACCTGGAACGCGGCACCGATCGCAACGCCGTCCATCGCGCTGTGCCCGACCATCGCGGCCGCCGCGGTCAGGCCCACCTGGGGTGCCCGGCCGTCGTGCTCGTCGCCGCCGTGCGCGGCCTGCCGGGTGGCGAGCAGCCGTTCCACCAGATGGGCCAGCAGGAACCCGGCCACGAACAGGAGCAGCGCGGCGGGGACGCCGAAGACGTCCCGGCCCGCAGCGGCGATCGCCTCCGGGAGCAGATCGAGGCCGACCACGCCGAGCATCAGGCCGCCGGCCAGGCCCAGGACCAGATGACGACGGTCGGTCACCCGCTGCGCCGTCCAACCGCCGGCCAGCGTCATCAGGAACGCGCCGAGCGCGACGAAGACCGCCATATGCCCTTGCTATCCGATCACCCCCGGTTCACGCACGTCCGACGGCTGTGCGCGCACTGACTTTTCGCGGATCCGGGGCCTTGCGCGGCACCAGAGCTTCACGGCACCAGAGCTTCGTCACACCAGAACCTCGCAGAACCAGAGTTTTCGTAGGAGAGGACCGATTTCCATGGCCGATGCCCACGCCGGCAAGGTGACCTTCGTCGGTGCCGGCCCCGGCGCCGCCGATCTGTTGACGTTCCGCGCCGCGCGCGCCATCGCGGACGCGGACATCGTGATCTGGGCGGCCAGCCTGGTGCAGGCGGAGGTCCTCGACCACGCGCGCGAGGGTGCGGAGGTGCTGGACTCCGCCACGATGTCCCTGGAGGACGTCGTCGCCGTGTACGAGCGCGCCGCCGAGGACGGGCTGAAGGTGGCCCGCATCCACTCCGGCGACCCGGCCCTGTGGGGCGGTACGCAGGAGCAGGTCGACCGCTGTGCCGACATCGGCGTCGAGACGGAGATCGTCCCCGGGGTCTCCTCGTTCTCCGCCGTCGCCGCCCTCGCCCAGCGCGAGCTGACGATCCCCGAGGTCGCGCAGTCCGTGATCCTCACCCGGCTCGGCGGCGGCAAGACGCCGATGCCGCCCGGCGAGGAGGTGCGGGAGTTCGCCCGGCACGGGACGACCATGGCGCTCTTCCTGTCGGCCGCCCGCAGCGGACAGCTCGTACGGGAGCTCCTGGAGGGCGGCTATCCGACCTCGACGCCGGTCGTCGTCGCGTACCAGGCGACCTGGCCGGAGGAGCTGATCGTGACGTGCACGATCGAGACGCTGGAGGAGACCGTCAAGGAGCACAAGCTCTGGAAGCACACGCTCTTCCTGGTCGGCCCGGCACTCGGCGCGAGCGGCACCCGCTCGCACCTCTACCACCCCGGGCACTTCCACGGCTTCCGCAAGGCCGACCCCGAGGCCCGCAAGGCCCTGCGCGCGCGAGGTGCGAAGCCGTGATCACCGTCATCGGTACGGGGACGGGCGCGGCCCTCTCCGCGGACGCCGAGGCGGCGCTGGCCGGGGCGGCCCTCGTGGTCGGTGCCGGACGCCATCTGACGGCCGCGGGGCTGCCGGACACCGCCGCGCGGATCGTGCTGGGGGCGCTCGCACCCGCCCTGGACGCGGTCGAACGGCACCTGGAGAAACACGCCGACGAACAGCCCGTCGTCGTGCTCGCCTCCGGTGACCCCGGGTTCTTCGGGATCGTCCGGGCGCTGGCCGAGCGGTTCGGCCCGGAGCGGCTGCGGGTCGACCCCGGGGTCTCGTCCGTCGCCACCGCCTTCGCGCGGCTCGGGCTGCCCTGGGACGACGCGGTGGTGGTGAGCGCCCACGGGCGTGATGTGCGCACCGCCGTCAACGTCTGCCGGTCGCATCCGAAGGTGGCCGTGCTCACCGGCCCCGGCGCCGGACCCGCCGAGCTGGGCGCCGCGCTCGCCTACCGCTCCGGCGAACGCGTCCTCGTCGTGGCGAGCGCGCTCGGCGACCCCGGGCGCGAGCGTGTGGAGCGCGTGACACCGGCCGAGGCCGCGTCCCGCGAGTGGGGTACGGCGGTGAGTGTCGTGCTGTGTCTGGACGAGACGCGGGCTCTCGCGCCCCTGCGCACCGTGGCCGGACCGCCGCTCGGCCCCACCCGATGGGCCCTGGGCGAGAGCGAGTTCGCGCACCGCGACTCGATGATCACCAAGTTCGAGGTACGGGCACTCGCGCTGGCCCGGCTGGGTCCGCGGCTGGGCGACCTCGTCTGGGACGTGGGCGCGGGCTCCGGCTCCGTCGCCGTCGAGTGCGCGCGGTTCGGTGCCTCGGTCACCGCGATAGAGAAGACGCGGGACGGGGTGGACCGCATCCGCGCCAACGCCGGCGCGCACGGCGTGGACGTCCGGGTGGTGCACGGCGCGGCGCCCACCGTGCTGTCCGACCTGGACGATCCGGACGCCGTCTTCATCGGCGGCGGGGGCCGCGAGCTGCCCGCCATCGTCGCGGCCTGCGCGCGGCGGGCCCGGCGGGCCGTGGTGGTCGCGATGGCCGCGCTCGACCGGGTGCCGGCGGTCCGGGAGGCGCTCACCGCCGCGGGGTTCGACTGCGACGGGGTGCTGTTGCAGTCCTCGCGGCTCGCGCCGCTGCCCGGCGATGTCACCCGGCTCGCGGCGACCAATCCCGTCTTTCTGCTGTGGGGCGCCAGGCCTCCGGCCCGTACCGAAGGAGTCCCCCAGTGATCGGCCTGATTTCCGCCACGGCGGCCGGGGCGGCTGCCCGTGACCGGCTGGCCGCGTCCTGGCCCGACCGGACGCGGGTGTACGACGGACCCGTCGCGGACGCCGTACGGCGGGCCTTCGCCGAGTGCGACCAGCTGGTGTGCTTCCTCGCCACCGGAGCCGTGGTGCGGCTGGTCGCGCCGCTGCTCTGCGGCAAGGCGGCCGACCCGGGGGTCGTGTGCGTCGACGAGGCGGGGCGGTTCGCCGTGTCCCTCCTGGGCGGCCATGGCGGCGGCGCCAACGAACTCGCCCGTGAGGTGGGCGAGTTGCTCGGGGCCGAGCCGGTGGTGACGACGGCGACCGACGCGGTGGGGGTACCGGGTCTGGACACGCTCGGATTCCCGGTGGAGGGCAATGTCGCCGGGGTCACCCGGGCCCTGCTCGACGGTGAGCCCGTGAGCCTGCACACCGACGTGCCCTGGCCCCTCCCTCCGCTCCCGGTCGCGCCGGGAGGCACGTACGCGATCCGGCTCACCGACCGCGCCGTCGAGCACACCGAGCACGAGGTCGTCCTCCGGCCGCCCTCCCTCGTCGTCGGCGTCGGCGCGTCCAAGGGCGCTCCGGTGGACGAGGTGCTCGGCCTGGTCGAGGGCGTACTCCGGGAGGCCGGCCTCTCCGCGCAGTCCGTCGCGGAACTGGCCACCGTGGACGCCAAGGCGGACGAGCCGGGGATCATCGGCGCGGCCGAGCGGCTCGGGGTGCCCGTGGTGACGTACAGCGCGGCGGAGCTGGCGGCGGTCGAGGTGCCGAACCCCTCGGACGCGCCGCTCGCGGCGGTCGGCACGCCGTCCGTGGCGGAGGCCGCGGCGCTCGTCCGCGGGGGTGAACTCCTCGTCCCCAAGCGGAAGTCGGAGCGAGCGGACGGGCAGCCGGCGCGGGCGACCTGCGCGGTCGTACGGCGCGCGGCGCGCGGCCGGCTGGCCGTGGTCGGGCTCGGACCGGGGGCACGCGATCTGCTCACCCCGCGCGCCAAGGAGGAGCTGCGGCGGGCCTCCGTGCTCGTCGGACTCGACCAGTACGTCGACCAGATCCGCGATCTGCTGCGGCCCGGCACCCGGATCCTGGAGTCGGGGCTCGGCGCCGAGGAGGAGCGGGCGCGGACGGCGGTGGCCGAGGCCCGGCGCGGGCAGGCCGTCGCGCTGATCGGCAGCGGTGACGCGGGGGTGTACGCGATGGCGTCGCCGGCACTGGCCGAGGCGTCCGACGACATCGACGTGGTCGGAGTGCCCGGTGTGACGGCCGCGCTCGCGGCCGGCGCGATCCTGGGCGCGCCGCTGGGCCACGACCATGTGTCGATCAGCCTCTCCGACCTGCACACGCCGTGGGAGGTCATCGAGCGGCGGGTACGGGCCGCCGCGGAGGCCGACATCGTCGTGACCTTCTACAACCCCCGCAGCCGGGGCCGCGACTGGCAGCTGCCGAAGGCGCTCGCGATCCTCGCGGAGCACCGGGAGCCGACAACGCCGGTGGGCGTCGTACGGAACGCCTCGCGCCCGGACGAGAGCCGCCTTCTCACCACGCTCGCCGGTCTCGACCCGGCCGTGGTGGACATGATGACCGTCGTGACCGTGGGCAACACGGCGACCCGGGAGATCGCCGGGCGCATGGTGACACCGCGCGGCTACCGCTGGCAGGAGGAGCCCAAGTGAGCCCGACGAGCCGGGTGTTCCCGGAGCCCCGGGTCGTGCACCCCATCGAGCAGGAGTCCTTCCGGCGGCTGCGGGCCCGGCTGGACACCTCGCACTTCCCGCCGCTGACGCGCGCGGTCGTGGAGCGCGTGATCCACTCGGCGGCCGACCTCGGGTACGCCGACGATCTCGTCATGGACGAGGACGTGCTGGAGAAGGCCCACGCCGCGCTGCACGCCGGTGCGGCCGTCGTCGTGGACGTGGAGATGGTCGCGGCCGGCATCACCCGCCGCGACACTGTCTGCCGGCTCAGGGACGCCAAGTCCGGTCCTGGGCTGACCCGTTCGGCACACGCGATCCGGCTCGCTTACGAGGACGTGGGGCCCGGCGCGCTGTGGGTGATCGGCAACGCGCCGACCGCACTGGAGGAACTGCTCACCCTGAACGCCGATCCGGCGCTCGTCATCGGTCTGCCCGTCGGCTTCGTTGGCGCGACCGAGTCCAAGGCCGCGCTGCGCGAGAGCGGGCTGCCCGCGGTCAGCAACGTGTCCGAGAAGGGCGGTTCGGCCGTCGCCTCGGCCGCGCTCAACGCCCTGCTGTACCACCCCGTCGTACCGGCCGCCGAGGCCGCACCGTCCGTCAAGGAGACATCGTGACCACCCCTGCCCCCGCCCTGCTCATCGCCGGACACGGCACCCGGGACGCGGCCGGAGCCGAGGCCTTCCGCGCCTTCGTCGGGGAGCTCGGGCGCCGCCATCCCGAACTGCCCGTCGCGGGCGGGTTCATCGAGCTGTCGCCGCCGCCGCTGACCGAGGCGGTGGGCGAGCTCGTGGCGCGGGGGGTACGGCGTTTCGCCGCCGTACCGCTGATGCTGGTGTCCGCCGGGCACGCCAAGGGGGACATCCCGGCGGCGCTGACCCGCGAGAAGGAGCGGCACCCCGGGATCTCGTACACCTACGGACGTCCGCTGGGCCCGCACCCGTCGCTGCTGGCCGTACTGGAGCGGCGCCTGGACGAGGCCCTCGGCGGTACGGCCCGGACGCCCGAGGACCGCGCCGACGTCACCGTGCTGCTCGTCGGGCGCGGCTCGACCGACCCGGACGCCAACGCGGAGGTGCACAAGGCGGCGCGGCTGCTGTGGGAGGGCCGGGGCTACGCGGGCGTGGAGACGGCCTTCGTCTCGCTGGCCGCACCCGACGTGCCGTCCGGGCTCGACCGCTGCGTGAAGCTGGGCGCGCGCCGGGTCGTCGTCCTGCCGTACTTCCTGTTCACCGGGATCCTCCCGGAGCGGGTACGGCAGCAGACCGAGGGCTGGGCGACCGCGCACCCGGAGGTCGAGGTGCGGTCCGCCGATGTCATCGGTCCCGAGCCGGAGCTGCTCGACCTGGTGATGGAGCGCTACCGGGAGGCGGTCGCGGGCGATCTGCGGATGAACTGCGACTCCTGCGTCTACCGGATCGCGCTGCCGGGCTTCGAGGACAAGGTCGGGCTCCCGCAGCAGCCGCACTTCCACCCGGACGACGACGGCGATCACCACGGGCACCACCACGGTGGCCACACGCACTCGCACTCCCATGCCCACTGAGGACGCGTCCGGGACCGGGCCGGCAGGTCCGGGGCACGATCTGCGGCACCACGGTGACGCCGAGATGCGTGACGAGGGCGCCACGCTCACCGATCTCGCCGTGAACGTCCGCTCCGGTACGCCCCCGGTGTGGCTGCGCGAGCGGATCGCCGAGTCGCTGACCGGGCTGGCCGCCTACCCGGACGGACGTGCCGCGCGGGCCGCGGTGGCGGCGCGGCACGGGCTGCCGGTGGAGCGGGTACTGCTCACCGCCGGGGCGGCCGAGGCCTTCGTCCTCCTCGCCCGGGCCCTGAAGGTCCGTCACCCCGTCGTCGTGCACCCGCAGTTCACGGAGCCGGAGGCCGCCCTGCGGGACGCCGGACACACGGTGGAGCGGGTGCTGCTGCGTGAGGAAGAGGGGTTCCGGCTCGATCCGGCGGTGGTCCCCGAGGCCGCCGATCTGGTCGTGATCGGCAACCCGACCAATCCGACGTCCGTCCTCCACCCGGCCGCCCTGATCGCCGGACTCGCCCGTCCCGGGCGGACGTTGGTGGTCGACGAGGCGTTCATGGACGCGGTGCCCGGCGAGCGCGAGGCGCTCGCCGGACGGGTGGACGTCCCCGGGCTCGTGGTGCTGCGCAGCCTCACGAAGACGTGGGGGCTGGCCGGGCTGCGGATCGGGTACGTCCTGGCCGCTCCCGAGACGGTCGCGGAGCTGGAGCGTGCCCAGCCGCTGTGGCCGGTGTCCACGCCCGCGCTCGCCGCCGCGGAGGCCTGCGTGTCCTCCCAGGCCCTCGCGGAGGCCGCTCACGCGGCCCACCGCATCGCCGCGGACCGGGCCCATCTGGTCGCCGGGCTCAGGGAGTTCGGGCCCGACGGGCTGCGGGTCGCCGAGCCCGCCGAGGGTTCGTTCGTGCTCGTACGGCTGCCGCGGGCAGCCGCCGTCCGCCGGCACCTGCGGGACCTCGGCTTCGCCGTGCGCCGCGGGGACACCTTCCCGGGACTGGGAGAGGACTGGCTGCGGCTCGCGGTGCGGGACCGGGCGACGGTGAACGGCTTTCTACAGGCACTGGACCGGGCGGTGACGCTGGCCGGGAGTTGAGGTGCGGGGTGTTTCCCAAGGGGGTTTCGCCCCCGCCGCCCCGCTCCTCGAACGCCGGAAGGGCTGAACTTCCGTCCGGCGTTCGAGGGCGGGCGCCTCGCGTCGTCAGCCCCGGCCGCGCCGGGCCAGCAACACCCCTCCCCCGCCCACCGCGAGCAGCACCATCGCGCCACCCGCGATGTACGGCGTCATCGAGCTCCCGCCGGTCTCGGCGAGGCCCGCCTCCGCCGGCGCCCCCTGAGGCTTCACGTCGGACACGGGGTCCGTGCTCGGCGCGGACTTCACCGGCTCGGCCGGCGACTCGCAGGTGGCGCGCGCGAGGGTCAGCGTGCCCTCGACCTCGGCGACGTTCAGCTTCAACGGGTTGATGGAGACCTTGAGTTCCAGCGCGGAGGCGGCGGCCGTGCGGGACGTGGTCCGCGTCGTGGAGAGGTCGAGGCTGACCTCGCCGACACCCGGGACGCTCACCTGCGTGGGACCGCCGGCGGACAGCGTCACCTTCTTGCCGAGGACGGTCACCGAGCCGAGCAGGTTCGAGGAGGCCACCGGCTTCTTGCCCGCGACGCAGGTCGCCCTGGACGTGACCTGTTCGACCTCGATGAGGGAGAGCAGCGGCAGACCCGGTACGTGCAGTTTGGCGTGCGCGAGGTTCGTGTATCCCTCGGCCTTCGTCGCGGAGACCGTCGCCCGGGCCGTGGCGACGTCCGCGCGCAGCACGCTGAACGGGCGTCCGCCGTCGACACCGTCCAACTCGGCGGTGAGCGCGGTCTTCTGGGCGCTCCGCGGCGCCTGGACTTCGTTGAGGGAGACCGCGAGCGGGACGTTCACGGTCTTGTTCAGGAGGGACACGTCGAGCCCGGTGCGCAGCACGACGGCACTCGCGCGGCCGTGGTCGGCGGTCGCGTGAGCGGAGCCCGCGCCGGCCAGGACCGCGGGACCTGCGGCCAGGACGGAGGCCGCCGCGGTGGCGGCGAGACGGCGTGCGGGCATGCGGAACTTGTTTCCGTTCAAGGTGGTGGGACCCCCAGTAGAGAACAGACTTGGGACCCGGCAAGAATTACGCACTGAGAGTGAACAGTCAGCAACCTGGCGTGACTTCACTCCAACGTGGGGTTTCCGTGCGTTCTTTCGAATCCCGGGGCACGGTTGTTCCCTCCGGTCACCCACTCGACTCCCCTTGTGCGAACACGCCGGTTGACGCCCCGGAGCACGAAAAGGAGTGCACAACGAGCCGAGTTCAGGAAGCGTCACGCTGCGTCAACCGGGAGCCGCGCCCCGGCACAGCGCCCGGGAGTCATGTCTGGGGGCATGCCCGCGAGTCGTACCTGAGAGCCGCCCCGAGAGTCGCCGCCGGGAGTCGCGCCCGGGAGTCAGCCGGTGACCCGGCCGTTCAGCACCACCCGGCGCGGCGCGGCCAGCACCCGCACGTCCGCGCGCGGGTCCTCGTCGTACACCACGAGGTCGCCGGGCGCTCCCTCGTCCAGTCCCGGCCGCCCCAGCCAGCTGCGGGCGCCCCACGCGGTGGCGGACAGCGCGTCGAGGGGCGGGATGCCCGCGGTGACGAGCTCGGCGACCTCGGCCGCGACGAGGCCGTGCGGGAGGGTGCCGCCCGCGTCGGTGCCGACGAACACGGGGATCCCCGCGTCGTAGGCGGCGCGCACGGTGTCGTAGCGCCGCTCGTGCAGTCGCCGCATGTGGGCGGACCAGGCCGGGAACTTGGCCTCGCCGTCCGCCGCGAGCTGGGGGAACAGGGCGATGTTCACGAGCGTCGGGACGATGGCGACGCCGCGCGAGGCGAAGAGCGGGATGGTGTCCTCGGTGAGACCGGTCGCGTGCTCGATGCAGTCGATGCCCGCCTCGACCAGGTCCCGCAGGGAGTCCTCGGCGAAGCAGTGCGCGGTGACACGGGCGCCCAGGCGATGGGCCTCGGTGATGGCCGCCTCGACGGCGTCCCGGGGCCAGCAGGCGCCGAGATCGCCCGTGCCGCGGTCGATCCAGTCGCCCACCAGCTTGACCCAGCCGTCGCCGCGCCGGGCCTCCTGGGCGACGTACGCCACGAGGTCGCCGGGTTCGATCTCGTGGGCGAAGTTGCGGATGTAGCGGCGGGTGCGGGCGATGTGGCGGCCCGCCCGGATGATCTTCGGGAGGTCCTCGCGGTCGTCGGTCCAGCGGGTGTCGGAGGGCGAGCCCGCGTCCCGGATCAGCAGGGTGCCGGCCTCGCGGTCGGTCAGCGCCTGCTTCTCCGCGACGTCCTCCGGCACCGGCCCGTGCGCGCCGAGCCCGACATGGCAGTGCGCGTCGACGAGACCGGGCAGCGCCCAGCCCTCGACGGTGCGCACGTCACGGGCGCCGGCGGGGCGCTCGTACGAGATCCTTCCGCCGACGACCCAGAGTTCGTCCCGGACGTCGTCGGGCCCGACGAGCACCCGCCCCTTCACGTGCAGCACCGTGCGATCGCTCATGCACGGCACCTTAATTCGTGCACCGGGGGCGGGCGCCAGAGCCCCTTTCCGAGGGCCCCGCACCGCCGGGCCAGGGCCCCTTTTCGACCACCCGCGCCCGCCGGGACAGGGCCCGCACCCGAGACCCGCAGCCCCCTCGTAGGGGGCCCTGTCGGGGCGTCAGAGCCCCTTGTCGAGAGGCGTGTCCGGCGTCGTGGCCGTCCCCTCCTCCACGTCCGCCATCGCGGGGTCGAGGAGCCGGGACAGGAAGTGGCGCGTCCGCTCGTGGCTCGGGTTGCCGATGACCTGCGCCGGGGCGCCCTCCTCGACGATCACGCCGCCGTCCATGAAGACGACCCGGTCGGCGACCTCGCGCGCGAAGGACATCTCGTGGGTGACGACCATCATGGTCATGCCCTCGTCGGCGAGCATCCGCATGACCGCGAGGACGTCGCCGACGAGCTCCGGGTCGAGCGCCGAGGTCGGCTCGTCGAAGAGCATCACCTGCGGACCCATGGCCAGCGCCCGGGCGATCGCCACCCGCTGCTGCTGGCCGCCGGAGAGGGAGCCGGGGTAGGCGTCCGCCTTCTCGGAGAGGCCCACGCGCTCCAGGTTCTCGGCGGCCACCCGGGCGGCTGCCGCCTTGTCACGGCCGAGGACCCGGCGCTGCGGCAGGGTCAGGTTGTCGGTCACCGACAGGTGCGGGAAGAGGTTGAACTGCTGGAAGACCATGCCGATCCGGCGGCGTACGGCGTCGATGTCGACGTCGGGGTGCGTGACCTCCGTACCGCCGACGAAGACCTCGCCCTTGCTGGGTTCCTCCAGGAGGTTCACACAGCGGAGCAGGGTCGACTTGCCGGAGCCGGACGGGCCGATGACGCACACGACCTCGCCGGTCCCCACCTCCAGGTCGATGCCGCGCAGCACCTCGTTGTCGCCGAAGGACTTGTGCAGGCCCTTCACCTGGATCTCTGGTGTCTGCGGCGTGCTCACTTGGTGGCCTCCCCGGCCTTCGCCTCAAGGCGGCGTACGACGAATCCGAGCGGCACGGTGACCAGCAGATAGCACAGGCCCGCGACCAGGATCGGTGTGGAGTTGGCGGTCTGGCTCGCCAGGTCACGGCCGAACTTGGTGAGTTCGCGCTCCTCCAGCGTGACACCGAGGAACAGCACCAGCGAGGAGTCCTTGAAGAGCAGGACGAGTTCGTTGGTGAGCGGCGGGATCACGACGCGGAACGCCTGCGGGATGACGATCGAGACCATGGCCCGCGCATGCGAGAAGCCCAGCGAACGGGCCGCCTCCATCTGCCCCTTGGGCACGGCCTGGATGCCCGCCCGGATCGTCTCGGCCATGTACGCGGCCGAGACCAGTCCGAGCGCGAGCGCCACCTTGCCGTAGGTGCCGCCGGGGATCTCCGTGCCCGGGAACGCCAGCGGTACGGCGACGCCCACGAAGACGAAGATCAGCAGGGCGGGCAGGCCACGGAAGATCTCGATGTAGATGCCGGCGACCCAGCGGTAGGGGCCCACCGAGGACAGCCGCATCAGGGCGATGACCATGCCCAGCACGAGGCCGAAGACGAAGCCGGACATCGTGTAGAGGACGGTGTTCTTCAGCGCCAGCGTGATGACGTCCGGGAACATCTGCTGGACCAGGTCCCACTGCGCGAACTGGTTCTTCAGCTGCCCCCAGTCGGCGGTGAGCGCGAGGGCGATCACCGCCGCGACGAAGAGGGCGTACTGCGCCCCGCGTGACAGGGCGCGCTTCTGACGCCGGGTCAGGCCGGACTTGCGGGGCTGGGCCGGTGCGTCGGCACCACTCATGAGGCGGAGGGGGAAGCGGAGGCGGCGGCGTCGTAGGGGCCGATCCACTTCTCGTACAGCTTCTTGTACGTGCCGTCGGCCTTCGCGTCCTTGATCGCCTTGTTGATGGCGGCGAGGAGCTTGGTGTTGCCCTTCTTCACCGTGAAGCCGTACTGCTCACCGGTGTTGAGGTTGTCCACCACCTTGAAGGCGGCCGCGTTCGCCTTGTCCTTCAGCCAGCCCTGGACGACCGGGTAGTCGATGATGACGGCCTGGACCTGACCGGAGCGCAGTCCGTTGAGCACCGCGTCGGAGGACTCGAAGGAGACCGGGTCGAAGCCCTGCTTCTTCGCGTAGTCCTCGCCGGTGGTCTGGGCCTGCGACCCGAGCTTCTTGCCCTTGGACTTGACGTCCGCGAGCGAGTTGACGCCGCTCTTCTTGTCGACCAGGACGGCCTGCGTGGCGTTGAAGTACGGGTCGGAGAAGTCGACGTTCTTCTTGCGCTCCTCGGTGATCGTCATGCCGGCCGCGGCGAGGTCGCACTGGCCGGAGTTGAGGAACGCGCCGGTCTTGAAGTTCTCGAACGGCGTGTCGACGAAGTCCTGCTTCACGCCGAGATCCTTGGCGACCAGGTCGATGAGGGAGACGTCGAAACCCTGCACCTTGCCGTCGATCTCCGACTGGAAAGGCGGGTACGGAAGGTGGGTGCAGGTCGTGAGCTGACCGCCCTTGACCAGCGTGACTCCACCCGCGGTGGTGGTCTTGCCCCCTCCGTCGTCCGAGGAGCAGCCGGCCACGAGCAGCAGCCCGGCCGTCGCGGTGGTGGCGGCCAGAATGCGGGTCCGGCGTCCTTGGACCGAGTTCACGAGGACCTCCTGTCGGGGAACTGAGGGTTCCGATTATAAGGAAAGGTTTGACTCACTCAAATCAATCCGATGGTCCGCATCCTGCCCGGCCTCGGAAACCGGCGGCGGCCGCCCCGGCGGGGCTCACGTCACGAGCTTTCGCGACAGCGCCCGCCCCCGCACCTCGTCCGGATCCCGCGGGCGCCTCGTCCGGATCCCCCGCGCACCTCGTCCGGATCGCCCCCGCGCCTCGTCCGGATCGCCCTCGCGCCTCGTCCGGATCGCCCGCGGGAGCGCCGGTTACGCTCGAATCCCGCGTATCCGCGCGTCCGCGTACTGGAACCCGTGAGCGAAGAGAGCACCGCCGTGACCCACCCCTTCCTGGACCTGGCCCCGCTGAGCGCGGCGCACTTCGCGGAGATCGAGGACCGTGTGGCGCGGCTGCTCTCCACCGAGCAGGATGTCGTGATCATGCAGGGCGAGGCACTGCTTCCGCTGGAAGGGGCCATTCGCGGGGCGGCCGGCCCCGGCACGACCGCGCTCAACGTGATCACCGGCCCCTACGGGCAGACCTTCGGGGACTGGCTGCGCGACTGCGGTGCCACGGTGATCGACCTCGCGGTGCCCTTCCACACGGCGGTGACGGCCTCGCAGGTGCGGGAGGCGTTCGCCGCGCACCCGTCGATCGACTTCGTCTCGCTGGTGCACGCGGAGGCGGCGACGGGGAACACCAACCCGGTCGCGGAGATCGGCGACGTGGTGCGGGAGCACGGCGCGCTGTTCTACCTGGACGCGGTGGCGTCGATCGGCGCGGAGCCGGTGCTGCCGGACGCCTGGGGTGTGGACCTGTGCGTGATCGGCGCACAGAAGGCGATGGGCGGCCCCGCGGGCGTGTCGGCGGTGTCCGTGAGTGAGCGGGCCTGGGCGCGGATGGCGGACAACCCCGCGGCGCCCCGGCGCTCGTACCTCTCGCTCCTCGACTGGAAGCAGCGGTGGATCGACGGCGGCCGCAAGGCGCTGCTGCACGCACCGGCACAGCTGGAAATGCTGGCCCTGGAGGCGTGCGTCGAGCGCATCGAGGCGGAGGGGCCGGCCGCGGTGATGGCCCGCCACGCCTCCGCCGCGGCGGCCACCCGGGCGGGCGCGCTCGCCCTGGGCGGCGGGCTTGAGCCGTACGTGTACGAGGCGGCGGACGCGGCGCCCGTGGCGACGACGCTGCGCGCCCCCTCGGGGATCGACGCCGCGGAGCTGGTCGCGCGGGCGCTGGCGGCGGATCCGGTGCTTCCGCTGGCGGCGGGCGGGGGCGCGCTCGCCAAGGAGATGATCCGGGTGAACCACTACGGGCCGGACGCCACGCGTGGTGTCGTACGGGTGTGTCTCACGGCGCTGGGCTCCGCGCTGGGGGAGCTGGGCGTCGCGGTGGACCTGGAGGCGGCGGGCCGGGCGGTGGGGGACGTCTGGGGCACGGGGGCCTGAGCCGGGCCGCGGGGGCGTGAGCCGGGTTCCGTTCCCGTCGGCGCCCGGTCTCGTCCCCGTCGGCCGTACTGGGGCCGCCCCGGGCCTCCACTGTCGCGCCGCGTGCTCTTCCTCAAACGCCGGACGAGCTGAAGCGGGAATTCCCGGGGCCACCAGTCGCTTTTATGGGCCGCTTATTCGGATACTATTTCCGAGCAGCTTCCCGTAGTTCTTCTGCCCGCTTTTTTTGAGGCTAAACGCAAAGATTGCGCGAACGACAACCGACGTAATTCGGATAGATCACGCGGCGATTACACGGCTGTGACACACTCCACAACGCGTCCCTTTCCTCCCCTATTATCCGGGCAAGATCGGGCATAACGCACCGGATAGGAGTGATCGATCGCGCCCGCGCGATAACATACGGATGGCTCATTCGTAACCCCGACCGACGATGCAATCTGAACTTTCGATCGGTAAATTCACTCCGCATGACCGCCGCACCAACAGACCTGCAAGCGGAATTCCTGGAAATGCCGGACGGACTTCGGATCGACCGCCCGGAGGTGGCCGACGGGGCCGCCCTCTGGCGCATCGCCAAGGACTCCGTAACCCTCGACCTCAACTCCTCGTACAGCTACCTCCTGTGGTGCCGTGACTTCGCCGGTACGTCGGTGGTGGCGCGCGACCCGGAGGGCAAGCCCGTCGGTTTCGTGACCGGGTACATCCGGCCCGAGCGTCCGCACACCCTGCTCGTGTGGCAGGTGGCCGTCGACGCCGCGTACCGCGGGCGAGGACTCGCCGGGGCACTGCTCGACGGGTTGACCGCGCGGGTCGCCCGGGACAGCGAGCACGGGCTGAGGGCGGTCGAGACGACCATCACCCCGGACAACGCCGCCTCCGATCGCCTGTTCACCTCGTACGCCGCACGGCACGGCGCGAGCGTCGAGCGCGAGGTGCTGTTCGACGCCGGACAGTTCCCCGACGGCTCGCACGACCCCGAGGTGCTCTACCGCATCGGGCCGCTGTCCTTCTGACCGGCCCGGCGTCCGGCCCGACCGGCCACCGCGTCCGGCACCCCACGACTTTCCCTTCCCGGACCCCCCACGACTTTCATCTCCCAGGAGGAGACCCGCAGTGACCATCGCCCAGCCCGACCTGAGCGTCTTCGAGACCCTGGAGTCGGAGGTGCGCAGCTACTGCCGCGGCTGGCCCACCGTCTTCGACCGCGCGCAGGGCAGCCGCATGTACGACGAGGACGGCCACGAGTACCTCGACTTCTTCGCCGGCGCCGGGTCTCTCAACTACGGGCACAACAACCCCGTGCTCAAACGCGCCCTCATCGACTATCTGGAACGCGACGGCGTCACCCACGGTCTCGACATGTCGACGACCGCCAAGCGCGCCTTCCTCGAGTCCTTCCAGAACCTGATCCTGCGGCCGCGCGATCTGCCGTACAAGGTCATGTTCCCGGGCCCGACGGGCACCAACGCCGTCGAGTCCGCGCTGAAGCTGGCCCGCAAGGTCAAGGGCCGCGAGGCGATCGTGTCCTTCACCAACGCCTTCCACGGGATGTCCCTGGGCTCGCTGGCCGTCACCGGCAACGCGTTCAAGCGGGCCGGCGCCGGCATCCCGCTCGTGCACGGCACCCCGATGCCCTTCGACAACTACTTCGAGGGCCAGATCCCGGACTTCCTGTGGTTCGAGCGGCTGCTCGAGGACCAGGGCTCCGGCCTCAACAAGCCCGCCGCGGTGATCGTCGAGACCGTGCAGGGCGAGGGCGGCATCAACGTCGCGCGCCCCGAGTGGCTGCGCGCCCTGGCCGACCTGTGCGAACGCCAGGACATGCTGCTGATCGTCGACGACATCCAGATGGGCTGCGGGCGGACGGGAGCGTTCTTCTCCTTCGAGGAGGCGGGCGTCACCCCGGACATCGTGACCGTGTCCAAGTCCATCAGCGGCTACGGACTTCCCATGTCCCTGTGCCTGTTCAAGCCCGAGCTGGACATCTGGGAGCCGGGCGAGCACAACGGCACCTTCCGCGGCAACAACCCCGCGTTCGTGACCGCCGCCGCGGCCCTGCAGACGTACTGGGCCGACGGGTCGGCGATGGAGAAGCA
This sequence comes from Streptomyces sp. NPDC058274, assembly GCF_042881375.1. Classification (NCBI taxonomy): domain Bacteria; kingdom Bacillati; phylum Actinomycetota; class Actinomycetes; order Kitasatosporales; family Streptomycetaceae; genus Streptomyces; species Streptomyces sp. NPDC058274. The sequence goes on from NZ_JBHVXW010000001.1 coordinate 97,189, forward strand.
GACCCGTGCCCGCGGCGAGCAGATCGAGCAGGCGCTGATCTCCATCACCGAGGAGAACCTCGCCGACATCAAGGAGTACCGGGGACGCGGTCTCGTCTGGGGCCTGGAGTTCAAGGAGAAGGAGCGCGCGGGACGCGTCGCGCACCGCGCCTTCGAACTCGGGCTGCTCATCGAGACCTCAGGCCCCGAGAGCGAGGTCGTCAAGCTGCTTCCGGCACTGACGATCACGCCCGACGAGCTGGACGAGGGTCTGCGCACCCTCGCCCGCGCCGTCCGCGAGACGGTCGTCTAGAGACGTCGTCACGAACCACCGAGCACCGAGCAGGAAAGGCAGCGAGACACCGTGATCGTCCGATCGTTCAAGGACATCGAGGGAACCGACCGTCATGTGAAGGCGAAGTCCGGCACGTGGGAGAGCAAGCGCATCGTGCTCGCCAAGGAGCAGGTCGGCTTCTCTCTGCACGAGACGACTCTGTACGCGGGTACCGAGACGTCGATGTGGTACGCGAACCACATCGAGGCCGTCCTCTGCGTGGAGGGCGAGGCCGAACTGACCAATGACGAGACCGGCGAGAAGCACTGGATCACGCCCGGCACGATGTACCTGCTGAACGGTCACGAGCGCCACACCATGCGCCCCAAGACCGACTTCCGGTGCGTCTGCGTCTTCAATCCGCCCGTCACCGGACGGGAGGACCACGACGAGAACGGCGTATACCCGCTGCTGACCGAGCCCGAGGAGGTCTGAGCAGATGACCACGATCACCGATCTGTACCCGAGCCGCGGCGCCACCGAGGTGTCCGTGCCCCGCCAGGACCCCGTCGTGTGGAGCGCGCCGGGCGAGCGGGGCCCCCTCTCGGTGCCCGAGCTCCAGTCGTACGAGCGCGACGGCTTCCTGCCCGTCGAGGAGCTCATCACGGCGGACGAAGTCGCCGTCTATCACGAGGAGTTGGAGCGGCTCATCGCCGATCCGGCGATCCGGGCCGACGACCGCTCGATCATCGAGCCGCAGTCCCAGGAGATCCGCTCGGTCTTCGAGGTCCACAAGATCAGCGAGGTCTTCGCCCGGCTGGTGCGCGACGAGCGGGTGGTCGGCCGGGCCCGGCAGATCCTCGGCTCGGACGTCTATGTCCACCAGTCGCGGATCAACGTCAAGCCGGGCTTCGGTGCCAGCGGCTTCTACTGGCACTCGGACTTCGAGACCTGGCACGCCGAGGACGGCCTGCCGAACATGCGCACGGTGTCCGTCTCGATCGCGCTGACCGAGAACCACGACACCAACGGCGGCCTCATGATCATGCCGGGGTCGCACCACACGTACCTCGGGTGCGCGGGGGCCACGCCGAAGGACAACTACAAGAAGTCGCTGCAGATGCAGGACGCGGGCACGCCGTCCGACGAGGCGCTCACCGACTTCGCGAGCCGGCACGGCATCAAGCTCTTCACGGGCAAGGCCGGTTCGGCGACCTGGTTCGACTGCAACTGCATGCACGGCTCCGGGGACAACATCACCCCGTTCCCGCGCAGCAACGTCTTCATCGTGTTCAACAGCGTGGAGAACACGGCGGTGGAGCCGTTCGCGGCGCCGGTGCGGCGGCCGGAGTACATCGGGGCACGGGACTTCACACCCGTGCGGTAGTCGTGACCGCGTGACACGGCGTGGGGGGGGGGGACCCAAGGGGGGCCCGCCCCCCCCCGGGGCGGGGGGGGGGGGGCAGGGGAAACCGGCCCGACCGGCAGCAGCCGGGGGACGGCGGCGGGGGGGGTGTGGCGGCCCCGCGCCCCGGGGGGGGCCCCGCCCCCCCCGGGGGGCCCCCCCCCCACGCCGTGTCAGGGTGCGGGGACGCAGGTCAACCGGACAGGACGTCCAGCAGCCGGTCGACGTCGGCGGGCGTGTTGTACAGATGGAAGGCCGCCCTCAAGTTGCCTGCGCGGTCGGAGACTTCGACCCCCGCACGGCTCAGGTCCGGCTGCCGGCCGCCCAGTCCGGGCACGGAGACGATGGCCGACCCGGGTGCCGGGACCGGCGCGTGGCCGAGCTCCTGAAGCCCCGCGCGGAAGCGGTCCGCCAGCGCGAGGTCATGGGCCCGTACGGTGTCCACGCCCAGTTCCGCGATCAGTTCGAGGGAGTGCCGGGCGCCGGCGTACGAGAAGAGGCTCGGGCTCTCGTCGAACCGCCGTGCGGAGTGGGCGAGTTCCTCGACCGGGCCGTAGCAGCTGTCCCAGGGACGCTCCCCCGCGACCCAGCCCGCGAAGAGCGGGGTGAGTCCCCCGAGGTCCTCCGGGACGACCAGGAAGGCCACCCCCCGCGGGCAGACGAGCCACTTGAAGGCGACGGAGGAGACGAAGTCGTACGCGTCCGCGTCCACCGGCAGCCAGCCGGCGGCCTGGGACACGTCGATGTACGTACGGGCCCCGTGCGTCCGCGCGGCCTCGCGGATCGCCGGCAGATCGGCGATCCGGCCGTCCGCCGACTGCGCGGCGCTGACCGCGACCAGCGCCGTGCCGGGCCGCACCGCGTCGGCGATCCGCTCCAGCGGCACCGTGCGCACCTTGAGGTCCCCGCGCACGTGGAAGGGGTTCACGACGGAGGTGAAGTCGGCCTCGGCGGTGAGGACCTCGGCGCCGGCCGGCAGCGAGCCCGCGATCAGGCCGGTGTAGACGGCGACCGAGGCCCCGGCCGCGACCCGGCGCCCGGACACCCCGACCAGCCGGGCGAAGGCGGCCCGGGACGCTTCCACGTCCGCGAACATGTCCTGCGGCTGCCCGGCCGCCACGGATTCGACGCCGGCCCGCATGGCGTCCACGGCGCGGACCGGGAGCAGCCCGGTACTCGCGGTGTTCAGATAGGTGTTCTTCGGGGCGAACTCGGCTCGTACGAGGGTCTCGAAGGTCTCCATGGCACCACTCTGCGGCCCCGGGATCTCCCCGTCCATTGCCAATTTCTGCGTGGATCAGCCAAGGAGCGCTTATACGTGCCCTCCGACCTGGCTTTTCCCCGCCGGCCGCACCGGGTCGCTGCCTCAGTTCTGCGGTACGGCGCAGCCGTCCGGACCGCACGCCTCCGCGTCCCCGCCGGGCTCCTGGATCAGCTGCAGCGGGGAGCGCTCGCCCCACGCCTGGGTCAGGGCCTGGGTGAACACCTCGGCGGGCTGGGCGCCCGAGACGCCGTACTTCCGGTCGAGGACGAAGAAGGGCACGCCGGTGGCGCCCAGCTCGGCGGCCTCGCGCTCGTCGGTCCGCACGTCGTCGGCGTACGCGGCCGGGTCGGCGAGGACCTTGCGGGCCGCGTCCGCGTCGAGTCCGGCGGCCACGGCCAGCTCCACGAGCCGCTCGTCGTCGTCGAAGACGGACCGCTCCTCCGCGAAGTTCGCCCGGTAGAGCAGGCCGACCAGTTCGTCCTGGCGGCCGTGCTCCTTGGCGAGGTGCAGCAGCCGGTGCATGTCGAAGGTGCTGCCGTGGTCACGGCCCTCGGTGCGGTACTCCAGGCCCTCGGCGGCGGCGCTCTCGCCGAGCCGGTCCTCGGCGGCCCGCGCCTGCGCCTCGCTCATCCCGTACTTCTTGGCGAGCATCGGCAGCACGAGTCCGGTGTCCCCCTTGGCGCGGCCCGGGTCGAGCTCGAACGAGCGGTGCACCACCTCGACCTCGTCGCGATGCGGGAAGGCGTCGAGCGCCTTCTCGAAGCGGGCCTTGCCCACGTAGCACCACGGGCAGGCGATGTCGCTCCAGATCTCGACGCGCATGTCTTCGGCTCTCTCCAGGTCGCAGGGGCACGGAGGCACGCTCCGCCGGTACGGAGCCCTCCTCCGCCCACTGTGTGAACGTTCAAGCGGGCAGGCTCATTCCCTGGTCACCGCGTAACGCAGGTACAGATGGTGGTCCCCCTCGGCGTACGGGTTCTCCGGGTCGGGCACCCAGCCCTGGCGGGCGTAGAAGGCCTGGGCGCGCCGGTTGTCGATGTGCACGTCGAGCGTGGCGGTCCGCTTCCCGTCGGCCCGCCACTCCTCGACGCAGGCCGCGTGCAGCGCGGTGCCGATGCCGGAGCGCCAGTGGTCGGGGTCGACGTGGAACTGGAAGAGCTTGACGGTGTCGGCGGGGGCGCCGTCGGCCGTGCGGAAGGAGGCGATGCCGGTGATCCGGCCGTGCTCGACGGCACACAGCACATGTCCGTCCGGCCGCTCGACGGCGGTGCGCCAGGCCCCGAGCCAGTCCGTGCCGTCCTCCGGCACTCCGTCGGGGTAGTACGTCGCCCGGGCACGGGCGTGCAGGGCGGCGACGGCCGGGGCCTCGGCAGGCAGAGCGGTCCTGAGCACCCGGTTCACATGGCTCACACGGTCCTCGATCATGCAGCGGAGGACGTCTCGGGCGATCCCGTGGTTCCGATGCGGGTGAACTGGGCGCGGTACGCGCTCGGGGTGAGTCCGGTGCGGCGGACCAGGTGACCGCGGAGGGAGTCGGCCGTGCCGAGCCCGCAGGCGCCGGCGATCCGGTCCATGGGCAGGGTGGTCGTCTCCAGGAGTTCCTTCGCGCGTTCGATGCGCTGGTGCAGGAGCCACTGGAGGGGGCTCACCCCGCTCTCGGCGTGGAAGCGGCGGGTGAGGGTGCGCACGCTGACTCCCGCGTGCCGGGCGAGGTCGGTGAGGGTGAGCGGCTTGTCGAGATTGCCCATGGCCCAGCCGCGGGTGTCGGCGCAGAAGGTGCCCCGCTCGGGCGGCAGCGGGGTCTGGGTGAACTGGGTCTGGCCGCCGGGCCGTACGGGGGCGACGAGGGCGAGCCTGGCCACCCGGTTGGCGACGGCGGCGCCGTAGTCGGTGCGGATGATGTGCAGGCACAGGTCGATGCCGGCGGCGTACCCGGACGAGGTCATGATCTGGCCGTCGTGCACGTACAGGACGTCGGCCTTGAGGTCGAGCGCCGGGTACCGCTTGCCCAGTTCCTCGGCCAGTTCCCAATACGTCGTGACCGGGCGGCCGTCGAGAAGTCCGGCCTCGGCGAGCGCGAAGGCGCCGCTGCAGATGGACGCGACCCGCTTGCCGGCGCCGGCGGCCTCGCGGACGGCGGCCACCGTGCGCGGATCGGGCACGTAACGCTGCCCGGTGCCCGCGACGAGGACCGTGTCGGCCTCCCGTACGGCGTCGAGTCCGTGCCGCACATGGAGGTCGAGGCCGCCGGTGGTGGGCACCGGGCCCGGCTCCGGGGCGCAGATCACCACCTCGTAGCCCGGACCGCCGTCCACCTCGACCTTCGTGAACAGCAGCTCGGGGATGGCGAGGTTGAACATCGAGACGGGGGACGCGGCCACGACGGCGACGCGGCGGACACCCTGCGGGCGGGTCATGGCCAGAACCTCCGGATGTATGGCGTTCGGGCCACTACTGTACGCCGCCGGTCATCCGCAGCATGGAGGGCATGTCAATGAACACGACGCCCGGGACACCTGCCGCGGACGGCCGAATCCCGTGCGGGGGCGCGGAGTCGCGGTCCGGGAAACAGGCGGGACTCCCTGGCGGGGGCGCGGAGTCGCGGTCCGGGAAACAGGCGGGACTCCCTGGCGGGGGCGCGGAGTCGCGGTCCGGGAAGCAGGCGGGACTCCCTCGCGAGGACGCGGAGTTGGGACGCCCCGTGCACGCCGAGCGCCCCGCGCATCCCGTCTCGCCCGTCTCGCCCGCCTCGCCCGCCTCGCCCGTCTCGCCCGTCTCGCCCGCCCTCACTCTCGTGGCCGCCCTGCTGGGCTTCGCGCTGATCACCCTCGACGCGTCCGTCGTGAACGTGGCCCTCCCCTCGATCGGTTCGGTGCTCGGCGGCGGGATGTCGGGGCTCCAGTGGGTGGTCGACGCCTACACCCTGGCCTTCGCGGCGCTGATGCTCTCCACCGGTGCCTTCTCGGACCGGGCCGGGGCGAGCCGGGCGTACGGCATCGGGATCGCGGTGTTCACGCTGGCCTCCGTGGCCTGCGGCCTCGCCCCGGACCTGCCGGTGCTGATCGCGTCCCGCGTGGTGCAGGGCGCGGCCGCGGCCGTGGTGCTGCCCGCCTCGCTCGCGCTGGTCCGGCAGGCGTACGCGGACGCCGCCGGGCGGGCCCGCGCGGTGGCGCTGTGGGCGGCTGGCGGCTCGATCGCGGTGGCGCTCGGACCCGTGGCGGGCGGTGCGCTGACCACGGTGTGGGACTGGCGGGGCATCTTCTTCATCAACGTGCCGCTGGGCGCGGTGGCACTCGCGCTGCTGCTGCGGGCACCCCGGTCCCCGCGCCGGCCCGCACCGCTCGATCTGCCGGGCCAGCTCACCGCGGTCGTCGCGCTGACGGCGCTGACGTTCGCGGTGATCGAGGGCGGCGCGACGGGGTTCGTGGCACTGGCCGTGGCGGTGGGGGCGGCCGTCGTCTTCCTCCGCGTGGAGGCACGGCAGACGCATCCCGTCGTACCGCTCGGGCTGTTCCGCAGCCGGGAGGTGAGCGTGGTGGTCGCCGCGGGGGCCGCGTGCAGCGTCGCCTTCTACGGAGTGGTGTTCCTCTTCTCGCTCTTCTTCCAGCAGGTGCAGGGGCGTTCGGCGCTGTACGCCGGGCTGATGTTCCTGCCGATGACCGGGCTGATCGCGGTCACCAACATCCTCGCGGGGAAGCTGGCGGGGCGCTTCGGTCCCCGGCTGCCGATGCTGGTCGGCCAGTCGCTGGCCTCCGTCGGGCTGCTCGTCCTCCTGTACGTCGACAGCGCGACGCCGTCCGGACTGGTGGCCGTCCTTCTCGTCCCGCTGGCGCTCGGGTGCGCGCTGACCATTCCGCCGCTCACCGCGGCGATGATGGACGCGGTGCCCGCCGATCGGGCCGGGCTGGCGGCGGGGGTCCTGAACTCCGCCCGCCAGGTGGCGGGCGGCCTCTCCATCGCCGCCTTCGGCACCCTCGTCTCCGGGGGCTTCGCATCGGGGATGCGTGTGGGTCTCGCCCTGAGCGCGGCCCTCCTCGCCGCGACGGCCGCGGCGACGGTCGGTCTGCGGGCAGCTGGATCAAGCCCGTCCGGCGATTGAGGACGAGCGCGTCAGCGCGATACGGGGGTCTGGGGGCGGAGCCCCCAGGTACGGGACGGGTAGGGGCGGCGGGGGCGAAAACCCCGTAGGGACACCCACCCGCACCCGCCCGCCCCCGGGTTCACGACCCGTCGCGCAGCCCGTCCGGCCAGGAATCCCGGTACTCGACGTGGTCGTACGTGACCACGCACCCCTCACCGACCGGCGACTGCGCGAGAAACCCGACGAGCGCGGCGGAGGTCTCCTTCTCACCGGCGAGGGTGAAAAGCCGGACGAAGGTCCAGTGGACCCCGTCGCGGGAGGCGTGGAAGGCGAAGGCACGCCCGGTGCGACTGACCCGAAGCCACACGGAACTGCCGTCCACGGCAAAGGAGTTGGCGTCGTCGGAGTGCCCCCGGGTGACCACCGTGCAGACGGTGGGCACGTCCGGGGAGTACTCCAGACACAGCTTCGCCCACGCCCGCTCCCCCACGTGGACATACAGCACTCCCGCATCGAAGGAGGCCGCAAAGCCCACCGTGACCCGGGCGATGAGCTGGAAGTCCCCTTCGGGGGCGCCCAGCAGCCGGGGCGCGTCGGACGCGGGGTCCAGGGCCTCGCCGGTGGGCGCGACGAAGCGGTCCTGCCGCGCACCCGCCCAGCCGGAGAGCACCCCGTCCTCGTACACCCAGTGGCCGTCAGGCCCGTACGTGCGGAGCGGAAAAGGGAGTTCGGGGAGTTCGACGTCCATCCGCCGAGTGTCCCAGGCCCCGGTGATCAGCGTTCCAGCCGGCCGTCGTAACGGCGGGGCAGCCCCAGCGGGTTGTCGTCGCGCAGCTCCGGCGGCAGCAGCGCCTCCGGCGCGTTCTGGTACGCCACCGGCCGCAGCCAGCGCTCGATGGCCGTGCCGCCGACGGAGGTCGAGGTGGACGTCGTCGCCGGGTAGGGGCCGCCGTGGTGCTGGGCGGGCGCGACGGCGACGCCCGTCGGCCAGCCGTTGACCAGAACCCGGCCGGCGAGCGGGGTCAGCTCGGCGAGGATCTCGGCGCCGCGTCCCTCACCCGCGGCCTCCTCGGTGGAGAGGTGCACGGTCGCGGTGAGGTTGCCGGGGAGGCGGGAGAGGACCGCGCCGGCCTCGGCGTCGTCCTCGTAGCGGGCGACGACCGTGAGCGGGCCGAAGCACTCCTCCAGGAGCAGGTCGTGCTCCCCCTCGGCGGCGAGCCGCTGCGCGGGCACGGTCAGGAAGCCGGGGCTCACCGTGTGGTCGCTGCCCGCGCCCGGGGTCACCGGGGCGTCCACGTCCGGGAGTCCGGCGCGCTCGGCGACTCCGGCGACGAAGTTGTCGCGCATGCGGTGGTCCAGGAGCACCCCCGCGTCGGTGTCGCTGACGGCGTCCGTCAGGGACTTGACCAGGCGGTCGCCGGCCGCCCCCGCGGGCGCCAGCACGAGGCCCGGCTTCACGCAGAACTGGCCCACGCCGAGCGTCATCGAGCCGGCGAGTCCGGCGCCGATCGCCTCGGCGCGCTCGGCGGCCGCGGCCTCGGTGATGACGACGGGGTTGAGCGAGCCGAGCTCGCCGTGGAAGGGGATCGGCACGGGCCGGGCGGCCGCCGCGTCGAAGAGGGCCCGGCCGCCTCGTACGGATCCGGTGAAGCCGGCCGCAGCGACCAGCGGGTGCTTGACCAGCTCGACACCGGCCTCGAAGCCGTGGACCAGGCCGACGACGCTCGCCGCGATGCCGTGCTGGGCCGCGGCCCGGCGCAGCACGGACGCGACCAGCTCGGAGAGCCCCGGGTGGTCGGGGTGGGCCTTGACCACGACCGGGCAGCCGGCCGCCAGCGCGCTCGCGGTGTCGCCGCCGGGCACCGAGAAGGCGAAGGGGAAGTTCGAGGCGGAGTAGACGGCGACGACGCCCAGCGGCACCTTGTAGCGGCGCAGGTCCGGGATCGGCGGGGTGGCCGTGTCGTCGGGGTGGTTGATCACGACGTCGAGGAAGGCGCCTTCGTCGACGATGTCCGCGAAGGTACGCAACTGGTAGCAGGTGCGCGCGAGTTCACCGGTGAGCCGGACCGGCCCTAGCGCGGTCTCGGCGTCCGCGGCCTCCACGAGGTGGTCCTTGGAGCCTTCGAGCAGGTCCGCGGCCGTGCGCAGGAACGCCGAGCGCACCACGCGGTCGGCGAGGGACCCTCTGGCGGCGTGCGCGGCGCGGACGGCCTCGTCCACCTCCTGGGCTGTGGCCTCCACCGCAACCTGCTCGCGCTGCTTCCCGGTTCGGGGGTCGACACTCCAGACTGGTGCTGCTGCCACCGCGGGTCCCTCCAGATGTGTTGCCGCAGTTCTTCACCGCAGTTCTTACGTCACCACCAGGCCCGTTCGATATACTGAACGCTGTCTCTGCTGGTGAATATGATGCGGAGACTATTTCCCGTCGAACGAAGGGGTCAAGGGCGATGTCGGCAGTCGAGACAGGCGGCGGGGCACAGGTCAAGTCCGCGGTGCGGACCGTGGAATTGCTCGAGTACTTCGCCGGCCGCCCCGGTATGCACTCCTTGGCCGCGGTGCAGGAAGCCGTCGGCTATCCGAAGTCGAGCCTGTACATGCTGCTGCGCACGCTCGTGGAGCTCGGCTGGGTCGAGACGGACGCGACGGGCACGCGGTACGGCATCGGCGTACGCGCCCTGCTGGTCGGCACGTCGTACATCGACGGCGACGAGGTGGTGGCCGCGGCCCGGCCCACGCTCGACCGGCTGTCGGACGACACCACCGAGACGATCCACCTGGCGCGCCTGGACGGCACGAACGTCGTCTATCTGGCCACCCGCCAGTCGCAGCACTATCTGCGCCCCTTCACCCGGGTCGGCCGCCGCCTCCCCGCGCACTCCACCTCCCTCGGCAAAGCGCTGCTCGCCACCCACACCGACGAGCAGGTCCGCAAGATGCTCCCGGAGACGCTTCCGGCGCTCACCGAGCACACCATCACCGACCGGGAGAAGCTCATCGAGGAGCTGCGCCAGGTGCGGGAGCAGGGGTTCGCCGTGGACCGCGAGGAGAACACGCTGGGCCTGCGCTGCTTCGGCGTGGCGATCCCGTACCGCACGCCGGCCCGTGACGCGATCAGCTGCTCGGTGCCGGTGGCCCGCCTCACCCCGGCGCACGAGCAGATGGTCAAGGACGCCCTGTTCGACGCCCGCGACCGGCTCACGCTGGCCACCCGGAGGCTCTGAGGTGGAGGTGGCCCTGCGCCCGGTCCACGACAGCGACCTGCCGGTCTTCTTCCGCCAGATGAACGACCCCGAGGCGTACCTCATGGCCGCGTTCACCTCGGCCAGGGACCCCGCCGACTGGGACCTCTTCGCCGCCCACTGGCAGCGCGTCCGGACCTCGTCCGACGTGGTCCCGCGGACGATCCTGGCGGACGGTGACGTGGTCGGCCACGCGGCGGTGTACGGCGACCCCGGCGAGCGCGAGGTCACGTACTGGATCGACCGCACGTACTGGGGCCAGGGCATCGCGACCTCGGCGCTGCGCACCCTGCTGACGCAGGTCCCCGAGCGACCGCTGTACGCCCGGGCGGCGGCGGACAACACGGCGTCCCGCCGGGTACTGGCGAAGTGCGGCTTCCGCGAGACGGGCCGGTCCCGCGGCTACGCGCCCGCCCGGGGCGCGGACACGGACGAGGTGGCCCTCGTCCTGGACAGCCCTTCCACGGAGTGAGAACCCGGGCCCGGCCGTGCACACGCCGCGCACCCGGGTTCCGCGAGGGTCCCGCGCGCTCCCTGGCTCCATGAAGGGGAGCTCCCCCGCTCCATGAAGGGAGAGCTCTCCCGCTCCATGAACGGGAGATGAGAAATCCGGGCGGAAGGGAACGATTCGCGCCGGTCCGCTCGTCCTCAGAGCGGGATGAACAAGACGATCAGGCGTGCCGCCGTCTTCACGCTGCTGCTGGTGCTCTCCCTGCTGATCAGGGCGACCTGGGTGCAGTTCTACGACGGAAAGGCACTGGCGGACGACAAGGACAACCGACGGAACGCGATCGAGCAGTACGCGAACCCGCTCGGGAACATCATCGTGGCCGGTGACGCCGTCACCGGCTCCGCGCAGACGAAGGGCGGCGACCTCAAGTACAAGCGCACGTACACGGACGGCAGTCTGTACGCGGCCGTCACGGGCTACAGCTCGCAGGTGTACGGGGCGACGCAGCTGGAGGGCATCTACCAGAACCTCCTCGACGGCACGGATCTCCAGCTGAAGAACCCGCTCGACACGCTCACCAACAAGCGCGCCGCCCCGGGTGACGTCGTCACGACGATCGACCCGGGCGTCCAGAAGGCCGCGTTCGACGCGCTCGGGGACAAGAAGGGCGCAGCCGTCGCGATCGACCCGAGGACCGGCAGGATCCTCGCGGTCGTGTCCACGCCGTCGTACGACCCGGGGCAGCTCAGCACCGGCGACAACGACGCCTGGAAGAAGCTGACCACGGACGCGGACAAACCGATGACGAACCGGGCCCTGCGCCAGCCGCTGCCGCCCGGGTCGACGTTCAAGCTGGTCGTCGCGGCCGCCGCCCTGGAGGACGGCCTGTACGCGGACGTGGACGCGAAGACGGACAGTCCGAACCCGTACACCCTGCCGAACACGACCACCGTCCTGAGGAACGAGAGCGCGTCCGCGCCGTGCGAGAACGCCTCGATCCGGGTCGCCCTGCAGTACTCGTGCAACAACGTCTTCGCGAAGATGGCCGTCGACCTGGGCCAGGACAAACTGCGGGCGACGGCCGAGAAGTTCGGGTTCAACGACAAGACCCAGGACGTGCCGGTGCGGGCGTACCCGAGTGTCTATCCGTCGGACATGGACAAGTCGTCCACGGCGCTCACCGGAATCGGGCAGTTCGACGTGACCGCGACGCCGCTCCAGATGGCCATGGTGTCGGCCGCCATAGCCAACGACGGCAAGCTGGTCTCGCCCCATATGGTGTCGCAGACCAGTGACTCCGGCGGCACTGTGCTGAAGAACTACGACGACAGCACGGAGACCAAGGAGATCGTCAGCTCGTCCACGGCCCGGCAGCTCCAGTCCGCCATGCAGACGGTCGTCACGGACGGCACGGGCACCAACGCCCAGATCCCCGGCGCGACCGTCGGCGGCAAGACCGGCACGGCGCAGCACGGCGAGAACAACAGCAAGACGCCGTACGCCTGGTTCACGTCGTACGCGAAGTCCGACTCCTCGGACAAGGAGGTCGCCGTCGCGGTCATGGTCGAGCAGTCCGACGCGGCCCGCTCGGAGGTCAGCGGCAACGGCCTGGCCGCGCCGGTCGCCAAGGCGATGATGCGGGCGGCGCTCAAGAACTGACCGCCGCGGGCAGGACCGAAGGGCCGTCCTCGCGCCCCGGAGGACGGCCCTTCGTACGGCACGAGCCCGGGTTCCCGTACCTGGTTCCGTACGGGATGAGCCCTGCTTCTCGTACGGGACGAGCCCTACTTCACGCCCAGCACCTGCTCGATCGGGTCGATCGCGAAGTACACCAGGAACAGCACGGACGCACCCCACAGCAGCCAGTGGATCTCCTTCGCCCTGCCGAGGACCGCCTTGATCACGACGTAGGCGAGGAAGCCCGCGCCGATGCCATTGGTGATCGAGTACGTGAACGGCATCACGGCGATGGTGAGGAACGCGGGGATCGCGATCTCGTAGCGGTCCCAGTCGATGTGCTTGACCTGCGTCATCATCAGGAAGCCCACGGCGACCAGGGCGGGCGCGGCCGCCTGGAGCGGGACGATGGTCAGCAGCGGGGTCAGGAAGAGCGCGAGCGCGAACAGCCCGCCGGTGACCAGGTTCGAGAACCCCGTGCGTGAGCCCTCGCCGACGCCGGCCGCCGACTCGATGTACGAGGTCGAGGAGGAGGCCGAGGCCGCGCCGCCCGCGACCGCCGCCGCGCCGTCGATGAGCAGCACCCGGCCGAGGCCCGGCACCTTGCCCTCCTCGTCGAGCAGCCCCGCCTCGGCGCTGATGCCGACGACCGTGCCCATGGTGTCGAAGAAGTCGGACAGGATCAGCGTGAAGACCAGCAGGACGACCGTGATGGCACTGGTCTGGCCGAAGGCGCCGAACAGGCTGAAGTGACCGAGCAGCCCGAAGTCCGGCGAGGCCACCACGTCGTCCGGGACCTTCGGCGTGGTCAGACCCCAACTCTTGATGTCCGCGGCCGAGTTGATGATGATCGCCACGATCGTCATGGTCACGATGCTGATCAGGATCGCGCCCTTGACCTTGCGTGCGAGCAGGCCGATGGTCAGCAGCACCCCGAGACAGAAGACGAGGACGGGCCAGCCGCCCAGCGCGCCCGTGCCGCCGAGCTGCACCGGCACGGTGGTGTTCGCGGCGTCCGGGATCCGGCTGACGAACCCGGCGTCGACGAAGCCGATGAAGGCGATGAACAGGCCGATGCCGACACTGATCGCCTGTTTCAGCGGCTGCGGGATCGCGTGCATGACGGCCTCGCGCAGTCCCGTCACCACCAGCACGCAGATGAGCAGGCCTTCGAGGACGATCAGGCCCATCGCGTCGTCCCAGCTCATCAGCGGGGCGATCTGGAAGGCGACGACCGCGTTGAGGCCGAGGCCCGCGGCGAGGGCGAGCGGGAGGTTGCCGCCGACGCCCATGATGACCGTCATGACCGCGGCCACCAGGGCGGTGGCGGTGGTCAGTTGGACGGTGTCGAGCTGGTGGCCGAACTTGTCCTTGGCGCTGCCCAAGATGATGGGATTCAGGACAAGGATGTAGGCCATGGTGAAGAACGTGGCGAGGCCGCCGCGTATCTCCCTGCCGAAGGTGGAGCCCCGGGCGGAGATCTTGAAGAACCGGTCGATGCTGTTCGCCGCTGGGGGCGGGGCACTTGGCCGGTCGGCCACCTTCTGCGGTTCGGACATGGCGATGCTCCTCGGGCCTGGACGCCGGGTGGGCGGATGCTGGCTGGATTGTTCCCGCGCCGCACCGGTTTCAGGTTTTCTCCGTGTTACGGAATCAGCTTCGGCCGACCGGAGGCCGTCCGGAGTCCCGCGCGCCTCCATCGACATGCGGATGGGCCGGTCCGCCCCGTGCGGACCGGCCCATCACCACCGGCTAGCTCACGTAGTACGTGGGGTTCGGGAGCTTGTACGTCTTGTCGGCGTAGCCCCCTTCGAGGTCGGAATACTGGTCGCCGAAATTGGCGACGATCTCGTACCCGAGGGACTCGATGTGCTTGCGGGTACCGGACTTGTACTGCACGGTCGTGCAGGTCCAGGCGGCGGCCGTGGCGCAGGAGCTCAGATACGCCGGCGGGTTGGCCGCGTCCTTGAGGAACACGTGGTCGGTGTCGAGGTTGATGTCGGCGCCGACCTTCTTCAGGTTCTCGACGGCGGCCGAGCGCTGCGACTCCTTGAGACCGGAGTTGTAGAAGACCTCGACACCCTTGGACTCGGCGTACTCGACGAGTTCGGGGGTGCCGAAGACGGCCGGACGGTCCGCCTTGGCCACGTACTCGGCCCAAGTGGCCGAGTTGTACGTGTAGTTGGTCTTCTTCTCGTAGTCGAGGGAGAGCAGCAGCGTGTCGTCGATGTCGAAGACGACCGCCGGCTTCTCGTGCCGGTGCTCGGCCTGGGCGGCCGCGCGCTTGATGTACTTCTTGGCGTCGGCCTCGATGCGCGCCAGGTCCTTGGCGTACTGGCTGTCCTTGGACGCCTGGTACACGCCGGAGCTGTCGGCCTTCGTGCCGTAGTACGAGTCGATCTCCTGGACGAGGAGCCCGATGTTGTGGGGCTCCGCCGTCGTCTTCGCCGTCGTCTGGCCGGCGGTGGCCGCGCCGGTGCCGTACAGGGCTATGCCGGCGATGGCACAGGCGGTGCCGACGGCGGCCGCTCTGATGGACTTCCGCATGGATTCTCCGGATCTGGGGTGAGTTGGGTACCAAGTCGTTCCGTACCAGGCCAGGGAATGTCTACGCGCATCACGCATCCCCGCGCGAGAGGCTTTATCCGATCGATACGCGATCCAGGGACCGGCCAACCGCCCCCGCATTGCCCACCCATGAGCCCGGGATGACCTCCCCTTTAACCGCCTCACCTAGGGTCGTGACCCGTGTGTTCGAACGGGGAGGCCGGCCATGGCTGACGGCAATGACGACGGCAAGGTCCTGGACATCAAGACCGCCGACCTGAAGCGGTCGGCACCCGACTTCCACGAAGGTGCCAAGAACCTGAGCACGGCACTCACCACGCTCGTCACCACCCTGGACAACCTGGGCAAGCCCTGGGGCGACGACGAACAGGGCAAGCAGTTCGGCACGTCCTACTCGCCGCTCCAGAAGAAGATCGAGAGCGCGGCGGGCACGCTTGTGCTCGGCCTGACGAGCATTCATGAGGCGATGGTCGACATGACGGACGGGCACGTGGACAACGACCAGTTGATCGCCGGGATGTTCACCGAGGTGAAGGTCGACGGCAAGAGCGGCGACAAGCAGAGCGACGGTGCCGGTGAGCGTTGAGGACGAGGCCAAGAAGATCCTGCTGAAGCTGGGTCTGTGGTGGCCGGACGCCGACGCCGACAAACTGCGGGAAGCGGCGACAGCATGGCGGACCTTCGCCGGATCGGTCGATGACGTACGGGCTCCCGTGCACCGCACCGCCTCCTCCATCATTCACCACAACTCCGGTGAATCGATCGAGGCGTTCGAGAAATTCTGGAACCGCTACGCCAAGGGCAAGGACAGTGGCTGGCTGAGCGACCTCGCCGACTCGGCCCGCGAAATGGCCAAGGCGCTGGAGAAGTTCGCCGACGCGATCGACGACGCCGTTCACAAGCTCTGGACGCAGATAGCCATCGACGCCGCGGTGATCGCGGGCGGAGTGGCACTTGCCTTCTTCACGGCAGGCCTCGCCTCCGGCGCCGCCGTCGCGGCCGCCGACGTCATCATCGAACTCGGAGCCGGCCTGGGCGTCGCCGTCTCCACCACCGTCGCCGAGATAGCGGCCGGCACCCTCGTCGCCGCGGCCTTCGGCGGGGTCGAGTCGGTCACCGTCGACCTCGCGGTGGCCCAGCCTCTGAAGATGGTCACCGGCCTTCAGCAGGGCCTCAGCCTGGACGAGATCAACCAGGCGGCCAAGGACGGCATGATCTTCGGCGGCGCCCTCGGCGCAGGCAGCGGAGTGGTCAAGGCAGGCGTGGAAGGCGCCTTCAGCGACACGGTCCCGCTCATGCTGCGGCCGCCGTCGCTCCGCCCCGACCTGGTGGAAGTGGGCCCGGCGGCCCGCAATGCCGAGCGCACCCCGTGCGTGGGCGAGCCGATCGACGTGGCGACCGGCGCCATGCTGATGACGCAGACGGACCTGACCCTGCCGGCCTCCCTCCCGCTCCTCTTCCAGCGCACCCACCTGTCCTCGTACCGGGGCGGTGTCTGCTTCGGTCCCACCTGGATCTCGACGCTCGACGAGTGCGTGCAGATCGACGGCGAAGGCGTCGTGTTCGCCGCGGCGGACGGAATGCGACTGGTCTATCCGGTGCCGGAGCCGGACGTGGCCACTCTCCCCGTGAAGGGTGCGCGCTGGCCCCTGTACTGGGACGGCAAGCCCGACGGCGTCATGACGATCACCGACCCCGAGTCGGGTGTCGTACGCACTTTCAGCACACCCTTCTCCTCGGGCTCGTTCGGTGTCGTCCACCTCCCACTGGACTCCTGGAGCGACCGCAACGGCGTGCGAATCGACGTCGAACGCGACGACGAGGGCGTCCCGTTCGGGATCCGGCACTCGGGCGGCTACTACGTGGCCGTCGACACGCAAGGCCCGCGCATCACGGCCCTGCGCCTGCTCGACGAGGCTCCCTCCCGCTACGGCCCGCAGGGCCCGCTCGGAGAGGGCACGATCGTCATGCGCTACGCCTACGACACCTCCGGCAACCTCACCGAGGTCATCAACTCCTCTGACGAGCCACTGCGTTTCACGTACGACGGCCAGGGCCGGATGACCCGCTGGACGGACCGGAACGGGACGTGGTTCTCGTACGTCTACGACGAGCGCGGCCGGGTCGTACGCACCGAGGGCGTCGACGGCATCCTGTCGGGGACGCTGACGTACGACGACGCGGCGTCCACGACGACGTACACGGATTCACTCGGCCACGTCTCCAGCCACCGCTACAACTCCGAGGGCCTGGTCGTCGAGGAGACGGACCCGCTGGGACACACCACGAGCACCGAGTGGGACGAGTACGGGGCCAAACCCCTCGCCATCACCGATCCGCTGGACCGCACCACTCGTTACGCCTATGACGACGCCGGGAACCTGACGGAAGTCACTTTGCCGGACGGGTCGGTGGCGCGGGCGACGTACAACGGACTCGGGCTGCCGACCGAGGTGGCCGAGCCGGGGGGCGCCGTCTGGCGGCACTCCTATGACGAGCGCGGCAATCTGCTCACGACAGTCGACCCGACCGGCGCCGAAACCCGGTACGCCTATGACGAGTTGGGCCGTCCGACGTCTGTCACGGACGCGCTCGGCCACATCCGCACGACGGCGTTCGATGCGGCCGGGCTGCCCGTCGCCCTGACCGACGAACTGGGGCACACGACATCGGTACGCCGAGATGCATTCGGCCGCGTCGTAAAGGCCACCGACCCACTGGGCCACACGACCAGGATGGGCTGGACGACCGAGGGCAAGCCCGCCTGGCGCGAGCAGGCCGACGGCACGCGCGAGTCCTGGACCTGGGACGCCGAGGGCAACCTCCTCGCCCACACCGACCCGGCGGGCAACACCACGCACCACACCGCCGCCCCCTTCGATGTCACCGCCACCCGCACCGACCCGGACGGCTCGACCTACGCCTTCGCCTACGACACCGAGCTGCGCCTGACAGGCGTCACCAACCCACTGGGCCTGACCTGGTCGTATGACTATGACGAGGCCGGGCGGCTGGTCGCGGAGACGGACTTCAACGGCCGCACTCTGTCGTATACGCATGACGCGGCCGGGGGGTTGGTATCCCGGACCAACGGCGCGGGCGAGACGCTGCACTTCACGCGGGACACGCTGGGGCGGGTTGTGGAGCAGCGGAGTGACGCGGAAGAGGTGACCACCTACGCATACGACGCCGGCGGACGCCTGGCACGTGCCGTCTGTGCGCAAGCCGACCTGGTCCTCGAGCGGGACGTGCTGGGACGTATCCTCGCGGAGAGTCTCAACGGGCGCACCACCACCTACACGTACGACTCGCTCGGCCAGTGCACGCGGCGGACGACGCCCTCCGGGCTGACCTCACGTACGACGTACGACGCGCGGGGTCGAGCGACCGAACTCCGTTCCGACGCGGGATCGTTGGCCTTCTCCTACGACGCGGTGGGGCGCGAGATCCGGCGCCGTGTGAGTGACGGGGTCACCCTCGCCCAGAGCTGGGACGCGACCGACCGCCTCATCGTGCAGTCCCTGACCTCGACGTCCGCCGGAGCGGAAGGCGACCGCCTCCTCCAGCACCGCAGCTATGCCCATCGCGCCGACGGCTACGTCACCGAGATCCGCGAACTCACCTCGGGCACCCGGCGCTTCGACCTGGACGGCACGGGCCGCGTCACCGGCGTACGTGCCCACGGCTGGACCGAAACCTACGCCTACGACGCGTCGGGCAACCTCACGAACGCCTCCGCTCCGGCCCTTCGGACACCCGGTGATCGCGAGTTCGAGGGGACGCTCCTGCGCCGGGCCGGCCATACAACGTACGAGCACGACGCCGAGGGGCGCCTCGTCCGCCGGGCTCGCAAACTCCTCAACGGGAAGCGGCAGACGTGGACGTATGCCTGGAACGCCGATGACCGGCTGACGGAGGTTGTCACGCCGGACGGCCACCGCTGGCAATACACGTACGACCCCCTCGGCCGCCGCATGTCCAAGTACCGGCTGGCCGAGGACGGTTCGGCCGCTGACCGGACCGACTTCACCTGGGACGACACCCGCCTGGCCGAACAGGCCGGACCGGACGGCCGGGTCACCACCTGGGAGTACGCTCCCGGCAGCCACCGCCCCCTCACACAGACGGACCACAGGCCAGCGGTCCGCGCTGCGCGTACCTCCTTCCTCGCCCAACTGGCCGCGGAAACGGCCACGGAGTCCGATTCCCGCTTCCACGCGATCATCACCGATGCCGTGGGTACACCAGCCGAACTGGTTGACGCTGACGGGGATGTGGCCTGGCAGCGCCGGACCAGCCTCTGGGGCAACGACACCCCGGGCCCCGCGCACGACACGGAGTCCGTGTCCTGCCCACTCCGTTTTCCAGGCCAGTACGCCGACCACGAAACCGGGCTGCATTACAACTACTTCCGCTACTACGACCCGGAGACGGGCCGGTACCTGACCTCCGATCCCCTCGGCTTGGAGCCGGCACCCAATCCCGACTCGTATGTTGGCAACCCCCTGTCCTGGACGGACCCGCTGGGGCTCGCGCCCTGTGCCAAGGCGCAGTGGGAGCAGAAGGCCGACTTCAGCAGCCAGAAAGTGATGAGTAAGAAGTACGACAGCCACGCGGGTGACTTCGGCGTCACCGGAAACCGGAACAAACAGACGATGGGGCAGTTCCAGCAGAACATGCGAAACCACATACTCGCGCCTGACACCAAGGTCTACCGGTTCGACTACCGAGGTCAGGGGCCGGCTGTCGGGTTCATCGATCCTGCGACGAAGAAGATGGTCATGCTTCACAGCGACGGTAAGTTCTGGTCGGCCTGGAAACTGGGCGACAAACAGTTCCAGAGCATCATCGACAAGGGCTTCCTGACGTAAGGGTGCAATGGTGAGCAAGAAGAACCGTGATGTGACCGACGCGGTCCTGTCCCACTCCGGCGATTTCAGGAGTGACTGGCTGAGGTCGACCGGCGCGACGCACATGGCCCCCCTCCCCTCCCATACGGGGCTTAGTCGCACCATCGCCCAGCGTGCGGTAGCAGGCGCCCGGGAGTCCGGTGCGGAGGGTGTCCTCGTGGTCCCGATCGACCCGGGGCTCGGCGATACGACCGCTTCCGAGTCCCCCCTCAGTACGGAGGCGCTTCTCGATCTCGGCAGCCGGCAGGAGGACCGTTCCGGACTGCTGTTGGTCGCCGACAACTTTCGCGGGGCGTTGCTTCTCCGGCCCGGATACGCGCTGGTGGCAGGGACGCAGGAGTTTGTCAGGGGCGCCGTACCCGAAGGGACGGACCAGGCGAAAACAGAATTCCAGAGGTATGCGCGCAAAGCACGGTCCGGGGCAGGGACTACGGTCCTCACCGCCGTGGCCGGCGAGTTCCGTCCCCTCACCAAGACGTGGAAGACCCCGCGGGATGTTCCCGCCACCAGCCATCACGGTCACCAACTGGAGCTCATGCGACAACTGGCTGCCGGCGCGGTCGAAGGTCCCTCGTTCGCCAGACAGTGGCTGGACGAGCGACGGCGCGCGATGAACGCAGGTGAGCGGCTGGGAGACGCGCTCACCACGGCGCTGGACGAGGTCTTCTACGCACTGGAGGACTACAGCATCGACCCCTCGCTCCGGGACGAGGACGACCTGACGGACGAGGAGCTGCGGGATCAGGTGGCCCATGTCATGACGCGGCTGGACGACGCGGAACGGCGACCATGACGCCCACGAGGGACTACTGGTCGAGAACTTCGAAAGCGTCGACTGGTTCCGGACAACGGAAGCTGCGTCATCACCTTCTTCCCGATGGGAAGGAGCAGCGCCCCGTGATCACTGTGCAATTCGCCGTCCACCCCGGCCAAGGCGCCCCCAGCGGCTTCGACCTGGGAGACATATTCGTCACCGGGGATCTCGACACGGCCGATTCCTCCGGCCATGCTCCTGACCAAGGCATGATGATCTACCTCTCGGTGACGCAGCTGCTGGACGGTCTCGTGCATTTCTCCGCGGCAATGCCGAATCGCTCGCCTTCACTGGTGTCGACACCTCCTTCAACCTCGTCTTTCGACGCACCAAGGACGGAGTCATCGCCCGCACGGCACCTCAAGAACTCGCATCAGCGGTTCTGAGCGCGGCCGAATCCCTGCCCCACAGGCTCCCCTCCGAAGACCCGGCCGCATCCGACTACGAGGCCCTCCTTGGGGCTCGACATCCCGGAGAACCGCGAATCCGAGGCCGGGGCCCTCACTCTCGCGAAGGAGATCGCGACCTCGTGGCGCCGCAGCCTCAGCGAATCGTTCCCGGACCGTGCCTTCCGCGCCGCGGCACATGAGTCGGAGGACGGCCCCGTCGTGAGTTTCGTGACAGTCCGATGATCAGCAGAGCAGAACTAAGCTTGGCGGGTGCCCACCCCGTCGCCATCTCGGATGTCCCGCTGGATGCTATTCCGCGCTACTCCCTGGCGGGCCTATTCGTCACCGTCTCTCCCCACACAGACCGACAGACCCATGAGGAACTCCTGGCCGAAACCTTCGGAAGTGTCGACTGGTTATGGTCCGGTGACGACGAATTCCGGTTCGGAACTGACGACCAGGAATTGAAGGGATTCACACTGGCCGTGCCCGAGGTCGGCTCTCCGGAATCCTGGGATCCCTCGTCCTGGCTCACTACGGAGCCGATCCGAGGGAGTCTGCGTTCTCTGACGTCCGGCACCTTCGACGCCAAGCCCACCGACATGCGATGGGTGAGCGGAACCGGTGAGCAACTCATCTGCGCATCGAGTGATGCATCCCCCGAGCCACGCGATCTTCTGCGCCTTCGAGTGGCGCCCGACATGGACTTCGTGTTCACCGGCGGAACTTATGCGGGCTGGATTCTGAACCACCCCGCCGCCTATCTGGTACATGAGTGGGAGCCCGCACCCCCGTATGAGGAACCGGTAAATCTGCAGCATGCCCTGCGTGCCTATCTGAGTATGTTCGTCGAACCCAAGATCGGCATGATGCAAGACGGTGACGCGGGCCTCCTCAGCGAGTTGGACTCCCTCCTGGCTCAGCTCGAGACCCTCCCCAGTGACCCACGCGTCACCGTCATCAAGAACCAACTGACCGACTTCCGCCAGGACTGGTACGGCGTCGGAGACGGCGGAAGCGGAACCGGAGAAAGCACCTGATGCAGAAAATGGTGGTCGCCGGGCTCATCCTGCTCACCGCGACTTACGTCCTGTGGCATCTGGGCTGAAACCCCGTGGGCGGTGCAGTGTGCCCTCGTCTCTGGGGAGTTCGGGGAGCCGGAGGTCGTGCGGGGGGCGCCCTCAGCCCGCGTAAGGGTCCGGCACCCCGCCCGGTCGGGACAGGAACGCGAAGTCGCAGCCCGTGTCCGCCTGGGTGATCTGCTCGCTGTAGAGCGCCCCGTATCCGCGCTCGTACCGGGCGGGCGGGGGTGTCCACTCCCCTCTGCGGCGCGCCAACTCGGCGTCGTCCACGTTGAGTTGGAGCGAGCGTGCCTCGACGTCGAGGGTGATGGTGTCGCCGGTGCGCACCAGGGCGAGGGGGCCGCCGACGTACGACTCCGGCGCCACGTGCAGCACGCAGGTGCCGTAACTCGTGCCGCTCATCCGGGAGTCGGAGATCCGCACCATGTCCCGTACGCCCTGCTTGAGGAGATGATCGGGCAGGGGCAGCATCCCGTATTCGGGCATACCCGGCCCGCCCTTGGGGCCGGCGTTGCGCAGCACCAGCACGGTGTCGGCGGTGATGCCCAGGCCGGGGTCGTTGATGGTCCGTTGCAGGGTGCGGTAGTCGTCGAAGACGACCGCGGGACCGGTGTGCTTGAGCAGCCGCGGGTCGGCGGCGATGTGCTTGATGACCGCGCCGTCGGGGCAGAGGTTGCCCCGCAGGACGGCGACGCCGCCCTCGTCCGCGACCGGGTTCCCGCGGGGGCGGATGACGTCGTCGTCGTGCACCCGGGCGGTCGCCAGTTGCTCGCGCATGCTGTCGTACGAGGCCGTCGGCCGGTCCAGATGCAGCAGTTCGGGGATCCGCGACAGGAACCCGGGCAGCCCGCCGGCGAAGTGGAAGTCCTCCATCAGGTAGGTGCCGCCGCCGGGCCGGACGTTGGCGAGCACCGGCACGGTCCGCGCGATCCGGTCGAAGTCGTCGAGCGTGAGGGTGACGCCGGCGCGGCCGGCCATGGCGATCAGATGGATCACGGCATTGGTCGAGCCGCCCAGGCCGAGGACGGTCGTGACGGCGTCCTCGAAGGCCTCCGCGGTGAGGATGTCGGACAACTTCCGGTCCCTGCGGACGAGTTCGACGATCCGCAGGCCGGAGGCCGCGGCCATCCGGTCGTGTCCGGAGTCGACGGCGGGGATGCTGGACGCACCGGGCACGGTGACGCCGAGCGCCTCGGCGGCGGCGGTGAGCGTGGACGCCGTACCCATGGTCATACAGTGTCCGGGCGACCGGGCGAGCCCGCTCTCCAGCTCGGACATCTCGCAGTCCCCGATGAGGCCGGCCCGCTTGTCGTCCCAGTACTTCCACATGTCGGTGCCGGAGCCGAGGACCTCGTTGCGCCAGTGGCCCGGCAGCATGGGGCCGGCGGGCACGAAGACGGCCGGCAGGTCGACGGAGGCCGCCCCCATCAGCAGGGCGGGCGTGGACTTGTCGCAGCCGCCCAGCAGCACCGCGCCGTCCACGGGGTACGAGCGCAGCAGCTCCTCGGTCTCCATCGCGAGCAGGTTGCGGTAGAGCATCGGGGTCGGCTTCTGGAAGGTCTCGCTCAGCGTGGAGACCGGGAACTCGAGCGGGAAGCCCCCCGCCTGCCAGACGCCCCGCTTCACGGCCTGCGCGCGCTCCCGCAGGTGCACATGGCAGGGGTTGATGTCGCTCCAGGTGTTGAGGATCGCGATGACGGGCTTGCCGAGGTGCTCCTCGGGCAGATAGCCCAGTTGCCGTGTCCGGGCCCGGTGGCTGAAGGAGCGGAGTCCGTCGGTGCCGTACCACTGGTGGCTTCTGAGGTCCTCCGGGCGCTTCATGTCGGCCACCTCGCCACGATGGCGGCGACATCCGCCCGTGCGGCCTCGGGCAGCGGACTGCTGGGCGGCCGTACGTCACGACGGCACAGCCCGAGGGAGGCGAGGGCCTCCTTGACCACGGTCACGTTGTTCGCGGAACCGTCGGCCGCGCGGAGTTCCTCGAAGCGGCGGATCCGCTCCCAGACCTTCATGGCGGCCGGATAGTCACCGGTTCGCAGCGCCTCGATCATGTGCAGCGAGACGGACGGCGCCACGTTCACCAGCCCCGAGGTGAAACCGGTGGCGCCCGCGGAGAAGTACGAGGGAGCGTACGACTCCGCGAGTCCGGCGACCCACACGAACCGTTCGAGCCCCGCGTCCCGGGCGAAGGCGGCGAACCGCGCGGCGTCCGGCACGGCGTACTTCACGCCGATGACGTTCGGACAGGCGTCGGCCAGCTCCGCGAGCCGAGCGCCCGGGAGCAGCGGATTGCGGACGTAGGGGACGACCCCGAGCTCGGGCACGGACGCCGCGATCTCGCGGTGGTAGTCGACCCAACCGCCGTCCGACACATACGGATGCACGGGCTGATGGACCATCACCATCCGCGCCCCGTGCTGCCGGGCGTGCCGCGCCGCGGCCACGGCGGTCGGCACGTCGTGTCCGACGCCGACCATGACGACCGCCCGGTCGCCCGCCTCTTGCAGCGTCAACTCCGTTACCAGTAGGCGCTCTTCGGGGGTCAGGGTGTAGAACTCGCCGGTGTTGCCGTTCGGCGTGAGGGTGCGGACGCCGGCGTCGAGCAGCCGGCGCAGCAGGACCCGGTGGGCGGCGCGGTCGACCGTGCCGTCCCCGGCGAACGGCGTCACGGGGATCGCGACGACCTCCGCGAGCGCCGCCCGCTGGGTGTCGTGGGTCGCGATCATCGCCGCCCCTCCGCTCGCCGGCCCGCAGGGAAGCCACGCCCCTCCCGGCTCTCGGGGAAGCCCTGCTCCTCCCGACTCTCGGGGAAGCCCTGCCCCTCCCGACTTTCGGGGGAGCCCTGCCCCTCCCGGCTTTCGGGGAAAGCCCGCGCCTCGCGATCCTCGGGGAAAGCCCGTCCCGCCAGGCCCTCGGAGAATCTCCGCTCCTCCCCGCCCTCGGGGAAAGCCCGCTCCACGAACGAGGCGATGTGCGCGTGCAGCGCCGCAGCCGCCCCGTCGGCGTCCCCGTCCAGGGCGAGTCGCAGAATCTCCCGGTGCTCGCCCGCCTCGCGCTCCCAGGACGGGTCGGCGGCCCAGGCGACCGCCGACACCAGGGCGGCCTGGTCGCGGACCTCGTCGAGCATCCGGCCGAGCAGCGGGTTGCCGCAGGACACATACAGGGCGCGGTGGAACTCGCGGTTGGCGAGGGAGCGTTCGGCGTTGTCGGCCGCACGGTCGGAGCGGCCGAGCGCGTCGCGCGCCGCGTCCAGACCGGCCCCCCGGCGCACCGCCCGCCGCAGCGCCTCGGGTTCGAGCAGCAGCCGCACGTCGTACACCTCGCGCGCCATGTCCGCGTCCACCATGCGCACACTGACGCCCTTGTACTGGTTCATCACGACGAGCCCCGTACCGGCCAGGGTCTTCAGCGCCTCCCGGACGGGTGTCTTGGACACCCCGAACTGTGCGGCGAGTTCGGTCTCGATGAGGGCCTGACCCGGCGTCAACTGCCCGGTGAGAATGCGGTGTTTGATCGCTTCCAGCACGAACTGCGTACGGGATGGGATCGGGGTGGGCGCGGAGGTCATGCAGGCCTCTCGGATCTCATATATCGCGTCTCATATATGACGTACGAAGTACGACGCGATGAACCTAGGAGCGCACCCGCGGTTCGTCAACGCTTCTGACAAAAGAGGCCGGCAACTCACCGGCCCAGCCGCCCGCCCCGCCGACCACCCCGTCCCCCTACACCTTCCAGCCCGGGTCACGTCCGCTGAGGCCGATCGCGCGGTCCAGCAGGGGCGCGTCCTGTGGCACGGGGACGACCGGTCCGAAGATGCCGTTGCCACGGTCGGATTCCTCGGCGGCGGCCGCGAGGAACCCGTACGCCGCCTGGAGGGCGGCCGGATCGGGCTCGTACTCCTGACCGGTGGCCCGGGCCAGGTCCCAGCCGTGCACGACCAGTTCGTCGGCCGCGACGGCGGCGGCGACCGCGCCCGGCAGGGACACCCCGCCGGCCCGGGTCATCCCGGTGTAGGCCGCCGGATCGCGCCAGGCCTCGGCGAGTTCGTCCAGCGCCTTCGGCAGGGATTCGCGCCAGCCGGAACCGATGTCCGGCACCGCGGAGTCCGGGCTGGTGTCCGTGGTGGCCCCCAGGTCCTTGCGCCCGGCGTCCCGGAAGGCGGTGGCCAGGCCGATCAGATGCCCCAGCAGGTTGCGCACCGCGAGGTCGGGACAAGGGGTCGCGTGTCCGAGCTGCGTCTCGGTCACCCCCGCCGCGAGACGCGCCACCACCAGGCTCTGCGGGCCGAGGTCGAGAGTCGTGTCAGTCATCCGCTGCTCCCAGGAGTCCAGAGTGTCCAGAATTCTTCGCCACCCAGGTAGACCGGGACCGCGTTCGGAACTCATCGCCCGCCCGGCCGGCTCTTTCGCGGCCGTCGCGGCGAGGGCCGCCGGGAGTGCCCGTCGGCCTCACGGCCCGTGGCCGGGACCGCGCTGCCGGCGCCGACTTCTAGGGCACCTGCCCGATCCCCTGGTCTGCGCCTTAGACCCACGATGACCAGCCATGACGACATGGACGGTGACGCGGGTCCTGCGGGACGGCAACGCGGGGTGGTACCTGGGCGCGGTGGTGGTGTCCGGCTTCGGTACGTCGGCGATGTGGCTGGTGTCCGGGATCTGGGTCAAGGAGCTGACCGGCTCGAACGGTCTGGCCGCGCTCTGCGTCTTCGCGCTCTGGGCGCCGACGCTGGTCGGCCCGCTGCTCGGCACCTTCGCGGACCGGGTCCGCCGCAGACCGCTGCTGGTGTGGACGAACCTGGGGCTGGCCGCCCTGCTGCTGCCGCTGTTCGCCGTCGACTCGCCGGACACCCTGTGGATCCTCTTCGCCGTGCTCCTCGTGTACGGAGCCGCGGGCGTCGTCCACGACGCGGCGGAGTCGGCCCTGGTGGCCTCGGCGGTCGACCCACGGCTGCTCGGCGATTTCAATGGCCTGCGCATGACGGCCAACGAGGGCATGAAACTGGTCGCCCCGCTGGCCGGCGCGGGCCTGTACGCGGCGTACGGGGCCTCGCGCGTCGCCCTGCTGGACGCGGTCACGTTCGTCCTGGCCGGGAGCATGTACGCCCTGCTGCGGGTGCGTGAGACGGAACCCCGCCCGGACCCGGCGGGCCCGCCCCGTGAGACGCCACCCCGCCCGGCCCCCGCGGCCCTGCGCGCGCGGATGGCCGAGGGCACCCGCCGGCTGTGGCGGCACGAGACACTGCGGCCACTGGTCGTCGCGGGCGGTACGACCATGTTCTTCGCGAGCGTCAACGGCGCGGCGATCTACGCGGTGGTGGACGGCCTCGGCCACGCACCCACGTACGTGGGGCTCCTCTACGCGGTCCAGGGAGCCGGTTCGGTGGCCGTCGGCCTGGCCGCGGGACCTCTGCTGCGGCGCCTCGGCGAACGCCGCTTCGCGGCCTACGGGATCGCGCTCACCGCGGTGGCGGTGATCCTGCGCGCGATCCCGTCCGATCCCGTGGCCCTCGTCAGCAGCGCGGCGGGCGGCGTGGGTCTCCCCTGCGTGCTGATCGCCGCCCTGACCGCGGTCCAGCGGGAGACCCCGGACGCCGTGCTGGGCCGGGTCACGGCGACGGCGAACACGCTGATGTTCGCCCCGAACGCCGTGGGACTCGCCCTGGGCGCAGGACTGGTCGAACTGGTCCCGTACCAGGCGCTGGTGGTGGTACTCGGCCTGGCACTACTGGTGACGGCCGGACCGCTGCTGAGGTCTCACCCGAGCCGGGCGAGCGCCTCCGCCACCAGCGACAGGTCCTCGTCCGACGCCAACCCCGCGTGATACAGGCGCAGTTCGGTGGCGCCGAGCCCGGCCGCCCGCGCGGCGTCCGCGCCGAGTGTCGCGGGGCTGCCGCCCATCCCGCTCACCACGGTGAAGTTGGCCGCCAGCACACTGCCCTCGACGCGCCGCTCGGCGAAGGGAGTGAGCAGCCCCGTTCCCCCGGCGCACGGCACGACCACGCCGTCGGCGACCGACAGGATGTGCTCGGGGTCCACGCCCGCGTTGGCGCCGCAGTGGTACGACGCCGGGTCCGCGTGCAGCAGGATCCGGAACCCCTCCGGGGCCGCCGCACGCACCGCGGCGACGGCGTCCGACTGGAGCGAGCGCGCGACGGAGTCCCGCCACGCGCGCGTGGCCGTCGCCGGCTCGCTCCCGAGGAGTTTCTCCACCGCCTCCCAGCCTCCGGCCGGGGCCTCGCCCCGCCACACGGGCTCCAGAGCGCGCCGCACGGCCGACCCCAACTCGTCGGGGTCCAGTCCCAGTTGTGCATACCCGTCGCGGCACGCGGGGCAGAAGCAGAGCGACATCAGGTACTGCCCGGCGTCCCCGAGTCCCACCCCGGCGGTCTTGTCGTGGGCGTGCAGATGGGCGAGCCCGTACCAGCCGAGAGACTCCAGCTCCGTTCCCCCGGCGCCCGGCCGGACCGCTGATTCGACGGCCAGATCGACGAGGTACGCGCGCGTGTCGGGCTGGGCGATGCAGGGGGCCCAGGGATAGCGGTCCCCGTAGGCGTTGACGACGGAGGTGTCCGGAAACTCCTCCCCCATCCGGGAGTTGTGGGCGAGGACGACCCAGGTGTGCACGTCGAGGCCGGCCTCCGCGAGGGCGGTGGCGGCCTCGCCGTAGGCGTCCCCGGGCGCCCAGTCACCGGCGGCGTACGGCCTGAGCCGGCGCCCGGCCCAGCGTTCGGCATCGACCGGGTGCAGCACGGCGGCGTGCGAGGCGGTGACGATCCGGTGGCGGGGATGCCGCGGGGTCAGGGCGCGGGTGGAGTGGTAGGCGGAGGCCAGCGTGGCCTGCCGCACGCCGAGCGCGGCGATCCGGGCCGGGGCCGCGGGGTCGCCGTTGACGTCCCACGGGTAGACGAAGGCGGATGCCGCCATCCCCTCTGCGGCCGACCCGGGCGCCCCGGCCGACCCGGATACCCCGGAAGGCTCGGATACCCCGGAAGGCCCGGACGCCCCGGACGACCCGGATACCCCGGAAGGCCCGGACGCCCCTGCGGCCGCCCCGGCCGGCACCCCGGCCGCCCCGGCCGGCCCCGCTGCCGCCCCGGTCCGCTCCTCCGGCGCCGTCACAGTCCCTCCTCGAGAAGCGCGTAGCCACGCTCGACGAGCTGGGCGAGCTGCTTGATGTGGTCCTCGGTGGGTTCGTGCAGCGGCGGCCGCACCTCACCCACGTCGAGACCCCGCAGCCGTACCCCCGCCTTGACCAGCGAGACGGCGTAGCCGCGTCCCTGGGCGCGCAGGTCGACGAACGGGCGGTAGAAGCCGTCGAGCAGCCGGTTCGCGGTGTCGTCGTCGCCGGAGTTGAGCGCCTGGTGGAAGGCGAGCGCGAGCTCCGGCGCGAAGCAGAAGACGGCGGACGAGTACAGCGTGATCCCGATGCCCCGGTAGGCGAGGCCGGTGAGCTCGGCGGTCGGCAGGCCGTTGAAGTACAGGAAGTCGCCCGGCACCTCGGACCGCACCGCGCTCACGATCCGCTGCATCAGGTCCAGATCGCCCAGCCCGTCCTTGAACCCGATGATCCCCTCGGTGCGCGCCAGCTCGGCCACCGACTCGGGGGTGAACACGGCGTTGTCCCGCTGGTAGACGATGACGTCGAGCGAGGTCGCGCCGGCCAGCTCGGCGTAGTGCCGCAGCAGCCCCTCCTGGCCGGCCACCACGAGATACGGCGGCATGGCGAGCAGCCCGTCGGCCCCCGCGCCCTCGGCGAGCCGCGCGTAGCGCACGGCGAGCGCGGTCCCGTACCCGGCGCCGGCGATCACCGGAACCCGGCCCGCCGTCTCCTCCACGGCCGCGCGCACGCACGCCTCGAACTCCTCGGGCGTGAGCGCGTGGAACTCCCCGGTGCCGCAGCACGCGAAGACCGCCGCGGCCCCGGCCTGCACACCGCGGCGCACATGCTCCCGGTACACGTCGAGATCGACGGAGCCGTCGGGACCGTAGGCGGTGACGGGGAAGAACAACGGCCCGCTGGGGGTACGCAGTCGAGCGGCGAGGGGGGCTGACGTCACGGGCTCTCCCTGAACAGGCACGGCGCCCGGCGCGCCGCGCCGTCACCGGCGCTCGCGCACACAATCGCGGTGCACGTTTCTGATCCACGTCTATATTTCTGAACGCACCCACGCTAAGCCGCGACCTTGGGGCCGGTCAAGCGCGCAAACACGCTACCCAGAGGCGGATTCCCCGCCTCCGCGCGACACTTGACGCGGAGCACCGATGATCCCTAGCGTGTCCATGGATGTGAATGCTGTACACGCATGCGCATGAGCATCGGCTGACGATCCAAGGAGACCCGAAGATGCCCGCTCCCCGTACCGTTCTGCTCACCGGCGCCGCCGGCGGACTCGGCACCCTGATGCGGGGCCTGCTGCCGAAGTACGGCTACGAACTGCGCCTTCTCGACCTGCTCCCCATCGAGGGCGAGCCGGACGCGATCACCGCCGATCTGGCCGACCGGGCCGCGCTGCGCGAGGCGGTGCGCGGTGTCGACGCGATCATCCACCTCGCCGGTATCTCCCTGGAGTCCTCCTTCGAGAAGATCCTCAAGGCGAACATCGAGGGGACCCACCACCTGTACGAGGCGGCGCGCGAAGAGGGCGTGGGCCGGATCGTCTTCGCCTCCTCCAACCACGCGGTGGGCTTCACCCCGCGCCCCCGGGGCGAGGCGCCCTTCGACCGGAGCGCGCTCATCCCCATCGACACCCCGCGCCGGCCGGACACCTTCTACGGGCTCTCCAAGTCGTTCGGTGAGGACCTGGCGCAGTTCTACTGGGACAAGCACGGCCTGGAGACGGTCTCCGTGCGCATCGGCTCCTGCTTCGCGGAGCCCACCAGCGTGCGCATGCTCTCCGTGTGGATGAGCCCCGAGGACGGCGCACGCCTCTTCCACGCCGCGCTGACCGCCGACGACGTCCGGCACACCGTCGTCTACGGCTCGTCCGCCAACACCCGGCTGTGGTGGGACCTCTCGACCGCGCGGGAGCTGGGCTACGAGCCGCAGGACGACTCCGAGCCGTACGCCGAAAAGCTCATCGCCGAGCAGGGCGACCTCGACCCGGGCAATCCGGACCACGCGCATCTGGGCGGCCACTTCACCACGAACCCGCCGATCTGGCCGTACTGACGCGGCGAGGAAACCGGCAGGAAGGGCGGGCGGGCACCGAACGGGCCCGCCCGCCCCGCTGTTCGGGCACGGAGGCTGCCCGATCTCACTCCCCGATGGACTCCGCCCCAGGTCCGGCACGGGCAACCGGAACGGGAAACGGGCGCAGCCGGGCACCATCGGGCATGCAACAGGCCTGGTCAGTGACCGAGACCCGCTGTAGAACTTCCCTCATGGGCCCGAACGGGCAGCGAGGCAGTGACGCAGTGCGTACAGGGAGCAGGTGCCGGCCATGACCGCGGAAGAACGACAGCGCGAGATCGTCCGGGCCGCCCGCCGTACGGGCTCGGTCGACGTCACCGCGCTGGCCGCCGAACTGGGTGTCGCCAAGGAGACCGTCCGGCGCGATCTGCGCACCCTGGAGGACCACGGTCTGGTGCGGCGTACCCACGGCGGCGCCTATCCCGTGGAGAGCGCCGGGTTCGAGACGACGCTCGCCTTCCGCACCACGAGCCAGGTCCCCGAGAAGCGCCGGATCGCGGCCGCCGCGGCCGAGCTGCTCGGGGACGCCGAGACGGTCTTCGTCGACGAGGGGTTCACCCCGCAGCTCATCGCCGAGGCACTGCCCAGGGACCGGCCGCTGACCGTGGTCACCGCTTCCCTGGCCACGGCGGGCGCGCTCGCCGAGGCCGACAACACGAGTGTCCTGCTGCTCGGCGGCCGGGTCCGCCCCGGCACCCTCGCCACCGTGGATCACTGGACGACGAAGATGCTCGCCGGTTTCGTCATCGACCTGGCGTTCATCGGCGCCAACGGCATCTCCCGCGAACACGGCCTCACCACCCCCGACCCGGCGGTCAGCGAGGTCAAGGCCCAGGCGATCCGCGCGTCACGGCGCACGGTCTTCGCGGGCGTGCACACCAAGTTCGGAGCCGTCAGCTTCTGCCGGTTCGCCGACATCAGCGCACTGGAGGCGATCGTCACCAGCACGCTGCTCCCCTCCTCCGAGGCCCACCGGTACTCGCTGCAGGGCCCCCAGGTCATCCGAGTCTGACCACCCAACTGACCCACTCACAGCGCGTCCGAAAACCCAACTGACCCACCCGTAGGGCATCGCCCTACCCACATTCACCCGTTATCTCCCCATACGTCCAGGAGCGATCCATGCGAACCCAGAGCCGACGGAGGCCGCGCGCGCTTGCCGCGGCCGCCGCAGGGACGCTGCTCGCCCCGCTGCTCTCCGGCTGCTGGGCCGGGGCGGGCGGAGCCGGTTCCGGCGGCAATTCCATCAATGTCCTGATGGTCAACAACCCCCAGATGGTCGAGCTGCAGAAGCTCACCGCCGGAAACTTCACCAAGGAGACCGGCATCAAGGTGAACTTCACCGTCCTGCCCGAGAACGACGTCCGCGACAAGATCAGCCAGGACTTCGCCAACCAGGCCGGCCAGTACGACGTCGCCACCCTGAGCAACTACGAGATCCCGATCTACGCCAGGAACGGCTGGCTGCACGAGATGGACTCGTACGTGCGGGACGACCCCGCGTACGACGAACAGGACGTGCTGAAGCCGATGCGGCAGTCCCTCACCGCCGACGACGGCAAGCTCTACGGGCAGCCCTTCTACGGCGAGTCGTCCTTCCTGATGTACCGCAAGGACGTCTTCGCCGAGAAGGGCCTGAAGATGCCCGCACACCCCACCTGGGACCAGGTGGCACAGCTCGCCGCCGAGGTGGACGGCGCCCAGTCCGGCATGCGGGGCATCTGTCTGCGCGGCCTGCCCGGCTGGGGCGAGATCATGGCACCGCTGACGACCGTGGTGAACACCTTCGGTGGCACCTGGTTCGACAAGGACTGGAAGGCCCGGCTGGACTCCCCCGAGTTCGAGAAGGCGACGAAGTTCTACGTCGACCTCGTCCGCAAGCACGGTGAGTCCGGCGCCGCCCAGTCCGGCTTCGCCGAGTGCCTCAACAACCTCACCCAGGGCAAGACCGCCATGTGGTACGACGCCACCTCCGCCGCCGGTTCCCTCGAATCGGCCAAATCCCCGGTCAAGGGCAAGATCGGCTACGTACCGGCGCCGGTGGAGAAGACGGAGAGCTCCGGCTGGCTCTACACCTGGGCCTGGGGCATGCAGAAGGCCTCCCACAACTCGGACAAGGCCTGGAAGTTCATCTCCTGGGCCTCCAGCAAGGAGTACGAGCAGCTGGTCGGCGACAAGATCGGCTGGTCGAACGTCCCGGCCGGCAAGCGCGCCTCGACGTACACGAACGCCGAGTACCGCAAGGAGGCCGCCGCCTTCCAGGACATGACACGGGCCGCCATCGAAGGCGCCCGGCCCCGCGACCCGGGGGTGCAGCCGCGCCCCGCACCCGGCATCCAGTTCGTCGGCATCCCCGAGTTCACCGACCTCGGCACCAAGGTCTCGCAGGAGATCAGCGCGGCCATCGCCGGACGCCAGTCCGTCGAGTCGGCGCTCAAGAAGTCCCAGCGGCTCGCCGAGCAGATCTCGAAGGAGTACGAGGGACGATGACCGCCACCACGACAGCCCCCGTAGCGACCGCTCCCGCCCGCGCCGCCCGCCCGCCCTCCGGCCGGCTGCGCGCCTGGGCCACCCGGGCACCGCTGCTGCCCGCCCTGATCTTCATGATCGCCGTGACGCAGCTGCCCTTCGTGGCCACGCTGGTGATCTCCTTCTTCGACTGGAACGCCCTCTACCCGAAGGCCCGTCACTTCACCGGCTTCGCCAACTACTCGCAGGTCCTCACCGACCCCGACCTGCGCAAGTCGGTCTTCACGACGGTGCTGCTGACGGCCGCCGTGGTGATCGCCAGCCTGGTCATCGGTCTGGGTCTCGCCCTGCTCATGGACCGCAAGTTCCGCGGCCGGGGCCTGGTCCGCACCCTGCTGATCGCGCCCTTCCTGGTGGTCCCGGTGGCCGCGGCCCTGCTCTGGAAACATGTGCTCTACAACCCGGAGTACGGCCTCTTCAACGGGCTGCTGCACTATGTGGGCGGCCCACAGCCGGACTGGATCTCCAACACCCCGCTGCTGGCGGTCGAGGCCTCCCTCATCTGGCAGTGGACGCCCTTCATGATGCTGATCCTGCTGGCCGGCCTGCAGAGCCGCTCCCACGAACAGGTCGAGGCGGCCCGGGTGGACGGGGCGACCGACTGGCAGGTCTTCCGCCACCTGACCCTCCCCCACCTGCGCCGCTATCTCGAACTCGGCGCCCTGCTGGGCTCGATCTACATCGTGCAGAACTTCGACGCGGTCTTCACGATCACCTCGGGCGGCCTCGGCACGGCGAACCTGCCGTACACCGTCTACCAGAGCTTCTACCAGGCCCACGAGAACGGTCTCGCCTCGGCCGCGGGCGTCCTGGTCGTCATCGGCTCGATCATCATCGCGACCTTCGCCCTGCGCGTCGTGTCGTCCCTGTTCAGCGAGGAGGCGAACCGCGCATGAGTGCCACCGCCGTACCCGTACGCACCCGCCGGACCCGGGGCGCGGGCCTGGGCCTGATCGCCTGGCTGGCCGGAATCGTCTTCTTCCTGCCCATCGCGTGGATGGCGCTGACGTCCTTCCACTCCGAGTCGGACGCGGCGACCAACCCGCCGTCCTTCGCGGCCTCCCTCACGCTCGACGGCTATCGCGAGTTCTTCGGCACGGGAGGCGGCGCGAGCCCCTGGCCCGCGCTGATCAACTCGGCCGTGGCGTCCGTGGTCTCGACGCTCTTCGTCCTGCTCCTCGCCTTCCCGGCGGCCTACGCGCTCTCCATCCGGCCGGTGAAGAAGTGGACGGACGTCCTGTTCTTCTTCCTCTCCACGAAGATGCTGCCGGTGGTGGCCGGGCTGCTGCCGATCTACCTGTTCGCGAAGAACACCGGGATGCTGGACAACATCTGGCTGCTCGTCATCCTCTACACCTCGATGAACCTGCCGATCGCCGTGTGGATGATGCAGTCCTTCCTCGCCGAGGTTCCGGTGGCGG
The DNA here is from genome assembly GCF_042881375.1 of Streptomyces sp. NPDC058274. NCBI lineage: Bacteria > Bacillati > Actinomycetota > Actinomycetes > Kitasatosporales > Streptomycetaceae > Streptomyces > Streptomyces sp. NPDC058274. The sequence goes on from NZ_JBHVXW010000001.1 coordinate 132,464, forward strand.
TCATCGAGGCCGCGCAGATCGACGGCGCCAGGCTGCCCACGATCCTCAGCCGCATCGTGGCCCCCATCTCCGCCCCGGGGATCGCGGCCACGGCCCTGATCTGCTTCATCTTCAGCTGGAACGAGCTGCTCTTCGCCCGGGTCCTCACCGGAGTGGTCGCCGAGACCGCCCCCGTCTTCCTGACCGGCTTCATCACCAGCCAGGGCCTGTTCCTGGCGAAGGTGTGCGCCGCGTCGCTCGTGATCTCCCTGCCGGTGCTCGCCGCGGGGTTCGCCGCCCAGGACAAACTGGTCCAGGGCCTGTCGTTGGGAGCCGTGAAATGAAGGCCGCCGTCATCGAGTCCGTGGGCAAGGCCGTCGTCATGGAGGTCCCGGACCCGACCCCAGGACCCCGGGAGGTCGTCGTCGAGGTGGCGGCCTGCGGACTGTGCGGCACCGATCTGCACATCCTCCAGGGCGAGTTCGCGCCCAAGCTGCCGATCGTGCCGGGCCACGAGTTCGCGGGCGAGGTGGTCGGTGTCGGCACCCAGGTCACGGAGGTCTCGGTCGGCGACCGGGTGGCCGTGGACCCCTCCCTGTACTGCTACGAGTGCCGCTACTGCCGTACCGGCCACAACAACCTCTGCGAGCGCTGGGCCGCGATCGGCGTCACCACGGCGGGCGGCGCGGCCCAGTACGCCGTCGCCCCGGTGGCCAACTGCGTCAAGCTCCCCGAGCACGTACGCACCCAGGACGCCGCCCTCGTCGAACCGCTCTCCTGCGCGGTCCGCGGCTACGACGTCCTCAACGCCCGTCTCGGCGCCCACGTCCTCATCTACGGCTCGGGCACGATGGGCCTGATGATGCTGGAGCTGGCCAAGCGCACGGGCGCGGCGAGCGTGGACATGGTCGACCTCAACCAGCAGCGGCTGGCCACGGCCCAGTTGCTCGGTGTCTCCGCGTCGGCGGTGAACGCCGACGAGCTGGACCGCCCGCAGGGCTGGGACGTGGTCGTCGACGCGACGGGCAACGCGGCCGCGATCCAGGACGGCCTGGGCCGGGTCGCGAAGGCCGGCACCTTCCTCCAGTTCGGCGTCGCCGACTACGCGACCCGGGTCAGCATCGACCCGTACCGCATCTACAACCAGGAGATCACCATCACCGGCTCGATGGCGGTCCTGCACAGTTTCGAGCGGGCGGCGGAACTCTTCGCGAACGGCGTTCTCGATCCGGAGATCTTCATCAGCGACCGGCTGCCGCTCTCGAACTATCCGCAGGCACTGGAGCAATTCGCGGCCGGAGTGGGCCGAAAGATCATCGTGACGCCGTAATTCGCTGTTCCCGGGCATGGCCGGACGCCTAGCATCCCGGCCATGCCACAACCTCATGGATTCCGATACGAGGAGCTCGCGGACGGCGCGGTCGCCATCACGCATCTCGACCGCTCCGCCGGGACGCTGCGCGGTGCGCGGGCCCAGCAGTTCCTGGCCGAAGTGATGGCCGGAGCCCCCCAGCTCGTCATGGCCCGCTGGACCGGAAACTACAAGCGGGGCAACGAACGCACGGCCCGGAATCACCCACGAAATCGCCACTGACCCAAATGGCCGTCGGGTAAGGGAACGGTAAAGCGGCCTCGGTCGTTCACCCGGCATGACAGCTATGACCCCAGGCTCGAACATCCCTCTCCCCGTCGCGCGCGTGACGGTGGACGTCGCCGCTCCGGTGCGGCTCGACGTGTCGGGCCTGCTGCTCACCGCCGACGGCAAGGTGCGCTCCGACGACGACTTCATCTTCTACAACCAGCCTGCGGGCCCGGGCGTGACCTACCGCTCCGGCGGGGGTACGGCCCCGGACGCGATCACGGTCGACACGACCGCGGTCCCCCCGGGCATCGAGAAGATCGTCGTCACCGCGAGCCCGGACGCGGCGGGCCAGACCTTCCAGGGCATCGAACCCACGGCCACGATCCGCAACGCGGACGACAACTCCGTGCTGGCCTCCTTCACCCCGCCGCAGCTGGGCAGTGAGACCGCCCTGGTGATCGTGGAGGTCTACCTCCGCAACGGCGCGTGGAAGGCCCGCGCGGTCGGCCAGGGCTATGCGAACGGCCTGGCGGGCATCGCCACGGACTTCGGTGTCACGGTGGAGGAGCCGGCGCCCGCGGCGGCCCCGGCCGCGCCCGTGGTGCAGCCCCCGGTGACTCCGCCGGCTCCGCCGCTCGACCCGCGCATGTCCGCGCCGCCGGCTCCGGCCGCGCCGCCCGCTCCCGCGGCCGCCGCCCCCGGCTCCGGGAAGATCAACCTCGACAAGGGCCGGGTGAGCCTCCAGAAGAACCAGACCGTCTCCCTGGTCAAGGACGGCCGTCCGCTCCTCTCGCAGGTCAAGATGGGCCTCGGCTGGGAGCCCGCGTTCCGCGGCAAGGACATCGACCTGGACGCGTCGGTCATCGCCTACGGCCCGCAGCGCAATCACATCGACAGCTGCTACTTCGGCAAGCTCTCCATCGTGAACGGCGCGATCAAGCACTCCGGCGACAATCTCACGGGTGAGGGCGGCGGTGACGACGAGGTGATCGTCGTCGACCTCGGCCGGCTCCCCCAGGAGGTCACCGGCCTGGTCTTCACGGTCAACTCCTTCTCCGGCCAGAAGTTCACGGAGGTCGCCAAGGCGTACTGCCGTCTCGTCGACGCTGCGACCGACGAGGAGCTGGTCCGCTTCGACCTCACCAACGCGGAGCCGCAGACCGGAGTCATGATGGCCAAGCTGATCAAGCAGTTCTCCGGCGAGTGGGAGATGACGGCCATCGGAGACTTCGTCAAGTCCCGCACGGTCCGCGGCATGGTCAAGCCGGCCGCGAGCGCGCTCTAGCCTTTCCGCCGGGCGGCCTCCGCACCGCCGGGTGCCTCTGCACCGCCGGTGGGCCATCTCCCCTACCCCGTCGGCACCCGGCACGGGGTGTCGGCGAGCCCGGCGCTACGGGGTGCCGCCCGGGTGGGCCCGGTCCCGCACCTCCATTGGCACCCGGCGTAGGTGCTGGCGCGGGGTGGGTCGGCGAGCCCGGCGCCACGGGGGTGCTGCCCGGGTGGGCAAACTCCCCTACCGGCATGGGCACCCCGCGCTGGTGCCGGCGCGGGGTGGGTCGGCGAGCCCGGCGCCTAGCGGGTGCCGCTGCACCCACCCTCCCCCACTCTCGACTCCGCTCGACCGGGGGGACCCCCATCGCCCCGAGCGGCACGCATGCCCGCAGCTATGACCGTACGGCCGGCCCCACCGCGTGCCCGCTGCCCCGCAGCTATAGCGGCTCCGCCGCCCCCCGGGGTGCCCGCTGCCCGCAGCCATGCGGCTTCGCCGCCACCCCGTGCCCGCTGCCCGCAGCGAAGACAGTTGCCGCGGCCGGCAGCGCAAGACAGCGACGGCGGTAGGGCCGCCGCAGCCCGCTGCCCGCAGCGCAAGGCGGCAACGGCGGGCCGCAGAGGGCCCGCAACCCCCACGCACCTGCGGTCGCGAGCCGGCCGAAGGGGCCGTGCCGGTACATCAAATGCCCGTCGCCATGCGTCAGGACGGGCAACCGAGCGCCCCCAGAAGAGAGCACAGCCGGTAGGGCGACGGGCGGATGTACCGGCACGGACCCGACCCACCCCCCGGCGCTAGGCGAACCACCCACCCCCCGGCGCTAGGCGACCCACCCACCCACCGGACGGCGAACCACCCACCGCCAGACCGCGAACCGCCCACCGCCGGACGCCGAATCACCCACCGCCAGACAGCGAACCGTCTACCCACCGGCACGAGGCGACCGACACCCACCCAGCGACGGCTCAGCCGCCCGCCCCCGGCCGCAACCCCTCCGTCAGGAGGGACAGGTACCGCCGGATGTACTTCCCCTCGCCGTTCGCCAGCTCCGAGGCCGTAGCGACACCGTGCGCCAGCCGCAGAAGCTCGATCGGCTCCACATCCGCCCGCAGCGTCCCCTCCCGCTGAGCCGCCCCCACCAGTCGCGCCGCCGCCCCCTTCACCGAGTCCCCGCACGCGGTCAGCACGGCCGAACTCCCGTCCGCGACAGCCGACCCGAGCAGCCCCTTCAGCCCGCGGACCTGGATCATTCCCTCGCTCAGCTCGTTCAGCCACTCCACCAGCGCCTCGCCGGGCGGCAGTTCGGCGGCGATCTCATCCGCCCGCGCAGCGATCGCGTCGATGCTGTCGACGTACACAGCTTCCAACAGCGCCTGCCGCGTGGGGAAATGCCGGTACAGGGTGCCGGACCCGACCCCGGCCCGCTTGGCGATGTCGTCCAGCGACGCACCTTCCCCGTGCTCGGCGAACGCGATCGCCGCTTCCTTGAGCAACCGCTCGTAGTTCCGCCGCGCATCCGCCCGCATCGGCTTGGCCGAACGCGTCGAGCCGCCCGCTCCCACCTGCGTCATTCAGCTACTCCTTGCGAACCGGGGACCTTCTCCGTATCTTAGCGAGCATTAAACGGAGACAGTCCCCGCTTACCGCCGCGGGCCATCCGCGCTGTCCACGGGGGCGATCCGTGCTGCCCTCCGCAGGCACCACGCGCCGCCCGCGGACACCTCACCGGGACACCAGACAGGGAGCATCCCATGTCCACCCCGTCCACCTCACCAGCACAGCCCACCGGCCCGACTCCAACCGGAACCGCACCCGGTACCGCGCCCGCACCCGCACCCCGCACCGGACATCACACCCCCGCACCCGCCCAGCCTCCGCACCGCCCTCTTCGTCATCGTCACCGCCTACTTGATGGTCGGCGTCGACTCCACGGTGGTCAACGTCGCGCTCCCGGACATCCAGCGAGACCTCAACTTCACGCCGACCGGCCTGTCATGGGTGCTCAATGCCTACACCCTCGCCTTCGGCGGACTGCTCCTGCTCGGCGGTCGCGTGGGCGACATCGCGGGCCGCCGCCGTACCCTCACCGCCGGCGTCCTCCTCTTCGCGCTCGCGTCGCTGCTCGGCGGCCTCGCCACCGCGGACGGCTGGCTGCTGGCGGCCCGGGCCCTCCAGGGCGTCGGCGCCGCTCTCACCGCCCCCAGCACCCTCGCCCTGATCACCACCAATTTCCCCGAGGGCCCGCGCCGCCATCACGCCCTGGGCATCTACACCTCGATGGCCAGCATCGGCGCCTCCATCGGCCTGGTGCTCGGCGGCATGCTCACCTCGTGGGCGTCCTGGCGCTGGGCCCTGCTGATCAACGTGCCGATCGGCATCGGGGTGGCCCTGGCCCTCCCCCGCTTCGTCGCCGAGACCCGGCGCCACGCGGGCCGTTTCGACGCGGCGGGCGCACTGACCGGCACCACCGGCATGACGTCCCTCGTCTACGCCTTCATCCGGGTCTCGGAACACGGCTGGACCGACACCCAGTCGCTGCTGGGCTTCAGTACGGCCGCCGCACTCCTCACGGGCTTCGCGCTGATCGAGTCCCGTGCCGACCAGCCGATCATGCCGCTGCGCCTCTTCCGCAGCCGCAACCGCGCGGGCGGCTACGCGGGAGTGCTGCTGCTCCCCGCGGGCATGTTCGGCGCGTTCTACTTCCTCACGCTCCTCACCCAACAGGCGCTGGGGTACGGCCCGTTGCGCGCCGGCTTCGCCTTCCTGCCGATGACGCTGGCGATCTTCGCGACCCTGCGCTTCGTGCCACGGCTCCTTCAACGCCACGGCGCCAAGCCGCTGTTGCTCACCGGCATGACTCTGATCGTGGCCGCGGGCGGCTGGCTCTGGCGGCTCGAACCGGGCGACGGCTATGTCACCGGCCTGCTCGGGCCGATGATCCTGATGGGCCTGGGCGTCGGCATGAGCTTCATGCCGCTCAACGCGACGATCCTCGCGGCTGTCGCGCCGCGCGACGCGGGTGCCGCCTCCGGCCTGCTGCAGACCCTCCAGTGGCTCGGCGGCACGCTGGGACTGTCCGTGCTGGTCACGGTCTTCGGGACGGCGACCCGGCACGCGACCGGTTCCCCGGCCGCGATCCTCACCCAGGGCGCGGCCCGGGCGTTCGGGGTCGGCTCACTGATCGCGACGGCGGCCCTCCTGGTCGCCGCCCTGGCCATCACCGGACGCCCCCGCCCACCGCGGTAACCCCGCCGGAGCCCGAACCCGAAGCCTGCGGCGCCTCCCCCACCCGGCTCGGGCTCAGCCGGAGAACAGCGCACTGTACGCATTCAGCGCAGGCTGCCCGCCCAGATGGGCAGTCGGCACGCACAAGAGTGCGGCCCGCACCGAAGTACGGGCCGCACTCATGCGACTCCCCCGTCAACCGGCCTCGGCCGGTCGGCGTACCCGTCAACCGGCCTCGGCCGGCCTGCGTACCCGTCAACCGGCCCACGGCCAGTCGGCGTCTCGCCCCTGCTCGAGCAGGGGCACCATGCGGAAGGCCGCGTCCGTGAGGCCTCCGAAGGTGTGCCGGTTGGCCGTCCCGGTCGGGCCGTGGCCCGGCCGGTATCCCGCCAGGTTCCAGGTGTAGACCGGGATGTGCTCCGGGACCTGCTCGGTCGGGTCGCCGTGGTGGCTGTACATGGCCTGCTCGTCGGTGACGATCAGCACCCGGTCGTGCCCCTTGTAGTGCCGGCGCACTGCCTCGCTGGTGTCGGTGCCGCCGAGGTCGCCGAAGCGCTCCAGGACCTTGAGCACCGACTCGCCGCCACGGAACTTCACCCGGTTGCTGGTCGTACCGAACTCGACCAGATCCGCGTCGGCCGCCCGCAGCGCGAGCGCCGCGCCGAAGATCGCCGCCGCGTCGGCCCGGTTGAGCTCCGAGCGGTCCGACAGCCGCGAGTAGAACATCGAACCGGAGCGGTCCACGAGCACCAGCGTCCGCCCGCGCAGGACCGGCACATTGGCCAGCGAGTGGCCGAGCGCCTGCTCCAGCGGGTACGACCAGCGCAGCGAGGGCGCGTGCTGGTACGCGGCGAGGTAGCGGAAGGGGAACTGCCGCGAACGTGCCACCTCCGCCGGGTCGCTGATCTTGGCGGCGACCTGGGCCGCCACCTCGTCCGAGACCCCCGCCTCGTCGAAGTTCCGCAGGTTGCGGACGAGGGCCATCGCGCCCATGGACGGGATCACGGCCTCCCAGGCCGCCTTGTCCATCGGGCCCTGCAGCCAGCCGGCCAGCGCCTCCCAGGTCATGCCCGCATCCGCCAGGCGCTGCGCGCCCTGCGCTCCGGTCACGACCTTGCGACGCTTGGCGGGCCGCAGCGCCATCAGGTCGCGATGGGCCGCGAGTACGGGCAGCGACTTGGGCACCACGGCCGTGTCCGGGTTGTGGCGCCGGTCCAGCGCGTACTGGAACAGGTCGCCCTGCCACGGCTTGCCGGGGTCCGGGGCCGCGTGCACCAGGTTCAGGATGTCGCCGAAGCGGTAGCCCTTGGACGCGGTGTCGTACTTCAGCAGCGACTTGCCGTCGTAGAGGCGGCGTACGGCGTCGGCGACGCCGCGCTTGACGGGCTTGGGCACGTTGCGGCCGTACTGGGAGGTCCAGTACGCGAGCAGCTCGCCGGGCTCGTCCGGGCGGCGCAGCACGGAGGCGATGACCTGCCGGTTGGCGGGGCCGTCGGTGGCGCCCGCGTCGAGACGCGCCTTCACGTACTCGGCGGCGCCCACGATCGAGGCCGTACGGAGGTTGCCCTCGCCGCGCAGCCAGCCGAGCAGGCCGGCCGTCCACGCGGGGTCGGTGACGGCGAGCTCGCGCACCAGCTTGGCGAAGCGGTCGTCGCGGGCCGCGCCGGACTCGTAGAAGGTCTGCTGCGCAACGAAGTTCGCGATCGACAGCAGGTAGAGCTCGGAGCGTGCGTCACGCTCCTGACCGCGGCCGCCCTGGTGCGTCCGCAGGACGCGGCCGGTCGAGGTGACGCGCGAAGCGGGCTGCGCCTTGGCCGTCTTGGTGTTGAATCGCGCCATGATGAATTCCCCCGAATTCGTCTACGACCGCGAGGTCGTGTTTCGGAGGGAGGCGCAGCAAATGGAGCGTGCCCGAGATCAGGAGTCGGCGACGGACTTTGCCAGATGCTCTTCCGAATTGAGCTACATCGATCCTGCGATCGACGACGGGATTTGAACCCGCAACCCTCTGATCCGAATGAAGTAACCGTTGCCTGCGCACCGGGCACACACCAGCTGCTGCGCCTCCCGAGATCAAATCGGCGGCGGCGTGGATTCTTTGGGAGAGAAGTAGCCGCAGCCTGCGCACCGGGAGGTGCGATGAAGTTGTGAGTGTCCAGAGTTCAGGTCGGCGGAACCGACGTAGGTGCTCTGACCCCTGAGCTACACCGGCGCGTTGTACCGGTGGCGGGACTCGAACCCGCGGCCGCCCCATTATCAGTGGAAGTAGGTCCTGCCTTCGCACCTGGACGTTCTTCACTCTAGGAGGCGTGCCGCGGGTCGGCGAGCGAATTAAATACGGGCCGGGCGCTGCGGAGTTCAGCCGCGCTTCTGCCGCTTCCAGGGTCCCTTGATGGCCAGCATGATGCCCGGCTCCTGAATGTTGGCGAAGAGCGTCCTGCCGTCGGGCGAGAAGGTGACGCCGGTGAACTCGCTGTAGGCCGGCTCCGCTTCGGTGCCGATGTTGAGTTCGTTGCGGGCGATCGGGTACGTACGGCCGCTGTCGGTGGCGCCGAAAAGGTGCTGGACGCCCTCGCCGTCCTCGGCGATGACGAGGCCGCCGTACGGGGAGACGGTGATGTTGTCGGGGCCGTCGAAGGCGCCGTCCTCGGCCGGGTCGGGGTTCACGCCGAGCAGGACCTTCAGGGTGAGGGTGCGGCGCTTGGGGTCGTAGAACCAGACCTGGCCGTCGTGCGGGACGGGGCTCTCGGCACGGGCGTACGAGGCGACGATGTAGGCGCCGCCGTCGCTCCACCACATGCCTTCGAGCTTGCGGGCGCGGGTGACCTGGCCGGTGGTGAACTGCTTGCGCACGGACACGGTCTTCGCGTCGCGGTCCGGGACGTCCACCCAGTCGACGCCGTACACCGTGCCGATCCTGGTGGCGCGGGAGAGGTCGTCGACGAACTGGCCGCCGGAGTCGAAGCACTTGAAGGCCTGGAGGGCGCCGGCGTCGTCGGCGAGGGTGGCGAGCTGTCCGTGGCCGTGCTCGAAGCCCTGCGGCGGGGTCCAGCGGTACAGCAGGCCGTTGGGGCCCGAGGCGTCCTCGGTGAGGTAGAGACGGCCGCGCTTGGGGTCCACGACGACGGCTTCGTGGGCGTAGCGGCCGAGCGCCTTGACCGGCTTGGGGTTGCGGTTGCGGCGGCGGTCCTCGGGGTCGACCTCGAAGACGTAGCCGTGGTCCTTGGTCATGCCGTTCTGGCCGGCCTTGTCCTCGGTCTCCTCGCAGGTGAGCCAGGTGCCCCAAGGAGTGTTGCCACCGGCGCAGTTGGTGGAGGTGCCCGCGATGCCGACCCACTCGGCGACCTTGTCCCCGCGTACCTCGACGACCGTGCAGCCGCCGGACGCGGCCGGGTCGTACACCAGGCCCGGGGTGAGCGGCACGGGGTACTTCCAGTCGGCGCGCGGGCCCTTCAGCTCGTGGTTGTTGACCAGGAGCGTGGTGCCGCGAGGGCCTTCGAAGGTGGAGGTGCCGTCGTGGTTGGACGGGGTGAACTCGCCGGACTCCAGCTTGGTCTTTCCGCTGTAGGTGATCACGCGGTACGAGAACCCGGCGGGCAGCGCGAGGACGCCCTTGGGGTCGGGAATCAGCGGCCCGTAGCCGACGCCCCCGTGCCGGTCCGCCGACTCGTCGTCCGCGCTCTCGGTGTCCGTGGACGCGAGGGCGTTCGGCGCGGTGGCGAGCGCGCCGACGCTGCCGGCCAGGGCGACACCGGCCCCGGTGAGCGCGGATCGTCTGGCGAAGTCCCTGCGGGTGAGCGACATGCTGTCTCCTGCTGACGGTGGAGTGGGACGTCGTGGGGGGTGGGTGGCGGACCTCGTTGCGGCGACACGGTCCCGCTCGCGCCTGAACGGGGGTTGAACAGGGGCCGACTTCAGGGGCCCTGCTTGCGTGAATCCACCCGAAAGCAAGAAAGAGCCTTGCCCCCCGCCCATGCGGGGAACAAGGCTCTTTCGCGCTCAGCAGCTCACCCCACCGGGGCGGGCAGCGGCGGCGCGCGTCGGGCCGCCGGGGCCCGCCGACTACCCCGCTTGCTGCGACCGCGCCTTGAACGCGGCCTTACGGGCCTCCTTGGCGACCTTCTTGTCGGGGTGCAGCCGGCCCATCGCCTCCAGGACGTCCGGCGTGGCCGGGTGGTCCACCCGCCAGGCCGTCGCGAAGAATCCGCCGTGCTGCTGGGCGAGCCCCTCCACGAGGCCCTGCAGCTCGTCGGAGTTGCCCTCGGCCGCCAGCTGCGCGGCAAGCGTGTCGATGGTCAGCCAGAAGACCATCGACTCCGACGGCGCGGGCACCTCCGTCGCGCCGCGCTCCGCGAGCCAGACCCGGGCGAGCCCACCGAGCTGCGGGTCGTCGAGCACCTCGCGCAGCGCCGGCTCCGCCTCGGCGCCGACGAGCGACAGCGCCTGCTGGCACCGCAGTCGACGCAGCGGGGCACCCTCGTCCGTACCGCGCGCCGCGGCCAGCAACTCCCGTGCCGCGGCGAGGGGTTCACGCCGGGTGAGCCACTGCTCGGTCTCGGCCTGCGCGGCGGCCGGCGGAAACGCGGAGGTGCCGTCGAGCAGCGCGTCCGCCCCCTTGTCCGAGAGGTCCCCGACCGCGGGCGCCTCGATGCCGGCCTCCAGCAGCCGTGCCCGCAGCCCGTACAGGCCGAGGGGCGTCAGCCGGACCATCCCGTAGCGCGAGACGTCGGTCTCGTCGATGACCGCCGGTGCATCGGGGTCGTCGGCGTCCGCCATCAGCGCCTCGTCCACCGGCTGGAAGTCCACGAGTCCGACGGGCTCCAGGAGGCGGAACTGGTCGTCGAGCCGCATCATCGCGTCCGACACCTGTTCCAGTACGTCGTTGGTGGGCTCGCCCATGTCGTCCGGCACGAGCATCGACGCGGCCAGGGCGGGCAGCGGCACCGGGCTGTCGCCGGGCCCCTCCTCGCTGACGGTCAGCAGATAGAGGTTGCCGAGCACCCCGTCGAGGAACTCGGCCTCCGCCTCCGGATCCCAGTCCAGGGAGGAGAAGTCGATCTCGCCGCCGTCGTCCATCGCCTCGACGAGGTCGTCGAGGTCCGGCACGCTCGCGTCGGCCAGGACCGTCTCCAGTGCGGCGAGCCATACCCCGAGCACGTCCTGCGGCGCTCCCGAGGTGAGCAGCGCGAGGTCCGCACCGGCGGCGACCGTGCCCTCCTCCTCGTCCACGATCTCGACGAGGCCGGCGTCGACGGCCACCCGCCAGGCCTCACTGGCGTAGGCGGCCGCTTCGTCCCCGGTGAGTCCGAGTTCCGCGGCCGCCGCCGGAAGCTGCTCCTCGACGAGTTCGCCGCCCGCGCCCACGCGTGTGTCCGCTCCGGCCCAGCGGGCGAGCCGCGCTGCGCGGGAGAGCAGCGGGGCGGCGAGCGCGTCCCGCGCCAGCTCCGCTTCGGACGTCAACCGCACGGGCGGCAGGGGGGAGCTGTCTGACATCGGCTGGTTCTCCTCCGGACAAGCAGGACGGGCGGGGCAGGCAGAACGGGCTTCGAGGGCCGCCGACCCCCGTCGCCCGCACCGCACTGCCGTGGCGGCTCAGCCTAGACGGATTTGGACCCATGCCGCCCGGTTCATGTCCCTGTCAGGTCTCGGTCACCGCCGAAACCTTGACAACTCCCCCGGCCACGCACGAGATTGACGCGCGTAGAAGTCGGACGGGCACCCGCTCACCTGCTTCTACGCGCGTCACCGGCCCGCACGCAGGTCGCGCTCCCCCACTGCTCCACCCTCGTCCCGGCGCTCACGTACGTCCCCGGAGGGATTCCCTTGCCGAGCAAGAGAACCGCGCGCATCGCCGCGCTGACCGTTGCCGCGGTCTGTTCCACCGTCTCCGCCGTGGTGCTCACCGCACCCGCACACGCGGACACCGTCCACATCCACGACATCCAGGGCACCACCCGGATATCCCCGCTCGCGGGCCAGAAGGTGACGGACGTGACCGGCGTCGTCACGGGCGTGCGGACCTACGGCTCGTCCAAGGGCTTCTGGTTCCAGGACCCGGACGCGGACGCGGACCCGGCCACCAGTGAGGGCGTCTTCGTCTTCACCAGCTCCGCGCCGAAGGTCGCTGTCGGGGACTCGGTCACGGTCACGGCCACCGTCTCGGAGTACGTCCCTGGCGGCACCTCGTCCGGCAACCAGTCGGTGACGGAGCTCACCAAGCCGACGGTGACCGTGCTCTCCAGCGGCAACGCGGTCCCCGCGGCCACGGTCGTGGGCGCCCGGTCGGTTCCGGACGTGTACACCGCCGATGGTGACACCGCGGCGGCCGGCTCGGTCAACGGTCTCCCCCTGCTGCCGAAGAAGTACGCCCTGGACTACTACGAGTCCCTGGAGGGCATGAACGTCCGGGTCGCCGACGCCCGCGTGGTCACCGCGACCGACCCGTACTCCGAGCTGTGGGTGACGGTGAAGCCGGGCGAGCACGACAACCGCCGCGGCGGCACGGTGTACGGCGCGTACACCTCGCAGAACACCGGCCGGCTGCAGATCCAGTCCCTCGGCGCGACCGCGGACTTCCCCACCGCGAACGTGGGTGACGAGCTGTCGGGCACCACCGCCGGTCCGCTCGACTACAACCAGTTCGGCGGCTACACCCTCGTCGCGAACGAGCTGGGCACCCTGGAGAAGGGCGGCCTGGAGCGCGAGACGACCCAGAAGCAGTCCCGCGACGAGCTGGCCGTGGCGACGTACAACGTCGAGAACCTCGACCCGGGCGACGGCACCTTCGCGGCCCACGCGTCCGCGATCGTGAACAACCTGCGGTCGCCCGACGTCGTGTCCCTGGAGGAGATCCAGGACAACAACGGCGCGAAGGACGACGGCACGGTCGCCGCCGACCAGACCGTGACCAAGCTGATCGACGCCATCGTCGCGGCGGGCGGCCCGAAGTACGACTGGCGTTCCATCGACCCGGTCAACGACCAGGACGGCGGAGAGCCCGGCGGCAACATCCGCCAGGTGTTCCTGTTCAACCCGCAGCGGGTCTCCTTCACCGACCGCGCGGGCGGCGACTCGACGACCGCCGTCGGTGTCACCAAGGTGCACGGCAAGGCGGCCCTGACGGTCTCCCCCGGCCGGATCGACCCGGCGAACGTCGCCTGGAAGAGCAGCCGCAAGCCGCTCGCGGGCGAGTTCGTCTTCCGCGGCAGGACCGTCTTCGTGATCGCCAACCACTTCGCCTCGAAGGGCGGCGACCAGGGGCTGACCTCCCAGTTCCAGCCGCCGGCGCGCAGCTCGGAGACCCAGCGGCACCTTCAGGCGACCGCGGTGAACTCCTTCGTCGAGGACGTGCTGAAGACCCAGAAGAACGCCGACGTCATCGCCCTCGGTGACATCAACGACTTCGAGTTCTCCGGCACGGCGAAGCTCCTGGAGGGCGACGGCGCCCTCTGGTCGGCCATCAAGTCCCTGCCGAAGAGCGAGCGTTACACGTACGACTACCAGGGCAACAGCCAGGTCCTGGACCAGATCCTGGTCAGCCCGTCGATCCGCAGGGACTGCGACGTGGAGTACGACAGCGTGCACATCAACGCGGAGTTCTCCGACCAGATCAGCGACCACGACCCGCAGGTGCTGCGGTTCCGGCCGTAGTCCCCGCACGGCGACGAGCCCGGCCCCCTCATCCGGGGCCGGGCTCGTCCCATGCCGGGATCACCCGGCGAAGACGCCGTTCAACCAGCTCTGCCAGGCGGCCTCGTTGTGCTTGCCGTCGGCGTCGGGCGCGAAATCGTGGATGCTGATGCCCACCGGCGCGCCCCAGTGGTTGCGCCCGAAGAAGCGGATGAGGGCGTTGTCCGTGCGCAGCCCGATGAAGTACGGGTCCCGGTAGTCGAGTACGGCATCCAGGGGCTCCCCCTCGGACCCACGGGCCTGCACGCGCGCGCCCTCGGCGGTGTCGTCCGCGAGACCGAGCGCATGTCCTACGGCGGTGAAGGCGTCGGGCGCCTTGGACGCCTCGGGTCCGTCGAACATGGCGAACGTGAGCGGGCGGCCGTTGAAGTGCGTCACGTACTCGCGCAGGGTGCGCAGGTAGAAGGCGTTGTGCTTGTTCGCGCCGTCGTACTGGTTGTCCCAGTCGTCGACGAAGATGCCGCTGTGCACATACCGCACCCAGGCCCGGCGGCCGCCCTCGCGCGGCTCGATGGTGTAGTCGAGCTGGTTGAGGGTCTGTTCGGAGATGCCGTCGACGTCCTCGACGCGGTTGGTGTAGCGGTGCGGCGGGTCCCAGGTCGTGATCGTGGACCCGAAGGGGCCGGTGCCACCCTCGCGCGGCTCGGGCGCCTCCATCGGCCACAGCCAGCCGCCGGTGCCTTCGGTGATCGCCTCCCACACCTGCTCGGGCGTGGCGTCGATCTCGATCTCGTGGGCGCTCTCGAATTGCTTGGACATGGTGGTCACTCCTCGGTACTGACGGGCAGTTCGGCCGCCGGGGTCTCGGTTTTGAGCGTGGGGTGCAGGGCGACGACGATCCGGTGGCTCCGGCCCCCTGCCGCGTCGGGGGCGTCGTACTTGCGGATCAGCCCGCCGACACCCGCCGTCAGCTCCTCGATGAACGCGGCACGGTCCGCCGCGGACGCGAAGGTCACCTCGCCGTCGAGGGCATAGGTGGCCAGCCGCTTGCGGGCCTTCGCCGCGCCGGTGATCAGCGATCCCACGTCCCGTACGAGCCGGGCGCCGAGCGCGAGCAGCCAGCGGGCGGAGAGCTGGTCCCGGAAGCGGTCCGGGTCGGGCTGCACGGCGGCGAGCGCGAGCGGCGAGATGACGTACGACGCGGCGGTCGCGCGCATCAGCCGCTCGGTGACGTTTCCCTTGCGGCGCTCGCCCGCCAGCTCCACCAGGCCGTGCCGCTCCAGCGCCTTCAGGTGGTAGTTCACCTTCTGCCGGGGCAGTCCGACCCGGCCGGCCAGCATGGCGGCCGACGCGGGCCCGGCCGCCAGCTCGGCCAGCAGCCGGGCCCGCACGGGGTCCAGCGAGACGGCGGCTGCCTCTGCGTCTTCAATCACGGTCACGTCCAGCATGGCTCCAGCGTCTCACCGAACACTTTTTTTGTCCAGATGGTTCAAGTTGTCGGTGAGTCGGAGCGCGTCGGTGCCGAGCTCAGGCCCGGGTTCCCGGCCGGGTCGTCGGCCAGGGCGGCCGGCACCGGGTCGACCGGAGGTCAGGCGCGGGCTTCATCGCCCTGTTCCGGGACATACGCCAGGTCATGGACGAGAAGCGACCGGAATCGGAGACGGCGGGACTGACCGAGAAGGACAGCCCCACCGAGTTGCCCGCGCGTTCCTGGTGGGCGGTGGTGCGGCGCACGGCCAAGGAGTTCCAGGACGACGAACTCTCCGACCGCGCGGCCGCGTTGACGTACTACGGCGTGCTGTCACTGTTCCCCGCGCTGCTGGTACTGGTGTCCCTGCTGGGCGTCGCAGGGCCGGGCGTCACCGACAAAGTCCTGCAGAACGTAAGGGACTTGGCTCCCGGACCGGCCCGGGAGATCCTGCACGACGCGGTGGTGCAGCTCGGCGACAGCGGCGGCACCGGGAGCGTGCTCGCGATCGTCGGACTGCTCGCCGCGCTCTGGTCCGCGTCGGGCTATGTCGCCGCGTTCATCCGCACCTCGAACGCCGTGTACGACCTGCCGGAGGGCCGCCCCGTCTGGAAGCTCACGCCGCTGCGGCTGGTGCTGACCGTCGCGCTGATGCTGCTGCTCGCCGCGAGCGCCCTGATCGTGGTGTTCACCGGACCGCTGGCCCATCGCGCGGGCACGGCCGTCGGGCTCGGTGACGCGGCGATCGCCGCCTGGTCGATCGCGAAGTGGCCGGTCCTGCTGGTCCTGGTCGTCCTGATGATCGCCCTGCTGTACTGGGCCGCCCCCAACGTCCGTGGCCGCGGCTTCCGTTGGGTGAGTCCCGGCAGCGTCCTCGCCACCCTCATCTGGCTGGTCGCCTCCGCCGGCTTCGCCCTGTACGTCGCCAACTTCGGTTCGTACAACAAGACTTACGGCGCTCTCGCGGGCGCCGTCATCTTCCTGGTGTGGCTCTGGCTGACCAATCTGGCGATCCTGCTCGGCCTGGAGTTCGACGCGGAGCTGGCGCGTCAGCGGGCGATCAGCGGAGGCCGGCCGCCGGCCGAGGAGCCGTACGTCGAGCCGCGTGACACCCGCAAGTGGCCGCCGCGGCTGCGGGCACTGCGCGAGGCACGGGCCCGGGCGTCCCAGGGCAGTGTGACCCGGGCCGGAGAGTGAGCCGTCTCCCTCGCGGGAGCGGCGGTGGCAGTGGCAGTGGCGGTGACGGTGGCGGTAGCGGTGGCCGAGTAGTCGAGTACTCGGCTCCACCGCCACCGTCGGTCCGACTCTGACGCGCTGCGCCGAGGGCGCGGATGTTTGTGGTCGCCTGGCGCCTGAGGTGCGCCCTGTGCGTGGTTGCCCTGTGCGTGGTTGCCCTGCGTATGGGCGCCCTGCGTGCGGGCGCCCTACGTGCGGGCGCCCTGCGTGCGGGCGCCCTGCGAGTGGCGCGCCCGGCGCGTGCCGTCAGTGGTGCCCGTTGTGCCGGCGCCGCAGCAGCCCGGCCGCGACCACTGCGCCGGCCCCGGCGATGAGGACCGGCCGGGGGTGCCGCAGTCCGGCCCGGACGACATTGGTGGCCGCGGTCCGCACGGGACCCGGCACCGTGTCCTGCACGGCATGCCCGGCCTGCGACGCCTTGTCCTGC
This sequence comes from Streptomyces sp. NPDC058274, assembly GCF_042881375.1. Classification (NCBI taxonomy): domain Bacteria; kingdom Bacillati; phylum Actinomycetota; class Actinomycetes; order Kitasatosporales; family Streptomycetaceae; genus Streptomyces; species Streptomyces sp. NPDC058274. The sequence continues at coordinate 149,280 of NZ_JBHVXW010000001.1, forward strand.
ACGGTGTGACCGGCCAGCGCGGCCGTGCTCTTCACCTGAACGGTCATGGCGCCGGCCTTGTCCTTGAGGTCGGCGGCGCGGGCCCGCGCACGGGCCTTCACATCCGCCTTGGCGGCCAACTCCTCGACGGTGTCACCGAGTTGACTCCTGGTCTCCTCGATCTGCCGCCGCAGCTCCTCCGGGCCCTTGGCCCCGACCGCCTTCGCGGCGTCAGCGCCGGTGCTGTCGTTCGTCATCGGTGCGCCCTTTCCTTGATCTCGTCGACATCGGCCTTGACGCTGTCGAGCGTCCGCTCGGGCGTGGGCGGGGCGGCGCGGCGCAGCTGTGCGCGTCCGGCGGCCGCCAGCACGCCGGCGATCACGAAGAGCACCGCCGTGACGATCAGTGCCGCGGCCCACACGGGCAGCACCAGGGAGAGCGCGGCGACGCCCGTGCCGGACAGTGCCATCAGTCCGACGTATCCGACGGCGCCCGCTCCTCCGAGCAGCCCGCCGCCGCGTCCCGCGCGCTTCCCCTTCTCGGTCAGCTCCTCCTTGGCGAGGCTGATTTCCTGCCGTACGAGCTGGGAGAGCTGTTCGGTGGCCTGCCCGACGAGCTCGCCCACCGACTGCTGCCCGTGTTCGTCCCGCACGGGCCTGGTGTTCATGGTCCCGGTCACGGTGTCCCGCCTCCTCTCGCTTGAGGAGGTCCGGGTACCCTTGCCGGCCCGCGCTATCCCTTCGGTCCCCGTTCGTCCAGGCGGGCCAACTGACTCTGGAACCAGTCGAGCCGGGCCTGCAGCAGCGCGGCCTCGGCGGCGAGCTCGGAGACCCCCAGCCCTGCCTGCGGTTCGGCCGTGCCGGGGGCGGCCCGGACCCTGAGCCCTTCACCGGCCAGCCGGGCGAACGCGGAGAGCGACAGCGACGTACGACCGCGTACGCATCCCGCGCAGGCCGCCGTCAGCGCGCGGTGGCCCGGGCGGCCCCAGCCGGCGTCGGCCAGGGCCGAGGCGGCCGCTCCGCAGCCGCACGGGCCGACGGTCGCCGTGCGTACCCGCTGGCGCGCGGAGCGGAAGCCGCGTTCGAAGCGGATGTAGGTGCCGAGGACGGAGACTTCGAGCAGGACGGCCGCCCGGTGCTCGGCGGTGCACAGCAGTGCCTCCGCGGTGGCGCGGTCGTGCACGCAGTGGAAACCGCAGTCGCAGCGGCGGTGCGGCGCGCGGTGGCGCCGCCCGTAGACACAGCGCGCCTCGTCCAGCACTCCGTACGGCAGTGCGCCGCCCAGCGATACGCCGGTGAACCCGGCCCGGGTGCCGTCCTGGGACAGCACCGGGTGGGCGATCTTGAATCCGGTCGGCGGCTCCGTCGGGCGTTCCTCGGGGAGCCGCAGCCTCATCGGACGGCCGGGACCTCTTCGGGGATGGACGCCTCCCACTCCTCGACGGCCTCGGCGACCTGGAGGTCCGCCTGCTCCTCGGGAGCCCGGTCCTGCTCCTGTGCGACTCCGGTGGCGAGTGCCTTGCCCAGCCTCATGGTGCCTCCCGTGATCTGCCGTCGACGTCCGTCCCCGCCATGGTGACGCATCAGGTGTGCTGTTGGCACTAGGGCCTCCCTTCTCGGATCGCGTAGCGATACTGCCCGATATCCCTTAGGAGAATTAAGTGGAGCTTCACGGTTCGGTTGCCGACACTGTCGACATGACCCCACCAGGCACCGCAGCCCCAGGCAACGAAATCGCCGGCACCGAAGCCGCACGCACCGCACGAGTGACCGCCGCCGCCCCCTTCGGCCGCGCGCTCTGCGCGATGATCACGCCCTTCACCGCGGCGGGCACCCTCGACCTGGACGGCGCGCAGCGGCTCGCCGACCGGCTGGTCTCCGCGGGGTGCGACGGGCTGGTGCTGTCCGGGACCACGGGCGAGTCACCGACGACGACGGACGCGGAGAAGTCCGCGCTCGTCCGCGCGGTGCGCTCCGCGGTCGGTCCGCACGTGCCGATCGTCGCGGGTGTCGGCACCGCGGACACCCGGCACACCGTGGAACTGGCCCTGCAGGCCGAAAAGGCGGGCGCGGACGGCCTGTTGGTGGTCGCGCCCTACTACAGCAGGCCGCCGCAGGACGCGCTCGAGGCACACTTCCGGGAGATCGCGGACGCCTGCGGACTGCCGCTCGTGCTGTACGACATCCCCGGCCGCACCGGCACCCGGATCGAGCCGGACACGATGACGCGGCTCGCCGGGCACCCGCGGATCGTGGCCGTCAAGGACTGCGCGTACGACCTCCTGGGCACCCAGAAGGTGCTGGCCCGCACGGAGTTGGCGTACTACGCGGGCTGCGACGAGTACGTCCTCCCGCTGTACGCGATCGGAGCCGCGGGATACGTCAGCACGGTGGCGAACGCGGTGCCCGGCCAGTTCCGTTCGGTCCTCGACGCGTTCGACGCGGGTGACACCGCCGAGGCTGCGCGCCGGCAGCGCCGGACCATCGAGCTCACCGAGCTGATGATGGCCGCCGGTCTGCCCGGCACGGTCACCGCGAAGGCGCTGCTCGGCCGGCTCGGACTGCCCGCCGGGCCGGTCCGGGCACCCCTGCGGCCCGCCGGCCGGGAGACGGCCGACGGGCTGCTGGGTGCGTATGAGCGTCTGGTGTCCGAGGCCGCCTGACGGGTGCGGGCCGACCCCCGTCCGCCCCCCGCCCGTCAGTGCGGCGCTCAGTGCGTCAGCGCTCCGCGAAGACCGGTGTCCACCTCCCGCCCGCGCCGTCGTTGCCCTTGCGGAAACCGCTGAGCGGAACGACCTTGTCGCTGCCGATGGTGACGAGCACGAGCCGGTTGTGGAACTCGTTCGTGCCCGGCGCGATGTCCCAGGCGATCAGCCGCTTGTCGTCGGCCCAGGCGAGCAGCTGCTGCCCGTGCACCTTGTAGAGACGCTTTCCGGTGTCCGGATCGTTGATCGCGGAGGCCGTCGTCTTCGCCCCGCCCGCGAAGTCGCCCGCGGCGAGCTTGCCGTTCGGGGACAGCCGCGCCTCGACGAACCAGTGCAGGTACTTCTCCTTCGCGGGCTTGTCGACCTTGTGGCCCTCGAAGTCGTAGTACTGGTCGGTGGGTTCCGTGGTGAGGCCCGAGTAGACGAGCTTGCCGTCGGCGCCGAAGGCGAAGTCCTGGCGGACGTTGACGTCCTTCGTCTCCGCGACCTTGGCCCAGGATGCCTTCCCGGACGCCACGTCGATGACGTAGAAGCCGGTCCGGTCCGACTCGCCGAACCGCGGCATCCAGTCGTTCTTCTTGCCGTCGCCGTCGCTGTCGTAGTCCGCCTTGTAGATCAGGTCCGGGTTCTTGGCGTACGTCGTCGCGACGAGCCTGCTGCCGTCAGGCGAGAACTCGATCCCCGCGACACCGCGGTCGACCGGGATCCAGCGCTCGACCTTGCCGGTGAGCAGGTCGAGCACCCCGATCCGCCGGGTGGGCAGCTCGTTCTCCAGGACGGCGGCGGTCCGCATGCCGGGGGCGACGGCGAGGACGGACCACTTGGTCGTCTTCACGTACTTGCCGGTCTTCTGGTCCAGGAGGTGGTAGGTGCGGGTGGCGACCGCGCGGGTGGCGGTCTGCTTGACGTTGTGCTGGGTGTAGTAGGCGGCCAGCGCGGTGTCCCCGGCCGCGATCAGGTCGCGCGGCGGTGTCTGCCCGGGGTGGGCGATGATGTCGCTCAGGTTCATCTCGCTGGCGAGCCGCGCCCGGTCCTCGCCGGAGTGCAGCAGCGGCACGGCGACCGCGACGGCCACCACGGCGGCGGTGGCCGCGGCGACGGACGCGAAGGTACGGGTCCGGCGGCGCCTGCGCGTGGCCAGCACCCGGTCGGCGAAGCCGGGTCCCGGTGCGGGCTGTTCGACTGCCTGTTCGCGGAGCGACTCGCGCACCAATTCTTCGACGTTCACGAGCGCACCTCCACGGGCGAGAAGTCACGGGACGGCTGCTGCTCGACGTCGGCCGGGCCGAGCACGGCCAGCTCGGGGGCGAGGGCGCGCAGCCGGGCGAGCGAGCGGTGTGTCGTGGACCGTACGGTCCCGACGGAGCAGCTCAGGAGCCGTGCCACATCGGCCTCGGGCAGATCCTCGAAGTACCGCAGCACCAGCACGGTGCGCTGCCGGGCGGTGAGCCGGGCGAGTGCCCCGCGCATCACCACACGCAGTTCGGCCGCGGCCGAGGCGTCCGCCGCTGCCGACGCCTCCGGCGGTTCGGCGACGCTCAGTTCCCTGCGCGGCCACTTCAGCCGCCAGCGGCTCACCTGCTGGCGGTAGAGGATCTGGCGTACGTACGCCTCGGGTTCGTCGATGCGATGCCACCGGCCCGCCGCCTTGATCAGGGCGTTCTGCAGCAGGTCCTCGGCGGCGTGCCGGTCACCGCCGCTGAGCAGCACGGCTGTCTTCAGCAGCGCGGACGACCGGTTCGCCACGAACTCCCGGAAGCTCTCCTGCGCTTCGGCATCCATCGTCACCTTCTCTTCCCCGGCGGACTCTGTGTCCGGCCCCTGTGCTCCTTGTGACGCGTGCGCCCACCCGCCGCTATGCCTCGGGCGCGAAAAATATTCCACGGGATCCGTCACCGGTTCCCGTACGTTGGCCGCGTGAGCCGGCCACTGCTGTTCCTCGACGTCGACGGTCCGCTGAATCCGTACGCGGCCCAGCCGGAACGGCGCCCCGAGGGTTACACGACGATGCGGGTGGCCCTGAAGCCCGGCCGTCCGCTGCGGGTGTGGCTCCACCCGGACCACGGGCGGATGCTGCTCGGTCTCGGCTTCGACCTGTGCTGGGCCACCACGTGGATGGACGCCGCGAACCGGTGGATCGCCCCGGTGATCGGCCTGCCCGAGCTCCCCTACGTCGACTTCACCGGCGGCCTGTTCGCCGAGCGGCCCGACGGGGTGCACTGGAAGACGGAGGCGATCGTGGCGTACGCGCGGGGCCGCCCGTTCGCGTGGGTGGACGACGAGCAGACCCCGGCCGACGAGACGTACGTGACCGCGCACCACGCCGCTCCCGCGCTGCTGCACCACGTCAGTCCCCGACTCGGGCTGCGCGCGGGCGACTTCGCGGCGCTGGCGGACTTCGCCGCGGCCGCGGGCGCCGCGACATAGCCGAGCGCCCCGCCGCGATCGATCCGCGGCAGGGCGCTGGGTTGCGGTGGCGCGAAGGGTCTAGTTGTGGCTGTGCAGTACGTCGTTCAGGCCGCCCCAGGCCGCGTTGTTCGGGCGGGCCTCGACGGTGCCGGTGACCGAGTTGCGGCGGAAGAGGATGTTCGAGGCGCCGGAGAGCTCGCGGGCCTTGACGATCTGGCCGTCGGGCATCGTGACGCGGGTGCCCGCGGTGACGTACAGACCGGCCTCGACCACGCACTCGTCGCCGAGCGCGATACCGACGCCCGCCTCGGCACCGACCAGGCAGCGCTCGCCGATGGTGATACGGACGTTGCCGCCACCGGAGAGGGTGCCCATGGTGGAGGCGCCGCCGCCGATGTCCGAGCCGTCGCCGACCACGACACCGGCCGAGATGCGGCCCTCGACCATCGAGGTGCCGAGCGTGCCCGCGTTGAAGTTCACGAAGCCCTCGTGCATCACGGTCGTGCCCTCGGCGAGGTGCGCGCCGAGCCTGACCCGGTCGGCGTCGGCGATACGGACACCCTTCGGGGCCACGTAGTCCGTCATGCGCGGGAACTTGTCGATGGACGTCACCTGGAGGTGCAGGCCCTCGGCACGCGCGTTCAGCCGGACCTTCTCGACGTCGTCGACGGCGACCGGGCCGAGCGAGGTCCAGGCGACGTTGGCGAGGTGGCCGAAGATGCCGTCCAGGCTCTGGCCGTGCGGCTTGACCAGGCGGTGCGAGAGCAGGTGCAGCCGCAGGTAGGTGTCGTGCGCGTCGAGCGGCTTGTCGTCGAGGGACGCGATGACCGTACGGACCGCGACCACTTCGACGCCACGGCGGGCGTCCGGGCCGATCGCCTTGGCGGCGCCCTCGCCGAGCAGCTCCACGGCACGAGCGGCGGACAGCCGCTCGGTGCCGGCGGGGCCGGGCTCGGCCGAGAGCTCGGGGGCGGGGAACCAGGTGTCGAGGACAGTGCCGTCGGCCGTGAGGGTGGCGAGGCCGGCGGCGACGGCGCCGGTGGTGCGAGTAGCAGTCGTGTCGGTCATGAGGGCAACCTAACCGGCCGGGGCCCGTCTGGGCGAACTGGTCCGCAGACCGTCTCAGAGGCCGGGCCGGACGGCGGCCGCTCAGCCGATCACCCGGGCCAGCACCTCGCGCGCGTACCCCTCGTCGTAGGCCGCTCCGGTCAGCAGCGTCTGAAGGCAGATGCCGTCCATCAGGGCGACGAGGGCCCGCGCGGTGACGGGGTCGGTGCGGCGGGCGAGCCGGTCGGCGAGTTCCTGGACCCACTCGGCGGCGACGGGACGCAACGCGGGGCGGCGCAGCGCGGCGAGATAGAGCTCGTACTCCAGCTCCACGCCCGTACGGTCGCCGGCGAGCCAATCGCCGATCAGCCCGGCGAGTTCGCCGGGCAGGTCGCCCCCGGTGTCCTCCAGCGCGCCGCGCGCGGCGACCACCTTGGCGAAGCCCTCGTTCGCCTGGCGCAGCGCGGCGACCATCAGCTCGTCGAGGGTCCTGAAGTGGTACGTGGTGGAGCCGAGCGGCACATCGGCCTCGGCGGCGACGGAGCGGTGGCTCAGACCGCCGATGCCCTTGGCGCCGACGACACGGATCGCCGCGTCGATGATCCGCTGCCGGCGCTCGGGGTCGTAGCGGCGGGTCATCGGCTCCCACCGTCCTTCTCACGCCGGGCCATCAGTGGGCTCCGCCCAGGTTGAGGAGCACGACGCCGCCGATGATCAGCGCGATCCCGGCGAGCTTCGCGGCGGTGAGGCCCTCGCCGAGGAACACCATCCCGATCGCGGCGATGGCGGCGGTGCCCACCCCGGCCCAGATCGCGTAGGCCGTGCCGACCGACACCGTCTTCAGGGTCTGGGCGAGCAGCGCGAACGCCACGACGTAGCCGAGGAGGGTCACCAGGGAGGGCCACAGCCTGCTGAAGCCCTCGCTGTACTTCATGGCGGTGGTGGCGGCCACCTCGGCGGCGATCGCCCCGGCAAGGAGTACGTATCCCATGCGTACGAGTGTACATATCGATGCGTACACCCGTACACAAAGGTGGCCGTGGAGAACACAGCAAAGAACGGCGGTACCAAGAGGTATCGCCGTTCCTGCTGTGACGAGGGATCAGACGTTGAACCCGAGCGCCCGGAGCTGCTCGCGGCCGTCGTCCGTGATCTTGTCCGGACCCCACGGCGGCATCCAGACCCAGTTGATGCGCAGTTCGTTGACGAGGCCGTCCGTGGCGGACTTGGCCTGGTCCTCGATGACGTCGGTGAGCGGACAGGCCGCGGACGTCAGGGTCATGTCGATCGTCGCGATGTTCGCGTCGTCGATGTGGATGCCGTAGATGAGGCCCAGGTTGACGACGTCGATGCCCAGCTCGGGGTCGACGACGTCGTAGAGCGCCTCACGCACTTCTTCCTCGGAGGCGGGCTTCGTCGTCAGGGTCTCGTTCTCGCTCATGCCGTCTTCCTCGCAGCCTTGTCGGACTCTTCGCCCAGCGCCTGGGCCGTCGCGTCCTTCCACGCCATCCAGCTCAGGAGGGCGCACTTGACCCGGGCCGGGTACTTGGAGACACCGGCGAACGCGACCGCGTCCTCCAGCACCTCCTCCATCGCGTCGTCCGGCTCGATCCGGCCCTTGGACTGCATCAGCTCCAGGAAGGTCTCCTGGATCTTCTGCGCTTCGGGCAGGCCCTTGCCGACGAGGAGTTCGTTCAGCACGGAGGCCGAGGCCTGGCTGATCGAGCAGCCCTGACCCTCGTACGAGATGTCGGCGATCCGCTCGCCGTCGTACTTCACACGCAGCGTGATCTCGTCGCCGCATGTCGGGTTGACGTGGTGCACCTCGGCATCGCCGTCCCGCAAGCCCCGGCCGTGCGGGTGCTTGTAGTGGTCCAGGATGACTTCCTGGTACATCGAATCAAGCTTCACGACCAGCCCTTCAGCCGAAGAAGTTCCGTACGTGCTCCAGACCGTCGACCAGAGCATCGATCTCGGCCGGCGTGGAGTACAGATAGAACGACGCTCGCGTGGTCGCAGGAATTCCGTAGCGCAGGCAGACGGGGCGGGCGCAGTGGTGGCCGACCCGGACCGCGATGCCCTGCTCGTCCAGGACCTGGCCCACGTCGTGCGGGTGGATGTCACCCAGCGTGAACGAGATCGCCGCGCCGCGGTCCTCGGCCGTCGTCGGGCCGATGATCCGCAGGCCCGGGACCTCCGCGAACCTCTTCACCGCGTACTCGGTGAGCGCGTGCTCGTGGGCGAGGACCTTGTCCATGCCGATCGAGCTCAGATAGTCGATCGCCGCGCCCAGACCGACCGCCTGCGCGATCGGAGGCGTGCCCGCCTCGAACTTGTGGGGGGCGGGAGCGTATGTCGACGAGTGCATCGACACCGTCTCGATCATCTCGCCGCCGCCGAGGAACGGGGGCAGGTCCTCCAGGAGCTCCTGGCGGCCCCAGAGCACGCCGATGCCCGTCGGACCGCACATCTTGTGGCCGGTGAAGGCCACGAAGTCGGCCTGGAGGGCCTGTACGTCCAGCGGCATGTGCGGCGCGGCCTGGGAGGCGTCGATCAGGACCAGGGCCCCGACCTCCTGCGCACGGCGCACTATCTTCTCGACCGGGTTGACCGTGCCCAGGATGTTGGAGACCAGCACGAAGGAGACGATCTTCGTCTTCTCGGTGATGATCTCGTCGATGTTGGACAGGTCGAGGCGGCCGTCGTCGGTGAGGCCGAACCACTTCAGCTTCGCGCCCGTGCGCTGCGACAGCAGCTGCCACGGGACGATGTTGGAGTGGTGCTCCATCTCCGTGATGACGATCTCGGTCTCGTGGTCCACGCGGTAGGGCTCGTCCGCCCAGCCCAGCATGTTCGCCACGAGGTTGAGCGACTCGGAGGCGTTCTTGGTGAAGATCACCTCGTCGCGGCTCGGCGCGTTGATGAACGCGGCGACCTTGTCGCGCGCGCCCTCGTACAGCGCCGTGGCCTCCTCGGCGAGCACATGCACACCGCGGTGGACGTTGGCGTTGTAGCGCTCGTAGTACTCGTTCAGGGCGTCGAGCACCTGGCGCGGCTTCTGCGAGGTCGCCGCGTTGTCCAGGTACACGAGCTTCCGGCCGTCGTGGACCGTGCGGTCCAGGATGGGGAAGTCCTTGCGGATCGCCTCGGTGTCGAGGAGGCCCGGCAACTGTGTCACGCGGATACGCCACCCTTCGTGTCGGCCGTGTCGTGGAGCGCGTAAGCCTCGTAGCCCTCGTTCTCCAGCTTGTCGGCGAGTTCGGCGCCGCCGGATTCGACGATCCGGCCCGCGGAGAAGACGTGGACGAAGTCGGGCTTGATGTAGCGCAGGATGCGCGTGTAGTGGGTGATGAGCAGGGTGCCCACCTCGCCGCTCTCACGGACCCGGTTGACGCCCTCGGAGACGACGCGCAGGGCGTCGACGTCCAGGCCGGAGTCGGTCTCGTCGAGGATCGCGATCTTCGGCTTGAGGAGCTCCAGCTGAAGGATCTCGTGGCGCTTCTTCTCACCGCCGGAGAAGCCCTCGTTCACGTTGCGCTCGGCGAAGGCCGGGTCCATGTGGAGACGCTCCATGGTCTCCTTGACCTCCTTCACCCACGTCCGCAGCTTGGGGGCCTCACCGCGGATGGCGGTGGCGGAGGTGCGCAGGAAGTTGGAGACGGAGACGCCGGGGATCTCGACCGGGTACTGCATCGCCAGGAACAGGCCCGCGCGGGCGCGCTCGTCGACGGACATCTCCAGGACGTCCTCGCCGTCGAGCGTGACGGTGCCGCCGGTGATCGTGTACTTCGGGTGACCCGCGAGCGAGTAGGCGAGGGTCGACTTGCCGGAGCCGTTCGGGCCCATGATGGCGTGCGTCTCGCCCTGCTTCACGGTGAGGTCGACGCCCTTGAGGATCTCCTTCGTGGCGTTGTCGGCCTCGACGGTGACGTGCAGGTCTCGGATTTCAAGCGTTGCCATGGGTGCCTCAGGACTCCTGGGAAAGGGAGACGAGCACGTCGTCCCCTTCGATCTTTACGGGGTATACGGGGACGGGGCGCGTCGCGGGAAGGCCGGACGGCTTGCCGGTGCGGAGGTCGAACGCGGAGCCGTGCAGCCAGCACTCGATCTGACAGTCCTCCACCTCGCCCTCGGAGAGCGAGACGTTCGCGTGCGAGCAGATGTCGTTGATCGCGAACACCTCCCCCTCGGTCTTCACGACCGAGACCGGCGTGCCGTCGAGCTCCACCCGCTTCGGGGTGTCGTCCTCCAGCTCGCTCAGGCCGCAGGCGCGCAGGAACGTCGAAGGGGCAGTCATCAGACCGACGCCTCCAGCTCCTCGTCGATCTTCACCAGCAGACGCTCTTCGATGTCGTCGACGCCGATCTGCTGGACCAGCTCGGCGAAGAAGCCGCGGACCACCAGACGGCGGGCCTCCTCGGCCGGGATGCCGCGGGCCATCAGATAGAAGAGCTGCTCGTCGTCGAAGCGGCCGGTCGCCGAGGCGTGGCCGGCACCGACGATCTCACCGGTCTCGATCTCCAGGTTCGGTACGGAGTCGACCCGGGCGCCGTCGGTCAGCACGAGGTTGCGGTTCATCTCGTACGTGTCCGTGCCCTCGGCGGTGGCCTCGATGAGGACGTCACCGATCCACACGGCGTGCGCGCCGTCGCCCTGGAGCGCGCCCTTGTAGGCGACGTTCGACTTGCAGTGCGGGGTGTTGTGGTCGACCAGGAGGCGGTGCTCCTGGTGCTGGCCGGCGTCCGTGAAGTAGAGGCCGAAGAGCTCGGCCTCGCCGCCGGTGCCGGCGTAGGCGACCCGCGGGTGCAGACGTACGAGGTCGCCGCCGAAGGTGACCACGAACGACTTGAACGTGGCGTCCCGGCCGATCAGCGCGTTGTGCTGGCCCACGTGCACGGCCTTGTCGTCCCAGTCCTGGACGGAGACGACGGTCAGCTTGGCGCCGTCGCCCAGGAGGTAGTCGACGTTGGCAGCTAGGACGGCGTCACCGGTGTGGTCGATGACGACGACGGCCTCGGCGAAGGCGCCCAGTTCGATGACCTGGTGGCCGTAGGCGACCCCGCCCTGGCCGTGCACGGCGATGCGGATCGGCTCCGTGAGCACCGTGTCCTTGGGGACGGTGACCACGCCGGCCTTCTCGAACGCCGAGTACGCCTGGGCGGCGATGCGGTCCACCGGGGTGCCGGCCCTGCCGATCCGGGCGTCGTCACGGGCGACGGTCTCGACCGTGACGCCCTCGGGCGCCTCGATGTCGACCTTCACGCCGTCGCCGGTGGCGACCGCGGTGCCGTCGTGCAGCCCGCGCAGGCGCTCCAGCGGCGTGAACCGCCACTCCTCCTCACGGCCGTGGGGGACGGGGAAGTCCGCCACGTCGAAGGACGGGGGCGCGCTCATGCGCGTGGCGACGGTCGACTCGGCGGCCACCGCGATCTGGCCCGCGGTGGTGGAGCCCACGGGGATAATCTGAGCCTCAGCCATGGCTGTCGGTCTGCTCTCTTCCTACGTCAGAAATTCGCTGCTGCCTGGGGACCGCGGGTCTTAACCGACCGCGCCTTCCATCTGCAGCTCGATCAGCCGGTTGAGTTCAAGGGCGTACTCCATGGGCAGCTCCTTGGCGATCGGCTCGACGAAGCCGCGCACGATCATCGCCATCGCCTCGAACTCGGAGAGGCCGCGGCTCATCAGGTAGAAGAGCTGGTCGTCGGAGACCTTGGAGACGGTCGCCTCGTGGCCCATGGACACGTCGTCCTCGCGGACGTCCACGTAGGGGTACGTGTCGGAGCGGGAGATCGTGTCGACGAGCAGCGCGTCGCACAGCACGTTCGACTTGGAGCCGTGGGCGCCCTCGCCGATCTCGACGAGACCGCGGTAGGACGTACGACCGCCACCGCGCGCCACCGACTTGGAGACGATGTTGGAGGAGGTGTTCGGCGCCATGTGGACCATCTTGGAGCCGGCGTCCTGGTGCTGGCCCTCGCCCGCGAAGGCGATGGACAGGGTCTCGCCCTTGGCGTGCTCGCCCATCAGGTAGACGGCCGGGTACTTCATGGTGACCTTGGAGCCGATGTTGCCGTCGATCCACTCCATGGTCGCGCCCTCGTACGCCACGGCGCGCTTGGTGACCAGGTTGTAGACGTTGTTCGACCAGTTCTGAATGGTCGTGTAGCGGCAGCGGGCGCCCTTCTTCACGATGATCTCGACCACCGCGGAGTGCAGGGAGTCCGACTTGTAGATCGGCGCCGTACAGCCCTCGACATAGTGGACGTAGGCGTCCTCGTCGACGATGATCAGCGTCCGCTCGAACTGGCCCATGTTCTCCGTGTTGATACGGAAGTAGGCCTGGAGCGGGATCTCGACGTGCACGCCCTTCGGCACGTAGATGAACGAGCCACCGGACCACACGGCGGTGTTCAGCGAGGCGAACTTGTTGTCACCGACGGGGATGACGGTGCCGAAGTACTCCTTGAAGAGCTCCGGGTGCTGCTTCAGGGCCGTGTCGGTGTCCAGGAAGATGACGCCCTGCTCCTCCAGGTCCTCGCGGATCTGGTGGTAGACCACCTCGGACTCGTACTGGGCCGCGACACCGGCGACGAGGCGCTGCTTCTCCGCCTCGGGGATGCCGAGCTTGTCGTACGTGTTCTTGATGTCCTCGGGCAGGTCCTCCCAGGACTCCGCCTGCTTCTCCGTGGAGCGCACGAAGTACTTGATGTTGTCGAAGTCGATGCCCGAGAGGTCCGAGCCCCAGTTCGGCATGGGCTTCTTCTCGAACAGGCGCAGGCCCTTGAGGCGAAGCTTGGTCATCCACTCCGGCTCGGACTTCTTCGCCGAGATGTCCCGGACGACGTCGTCGTTGATGCCGCGCTTGGCAGAGGCACCGGCCGCGTCGGAGTCGGCCCAGCCGTATTCGTAGTTGCCCAGGCCATCAAGCTCAGGATGGGCAGTCTCCGTGGGCAGAGTCATGCGGGGTTCCTCCCGGCCGTGCTTGCAGATGCGGTGTGGTCGTGCTGGTCGATCTTGGAAATCTTTGGGATGAACGTCGTGCAGACGCCGTCGCCGTGGGCGATGGTGGCCAGTCGCTGGACGTGCGTACCGAGCAGCTCGGAGAAGATCTCCGTCTCCGCCTCGCACAGCTGCGGGAACTGCTCGGCGACATGGGCGACCGGGCAGTGGTGCTGGCAGAGCTGCTCGCCGACCGGTGCGCTACGCGCCGTAGCAGCGTACCCGTCCACGCTCAGGGCCTTGGCTAGTGCTTCGGTGCGGCCCTCGGGGGTCGCGGCCTCGATGGCCTCGCGATACGCCCCGGCCTGGGCGGCCATCCTGGCGCGGGCGAAGGCGACGAGCGCCTCGTCCCCGCCGTCACGCTCCGCGATCCAGCGCAGCGCGTCCGCGGCCAGCTTGTCGTAGGACTGGTCGAATGCGTCCCGGCCGCAGTCCGTCAGGGCGAACACCTTGGCGGGCCGGCCGCGCGTACGCGCGCCGTAGACGCGCTGCTCGCGGGCTTCCACGACGTCGTCGCCGACGAGCGTGTCGAGATGCCGGCGTACGGCCGCGTGGGTGAGGCCCAGCCGGCCTGCGAGGTCGGCGACGGTCGACGGGCCGTGGTCCAGGATGGAGCGCGCGACGCGGTTGCGGGTGGACCGCTCACCGGTCGCGAGTTCCTCCTGCGGAGCCTCGCCAACGTTTTTCACAACGCCATTGTTGCGTAATTCCTCAGAGCCTGACAACCCGCGTCCCGAGCGGTGGACGGTGTCACGCATCACTTAGGTATACCTAAGCTGACCTGCGGAAACGATCTTTGATCGATCAATACGGTGGCGTTCCCCGGAGCGTTCCAGCAGACTGCCGGACGTGCCCATACCCCCTCCCACCGGCCCACTCGTCACCCGAGCCACCCTCGCCGCACAGCTGCGGGAGCTCGGGATCCGGCCCGGCGAGACCGTCCTCGCGCACTCCTCGCTCAGCGCGCTGGGATGGGTCTGCGGCGGCGCGATATCCGTGGTCCAGGGACTGCTCGACGCCCTTGGCCCGGCCGGGACCCTGGTGGTTCCCACCCAGTCCGGCGACCTCTCCGACCCGGCGCTGTGGGCCAGTCCTCCGGTTCCCGAGGAGTGGTGGTCGGCCATCCGGGCGACGATGCCCGCCTACGACCCGCTGATCACGCCCACCCGGGGCGTCGGTGTGGTCCCGGAGGCGGTCCGCACCTGGCCCGGTGCCCTGCGCAGCGCACACCCCCAGACCTCCTTCGCGGCGATCGGCCCGGGCGCGGCGCGGGTCGTCGAAGGGCACGCGCCCGACTGCCGGCTCGGCGAGCGCAGCCCGCTGGCCCGTCTGGAGGCGATGGGCGCCCGGGTCCTGCTGCTCGGCGCGGGCTACGACGCGTGCACCGCCTTCCACCTGGCCGAGTACCGGATCCCTTCGCCGCTGGCCGAGGTGGGCCGCCCGGTCCTGGGACCCGATGGAACGCCCCGCTGGGAGGTGGTGACGGAGGTGTCGATCACCTCCGACCGCTTCGAGGAACTCGGCGCCGACTTCGAACGGGACCGGCCCGTCGTACGCGGCCGGGTGGGCGCCGCCGACGTGCGCCTGTTCCCGGTGGCCGACGCCGTGGCGTACGCGCAGCGGTGGCTGGCACTGCACCGGCCGCGCGAGGAATGGGCCGCCGACCAGGTGAGGGGCCCCGCCCGCCCGGATCCCCGGCCGCGTCCCTAGACTTGCGCCTCATGCGAAGCGAGCCCGTGGTCCAGGTCCAGGCCCTGGTGAAGCGGTACGGCACGAAGACCGCCGTGGACGGCCTCGACCTGGTGGCCCGAGCGGGCATCACCGCTGTACTCGGGCCCAACGGCGCGGGCAAGACGACGACGGTCGAGACCTGCGAGGGGTACCGGAAGCCGGACTCCGGCACGGTGCGCGTCCTGGGCCTCGACCCGGTGCGGGAGTCGGCACGGCTGCGTCCGCGGATCGGGGTCATGCTCCAGTCCGGCGGCGTCTACTCGGGCGCGCGTGCCGACGAGATGCTCCGCCACGTGGCGAGGCTGCACGCCCATCCGCTGGACGTGGACGGGCTGATCGAGCGGCTGGGCCTGGACGGCTGCGGGCGTACGACGTACCGGCGGCTGTCCGGCGGTCAGCAGCAGCGGCTCGCACTCGCGATGGCCGTGGTGGGCCGCCCGGAGCTGGTCTTCCTCGACGAGCCGACGGCGGGGCTCGACCCGCAGGCCCGCCGGGCGACCTGGGACCTGGTCCGCGACCTGCGCACCGACGGTGTCTCCGTCATCCTGACCACGCATCACATGGACGAGGCCGAGCAGCTCGCGGACGATGTAGCGATCATCGACGCCGGCCGGGTCGTCGCGCAGGGCTCCCCCGAGGACCTGTGCCGCGGCGGCGCCGAGAACACCCTGCGCTTCACCGGCCGCCCGGGGCTCGACGTGGGCTCACTGCTGAAGGCCCTGCCTGCGGACAGCACGGCGGCCGAGCTGACGCCGGGCGCCTACCGGGTGGGCGGGAAGGTCGATCCCCAGCTCCTGGCGACGGTCACCTCCTGGTGCGCCCAGCACGGCGTGATGCCGGAGAAGATCTCCGTCGAGCGCCACACCCTCGAAGACGTCTTTCTCGAGCTCACCGGCAAGGAGCTGCGTTCGTGACCACCGCCGGCACCTACACCCCGAAGCCGGGTGCGGCTCCGCTGCCGCGCATGATCGGCGCCCAGGCCGTCCTCGAGACGAAGATGCTGCTGCGCAACGGGGAGCAGCTCCTGCTCACGGTCGTCATCCCGACGCTGCTGCTGGTGCTGTTCAGCACGGTGGACATCGTCGACACGGGCGGGGGCGACGCCGTCGACTTCCTGGCCCCCGGCATCCTCGCGCTCGCCGTGATGTCGACTGCGTTCACGGGCCAGGCCATCGCGACGGGCTTCGAGCGCCGGTACGGCGTCCTCAAGCGGCTCGCCTCCTCGCCGCTGCCGCGCTGGGGTCTGATGACCGCCAAGACGGCGTCGGTGCTGGTCACGGAGATCCTCCAGGTGATCCTGCTGACCGCGATCGCCTTCGCGCTGGGCTGGTCACCGCACGGCAACCCGCTGACGGTGCTGCTCCTGCTGGTGCTGGGGACCGCCGCGTTCTCGGGGCTCGGCCTGCTGATGGCCGGCACCCTGAAGGCGGAGGCGACGCTGGCCGCCGCCAACCTGGTCTTCCTGCTGCTCCTGGTCGGCGGCGGCGTGATCGTCCCACTCGACAAGTTCCCCTCCGGCGCCCAGGACGTCCTCGGCCTGCTGCCCGTCTCGGCGCTCTCCGACGGCCTGCGGGACGTGCTCCAGCACGGCGCCGGGATGCCCTGGGCGGACCTCGGGATCCTCGCGGTGTGGGCGGTGCTCGGGCTCGGGGCCGCCGCCCGATTCTTCCGGTGGGAGTAGAGACCTCCCCCTCGTGAAGGCGTGCACAAGCGGCCCCCTACGATGGGGCGCGTGCCCAACGTGACCCGAGCCGACGCCCTCCGCGCGGTACGCAGCCCGCTCGCCTTCATCGCCGAACGCTGGACCCCCGCGCCGCGGACGGTGCGGCGCGCGGCCCTCGCCGCGCTCGCCATGGCGGTGGTCATCGTGGTCACCGGCGGCGCCGTGCGGCTGACCGGTTCCGGGCTCGGCTGCCCGACCTGGCCCAAGTGCACCGACGACTCGCTGACCACGACCAGTGCGATGGGCTTCCACGGCGTCATCGAGTTCGGCAACCGCATGCTGACGTATGTGCTGTGTGCCGCGGTCGGCTGGGCGATCATCGCCGCGCGCTCGCAGAAGCCGTGGCGGCGCGGTCTCACGCGGCTGGGCTGGGCGCAGTTCTGGATCGTCATGAGCAACGCGGTCCTCGGCGGGATCGTGGTCCTGGTGGGCCTCAACCCGTACACGGTCGCCGCCCACTTCCTGCTCTCCACGGCACTGATCACCGTCGCGACGGTGATGTGGCAGCGCACCCGCGAGGGCGACGCCGAGCCGCGTCCGCTGGTCGGCAGGGCCGTGCAGCAACTGGTCTGGTTCCTGGTCGTCGCGGCCGTTCTGCTGATCGCGGTCGGTACGGTCGTCACCGGAGCCGGACCGCACGCGGGCGACTCCAGCAAGGTCAACCGGATTCCCCTCGACTGGGAGACGGTCGCCAAGCTGCATTCCGTACTGGCCTGGATCGTGGTGACGCTGACCTTCGCCCTGTGGTTCGTCCTCAAGGCGGTCGACGCCCCCAAGGGCCCGCTGGACCGCACGCGCGATCTCTTCCTGATCCTCCTCGGACAGGGCGTCATCGGCTACGTCCAGTACTTCACGGACCTCCCCGAGGCCCTGGTCGGCCTCCACATGTTCGGCTCCTGCCTGGTGTGGATCGGTGTCGTGCGCGTCCTGCTGGCGCTGCGCGAACGCCCGCTGACCGTGGCGGACCTGCCGGGCCCGGCGGCGGAAGCGACGCTCACGCGCGCGTGAGGCCCGTGCGTCAGCGCTCCGCGTACGCCGCCACCAGGCCATCCATCGCGGGACCCAGATAGTTCCTGGTCAGCTCGCGCCGGCGGACCGTCCACCCGTCGGTGGACGGCGCCGGATCGCCGTACCGCCGGCGCCGGATGTCCTCGACGACGTCGATGGGCGCGCCAAGTTCCGGGAGGAGGTCAAGGGCCTCCCGTTTGGAGATCAGCCGGCCGTCCCGCAGCGTGACGGTCGCGCGGGCGAACGTGACCATCCCCAGGTCCACCCAGACGTCCTGCTTCCACAGTCGCGCCTTGCGCACCGCCGGCCGCCAGAACTCCTTCTGGTCGCGGACGACGAAGGCGTGGAGCTCGTCGTCCGGCAGGGGCGGGAGCAGATCCCCGGGGGAATCACCGTGCCGGACGAGCCCGAAGGCGTGCAGTTCACGGCGGGTGACCGGGGTGACCGGGCGTCTCATCAGCCCGTTGTGGGCCCAGGTGAGATGGGACCGTTCCGCGCCGGCCAGGGTGTCGGGGGTCAGATAGCTGCAGTGCAGCTTCCGGGCGAGCGGTTCGTCGCGCAGCCCGCGGTGCAGCCGGGCCAGCCGGCGGACGGTAGCGAGCGAGATCGGCCCCTCCAGGACCGCGATCATGTCCAGGTCGCTGCGTCCCTCCTGGTAGTCGCCCCCGGCCAGGGATCCGTGCGCCCATACGGCGACGGGGGCGAGGGCGCGCAGCCCGGCGAGGAAGCGGTCGAGGAGCCGGGCCGTGGCGTCGTCGGTCATGGGGCCAGTCTGAGGTGCTCACGCCAGCCCGTACACCCGGCGGGCGTTTCCCGCGGCGATGAGCCCGGCCACCCGCTGGGCGTCCGCCAGTGACCAGGCGCCCTCGGCGACCCAGGTGCCGAGCACCCGGGCGAGGGACTCACGGAAGAGGCGGGCGCCCACCACGTGCAGTTCCGGCAGCCCGTGGGCGCCGCTGGAGAAGAGCAGCTTGCCGAAGGGGGCCAGTTCCAGGATCTCCGCGAGTACGGCGGCCGCGCGGGCCCCCGTACGCACCATGGAGGCGCCCAGGTCGGCGTACACGTGGGAGAAGACGCCGGCGAGGTGGGCCGCGTGCCGGTGGTAGGGGTAGCCGTGCAGCAGGACGAGATCGGTGCCGAGGCCGGCGGTGGCACGGGCGAAGTCGGTGAGCAGGACCGGGTCGGTGCGGTCGATCCGCAGCCCGGGTTCGCCGAGACCGGCGTGGAGTTGGAGGGGCAGCCCCGAGGCCACGGCGATCCACAGCAGATGGCGCAGCAGCACCGGGTCGCTCAGCTCCCCGCCGACCCGCCGCCCGGCGAGCCAGCGCCCCGCCGCGCCGCGCACCTCTCCCGGTCCCGGCGGCTCGGGCGCGAGCGCCAGTCCGTGCCGGACCCCGGCCACGGAGGTGAAGGCGACGGCGTTCGCGGAGGCGCCGTGCACGGACTCGGCGAGGTTGGCGAGGAACGACTCGACGGTGCCGGAGGTATCGGCGACCTGTTCGGCGAGCAGCTCCAGCCGGATGACCTCATGGGCGTCGGCCGCTCCGGTGTTGGCCATCTCGCCGGGTCCGGTGAGGTCGCCGGGCAGCCCGGTGTCGACGAGGTAGGTCGTGATGCCGCTGCCCCGCAGCAGCCGGCGGCCCGCCTCCAGGACGCCCAGCTCACGGCGCCGGGCGAGATAGTGGGCGGGCGCGCAGTGCGGCTCCAGGCCCAGCAGGGGCGGGCACCAGCGGCGTACGGCGAACCCGGTCTGGGTGTCGAAGAACGTGGTGCCGGAGGCGGCCGGGCCCTCGGTCCGGGCGAGGTGGGCCTCGAAGGTGCCGAGGCCCAGCTCCGTGCGCAGCACGCCGTGGCAGTACTGGTCCACGAGGGACGGCGTTTCGATCATCCGGACTCCCGTGGCTGGACCCTGCTTCTCAGGTCCCTAACGGGTGAACCGGGTGTCAGGTGTTGCTCGCGGCCCGGTTCAGCTGTTGCGCGGGCCGCCCAGCTGGATCCCCGCCATCCGCTGCCACTCGTACGGGCCGGTCTTCACCTTGGCCGCGAACTCGCCGTCGAACGCCTCGTGAACGGTGACCCCGGCCTTCTTCACGGCCGCCTCGGCGATCTCGTACGTGGGCGCCACGAGGTCGCCCCAGCCGCCGTCCTCGCCGACGAGCACGATCCGGGCGCCCTTCTGGCCGAGGTACGCGACCTGGGCGTCGGCCCCGCCGTGCGCCCGGGCGAAGGCGGCGATCTCCTTGGCGAGCCGGGCGGTCCTGCGCTCGGCCTTGGTGTCGTGCGCGGCGCCGGTGTTCTCGTCAGCCTGCTGGATGTCTGCCATGGCCAGGATGCTACCGACGGGTAGATCAAACGGCGATGGGCGGGGTGCGTGGCTTTGACCACGCACCCCGCCCGTCACACGGAACGTCGGGAAGAAAGAGGGGCCTATCGCAGGAAGGGGTCCACCGCGACCGCCACGAACAGCAGCGAGACATAGGTGATGGACCAGTGGAAGAGGCGCATCTCCTTGAGCTTGCCGCCCCCGGCCTCGGACTTGGCGCGGTTCTGCAGCGCGTGCGCCTCCCACAGCCACCAGCCGCCGGCCACCAGGGCGACCGTCGTGTAGAACCATCCGGTGTAACCGAGCGGGGTGAGCAGCAGCGAGACGGCGACCATCACCCAGCTGTAGAGAACGATCTGCCGGGCGACCACCTTGTTCGAGGCGATGACGGGCAGCATCGGCACGCCCACGCGCGCGTAGTCGTCCTTCACCTTCATGGACAGCGGCCAGTAGTGCGGCGGCGTCCAGAAGAACATGACAAGGAAGAGGACGACCGGCGCCCACGACAGCGAGTTCGTCACCGAGGACCAGCCGATGAGGACCGGCATACAGCCCGCGATACCGCCCCAGACGATGTTCTGCGAGGTGCGGCGCTTGAGGATCATCGTGTAGACGACGACGTAGAAGAGGAGTGCGCCGAGGGAGAGCCAGGCCGAGAGCCAGTTGACCGTCAGGCCGAACAGCAGGGTGGACACCGCGGCGAGCGAGAGGCCGAAGGCCAGGCACTCGCGCGGGCTGACCATGCCGGTGACCAGCGGCCGCTGGTTGGTCCGCTCCATCAGGGCGTCGATGTCACGGTCGATGTACATGTTGAGGGCGTTGGCACCGCCGGCCGAGAGATAGCCGCCGAGGCAGGTGAGGAGCACCAGCTTCAGATCGGGCACACCCTGCTCGGCCAGGAACATCACCGGAACGGTCGTGATCAGCAGCAGCTCGATGATCCGCGGCTTGGTCAGCGCCACGAACGCCTTGAGACGGGCCCCGAACGGCCGCCGGCCCCGGCTGCTGCTTGCCTCGAGCTCCCCCACAGCCGGACAGGCGGGGGAGGTGGCCCCACCCAATGGACGGGATTCGACGGCCGTCACGCACACCCCTGACAGAGACATCCCAGCAAGCCCCCAGGTGTGAACTCCCAGTAAAGGCTCGCGCGTACCACGCCACTGTAGACGTTGCCCATACCCCGACATTCGCGGGGGTGGGGTCGTGTTGGGCGGTACGGCGAGAAGAGCTGGGGGCCACTCGATTGAGCAGTCGGACGAACGGCTCCGTATTCACTTGCCGAACAGGGAACACGCCGGTCGGGAGGCGGATCTCCGTCAGTCCCGGCAGTCTGGAATGAGTCGAAAAAACGCACGTACTTACGGGGGTAGGCTCGACAACGGCCGGTGGGCGCCGAGCGCACCGGCATTCGACATGTGGAACATGTGGAGAGGAGCCCTGACCCAGGGTGAGCACCAAGCCGACCACCACAGACCTCGAGTGGACCGAGTTGGACCAGCGGGCCGTCGACACCGCCCGCGTCCTGGCCGCCGATGCCGTACAGAAGGTCGGTAACGGCCATCCGGGTACGGCGATGAGCCTCGCGCCTGCCGCGTACACCCTCTTCCAGAAGGTGATGCGGCACGACCCGGCCGACCCCGACTGGACCGGACGTGACCGCTTCGTGCTGTCCGCGGGCCACTCGTCCCTGACCCTCTACACCCAGCTCTACCTGGCCGGCTTCGGCCTGGAGCTGGCGGACCTCGAGTCGTTCCGTACGTGGGGCAGCAGGACCCCCGGTCACCCCGAGTACGGGCACACCCCCGGGGTGGAAACGACGACAGGACCGCTCGGCCAGGGTGTCGCCAACGCCGTGGGCATGGCGATGGCCTCCCGTTACGAGCGTGGTCTGTTCGACCCGGACGCGCCGCAGGGCGAGTCCCCGTTCGACCACTTCATCTACGCGATCGCCGGTGACGGCTGCCTCCAGGAGGGCATCTCCGCGGAGGCGTCCTCCATGGCCGGGCACCAGAAGCTCGGCAATCTGATCCTGCTGTGGGACGACAACCACATCTCGATCGAGGGCGACACCGAGACCGCGGTCTCCGAGGACACGGTCAAGCGGTACGAGGCGTACGGCTGGCATGTGCAGCGGGTGGCGCCGAAGCCGGACGGCGACCTCGACCCCGAGGCGATCTACAACGCCATCCAGGCCGCCAAGACCGTGACCGACCGGCCGTCGTTCATCGCGATGCGCTCGATCATCGCCTGGCCCGCCCCGCACGCGCAGAACACCGAGGCCGCGCACGGCTCGGCGCTCGGCGAGGACGAGGTCGCGGCCACCAAGCGCGTCCTGGGCTTCGACCCGGAGAAGTCCTTCGACGTCTCCGACGAGGTGCTGGCCCACACCCGTGCCGCCCTCGACCGCGGCCGTGAGGCCAAGGCCGAGTGGGAGAAGGGCTTCGCCGCCTGGCGCACCGCCAACCCGGAGCGCGCCGCCGAGTTCGACCGCGTCGCCGCGACCGAGCTGCCGGCCGGCTGGGAGGAGAAGGTCCCGGCCTTCGAGGCGGGCAAGGCCGTCGCCACGCGTGCCGCGTCCGGCAAGGTCCTGCAGGCGCTCGGCGCGGTCATCCCCGAGCTGTGGGGCGGCTCGGCCGACCTGGCCGGCTCGAACAACACCACGATCGACAAGAACTCCTCGTTCCTGCCGGCCGGCAACCCGCTGCCGGGCGCCGACAAGTACGGCCGCACGATCCACTTCGGCATCCGCGAGCACTCGATGGCCGCCGAGATGAACGGCATCGCGCTGCACGGCAACACCCGTATCTACGGCGGCACCTTCCTGGTGTTCTCCGACTACATGCGCAACGCCGTACGCCTGTCCGCGCTGATGCACCTGCCGGTGACGTACGTGTGGACGCACGACTCGATCGGTCTCGGCGAGGATGGCCCAACCCACCAGCCGGTCGAGCACCTGGCCTCGCTGCGCGCCATCCCCGGCCTCAACGTCGTCCGCCCTGCCGACGCCAACGAGACCGCGATCGCCTGGCGCGAGATCCTCAAGCGCTACACCAAGGTGTACGGCAAGGGCGCTCCGCACGGTCTCGCGCTGACCCGTCAGGGCGTGCCGACGTACGAGGCCAACGAGGACGCGGTCAAGGGCGGTTACGTCCTGTTCGAGGCCGAGGGCGGTACTCCCGAGGTCGTCCTCATCGGCACCGGCTCCGAGGTGCACGTCGCCGTGGAGGCGCGTGAGCAGCTCCAGGCCGCGGGCATTCCCACCCGAGTGGTGTCGATGCCGTGTGTGGAGTGGTTCGAGGAGCAGGACCAGGGGTACCGGGACAGCGTCCTGCCGCCGTCCGTGAAGGCGCGGGTCGCGGTGGAGGCCGGGATCGGTCTGACCTGGCACCGGTTCGTCGGGGATGCGGGCCGCATCGTTTCCCTGGAGCACTTCGGTGCTTCGGCCGACGGCAAGGTGCTCTTCCAGGAGTTCGGATTCACTGCCGAGAACGTCGCCGACGCCGCCCGGGAATCGATCGCCGCAGCCACGCGCTGACGCTGACATACGACACGTAGGAGATGCAATTTCGATGACAGACGCACTCAAGCGCCTCTCCGAAGAAGGCGTCGCGATCTGGCTGGACGACCTCTCGCGGAAGCGGATCACGTCCGGCAACCTCGCCGAACTGCTCGACCAGCAGCACGTCGTGGGTGTCACCACCAACCCCTCGATCTTCCAGAAGGCCATCTCGCAGGGCGACGGTTACGACCAGCAGGTCTCCGACCTCGCCGCCCGCAAGGTGACCGTCGAGGAGGCCATCCGGATGATCACGACGGCGGACGTCCGTGACGCCGCCGACATCCTGCGCCCGGTCTTCGACGCGAGCGGCGGGCAGGACGGCCGGGTCTCGATCGAGGTCGACCCGCGCCTGGCCCACAACACCAAGGCCACCGTCGCCGAGGCCCGGCAGCTGGCCTGGCTGGTGGACCGCCCGAACACGCTGATCAAGATCCCGGCGACCAAGGCGGGCCTGCCCGCGATCACCGAGACGATCGGCCGGGGCATCAGCGTGAACGTCACGCTGATCTTCTCGCTCGAGCGCTATCGCGAGGTCATGGACGCCTACCTCTCGGGTCTGGAGAAGGCCAAGGCCGCGGGCCTCGACCTCTCGAAGATCCACTCGGTGGCGTCCTTCTTCGTGTCCCGGGTGGACACGGAGATCGACAAGCGGATCGACGCCCTGGGCACGGACGAGGCCAAGGCCGCGCGCGGCAAGGCGGGCCTCGCCAACGCCCGGCTCGCCTACCAGGCGTACGAGGAGGTGTTCAGCGGCGACCGCTGGAACGCCCTCGACAAGGCGCGGGCCAACAAGCAGCGTCCGCTGTGGGCCTCGACCGGCGTCAAGGACCCGGCGTACAAGGACACCATGTACGTCGAGGAACTGGTCGCGCCGAACACGGTGAACACCATGCCGGAGGCCACTCTGGAGGCCACCGAGGACCACGGCGAGATCACCGGCAACACCATCTCCGGCACGTACGAGCAGGCCCGCGCCGATCTCGACGCGGTCGAGAAGCTCGGGATCGCGTACGACGACGTGGTCCAGCTGCTGGAGGACGAAGGCGTCGAGAAGTTCGAGGCGTCCTGGAACGACCTGCTCAAGTCGACCGAGGCGGAGCTCCAGCGCCTCGCCCCTTCGGAGGGCTGAAATCTTGTCGAGCAGCAATCCGCTGCGTGACCCCGCAGACCGACGGCTCCCGCGTATCGCGGGGCCGTCGGGCCTGGTCATCTTCGGCGTCACGGGCGATTTGTCACGTAAAAAGCTGATGCCCGCGGTGTACGACCTCGCCAATCGCGGACTGCTGCCACCGGGCTTCTCGCTCGTCGGCTTCGCCCGGCGCGAATGGCAGGACGAGGACTTCGCGCAGGAAGTCCACGACGCCGTCAAGGAGCACGCGCGCACCGAGTTCCGGGAGGAGGTCTGGCAGCAGCTCATCCAGGGGATGCGCTTCGTCCAGGGCACCTTCGACGACGACGACGCCTTCGAGAACCTGAAGGCGACGATCGAGGACCTCGACAAGGCGCAGGGCACCGGCGGCAACTTCGCCTTCTACCTCTCCGTACCGCCCAAGTTCTTCCCCAAGGTCGTGCAGCAGCTGAAGAAGCACGGCCTGGCCGACCAGGAGCGCGGCTCCTGGCGGCGCGCGGTCATCGAGAAGCCGTTCGGCCACGACCTCAAGTCGGCCGAGGAGCTCAACGCGATCGTGCACGAGGTCTTCGCCCCGGACCAGGTCTTCCGTATCGACCACTACCTGGGCAAGGAGACCGTCCAGAACATCCTGGCGCTCCGCTTCGCCAACCAGATGTTCGAGCCGATCTGGAACCGGTCGTACGTCGACCACATCCAGATCACCATGGCCGAGGACATCGGCATCGGCGGCCGCGCCGGCTACTACGACGGCATCGGCGCCGCCCGTGACGTCATCCAGAACCACCTCCTCCAGCTGATGGCGCTGACCGCGATGGAGGAGCCCGCCTCCTTCGACGCCGACGCGCTGGCCGCCGAGAAGACCAAGGTGCTCGGCGCCGCGAGGCTGCCGAAGGACCTGGGCAAGAACACGGTCCGCGGGCAGTACGCGGCCGGGTGGCAGGGCGGCGAGAAGGTCGTCGGCTACCTCCAGGAAGACGGCATCGACCCCAAGTCGAAGACCGACACCTACGCGGCCGTGAAGCTGGAGATCGACAACCGCCGCTGGGCGGGCGTCCCCTTCTATCTGCGCACGGGCAAGCGTCTGGGCCGCCGCGTCACCGAGATCGCGGTCGTCTTCCAGCGGGCCCCGCACTCCCCCTTCGACCACACGGCGACGGAGGAGCTCGGCCAGAACGCGATCGTCATCCGGGTCCAGCCGGACGAGGGCATCACGGTCCGCTTCGGCTCCAAGGTGCCCGGCACCTCCATGGAGATCCGGGACGTGTCCATGGACTTCGCGTACGGCGAGTCGTTCACGGAGTCGAGCCCCGAGGCGTACGAGCGCCTGATCCTGGACGTCCTCCTGGGCGACTCGAACCTCTTCCCGCGCACCGAGGAGGTCGAGCTGTCCTGGAAGATCCTCGACCCGATCGAGGAGTACTGGGACAAGCACGGCAAGGCCGCGCAGTACCCCGCGGGCACCTGGGGCCCCGTCGAGGCGGACCAGATGCTCGAGCGAGACGGACGGAGCTGGCGCCGGCCATGAAGACAGATCTCACGGACACCACGGCCAGCAAGATCAACAAGGCGCTCGTCCAGGGCCGCCGGGCCATCGGCACGCCCGCCGTCGGCATGGTGCTCACCCTCGTCATCGTCACGGACGAGGAGAACGCCTACGACGCCCTGAAGGCCGCCAACGACGCCTCGCGCGAGCACCCCTCGCGCACGCTCGTCGTCATCCGGCGCGTCTCGCGCTCGCCCCGCGACCGCACGAAGTCGCGCCTCGACGCCGAGGTGCGGCTGGGTGTGGAGGCGGGCACCGGTGAGACGGTCGTCCTGCGGCTCTACGGCGAGGTCGTGGACCACGCCCAGTCCGTGGTCCTGCCGCTGCTCCTGCCGGACGCCCCCGTTGTCGTCTGGTGGCCGGTGAACGCGCCGAGCGATCCGGCCAACGACCCGCTGGGCGCGCTCGCCCAGCGCCGGGTCACCGACACCTACGCCTCCGAGCAGCCGGTACGGGAACTGGGCGCCCGTGCCGACGCCTACACCCCCGGTGACACGGACCTGTCGTGGACCCGCATCACGCCCTGGCGCTCGATGCTGGCCGCGGCCCTCGACCAGGTCACCTGCGCGGTGGACGCGGTCGAGGTGGAGGGCGAGGAGTTCAACCCGAGCTGCGAGCTGCTCGCCATGTGGCTCGCGGACCGGCTGGACGTCCCGGTGAAGCGCTCGGTGTCGTCCGGGCCCGGCCTCACCGCCGTACGGATGGCCACGGACTGCGGTCCGATCGTGCTGGACCGTGCCGACGGCTCGCTGGCGACGCTGTCCATCGAGGGCCAGCCCGACCGTGCCGTGGCGCTCAAGCGCCGGGAGACGGCCGAGCTGATCGCGGAGGAGCTGCGGCGGCTCGACCCGGACGACACGTATGCGTCGGCGCTGCGGTACGGGGTGGACCGGCTGAGCGCCGCCTCCGCGGAGGACCCGGCGGAGGACTCCGGCGCGGTCAAGGCTCCGGTCAAACGGACGGCGAAGGCGCCCGCGAAGAAGGCCGCCAAGGCACCGGCCAAGAAGGCGGCCGCCAAGTGAGTACTCCGCAGCTCGTCGTCCACCGCGACAAGGAGCTGATGGCGAAGGCGGCAGCGGCCCGGCTGGTCACGAAGATCGTGGACGCGCAGGCCTCGCGTGGCTACGCCTCGGTCGTGCTCACCGGCGGGCGCAACGGCAACGGCCTCCTCGCCGCGCTGGCCGAGGAGCCCGCCCGGGACGCGATCGACTGGACCCGGCTCGACCTGTGGTGGGGCGACGAGCGGTTCCTGCCCGAGGGCGACCCGGAGCGCAATGTCACCCAGGCCCGTCAGGCGCTGCTGGACTCGGTGCCGCTGGATCCCGGGCGGGTGCACGCGATGCCCGCGTCCGACGGCCCGTACGGCGCCGACGCGGACGCCGCGGCCGAGGCGTACGCCGCGGAGCTGGCCAAGGCCGCGGTGCCCGAGAACCACGGTTCGGTGCCGGCCTTCGACGTCCTGATGCTGGGCGTCGGGCCGGACACCCACGTGGCCTCGTTGTTCCCGGAGCTGCCCGCGGTGCGGGAGACGGAGCGGACGGTGGTCGGCGTGCACGGTGCGCCGAAGCCGCCGCCGACCCGGATCACGCTCACGCTGCCCGCGATCCGCTCCGCCCGGGAGGTGTGGCTGCTCGCGGCCGGCGAGGACAAGGCGGAGGCCGCTGCCATCGCCCTGTCGGGCGCGGGTGAGGTGCAGGCACCGGCCGCCGGTGCCTACGGCCGCTCGCGCACCCTGTGGCTGCTGGACTCCGCGGCGGCCTCGCAGTTGCCGCGGTCGCTGTATCCGCCGGCGTCACCCTGAGGCCACGGGCGCTCCCCCACCCCGCTCCTCAATCGCCGGAGGGGCTGAACCTCAGTCTCTCCGGCTCCGGAGGGGCGGGGTGGGGGAACCTCACTTCACCGACCCCGCCATCACCCCCTGCACGAAGTGCCGCTGGAACGCGAAGAACACCGCCACCGGCACGATCAGCGACAGAAACGCCCCCGGCGCCAGCACATCGATGTTGCTCCCGAACTGCCGTATCTGCGACTGGAGTTCCACGGTCAGCGGCTGCGAGGAACTGTCGGCGAACAGCAGGGCGACCAGCATGTCGTTCCACACCCACAGGAACTGGAAGATCGCGAGACTGGCGATGGCCGGCCGCCCCACCGGCAGCACGAGCCGCGTGAAGATACGCCACTCACCGCCCCCGTCCATCCGCGCCGCCTCCAGCATCTCCCGCGGCATCTCCGCGAAGTAGTTGCGCAGCAGGAAGATGGCGAACGGCAGCCCGTAGGAGACGTGGAAGAGGACGACGCCCGGGATCGTCCCGAACAGCCCCAGCTGGCCGAAGAGTTTGGCGACGGGCAGCAGACCGATCTGGACGGGCACCACCAGCAGCGCCACCACGATCAGGAACACGGTGTCCCGGAAGGGGAACTCCAGCCAGGCGAAGGCGTATCCGGCGAGCGCCGCGATCACCACCACCAGGACCGTCGTCGGCACCGAGATCAGCACGGTGTTCCAGAACGCCTGGGTCATGCCCGCATTGCCCAGCAGGGCCGAGTAGTTGTCGAAGGACAGCTGGGCCGGGCTGGTGACACTGGTCCACCAGCCGCCGCTCGCGGTGTCCTCGGCGGACCGCAGCGAGGACAGGAACAGCCCGGCGAGCGGGGTGACCCAGATCAGGCCGACGATCACGAGGAACGCCTGGACCAGGCTGCCGGCCAGCCACTTGCGCACCGCGCTCATCGTGAACTCCTTCGGAACCGGCGGACGTTGAAGACCATGGCCGGGATGACCAGCAGCAGGAGCAGCACACCGAGGGCGCTGCCGAGGCCCTGGTTGTTGCCGCCGCCGAAGGACACCAGCCACATCTGGGTGGCGAGCACGGTGGCGTCCTCCTGCACCGGCCCGGGCGCGATGATGTAGACGAGGTCGAAGACCTTCATCACGTTGATCACCAGCGTCACGAAGACCACGGTGAGCACCGGCGCCAGCAGCGGCACGGTGATCCGGCGGAAGATCTGCCACTCGTTGGCGCCGTCCATCCGGGCCGCCTCCAGGGCGTCGCGCGGCAGTGCGGCGAGCCCGGCGCCGATGAGGACCATGGCGAAGCCGGTCCAGATCCACAGATAGGCGCCGATGATGGCGGGTGTGACGAGCGCGGGACCGAGCCAGGAGACACCCTCGTACGGCGGGGCGAAGTTCGAGGCCGGCAGCCGCAGCGTGTACGCGCCCGAGCCCAGGCCGCCGAAGCGGAAGGACCCGTCGGCCGCGGTGGTGGTGCTCGCGGCCGTCCTCCCGTCGCGCACCGCCTCGACCTTCATCTTCGGCAGACCGCTCTCGCGCCGGTCGACCTTTCCCTGCTCCCCTCCGCCGCCGGGCGTGAAGTCCAGGTAGACGACCCCGCGCAGCTCGTCCCCGGCCGCCGCCCGCCCGGCCGCCGGGTACGCGGGCCGGGCGTCCTTCGGCAGGTCCCCGGGGAGCACGCCGACCAGGCCGAGCCCGACGGTGTGGCCGGGGGTCGCGGCAGCGGTCGTACGGTACGAGCCGTCGGCACTGTGGGTGAGGCCCTGGCCGTCACGGGCGCGTGCGGTCGGGTAGGAGGAGGTGGCCTTGAAGGTGTCGTGGACGCCGACCACGGCGGCGTTCAGGACGCCCTTGTCGGGGTCCTCGTCGTAGGCGAGCCGGAAGATGATGCCGGCGGCGAGGAACGAGACCGCCATCGGCATGAAGAGCAACAGCTTGAACGCGGTGGCCCAGCGGATCTTCTCGACGAGCACGGCGAGGACGAGGCCGAGCGCGGTGAGCAGCGTCGGCGCGACGACGACCCAGATGGTGCTGTTGCGGATGGCCTTGATGGTGGCCGGGTCGCGGAACATCTCGGTGTAGTTGTCGCCGCCCACGAACCGGGTGCCGGAGGCGTCGAAGAAGCTGCGCCCCACGGAGAAGAGCACGGGGTAGACGACGAGTGCGCCGAGCAGGAGCAGGGCCGGGAGGACGAAGGCGAGGGCGATGATCCGGCCGCGGCGCCGGGCGCGACGCCTGCGGTCGGGCACGAGGACGGGCGGCGGGCCTGTCTCCTTCACGAGGGTGGCGGTCATGGCGATCAGTCCTGGAACGCCTTGGCCGCCGCGTTCTCCAGCGCGGCCGCGGTGCCCTTCGGGTCCGAGGGGTCGCGCAGGAAGTCCTGGAGGAGCTTCCACTCGCCCGCTCCCTTGGTCCCGCCGAAGGCGGCCGGGGCCTGGTCGGACATGTCGAAGCGGACCGAATCCCCGGCGGCTGTCAGGGACTTGGCGGTCTCACGGGCTATGTCGTCGCTGTAGGAGGCGAGGTCGACCTTCTTGTTCGGGGACAGGAAGCCGCCGGCCTCGGCCCACACGGCGGAGGCCTCCGGGGTGGCGAGGTACTCCAGGAACCGCATGGCGGCCTTCTGGTCCTTGCCGTCCTTGAGGACCACGGCCGCGTCACCGCCGCTGACCACGGGTGCGGTGCCGCCGCCGACCGCCGGGAAGGGGAAGAAGTCCGCGTCCTGACCTATCTTCCTGCCGAACTGGTCCTTGGCGACACCGGCCACGAAGTCGCCCTCGTAGACCATGCCCGCCTCGGGCTTCGGTCCGAACACCTTCTCGACGGAGCCCGGGAAGTCGGTGTTCAGGGCGCCCTTCTGGCCGCCCGCCAGCAGCTGCTTGTCCTCGAAGAGCTTGCCGAGGGTGGTGAGGGCCCGCACGACGGTCGGGTCGGTCCACTTGAGCTTGTGCGCGGCCAGCGCGTCGTACTTCTCGGGTCCCGCCTGGGAGAGGTAGACGTTCTCGAACCAGTCGGTGAGGGTCCAGCCGTCCTGGCCGGCCACGGAGAAGGCGGCGAGACCGGAGTCGGAGACGGTGTGCCCGGCCTTCAGCATCGCGTCGTAGGTGGTGGGCGGCTTGACGCCGGCCTGCTCCAGGGCGGCGGGGCTGTACCAGACGGTCGACTTGTGGGCGGCCTTGAAGTAGAGGCCGTAGAAGGTGTCGTCGACGCTGCCGTACTTCTTCCAGACACTGGCGTAGTTGGTGTCGACGGACTTCTCGGTGGTCTTGGAGAGGGGCTTGAGCCAGCCCTTCTTCGCGAACTGCTGGAGGACGCCGACCTGCGGGACCATCACCACGTCGGGGGCGTTGCCCCCCTCGATCTTGCTGCCGACGACGGTGGAGACGTTGTCGCCGGTGGAGACGAACCGGGTCTTGGCGCCGATCTTCTCGGTGAAGGCGTCCAGCACCTTCTGGAAGTTCTTCTGCTCGCTGCCGGACCACACACCGGCCACGGTGATCGTCCGGCCGCTGAGCTCCTTGCCACCGCCTCCGGCGGCGACCGGGCCGCCGCCGCAGGCGGTCGCGCCGAGGGCCAGGGCGAGGGCGGTGCAGCTCGCGAGCAGGGTCGTACGTCGTCGCATCATCGTTGATGTCCCTTCAAGGGGCGGGTACTTGACGTCGGATCAGGCGGGGGTGTCTCAGGGGTTGGTGCAGTCGCTGATCCACCAGGCGGCCGTCGAGCCGGGCAGGACGCCGGCCGGACAGGGACCGCTGGACAGCAGGGGGGTGCCGGAGACCGGCGCGGGAGTCGGCGCCGTACCGAAGTTCACGGCGCAGACCAGGCCGTCACCGCGGACGAAGGCGAGGATGCCGGGCGGAGCGTCCAGCCAGCGCAGTGCGCCCTCGCCCAACTGGGGCAGCCCGGCGCGCAGTTGGAGTCCGTCGCGGTACAGGTGCCAGAACGAGCGGGTGTCGGCGAGCGCCCGGTCGGTGGCGTACTCGGCGAAGTAGGCGGGCTGCGGCAGCCACGGCTTGGCGCTCTCGGCACCCGAGGTGAAGCCGAACGGCGAGGCGTGCCCCGACCACGGCAGCGGCACCCGGCAGCCGTCGCGGATCCGGGCGCGGCTGCCCGTGCGCCGGAAGATCGGGTCGGTCAGCACGTCGTCGGGCAGGTCGACGACCTCGGGCAGTCCGAGCTCCTCGCCCTGGTAGATGTACGCGGCTCCGGGGAGCGCCAGCAACAGCAGGGCGGCGGCGCGGGCGCGGGCGGCGCCGAGTCCGCTGCCCTCGGTGCCGGACTCGCCGTAGCGGGTGACGGTACGGACCTGGTCGTGGTTGTTGAGCACCCAGGTGACGGTGGAGCCGGTGCCCGCGATGTCCTGCATGGCCTCGGAGATGACCTTGCGGAAGGCGTCGGCCGCCCAGGGGGCGCCGAGCAGGTCGAAGAAGAAGGCCTGGTGCAGCTCGTCGGGGCGGACATAGTCGGCGTGTTCGCGGGCCGTCGGCACCGAGACCTCGCCGACCAGCAGCCGCTCGCGGCCGTCGCGCGCCGCGTACTCCTCGCAGACGGACCGCCAGTGGCGCCAGACGTCGTGCACCTCGGGCCGGTTCCAGGCGAGCGGGTTGACCGAGTCGCGGGTCCGGGCGTCGGCCTCGGGGTCCGGGGAGTCCGGCAGGCCGGGGTGCTTGAAGAGGCCCGCGGCCACGTCGATGCGGAAGCCGTCGACGCCACGGTCGAGCCAGAACCGCAGCACGTGGTCGAAGTGGGCACCGACCTCGGGGTTGCGCCAGTTCAGGTCGGGCTGGTCGGAGGTGAACATGTGCAGGTACCACTGGCCGGGCCGGCCGTCCGCCTCGGTGACGCGCGTCCAGGCGGGTCCGCCGAACATGGCGTGCCAGTTGTTCGGCGGCTCGGCGCCGTCCGGGCCGCGTCCGTCGGCGAAGTGGAAGCGGGCGCGGGCCGGGCTGCCGGGCGCCGCGGCCAGTGCCTCGCGGAACCACGGGTGCTCGCTGGAGCAGTGGTTGGGGACGATGTCCAGGAGCACCTTGACGCCGAGGCGGCGGGCGTCCGTCATCAGCAGGTCGAACTCGGCGAGGTCGCCGAAGAGCGGGTCGACGTCGCAGTAGTCGGCGACGTCGTAGCCGTGGTCGTGCTGCGGCGAGGGATAGAAGGGGCTCAGCCAGATGCCGTCGACCCCGAGCTTCTTGAGGTACGGCATGCCCGCCCGGACCCCGGCGAGATCACCGATGCCGTCCCCGGTGCTGTCCAGGAAGCTGCGGACGTACACCTGGTAGATCACTGCGTCGCGCCACCAGCGGTGCGTGTTGAGGCTCACCCGTTGACCTGTCTGTGCGTGCCTTCGGTTATGCATGCATGTTAAGTAGGCATGTCGGATAGGTGTCAACGAGTAGGCAGCGCCAGTTGAGAAGTTGGGTAGGCAAATACCGACTTATCGGTCGCGAAATCGCGAGATGGGATGCTCCCGTTACCTAACAGGTAACTATGGATCTAGCGGTTGGAGACGGCCGCCAGCTCGCGGGCCAGCCGGCGCACCGCGGCCGCGGGCGTCTCGTGCCCGGTCATGGCGTCGCGCACCACGGCCTGCACGACCAGGCTGACCTGGTCGTAGTGCGGGCTCTTGGGACGCGGGGCCGCCGCGAGGACGCTCTCGCGCAGGGTGGGCAGATAGGGGAACCGCCGGATCAGCTCCGGGTCCTCGTAGAGCGAGGCCCGCACGGGCGGCAGCGCGCCCTTGGTGAGGACCTGGCGCTGGGCCCGTTCGCCGGTCAGATACGCCAGCAGACGCGCGGCCGAATCGGGGTGGCGCGCATGGGAGTTGACCGCGAGGTTGGAGCCCCCGAGCACGCTCGCGCCCGGTCCGTCGGGACCGGGCAGCGGTACGGCTCCGACCTTGCCGGCGACCGCGGACCCCTTGCCGGAGGCGCTGACGTAGGCGTAGGGCCAGTTGCGCAGGAAGAGGAGGTGGCCGTCCTGGAAGGCCTGCTTGGACTCCTCCTCCTTGTACGACAGCGCCTTCTTGGGGATCCATCCCTCGCGCACGCCCCGGGCGAGGAAGCCGATGCCCTCGCGGGCCGCCCCGGAGTTGACGGTGACGCGTTCGCCCTCGTCACCGAGGATCGTGCCGCCCGCCGAGTAGACCGCCTCCGCCGCGTTCACGGTGAGCCCCTCGTAGGGCAGGAACTGGCCGGCGTACCCGTCGAGCCCGTACTTCGGGGCGAGGGTCTTCGCCAGCCGCTCCAGTTCGGCCCAGGTGCGCGGCGGCGGTACGCCCTCCTTGGCGAGGACGTCCTTGCGGTACAGGAGGAGGCCGGCGTTGGTGACGTAGGGAACCGCGTAGAGCTGTCCGTCGTACGTCGCCGTGTCCACGACCGGCGGCAGGAAGCTGTCGAGCGGGAAGCGGGTGCGGGGCAGCGGGGATATCCAGCCCGCCGCGGCGAACTCCGAGGTCCAGGCGACGTCGATGTTGAGCACGTCGAAACGGCCGCGATCGCCGTCGCGCAGATCGGTGGTCATCTGCGCGTGCGTCTCGTCGGCGGAGTCCGGCAGCTCCACGAGCGTGACCTTCTCGCCGGGATGCGTGCGGTTCCAGCCGTCCAGCAGCGGACCCAGATAGCCGGTGAGGTCACCCGCGGTCGCCAGGGTGAGCGGGCCGCGGCCGGTGCCGTGGGCTCCGCCGGCGGGTGCGCCCGAGGCGACGTAACCGGTCAGGACCACCGCGAGGACGAGGAGACCCCTACCGGCGGCATGGATCCACCGCATAGGTTCCTCCCTGTACACCGGCGCCGGGCACCCTTGCCCGCCGTCAGACGCCATGTATACCCGTTAGGTATGGGCGATACTAGGGCCTGCGACACATTGGCATCCGGGCATACCGGGTGACAACACCCGGCACCTGTCGGGGCGGACACAAGGATGCGAGGAGGAGAGCGCGGGTGCGGCTGCCCCTCCTGGCCCTGCTGGCGCGTGGCCCGGCCCACGGGTACGAGCTCAAGCAGGACCTTGAGCAACTGCTGGGCTCCGCGTACCCTCAGCCGAACGTCGGCCAGATCTACGTCACGCTCGGCCGCCTCGAGAAGTCGGGACTGATCGAGGGCGAGGAAGTCGAGCAGTCGAGCCGGCCCAACAAGAAGATCTACCACCTCACCGATGCCGGGCGCGAGGCGCTGCACGCCTGGTACGAGGAGACGGCGGACGAGCCGCGGGTACGGGACGAGTTCTTCATGAAGCTCGCGCTCGCCCCGACGACCGGCCTCGCCGACCGGGTCGCCCTCATCAACAGACAGCGGCGCCAGTATCTGAACACCATGCGCAATCTGTCGAAACTCGCCACGGCCGAGAACCGGGACAACCGCATCTCCCACTTGCTGATCGAGGGCGCCATGCTGCATCTGCAGGCCGACCTCGACTGGCTGGAGCGCTGCCAGGAGGAACTGGAGGAGCTGGAATGAGCCACACCGCTCCTTTGCTGCGTGCCGAGGGCCTGGTCAAGACCCATCACGGCGAGGGCGCCCCGGCGCATGCCGTGCGCGGGGTGGATCTCGCCGTACGGCAGGGCGAGTTCGTGGCCGTGACGGGGCCGTCCGGCGCCGGGAAGTCGACGCTGCTGCATCTGCTCGGCGGTCTTGAGCGGCCGGACAGCGGCAGCATCTGGCTGGACGGCGAGTGCACGGACGCGTACAGCGAGGCGCGCTGGGCGGTGGAACGCAGGCGCCGGATCGGCATCGTCTTCCAGTTCTTCAACCTGGTGTCCAACCTGTCCGTCGCCGACAACGTCGAGCTGCCCGCCCTGCTCGCCGGCCTCTCCCCCAAGCAGGCCCGCGCCGAGCGCGAGCGGCTGCTGTCCGAGCTGGGCCTGCAGGGCAAGGAACGCAGCATGCCGGGTGAGCTGTCCGGCGGTGAGCAGCAGCGCGTCGCCCTGGCCCGGGCGCTGGTCAACCAGCCGCCCCTGCTGCTGGCCGACGAACCCGCGGGCAGCCTGGACAGCAAGGGCACGCGCGAGGTGATGCGCCTGCTGTCCCGCTTCCACCAGGGCGGCCAGACCATCGTGCTGGTCACCCATGACGCGCGGCTCGCGAGCGCCGCGGACCGGGTGATCAGCTTCTTCGACGGCCGCATCGCCGACGACGCCACCCTCGACGGCACCCCGTCGCGCGGCGCCGGCCTCTCCGGCGTACTGGAACTGAGGGACTGATCGGCGTGCACGACCAGCTGGGGAACGGTGCGCGGCTGTCCCGCGCCACCACTCACGAGCGGGCGCGCCACCTCGGCCTCCGCGAACCGGTTTGCGACCGTCCCGCCCGACCCGAACGCGGGCGCTGCCTCCGCTTCCGCGAGCCCGTCTGCAACCGTCCCGCCCAGCCCGGCCGTGCGCACCGCCTCCGCTCCCGCCGGCCGAGGGGCTGACGCGGCGTGCGGGCCACTCTGCGCTGGGCGCATGCCGATCTGCGCACGCATCGGGGCGAGGCGCTGTTCATCGTGCTGGCGACGGCGGGCATCGTCGCCTCCCTGCTGCTGGCCGCGGCGCTCTTCGGTTACGCGACGAACCCCTGGCAGCGCGTCTTCACGCAGTCGCACGGCGCCCACGTCTGGATCCACACCGGCCCCACCGCCGACGCGGGGCGCCTCGCGAAGCTGGACGGCGTCGAGTCCGTCGCGGGCCCGTACCGTACGGCGTCCGCCACCGTCGAGTCGCGTGGCACCCGTGCCTCCGTCGAACTGCGCGGCGCCGTCGACCGGCCCGCCACCGGCCGCCCCCTGCTCGCCTCCGGCCGCTGGCTCGACCCGGCCCGCCCCGACGGCGTGGTGCTGGAGGACAGCCTCGCCCACGCGCTGTGGGCCGAACCCGGGGATATCCTCACCGTGCCCGGCAGCCACCGGACGCTGACCGTCCTGGGCGTCGCCGACAGCGCCGAACCCCGCTACAGCTCCGGCGAGCACCCCGGCCTCGTCTGGGCGCTCCCGTCGGCGGTGCAACGCGCCGGCCGGCACGCGGGCCAGGTCGTCGGCCTGCGTCTGACCGATGCCGGTGACACGGACTACGCGGTCCAGCGCGCCGTCACGACGCTCGGAGCCGGCGCGGTCACCCAGGTCTCGAACTGGCAGCAGGCCCGCGCCGAGGCCCAGGGCGACAACCGGCTGCTGGGGCAGGTGCTCGGACTGTTCGGCCTCGGCGCGCTGGTCGCCGCCGCACTCGCGGTGTACGGCGCCATCGGCACCCGTATCCGCGGCCATCTGCGCGACATCTCCGTACTGAAGGCGATCGGGTTCACCCCGGGCCAGGTGGTGCGCGTCTTCCTGCTCCAGCACGTGGCGTACGCGTCACTGGGCGCCCTGGCCGCCGGCACGCTCGCACAGGCGCTGGGCAGCCGGGTCCCGGGCCGCCTCGGGGACGCGGTGGGCGTGTGGCAGGGGCTGCCCAGTCACACCGCTGCGCTGGTCGCGGTGCCGGCCGGCGCGGTGCTGTTCATCGGCGCGACGACCGGGATCGCGGCCTGGCGGGCCGGCCGCGTCCCCCCGGTGCCGGTGCTGCGAGCCGCGGCCCCGCCGGGCGGACGCCTGTCGGGCGTGGCACGCCGGGCCCTCGGACTGCGGCTGCCTCCGGCTCTCGTACTCGGCTGGCACAAGGCGTTCCCACGCCGGCCGCGTTCCCTCGCCACGGTCGGCAGGCTCACCCTGCCGCTGCTGCTGATCGTGGTCGCGCTGAGCGCGTGGACCACCATCGACCGCTTCCAGACCAGGCCCGAGCAGATGGGTCTCGCGGCCGCGCTCACGGCGCACGCGGACCCGAGTCTGAACGAGAGCGCGGCACAGGCGCTGCTCGCCCGGAACCCGGGGGTCTCCGCCGTGCACCCGGGCGCCGAGGTGGCCGCTCTGGTCCCGGGGCAGACGGCCACGATCGCGCTGCGCGGACTGGGCACCCGCGAGGACCCGTACCCGTTCACCCTCGCCGAGGGCCGTCCGGCCCGCGGGCCCGACGAGGCGGTGGCCGGTCAGGGACTGCTCGATCTGCTGGACGTGCGCGTCGGGGACTGGGTGCGGATGACCGTGGGCGCGCAGCCGCAGATCCTGCACATCGTCGGCCGCAGCATCGAACCGGAGAACGGCG
This sequence comes from Streptomyces sp. NPDC058274, assembly GCF_042881375.1. NCBI lineage: Bacteria > Bacillati > Actinomycetota > Actinomycetes > Kitasatosporales > Streptomycetaceae > Streptomyces > Streptomyces sp. NPDC058274. Next base: position 187,337 of record NZ_JBHVXW010000001.1, read on the forward strand.
GCCGGGTCATCTCGACCTCGCTCGACACCCTGCGGGAGAACGACCCGGCGCTCCGCCCCACCCTCTACCAGCTCCAGCTGCGGGCAGGCACCGATCCGGACCGGGTCGGCGCCCAGCTGACCGCGGCCGGCCACGGCCACCTGGACGTGCACACCGTGACGAACCCCGCCGAGGGTCTCTCACCGCTGCGCGGAGTCGTCGTGGGACTGATCGCCGTCCTGGCCCTCATCGGTCTCATCGAACTGCTCACCGTGATCGGCGGCACCGTGCGCGAGGGCGAGCGGGACCTGCTGGCGCTCAAGGCCATCGGGCTCTCCCCACGGCAGATCACGGCCGTCACGGTCACGGCCACCGCCTGCACGACCCTGGCCGCCGTCCTCGCCGGCACGGCACTGGGGCTGCCCCTCGCGCACTGGCTGATCGACGCCCAGGGCGATTCGAGCGGCATCGGCGCCGGCATCGCCCGGGGGCCGTCCCTCCCCCTACTGCTGCTGTTCGGTACGGCGGCGGTGGTGGGCGCCGCCGCACTCGCCGCGCTCCCCGCCGCCCGCTCGGCGCGCCGCCGTCCCGCGGACACATTGACCGCGGTGGCCTGACCTCCGGGCTCCGTGTCAGCAGCAGACCAGGGCCCGCTCGGTCGCCGGCTGGGCCACGAGAGCCGCGGCTGAGACGTCAGGACCCGTACGGATTCCGCTGGTTGTACGGGTACGGCGCGGGCCCCGGATGCGGCGGCCCGTACGGCTGCGGCGGGCCATAGGGGTTGCCGGGTCCGTACGGCGCCGGAGGGACCCCCTGCCCATAGGGACCCGGAGCGTACGGAGGGCCCTGCGGCGGTACGAAACCGGGTGGCTGCGTGTACACGGGACCCGGCTGCGGCAGTGACGCCGGGTGCGTCCGCAGCCGTATCCCGTAGTGGCGCCGCAGCCGGTTCATCTCGAGGGCGGCGATGCCCGTGACCGTCACCGGCGCCCCCAGGATGAAGACGATCCCCATCGTGAGGCTCAGCCCGTGCAGATCACCGGTGACCAGGTCCGGGATGGCCATCAGCCAGGTGGTCACCGTGGCGAGCAGCGGCGGCAGACAGCGGTGCACGGCGGCGGAACCGAAGAAGTTCCCGGACAGCGTCACGGCCCCGTACGCCGCGAAGCCGGTCAGCCACATCGCCGTCAGGCCCAGCACCGCCAGCAGAATGCCGCCGAGCGCCATCGACAGCTTCCACAACAGCACCGTCCCGGCGACCGTGGCCACGAAGAGCAGCAGCAGCTTGAAGGAGTTGAAGAGGGGCGGCCGCAGCTGGCGGATCCGACCGGTGCGCCGCCAGACGAAGAGCATGACGACCACCGTCAGAGGCGTGATGAACAGCAGGACGACGGCGGCCGTCAGGATGTTCTCCAGGACCTCGGTGAAGTCGAACTTGCCCTGGACGAAGGTGTACACGCCGAACGCCGCGACCGCTCCGGCGATCACGCGCACCCGCTTGAGCCGCTCCACCGAGGGGTCCACCGACGGCGGAATCCACGCCGGATGGAACACCGCCTGCGCCACGGCCTTGGGCTGCAGAACCGACCCCGCCGACAGCGGACCGCTCAACCATCTCCTGCGCGAACCAGCCAACTTCCGCTCCCCCGAGCCCTGGACCCAATGATCGCCTGAAATTTTACGGGAAGCGGACAGGCTCCCGCCGCCCGCTTCCCGTACCGAGCCGTACTCCGTACCAACTGCCGCTTCCCGCACCGACCAGTACTTTTCGTACCGACGGCCGCTTCCGGCAGCCCGGTTCACTACTTCCGGCCGCGCAACTCCCGATAGGTGGCGACCAACGCCTTGGTGGACTCGTCGAGTCCCGGCACGTCGGTGCCTTCGGTGAGCGCGGGTTCGATGCGCTTGGCGAGGACCTTGCCGAGTTCGACGCCCCACTGGTCGAAGGAGTCGATGTTCCAGATCGCGCCCTGGACGAACACCTTGTGCTCGTACAGCGCGATCAGCTGGCCGAGGACCGATGGGGTCAGTTCGCGCGCGAGGATGGTCGTGGTGGGGTGGTTGCCCTTGAACGTCTTGTGCGGGACCAGGTCCTCGGGCACTCCTTCGGCACGCACCTCGTCGGGTGTCTTGCCGAAGGCGAGGGCCTGCGTCTGCGCGAAGAAGTTCGCCATCAGCAGGTCGTGCTGAGCCGTGAGTTCGTCACTCAGCCCGGCGACCGGCTCGGCGAAGCCGATGAAGTCGGCCGGGATCAACTTCGTACCCTGGTGGATGAGTTGGTAGTACGCGTGCTGGCCGTTGGTACCGGGCGTGCCCCACACCACCGGACCGGTCTCCCACTCCACCCGCTCGCCGTCCCGGTCCACCGACTTGCCGTTGGACTCCATGTCCAGCTGCTGCAAGTAGGCGGTGAACTTCGACAGGTAGTGCGAGTACGGCAGCACCGCATGCGACTGCGCATCATGGAAGTTGCCGTACCAGACACCCAGCAACCCCAGCAGCAACGGCACATTGGACTCGGCCGGGGCGCTACGGAAGTGCTCGTCGACGAGATGGAACCCGTCGAGCATCTCCCGGAACCGGTCCGGACCAATCGCGATCATCAACGACAGGCCGATCGCCGAGTCGTAGGAGTACCGCCCGCCGACCCAGTCCCAGAACTCGAACATGTTCGCCGTGTCGATACCGAAGTCCGACACCTTCTCGGCGTTCGTCGACAACGCCACGAAGTGCTTCGCGACCGCCTTGTCCTCGCCGCCGAGCCCGGCCAGCAGCCAGGTCCGCGCCGAGGTGGCGTTGGTGATGGTCTCGATCGTGGTGAACGTCTTGGACGCGATGATGAACAGCGTCTCGGCCGGATCCAGGCCGCCGAGGGCCTCGTGGAGATCGGCGCCGTCCACGTTCGACACGAAACGCAGCGTCAGCGAACGGTCCGTGAACGCCTTCAACGCCTCGTACGCCATCGCCGGCCCGAGATCCGACCCACCGATACCGATGTTGACCACGTTCTTGATGCGCTTGCCCGTGTGACCGGTCCACTCACCCGAACGGACCCGCTGTGCGAAACCGGCCATCTTGTCCAGCACCGCGTGCACCGCCGGCACCACGTTCTCGCCGTCCACCTCGACCACCGCGCCACGCGGCGCCCGCAACGCCGTGTGCAGCACCGCCCGGCCCTCGGTCACATTGATCTTCTCGCCCCGGAACATCGCGTCCCGCAACCCGAACACACCGGTGGCCGCGGCGAGGTCACGCAGCAGCCGCAGCGTCTCGTCGGTGACCAGGTGCTTGGAGTAGTCGACGTGCAGATCGCCGACCTGGAGGCTGTACCCGCCGCCCCGGCCCGGATCGGCCGCGAACAGGTCCCGCAGATGCGTCTCCCCGAGCTCTTCGCGGTGCTTGGCGAGAGCGGTCCATTCGGGTGTCTGGTTGAGCCTGGTACGGCTGTCTGCGTTCATCTCGGACTTCCGCCTTCTTTCCTGCGTGTGCTGCCGCGTACCTTGCCCCGCTGCCGGTCCCAACCTAATTGATCAGGGCTTGACGTGAGCTGTCGTAGCACCGTCGTCCGGCTCAACAACAGATACGTCCGGCTTGAGCGCAGGTATCAGCGCGATGACGGAGAGGACGAAGAACGCGGCCGCCAGCAGCGCCGGAGTGTTCAGACCCCAGGTGGTGGCCACGGCGCCGCCGAGCAGCGCGCCGAGCGGAGCCCCCGCGACCGCCAGGGTCCGGAACGCCGAGCTGACGCGGCCGAGCATGCCGGCGGGGCTGCGCTGCTGCATCAGGGTCGTCGTGTTGACGTTCCACACCATTCCCATGAGCCCGAAGACGGCGAGGCTGCCGATCACCGCGGTCAGGCTGCGGATCGAGCAGCCCGAAGACGATCCAGGGGAGATAGCCGCAGGCGGTGACGGACGCGATGAGCATCGGCTCGTCCGTCAGGGTCGCGGCCAGCAGCGGCAACGCGGCCGTCCGCAGGGAGTCCCCGAAACTGGAGAGGACGGCCGCGCTCCACAACCGCCCGAATCCCCCGCGCCACGCAGGCACCCGCATGTCCCGCACGTCGACCATCGCCACGTCACCCCCCGGTTCCACTGCTGCGAGAACCGTAGAGGGCACCACTGACAATCGGCCTCGGCACATCGGCCGAGCCGTGCGAAACACGTCCGGCCAGACACCCTTGGGTGCCCGGCCGGCTGTCAACTCCTAGATCTCGCCCCGCAGTTTGGCGAGCGCCTCGGCGAGGATCGCCTCGCCGTCCGCATCGCTGCGCCGCTCCCGTACATACGCGAGGTGCGTCTTGTACGGCTCGGTGCGCGGCGGGTCCGGCGGGTTGTCCCGGTCCTGTCCGGCCGGAAAGCCACAGCGCGGGCAGTCCCAGGTGTCGGGAACCTGCGCGTCGCTGGCGAAGCTGGGCTGCGTCTCGTGCCCGTTGGAGCACCAGAAGGAGATGCGCAGCCGCGGCGCGGACTCGCCGCGCTCGGCCTCGCCCATCGGCCCCGCCCCGACCCGGCTTCCTCGGATCGCGTTGCCACTTGCCACGGTCGTAACTCCCTGCGTAATGGTGCCGCGAAACGAGTCGGCGTGACGCTTCGCTGCGAGCGCCTCAGTCTACGTAAGGCCCAACGCGCGTCCAGTGATTGGAGTTACACCCCCGCCCCTAGACGCAAGCCCCATGATAGGCCGCGCTGGGAGGCGCGTACCGGACATGGGGCCTTACGTGCGGAATGTACGTGCGTAATGTGCTCTTGTGATGCCGTACCGATGTCAGCCGGTGTTCAGTTGTTGGCCTTCATCAGGATGCCGAGCACGATGATGCACGCGAACCAGCCCACACCGAGCACCACGGTGATGCGGTCGAGGTTGCGCTCGGCGACCGAAGAGCCACCGACGGACGACTGCATACCGCCACCGAACATGTCGGAGAGGCCGCCGCCCTTCCCCTTGTGCATCAGCACGAGCAGCATCAGCAGCAGGCTGAAGACGATCAGGGCGATCGAGAACCCCAAAACCACGGCTGGACCAACTTCCTCGGAACTGGATGGACGACGGGGGCCGAAGCTCTCTCGGTGAGGTCGAAACGCTCACTCCCAGAGCCCACGGCCCCCGCAAGGGTACGACGGATCGCCGCTAGCGCCTACTCACTGGTCGCGGAAGCGGACGATCTTGACGAACTCGTCGGCGTCGAGCGACGCACCGCCGATCAGCGCGCCGTCGATGTCGGGCTTCGCCATGATCTCGGCGACGTTCCCGGACTTCACCGAGCCGCCGTACTGGATGCGGACCTGGTCGGCCAGCTCCTGCGAGTACAGCTCGGCCAGCTTGGCGCGGATCGCGGCGCAGACCTCCTGGGCGTCGTCGGCGCCGCAGACCTTGCCGGTGCCGATGGCCCAGACGGGCTCGTACGCGATCACGACGGACTCGGCCTGCTCGGCCGGGAGGTCCTTGAGACCGCCCTCGACCTGGGTGAGCGTGTGGGCGACGTGGTTGCCCGCCTCGCGGACGTCCAGCTCCTCGCCGACGCACAGGATCGGGGTCAGACCGTGCTTGTAGGCGGCCTTGACCTTGGCGTTCACGATCTCGTCGGTCTCGGCGTGGTACTGCCGGCGCTCGGAGTGGCCGATGGCCACGTACGTGCACTTCAGCTTGGCCAGCATCGAGCCGGAGATCTCACCGGTGTACGCACCGGAGTCGTGCGCCGAGAGATCCTGGGCGCCGTACTTGATCTTGAGCTTGTCGCCGTCGACCAGGGTCTGCACGGAGCGCAGGTCGGTGAAGGGCGGCAGGACGGCGACCTCGCAGGCCTCGTAGTCCTTGTCCGCGAGGGCGAAGGCGAGCTTCTGGACGTGCGCGATGGCCTCGAGGTGGTTGAGGTTCATCTTCCAGTTGCCCGCCATCAGCGGCGTGCGCCCAGCAGAAAAAGATGCAGCCATGTAGGTCAGTCCTCCAGTGCGGCGAGGCCGGGGAGCGTCTTGCCCTCGAGGTATTCGAGGGAGGCGCCGCCACCGGTCGAGATGTGGCCGAATGCCGTCTCGTCGAAGCCCAGGGTGCGGACGGCGGCGGCGGAGTCGCCACCGCCGACGACCGTGAAGGCCGGGGAATCGAGAAGGGCCTGGGCGACCGCCTTGGTGCCCTCGGCGTAGTCGGGGTGCTCGAAGACGCCCATCGGGCCGTTCCAGAAGACGGTGGCCGCGTCGGCGAGCTTCGAGGCGTACAGCTTGCGGGTCTCAGGACCGATGTCGAGACCCATCCCGTCGGCCGGGATGGCGTCCGCGGCGACGGTAGTGGGGTGGGAGGGGGCCTTCGTCTTCAGGTCGGGGAACTCGGCCGCGACCACGACGTCGACAGGCACGATCAGCTCGACGCCGTTCTTCTCGGCGCGCTGGACGTACTCGACGACGGCCGGAATCTGGTCCTCCTGGACGAGGGAGGCACCGATCTCGTACCCCTTCGCCTTGAGGAAGGTGAACGCCATCCCGCCGCCGATGAGCAGCCGGTCGGCCTTGCCGAGCAACTCGTCGATGACGGCGAGCTTGTCGGAGACCTTGGAGCCGCCGAGCGCGACCACGTAGGGCCGCTTGACGTCCTCGGTGAGCTTCTTCAGGACACCGACCTCGGTGGCGATGAGGTAGCCCGCGTAGTGCGGCAGACGCGCCGGAAGGTCGTACACGGAGGCGTGCTTGCGGTGCACCGCGCCGAAACCGTCGCCTACGTAGACGTCGGCCAGGGCGGCGAGCTGGTCGGCGAACTCGCCGCGCTCGGTGTCGTCCTTGGACGTCTCACCCGCGTTGAAGCGCAGGTTCTCGATGACCGCGACCTGGCCGGGCTGCAAGCCGTTGACCGCGTCGTGGGCGGCCGGGCCGACGGTGTCCTGCGCGAACGCGACGGGGGCGCCGAGCAGTTCGGCGAGTCGCTCGGCGGGCTGGAGGAGGGAGAACGCCGGGTCCGGGGCGCCCTTGGGGCGGCCCAGGTGCGAGGCGACGATCACCTTGGCGCCCGCGTCGGCGAGGGCCTTGACGGTGGGCAGGACGGCGCGGATGCGGCCGTCGTCGGTGATGAGGCCGTCGGCCAGTGGCACGTTCAGGTCGGCGCGGACGAAGACCCGCTTGCCGTCCACACCGTCGGTGAGAAGTTCGTCGATCGTCTTCATGAAGGGACTCCTAGGAAGGCTCTTTGATCCGAGAGGGCTGATCGATCACTACGTGCGACAGGGCCCGGACAGCGCGGCCTTGCGCTGCCCGGGCCCTGTGCTCACATCGAGATGTCCGGCTCTGGGACTTAGAGCTGGCCGCCGACGAAGACCGTGAGGTCGACGAGGCGGTTGGAGTAGCCCCACTCGTTGTCGTACCAGCCGAGGATCTTCACCGAGTTGCCGTCCTGGACCATGGTCAGGAGGGAGTCGAAGGTGCAGGAGGCCGGGTCGCCCACGATGTCCGAGGAGACGATCGGGTCCTCGGTGTACGACAGGTAGCCCTTGAGGTCGCCGTCGTCGGAGGCCTTCTTGAACGCGGCGTTGACCTCGTCCTTGGTGACCTCGCGCTGCAGCGTCACGACCAGGTCGGTCGCCGAGCCGGTCGGGACCGGGACGCGCATGGCGATGCCGTCCAGCTTGCCCTTGAGCTGCGGGAGGACCAGGGCGGTGGCCTTGGCGGCACCGGTCGTGGTCGGGATGATGTTCTCGGCGGCGGCACGCGCGCGGCGCAGGTCCGAGTGCGGGAAGTCAAGGATGCGCTGGTCGTTCGTGTACGCGTGGACCGTCGTCATCAGGCCCTTGACGATGCCGAAGTTCTCGTCGAGAACCTTGGCCATCGGCGCCACACAGTTGGTGGTACAGGAGGCGTTGGAGATGACGTGGTGGTTCGCCGCGTCGTACTTGTCCTGGTTGACGCCCATCACGATGGTGATGTCCTCGTCCTTGGCCGGAGCCGAGATGAGGACCTTCTTGGCGCCACCGGCGATGTGCTTCTCGGCGTCGGCCTTCTTGGTGAAGATGCCGGTCGACTCGATGACGATGTCGACGCCCAGGTCGCCCCACGGGATGTCGGCGGGGTTGCGCTCGGAGAGCACCTTGATGGCGTGGCCGTCGACGGTGATCGTGTCGGCGGTGTGCGTCACGTCGGCCTTGAGACGGCCCAGAATGGTGTCGTACTTCAGAAGGTGAGCAGTGGTCGCGGTGTCACCCAGGTCGTTGACAGCCACGATCTCGATGTCCGCACCCTGCTCCAGCAGCGCGCGGAAGTAGTTACGACCGATGCGGCCAAAGCCGTTGATGCCTACGCGGATCGTCACGAAACCGATCTCCTCGTTGGTACGCCGGGTTCGACACCGGCTAGCTGTATGGGATGTCCCCGACCGCCTACGACCCTACCTCCCTGACGCGACCGTGGTGACATCGAGAGGGGCCATACACGGCAGGGCGGTCCGTACCCACCAGTAGGGGGACGGACCGCCCGGGTCCGAAGACCCTGTCACTCGTCGTGACTACCCGCGGTCATATGCTGTTGACGGCGTGGAGTCAGCTGTCCAGCGCCTTCAGTGCCTTTCCGATCAGGGCCGTACGGCCGGCCGCCGTGGTGACGTGCTCCAGGCCGAAGCCCAGCAGCACGGTGTCGTCCGTGGTGACCGCTCCGTAGGTCTTGAAGAGCTCCCCCACACGCGCCCAGTCATTGAGGACGGCCGGGCTGCCCGCGGGCGGGCCGGGGACGTTCCAGGCACCGAGGGAGGTCTCGAAGCCCTCGCTCTGGGTGGCCGTGCCGCCGATGACGAGGGACGCGTCGTCGGCCAGGAGCCCGTGACCGCCTCCGCTCGGGTCGGTGACGTAGCTGAGCGACACCTCGACCGACTTGCCGGCGTAGGCACTGAGGTCGAAGGAGACCGGCTGCCAGCCGCTGGAGGCACCGGTGAAGCTGTTCCAGGAGCCGCTGGTGCCGGTGTTGGTGCACGCGCCGGAGCCCAGGGTCAGATAGCGCTTGAGAGCGGGGTGCTCCCGGAGCAGATAGCCGGCCTCGCACTCCGCCGGGACGGCGTTGCTGGTGGCGCCGCCGGCATCCGGCAGCGTGGTCCAGTCCTCGGCCCCGGTCGTGTGGGCCTCCAGCAGCGCGTGGTCGTATCCGGGCTCGGTGTCCCACAGCAGCTGGGTGCGCAGCGTGGGCTTGTCGGCCGCGCTGACACCGGTGAGGTCGATGGTCCGGGTGAGGCGCTTGTAGGCGTCGTTGGTGTGGACGGCAGCCGCCATGTACGAGCCCGCGTACGGGCCGTACGGGTTGACGGTCCCGGCGAACTGGCCGCCGCCCGCGCTCGCGAACTGCGGGTACTTCGCGACGGACAGCGAGTCCGAGGTGACGCTGTACGTGCCCGCCGCGTTCAGCGGGTTGCCGGGCGCGTCGCCGAGCGCCCCCGTGAAGCCGGCGAGCTTTCCGGAGCCGTTGAAGCCGTTGGCCCCGGGCGTCGTCGTCCGCGAGTAGGCGCCCAGGTAGTACTGGCTGAAGTCGTTCGACAGGGTGCCGCCGCCGAGGTCGACGCTGCCGCCCGCCTGTTCGCCCGCCTCGATCAGCTTGCCGCCCTCGTTGAGGTAGGCGCGCAGCTGGAGCTGGGTGGCGTTGCCGGGCCGGGGTGCGCCCGTGTAGTGGACGACCGTCGGGAAGTGGCCGAGCACGCCGAGCGCGTCGGGGGCTCCCTGTGCGGCGACGTCCCAGACGAGGGGCTTGCGGCCGTTGGCCTTCAGCGCGTCGACGTAACCCTGCGCCTGTGTCGCGGTCGCGCCCTCCTCGGCGACGACCAGTGTGTCGGCGCGCGGCCGTTCGGCCACGGTGTACGTGAAGTGCGTGCTGGAGGTGGGCTTTCCGCTCTTCGTCTCGCCGGTGAACCAGACCTCGACCTTGTCACCGGGGTCGCCGTCCTGGACCTTGGCGCGGTACTCGTCGAAGTAGAGGTTGTCGCCGCCGCCGAACGTCTCGCCCCCCTGCCAGGCCTTGAGCGCCATGTCCTCCGTACGGCCGCCGTTGACGCGGTACTTGAGCTCCTTGTCGCGCACGGACTTCCGTACGACGACGGAGACCTCCTGGTCGGCGCCGCGCGAGTACGACGTCGGGAAGGCGGCCGGAGTGAAGTCGGGTGCGTCGATGCCGACGGAGGAGACCGGCCGGTCGGCGTGGCCGGCGGTCTCGGCGACGGAGAGCGCGAACGGGATGTTCTTGCGGAACTCCTGCTCGATCAGCTTCTCGTCGTCCGGGAAGGTGAAGACCGAGGCGCAGTCGGCCGCGTTCCAGGCGTCGTTCGGGTCGATGTCCGAGGCGGTCTGGCAGGTCGACATCTCGGGGGTGAACATCGCCATGTCGTTGACGTTGCCCGCGTGGCCGTCCGCCTCGCCGTTGGTGGTGTAGAGCTCCGAGGAGACCTGCGGGCGGTAGCCCGGGATCGCCGAGTTCTCGGGGGTGCCGGCAAGCGCCTTGTAGAGGACGTCGTCCGGGCTGGGCGTTGCCACCTGCCAGCCCACTCCGTAGAGGAGCAGTTCGGCGGCGGAGTGGTAGTTGATGCCGTACGTGAAGCCGATGCGCTTCTCGAAGGCGTCGAGGGCCTTGGTCTCGGGCTCGGAGGCGGGACTCGCGCCGCGGTAGGTCTCGCTGGTGGGGCTGGGCGACGAACCCTCGTCGTCGTAGCCCCACTTGTAGGCGAAGTTGCGGTTGAGGTCGACGCCGTCGCCGGTGGTGATGGTGCCGTCGCCGTTGATGTCCCGCAGGTTCTTGCGCCACTGGCGGTCGCCGTCGGCGTCGAACGTGTAGTCGTAGCCGTCGGGGTTGGCCGAGAGGACGAACCACAGTTCGGTCGAGTCGACGATCTTCTTGACGCGCTTGTCCGTGGCGTAGTTGTCCAGGTAGTAGTGCATCAGACGCCGCGTCATCTCCGGCGTGATCCACTCGCGCGCGTGCTGGTTGGACACGTACAGCACCGACGGCTTGGCGCCGTCCTTGGTCTTCTTGGCGCCCTTGGTCAGTTTGAGCGCCAGGATGTCCTGGCCGCCCACGGTCTTGCCGATGGAGACGACCTTGGTGAGGTCGGGGTGGGCCTGCCCGGTCTTGACGATCTCCTCCTGGAGATTGCCCTTTCCGCTGTACGGGCGGAACACGCCCTCGGCCGCGTCCGCCACCCGGGCCTCGGCCTTGGTCGAAAGGGTGTGCTCCTTGAGCTCGACGCCCTGCTTCTCCAGCTTGTCGGCCTGTTTGTCGGTGAGGTAGACCTCGACCGTGGCCTTGCCCTTCTCCGGCGCCTGTTCGCCGAGTTCGTGGCCGTCCTGTCCGGCCGCGAGGAGCAGGGGTACCTGCTGCTTCGTGACCTCGGCGCGGAACACCTTCACGGCATTCGCGTCCGGCTCGGGTGAACCGCCGCCCTGCGCGTGGGCGACGGGTGCCATACCCGCACCGCCCAGCAGGAGCGCGCCCGCAGCGAGGATCGCTCTCGCTCTTCGTCTCATGAGCCCCCCTTGCACTGGTCCGCCACACTGGCGAACAGGTGCCAGGCTCATGACACTCCAGCGTGAAGTCAAGGGCGCATCAAGGGCGGACAAACCCCGGTGCCGGCTTCCCAAGTGGGAGCCGGCACCGGCGGGTTGAGCTCAGCGGGGCGTGGGCCCGCGGCGGGCTCGGCCAGTCAGCCGACGAGGTTGTCCGCCATCTCCTCGGTGAGGTTGGACTCCGTACCCGGAATGCCCAGGTCCTGGGCCCGCTTGTCGGCCATCGCGAGCAGCCGGCGGATCCGGCCGGCGACGGCGTCCTTGGTCAGCGGCGGGTCGGCGAGCGCTCCCAGCTCCTCCAGCGAGGCCTGCTTGTGCTCCATGCGCAGCCGGCCGGCGGCCGCAAGGTGCTCCGGCACCTCGTCGGCGAGGATCTCCAAGGCGCGCTGGACGCGGGCCCCGGCGGCGACGGCGGCGCGTGCCGAGCGGCGCAGATTGGCGTCGTCGAAGTTGGCGAGCCGGTTCGCGGTGGCGCGGACCTCGCGGCGCATCCGCCGCTCCTCCCAGGCCAGCACCGACTCATGGGCGCCGAGCCGGGTGAGCAGGGCCCCGATCGCGTCGCCGTCCCGGACGACGACGCGATCGACGCCGCGCACCTCGCGGGCCTTCGCGGCGATCGACAGCCGGCGGGCCGCGCCGACCAGCGCGAGCGCGGCCTCCGGGCCCGGGCAGGTCACCTCCAGGGAGGAGGAGCGGCCCGGCTCGGTCAGCGAGCCGTGCGCCAGGAAGGCGCCGCGCCAGGCCGCCTCCGCGTCGCAGGTGGCCCCCGAGACCACCTGCGGGGGCAGCCCGCGGATCGGCCGGCCGCGGCCGTCGACCAGCCCGGTCTGGCGGGCCAGCTGGTCGCCGCCCGCGACGACGCGTACCACATAGCGGGAGCCGCGGCGCAGTCCGCCGGGCGCCATCACGATCAGTTCGGAGCTGTGGCCGAAGATCTCCAGGATGTCCCGCTTCAGCCGGCGCGCCGCCATCGCCGTGTCCAGCTCCGCCTCGATCACGATCCGGCCGCTCACCAGGTGAAGGCCGCCCGCGAACCGCAGAATGGCGGAGACCTCCGCCTTTCTGCAGCAGGTCCGGGTGACGGGTAGCCGGGAGATTTCGTCCTTCACCGCTGCCGTCATCGCCATGGGCCGATCCTTCCATGCATCCGAAAAATACGGTCGTACGCGGCGGCCAACAGCTCCGGGTCGTGCCGCGGAGTCCCGTCGGTCCTGGCCACCGGCGCCAGCTCGACGGCGGCGCCGAACCGCTTGGCGGCATCGGTCAGCAAGGCGCTGTCGGGCACGGCGGCCTCGTCGGCCAGCACCACGTCCAGGGCGAGTTTAGGGGCGTGTCGTCCCAAAACCTCCAAATGACGCTGCGGGGAGAAGCCTTCGGTTTCTCCGGGTTGCGGGACGAGGTTCAAGGAGAGCACCCGGCGCGCCTTCGTCTCCGTGAGCGCGTCGAGCAGTTCGGGCACCAGGAGATGCGGGATCACCGAGGAGAACCAGGAGCCGGGGCCGAGCACCACCCAGTCCGCGTCGAGGACCGCGGCGACGGCCTCGGGGACGGCGGGCGGGTCGTGCGGCACGACGTGCACGGACTGCACCTCGCCGGGGGTGAGCGCCACGGTGGCCTGGCCGCGGACGGTGTCGACGTCGTCCGGCCGGTCCGGGTCGTGGCCCTTGACCAGGGCCTGGAGCTCCAGGGGTACGGCGGACATGGGCAGCACCCGGCCGTGCGCGCCCAGCAGCCTGCCCACCAGGTCCAGGGCCTGGACGTGGTCGCCGAGCTGCTCCCAGAGGGCGACGATCAGCAGATTGCCGACCGCGTGTTCGTGCAGAGCGCCCTGGGACTGGAAGCGGTGCTGGATGACCCGGGCCCAGGTCTGCCCCCAGTCGTCGTCGCCGCACAGGGCGGCCAGCGCCTTGCGCAGGTCGCCGGGCGGGAGCACGCCCAGCTCGTCGCGGAGCCGGCCGCTGGAGCCGCCGTCGTCGGCCACGGTGACGACGGCGGTGAGGTCGCCGGTGATCCGGCGCAGGGCGGCGAGCGAAGCGGACAGGCCCATGCCGCCGCCGAGGGCGACGACCTTGGGCTGGGTGCCGCGGCGGCGCGGCTTGCCGCCACGGGCTTCGGCGGGCCTGCCGCGCCCTTCCGCGGTCGCTCCGCGCAGCCTGCCCAGCCGTAGTGCACGTCCGGTCATTCGCGGCCCATGTCCCGGTGGACGACGACCGTCTCCACTCCCTCGGACACCAGGCGTGCGGCGAGCTTCTCCGACATGGCGACGGAGCGGTGCTTGCCGCCGGTGCAGCCGACCGCGATGGTCACATAACGCTTGCCCTCGCGGCGGTAGCCGGCCTGGATGAGGTGCAGCAGCTCGGCGTAGCGGTCGAGGAACTCCTTGGCGCCGGGCTGGTTGAAGACGTACGCCGCGACCTCCTCGTTGAGACCGGTGTACTGGCGCAGCTCCGGGACCCAGTGCGGGTTGGGCAGGAAGCGCATGTCCACGACCAGGTCCGCGTCGACCGGAAGGCCGTACTTGAAGCCGAAGGACATCACCGTGGCCCGCAGCTCGGGCTCCTCCTCGCCGGCGAACTGGGCGTCCATCTTGGCGCGCAGCTCGTGCACGTTCAGGCTGGAGGTGTCGATCACCAGGTCGGCGTCGCCGCGCAGCTCGCGCAGCAGCTCCCGCTCGGCGGCGATGCCGTCGACGATGCGGCCGTCACCCTGGAGGGGGTGCGGACGGCGCACGGACTCGAAGCGGCGCACCAGGGCGTCGTCGGAGGACTCCAGGAAGACGATCCGCCGGGTGACGTGCTTGGCCTCCAGGTCGGCGAGGGACTCACGGAGGTTGTCGAAGAAGCGGCGGCCGCGTACGTCGACGACGACCGCGATTCTCGCGACGTTGCCCTGGGAACGGGCGCCGAGCTCCACCATGGTGGGGATCAGCGCGGGCGGCAGGTTGTCGACCACGAACCAGCCGAGGTCCTCCAGACACTTGGCCGCTGTCGAACGGCCGGCTCCGGACATCCCGGAGATGATCACCAGCTCGGGGATGGCCGCCTCGGGCACCCCGGCTGTTTCGATACCCGTACCCACCTGTGCTCCGTCTTCCTTGCCTGCTGTCTGCTCCGCGTGATCCTCGCCTGTTTCCTTGTGTGTCTCCTGGCCTTGCGCCAGGCCTTCCGCCTGCCGCACTGCCTCTTGCTCTGCTTGCTGCTCTTCGCGCTCGGTCATCTCTCCTGCCCCCGTCGCTCGTCCGGGGCGCCCGCGGACACGGGCTCCCCCGCGGAGCCCGCCGTCGTCTCGGGCGCCGCGTCTTCGTCGTCTTCCATGATCTCTCCAGTAGCCGTGTTCACGGCGGGTGCGGCCGGGGCCGCCTGGGCAAAGGCCACGGCGATCGCCTCGGCCGTCTTGCGGCCTATGCCGGGAACCTCGCAGATCTGGTCGATGGTCGCGGATCGCAGCTTCTTCACCGAACCGAAGTGCTTGATCAGCACCTGCTTGCGGGTCTCGCCGAGGCCCGGCACGTCGTCCAGCGGGCTCGCCCTGAAGCGCTTGGCCCGCTTGGCCCGCTGATAGGTGATCGCGAAGCGGTGGGCCTCGTCACGGACCCGCTGGAGCAGATAGAGGCCTTCGCTGGTGCGCGGCAGGACCACGGGGTCGTCCTCGTCGGGCACCCAGACCTCCTCCAGGCGCTTGGCGAGGCCGCACACGGCGATGTCGTCGATGCCCAGCTCGTCGAGGGCTCTCTTGGCGGCCGCGACCTGCGGCCGGCCACCGTCGACGACGACCAGCTGCGGCGGATAGGCGAAGCGCTTGGGTCGGCCGTCCTCCTCGGTGAGCCCGGTCTCGCCGTCGGCCCACTCCCCCGTCCGCTCCTTCTCCGCGAGGTAGCGCTTGAAGCGGCGGGTGATCACCTCGTGCATGGACCGGACGTCGTCCTGGCCCTCGAAGCCCTTGATCTGGAAGCGGCGGTACTCGCCCTTGCGCTGGAGCCCGTCCTCGAAGACGACCATCGACGCCACCACGTCGTCGCCCTGGAGATGCGAGATGTCGTAGCACTCGATCCGCAGCGGGGCGCTGGGCAGGTCGAGGGCCTCCTCGATCTCCTCCAGGGCGCGCGAGCGGGTGGTCAGGTCGGAGGCGCGCTTGGTCTTGTGCAGCACGAGCGCCTGTTGCGCGTTGCGCTGCACGGTCTCCATGAGCGCCTTCTTGTCGCCGCGCTGCGGGATGCGCAGCGACACGTTCGACCCGCGACGCGCGGCCAGCCACTCCTGTACGGGCTCCACCGGCTCGGGCAGCGCCGGGACGAGGACTTCCTTGGGCACCGAGTCGCCGGTCTCCTCGCCGTAGAGCTGCTGGAGGGCGTGCTCGACGAGATCGGCGGTGGTGACGGCCTCCACCTTGTCGGTGACCCAGCCGCGCTGACCGCGGACGCGTCCGCCGCGGACGTGGAAGATCTGCACGGCGGCTTCCAGCTCGTCCTCGGCGACGGCCATCAGGTCGGCGTCGGTCGCGTCGGCGAGCACGACCGCGTTCTTCTCCATGGCCTTCTTCAGGGCCTCGATGTCGTCGCGCAGCCGGGCCGCCCGCTCGTACTCCATCTCCTCGGCCGCGTCGGTCATCTGCTTCTCGAGGCGGCGGATGTACGTCCCCGTACGGCCGGCCATGAAGTCGCAGAACTCCTCGGCCAGTTCATAGTGCTCCTCGGCGGAGATCCGGCCCACGCAGGGCGCCGAGCACTTGCCGATGTAGCCGAGCAGACAGGGGCGGCCGGTGCGCGCGGCGTTCTTGAAGACGCCCGCGGAGCACGTGCGCACGGGGAAGACGCGCAGCAGGAGGTCGACCGTGTCGCGGATGGCCCACGCGTGTCCGTACGGCCCGAAGTAGCGCACGCCTTTGCGCTTCTGGCCGCGCATCACCTGCACGCGGGGGAATTCCTCGTTCATCGTGACCGCGAGATAGGGGTAGCTCTTGTCGTCGCGGTACTTGACGTTGAACCGGGGGTCGAACTCCTTGATCCAGGAGTACTCCAGCTGCAGCGCCTCGACCTCCGTGGACACCACGGTCCACTCCACGGACGCGGCCGTGGTCACCATCGTGCGGGTGCGCGGGTGGAGACCGGCCAGGTCCTGGAAGTAACTGGCCAGGCGCTGGCGCAGGCTTTTCGCCTTTCCGACGTAGATCACCCGGCGGTGCTCGTCGCGGAATTTGTAGACCCCGGGTGAGTCCGGGATCTCTCCCGGCCTGGGGCGGTAGCTGGAGGGATCGGCCATGTCTCACACCCTACTGGCGAGGGGTGACACCGCGGCGGGCTCCCGGCCGCGCCTGTGGACAGACCCCCGCGGTCGCGCCCTCCCGGGCGGCCGGCGGGACTCCGGAGAGCCGCTAGCGGGACTCCAGAAACGTCAGGACGGCAAGGACGCGTCGGTGGTCGTCGGGCTCCTCCTGGAGGCGCAGCTTGCCCAGGATGCTGCGGACGTGCTTCTCGACCGTTCCCTCGGTCACCCACAGCCGGCGGCCGATGCCGGCGTTGGAGCGCCCCTCGGCCATCAGGGCCAGCACCTCGCGCTCCCGGGAGCTGAGGAAGGCCAGCGGGTCGTCACGGTGCTGGGCGGAGACGAGCTCCTGCACCAGCGAGGGGTCGACCACCGAGCCGCCCTTGCCGATCCGGTCGAGCGTCTCGATGAACTCGTCCACCACGGTGATCCGGCTCTTGAGGAGGTAGCCGACCCTGCGCCCGCTCGCCAGCAACGCCAGGGCGTCCTCGACCTCGACATACGCGGACAGGACGAGGATCCCGAGCGCGGGGTGGCGCTCGCGGATGGTGCGGGCCGCCTTGAGCCCCTCCGTGGAGTGCGTCGGCGGCATCCTGATGTCGACGATCGCCAGGTCGGGCCGGCGCTCGGCGACCAGCTCCAGGAGCCCGACCGCGTCACCGGCCTGGCCCACCACCTCGTACCCCAGGCGTTCGCAGAGGCTGGCCAGTCCCTCCCTCAGGAGGACGTCGTCGTCGGCGAGAACCACCCGTCCGCGCGCGGCCTGCTGTGTCGCGTGCATGATCCGGCCCCCGTCCCCTGTGCCCAGCCCGGTGCGCCGTCAACAGCCTGCCGGAACAGGCGGCTTACGGCTAGCGGGAGTGCGCGATGGCGGTGGACGGGAAGTCCGGCTGGGTGCTGGCCGTGACGACACGCGGCCGTTTCGGGTCCATGCTCGAAGGAGTGCAGCACAGACAAGGAGCCCGCCACCCCGGGCGAGGGGCGGCGGAACGGCTACGGAAGGGCTGCGGGAGATGCGACGGACACGGATCGGGAGACGACGGCGGTCGGTCCGTGTCCGCCGCTACGACGGCTACGACGGCTACGACGGCTACGACGGCTACGACGGCTACGACGGCTACGACGGCAGCTTCGGAGACGTCGGAGACATCACCGGCATCGGTGGGCTCCTCGATCCGCGCGACCCCGATGTCGTGCGCGCCAAGCGCCTGCACCGGGCGCGACGGGACGGGACCGGCGACCGCTAGAGCCTGCGGCGTACCCCCTGTGACGTGTCGCTGCGCTGCGTGAACACCGGTACGTCCGGTCGGCGCGGGACGCCAGCACTTTCCGGCTAGCTGGAAGGCGCACATGTCGACCGCTTGGGAAGCTGTGCGCATGTCCCTGCGCTGTCTTCTCGTGGATGACAGCGCCCGCTTCATGGAGGCGGCGCGCGCCCTGCTGGAGCGTGGTGGGCTGGAGGTGGTCGGGGTCGCCTCGACGGGCGCGGAGGCCGTCGCACGAGCTGCGGAACTCACCCCGGACGTCGCCCTGGTCGATCTCGACCTCAACGGCGAGAACGGCTTCGACGTGGCACGCAGGCTCGTCACAGGCGTACCCGCGGTGATCCTGATCTCGGCCCACGCCCTGGAGGACGTCCAGGAGCTCGTGGCGGCCAGCCCTGCACGCGGTTTCCTGCCCAAGTCGGGCCTGTCGGTGCGGGCGATACGGGAGCTGCTGGACTCCGGGGACCCGTCACCCGGCGGCTGACCGCCTCCCCGAGGAACCGCGCCGACGCTCCAGGGGCGTCCGGTACGGGGCTCAAGGGGAGGCGCCCAGCCGCGGGTGAGCCGGTCAGCAGTCGGTCGTCCCGCGTCGTCGGCGCAGGGCCCACACGGCGCTCAGGGCGAGGGCCACGAGGGCACCGGCACCGGCCAGCGCCGAGACGACGGCGACAGCGGGGTCGGTGCTACCGGTCCGGTCTTCGTGCGATCCCCCTTGCGAGGTCGTGACCGCGGCACGGCCCGGCTCCAGGCGGCCACTGGTGAAGGCGGCCTCGGGACCGTAGCCGCCCGCCTCGCCGGACGTCGCGTACGGGGAGCCGGGGAGTTTGTCCGCGTAGGCCTGGTGGACCCGCGCCCGGTAGGCGTCCAGGGTGGTGCCCCGGGCACCGATCGCGCGACGGGCGTCCTCGTCGAGCGGAAGCACGCGCGCGTGCGACGCGACGTACCACGCGTCGATCTGCGGCTCGCGGAAAACCGTGCCTCCGGGCAGCGAACGCGCCCCCAGGGCGGCGTACTTGGTCTCGTCGTCCCCGGAGGCGATGTTCACCACCTGCCAGGTGCCGCCCCGCGGGGCCGTCCACACGGAGGCCTCACGTCCGTCGGCGGCGACAGCTCCGGTGGCCATGAAGACGAGCCGGGCCACCGGCGCGCCCTTCTTGCCGGCCACGAAATCCGGGGACAGGTAGCGGACGGGGACGGTGTCGTCGTCCACGCGTGCGTGGACGACGGTTCGTGAACCGGCGGCGTCGTGCGTTTCACCGGTGCCGGCGTCATGGGCGAAGAAGCGGGTGAGGGTGTCGAGGGTCGCGGGCGTGGTGGCGGCCCGGTGCGCCGCGGCCAGTGACGCAGGCGACGGGTCGACGGACGGACCGGTGCCGGCCCGCACGGAGGGGGCCCCGAGCCCGAGCAGGACCGCGGCGGAACAGCCGGCGAGTGCGGCCCTCGTGAGGCGGGTACGTCGGGTCATCGCCCTCACGCCCCGATCCGGTAGAGGGAGTGGGTCCAGGAGAACGACCCGTTGTCCACGTACCACGCGTGCGAGGCCCAGTTGTAGCGGTCGTTGGAGGGCCAGGGATCACCCCAGTAGACCCAGCCGTCGGCGTCGTCGTACCCGTAGACGACATGCATGTGGCCGCCGCCGCTCGACCACTGGATACGGGTCTCGACGGGTCTGTTCGCGTCGATCTCCGTACGCACGGTGGGATAGCGCAGCCAGCCGGTGACGTAGGAGCCGGGATTGATGCCCATCCGGTCCAGGCCGTCCTGGACGTTGCCCAGAGTGGCCTGGCTGTTGGGGCAGTCGCTGCCTGGCGCACGGCCGAAAGCGGCGTTGCAGAACTGGTTCTGCGAGGAGCTTCGGCCGAACCAGGTGGCGACCGTGTTCCCGCTCGCCGCCCAGCACCAGTTGCTCTTCTGCTGGGCCTGCATGGTGATGTCCAGCCGCTTGTACGCGGAGGGGGCCGCGTGGAGCGTGGACGTGCCGTCGGTGTGGGCGGCGGAGGCGGTGGCGGTCGGGCCGGCGCAGAGGGCCGCCAGCGCGGCCGCGAGAACGAAGAGCCTTCTGTGGCGCATCGCGTTCCTCCCGAGTGGGGTTCGAGGAGTGGAGGAGCGCGTCCGGACGCTGCGGTTGAGCATCAAGTGTTGTCGGGGCTTGGTCAACACGCTTCAATGCGGTGGAACTCGGGGCCGTGAACAGCGCCGTACGGATGTGAACACCCCGCGCACGCCCACCAGGCGGCCCCCAGGACTCGCGCGAACGGCCTGACCAGCCGTTGTGAACATTCACAGAAAGGCCCCAGCATGCGGCACGGCACACAGCACGCGGAACTCGCCCCGGCTGAGCTGGAGACGGCCCTGCGGGGCGGCCCCTTCCACATCGCGCTGCGCGCCGCGATAGCCGCCCGCGGACTGCCGCTGCAACGGGTACAGCACCATCTGTCGCGCTACGGCGTCAAGGTCGGGGTGACCAGCCTGAGTTACTGGCAGCAGGGCGCCCGGCGCCCGCAGCGCCCCGAGTCCCTGCGGGCCGTCCGCGCGCTGGAGGAGATCCTCCAGCTGCCGGAGGAGTCGCTGATCAGACTCCTCGCGAAAGCCGACGAGAACCCGGGCCGGGAACGTCCGGCGAGCCGTTCGTACCGCTCCTTGGTGGAGGCCTCCGGAGTACTGGAAGAGCTCCTCGGCGAACTGGAGTCACCGCTCGACGGCGGGCTGCACACGATCGGCCACCACGAGCGGGTCCACATCGGCGCGCACCGCGAACTGCAGGGCCGCGAGTCGCAGCACATAGTGCGCGCCCACAAGGACGGCGTGGACCGCTATGTGGCAATCCACCACGGCGACCCGGGGTGTACTCCGGAACGGATGGCGGTGCGCGCCCTGGAGAACTGCCGTACCGGACGCGTGCGGTGGCACCACGAGACCGGCGTGCTCGTGGCCGAGCTGCTCTTCGACACCCGGCTGCGCGCGGGCGACACGTACCTCTTCCGCTACGGCTTCGACGACGGAACTGCCGGCACGTCCTGCGAGTACCTCCGCGGATTCAGCTTCGCGGGCGGGCAGTACGCGCTCCAGGTGCGGTTCGACGAGCGGGCGCTGCCGGTGCGGTGCCACCGCTTCACCCAGCACTCGGCGGCGGCGCCGCGCAGTGGCCGCCAGGAGCTGACCCTGAGCGGGCAGCACCGCTCGGTGCATCTGGTCGAACCGCGCGTACGGTCCGGGATCGTCGGCATCGCGTGGGACTGGGAGTGAATCGCGCGGGACTGGGAGTGAGAGGACGCCGGGCCGGCCTGCACGCGGAGCTGCCGGCCCGGGACCAGGGCTGAGGTCCTTCGGGGGCTTTGGCGGTGAGGGCGTCGGTGGGGTGTCCGTGAGCCATCGGGACTCCGCGACGCCGGGACCCCGCGACGCCGGGACCCCGCGACCCGGGACCCCGCCCCGCGACCCCAGGGTGACGTAAGCGTTTACGTAGACGCTTACGCAAGCGTTTACGTCTGCCGCCGGATGCGATAGCTTCCCTTCCGCCCGGGCAAGTTCCGGGGGCAGCCGAACCCCACGACAGTGGGCCTGGGCTGCCGGGCTGCCGGGAAGGGAACACGATGGCGACGATGACCGATGTGGCACGGCACGCAGGGGTGTCCGTAGCGACCGTCTCGCACGTCCTGAACGAGACCCGCCCGGTGCGCCCGCACACCCGTCAGGCCGTCCTCGACGCGATCGACGAGCTGGGCTACACGCCCAACACGCTGGCCCGTTCGCTGGTCACCGCGCGCACGCGGTCCATTGGGCTCGCGGTGTCGGCGATCAGCAACCCGTACTTCACGGAGATCGTCCAGGGCGTGGAGGCCGGCGCGCTGGAGCACGGGTACAGCCTGCTCATCGCGGATCCGCACGACGACCCGGAGCATGAGCGCAGGGTGGTCCAACTCCTGCACGAGCGACGGGTGGACGGCATGATCGTCGCGCCCTCGGCGGACCCGCACGAGCTGCTCGGTTACCTGGCGCGGCACAACGTTCCGACGGTGTTCCTCGACCGGCTGGTCGACGCCCCGGCGGACTCCCCGTACCGCTTCGACCAGGTCGGAGCCGAGAACGTCGACCCCGTGGCGCAGCTGATGTCGCATCTCACCGGACTGGGCCACCGCCGTATCGGAATGGTCGCGGGTCTGTCCGGCCTCAGCACCACGACCGAGCGGATCGCCGGCTACCGCCTGGGTCTGGCGAGCGCCGGACTCCCGTATGACGAACGGCTCCTGGTGCACGGGGCGTCGGAGTCGGGGGCCGCCGAGCGGGCCACCGGTGCCCTGCTGTCCCTGGCGACATGGCCCACGGCGCTGGTCACGGGGAACAACGCGATGACCATCGGCACGCTGCGGGCCCTGCGCGACCGCGGCCTGTCGGTGCCGGACGACCTGGCCCTGTGCTGCTTCGACGACTTCGCGTGGGCGGACCTCTTCGCGCCCCGCCTCACCGCAGTCTCCCAGCCCAGCAAGGAGATCGGGGCACAGGCGGTCCGGCTGCTGCTCGACCGGCTGGCGTCCCCGGACCGCCCCGCCCGGACCGTCCGGCTGCCCTGCGCGTTCGTCCACCGCACCTCGTGCGGTTGCCCCACGGACTCCGCATCCGCCGACAGCGCCCCCAGAACCCCGGGAACCACCGAAACCCCCAAAACCCCCTGACCTCCGACAGCCCCAACAGCCCCGAGAAAGGATCCGTGTCGTGATCGTCGTCGCCGGTGAGGCACTGATCGACCTGGTACCGCAGGGCGCGGGTGCGCTCGTGGGCCTGTTGCCGCGGCTCGGCGGCGGCCCCTACAACACGGCGGTGGCGCTGGGCCGGCTCGGCTCCCCCACGGCCTTCTGCTCCCGCGTCTCGTCCGACGCCTTCGGGGAGGCTCTCCTGGCGGGGCTGCGCGACGCGGGCGTCGATGTGACGTCGGTACAGCGCGGCGGGGAACCCACGACCCTGGCCGTCGCCTCGATCGGCGCCGACGGCTCGGCCGCCTACTCCTTCTACGTGGAGGGCACGGCGGACCGGCTGTTCGCGGCACCCGCCCAACTCCCGGACGCCACCCGGGCGGTGTCCTTCGGCACCTGCTCGCTGGTCCTGGAACCGGGAGCGAGCGCGTACGAGGAGCTGATGCGGACCGCTGCCGCGCGCGGTGTCTTCACGGCGCTCGACCCGAACATCAGGGCCGGTCTGATCCCCGACGCGGACGCCTACCGGGCGCGGTTCAAGAGCTGGCTGCCTTCGGTGTCGCTGCTCAAGCTGTCCGCGGAGGACGCGGAGTGGCTCGGCGGTACTCCGCGCGAGTGGCTGGCGTCGGGACCCGCGGCGGTGGTGGTCACCCGGGGCGGGGAGGGCCTGACCGTCCACACCCCCGACGGTTCGGTGCACGTGGCCGGTGAACCGGTCGAGGTCGTCGACACGATCGGCGCCGGGGACACGGTGAACGCGGCACTGCTGCACGGCCTCGCCGCCCGGGACGCGCTCTCCCCCGCGGCGCTGGCCGGTCTGAGCGCGGACGGCTGGACCGAGCTGCTGCGGTTCGCCGCCCGCGCGGCCGCGATCACCTGCTCACGCGCGGGCGCGGAACCGCCGTACGCCTCCGAACTGGCCGGCCTCTGAGCCCGGCCGGCCGGATACCCGGCTGCCGACGACCCGCGGCGCCCCCGACTGCCGTGCATTGAGCCGGTCCGGCGCGGCGGTTGCGGCATCGTCACCGAGCGGCTGGAGGAACCGCAACGGGCAACGCCCCACGGGGAGTTCCCGTGGGGCGCCGCACTCTTCGGGGCCGGTCACTCCCGGATCAGGCCTTGCGAGCCCGCGTGGTGGTCTTCTTCGCGGGGGCCGCCTTCGCCGTCTTCCTGGTCGTCGCCGCCTTCTTGGTCGTCGCCGCCTTCTTGGTGGCGGTGTTGTTGACGGTCTTGGTGGCCGACTTCTTGGCCGTCGCCCCGGCCGCCACCGTCTTCTTGGCGGCGGTCTTGCGCGCCGCCTTCACGGGGGCGGCGTCGCTGATCCGGTCGGCGCCGAGGACATCGCGCAGGAACTTGCCGGTGTGGCTGGTGGCCACCCCGGCGACCTGCTCGGGGGTGCCCTCGGCGATGACGAGGCCACCGCCGTTGCCACCCTCGGGACCCATGTCGACGACCCAGTCGGCGGTCTTGATGACATCCAGGTTGTGCTCGATCACGATGACCGTGTTGCCCTTGTCGACCAGGCCGGACAGCACCTTGATGAGCTTGCTGATGTCCTCGAAGTGCAGACCGGTGGTCGGCTCGTCGAGCACGTACACCGTGCGTCCGGTGGAGCGCTTCTGGAGCTCGCTGGCGAGCTTGACGCGCTGCGCCTCACCACCGGAGAGCGTCGGCGCGGACTGGCCGAGCCGGACATAGCCGAGACCGACGTCGTTGAGCGTCCTGAGGTGGCGGGAGATCGCGGGCACGGCCTCGAAGAAGTCCAGGGCCTCCTCGATCGGCATGTCCAGGACCTCGGCGATGGACTTGCCCTTGTAGTGGACGTCCAGGGTCTCCCGGTTGTAGCGCGCCCCGTGGCAGACCTCGCACGGGACGTACACGTCCGGCAGGAAGTTCATCTCGATCTTGATCGTGCCGTCGCCGGAGCAGTTCTCGCAGCGGCCGCCCTTGACGTTGAAGGAGAAGCGGCCGGGCTGGTAGCCCCGCACCTTCGCCTCGGTGGTCTCCGCGAACAGCCTGCGGACGTGGTCGAAGACTCCGGTGTACGTCGCCGGGTTCGACCGGGGCGTACGGCCGATGGGCGACTGGTCGACGTGCACCACCTTGTCGACGAGGTCGTCGCCCTCCACGCGTGTGTGCCGCCCCGGAACGTTCCTCGCGCCGTTCAGCTCGCGGGCCAGGTGCGTGTACAGGATGTCGTTGACCAGCGTCGACTTGCCGGAGCCCGAGACGCCGGTGACGGCGGTGAGCACGCCCAGCGGGAAGGACACGTCGATGTCCTGGAGGTTGTTCTCCCTGGCGCCGTGCACCGTGAGCCTGCGGCTCGGGTCGGCGGGCCGGCGGATGTCCGGAAGGGCGATCTCCTTCTTGCCCGAGAGGTACTGCCCCGTCATCGACTCGGGGTTCGCGAGCAAGTCCTTCAAGGAGCCGCTGTGCACGACCTTGCCGCCGTGCTCTCCGGCGCCGGGGCCGATGTCGACGACCCAGTCGGCGACCTTGATGGTGTCCTCGTCGTGCTCGACGACGATGAGCGTGTTGCCCATGTCGCGCAGCCGGACCAGGGTCTCGATCAGACGGTGGTTGTCCCGCTGGTGCAGGCCGATGGACGGTTCGTCGAGGACGTACAGGACGCCCACGAGGCCGGAGCCGATCTGCGTCGCCAGGCGGATGCGCTGGGCCTCGCCTCCGGAGAGGGTGCCGGCCGCGCGGTTCAGCGACAGATAGTCGAGGCCCACGTCGACCAGGAAGCGCAGCCGTTCGTTGACCTCCTTCAGGACGCGCTCGGCGATCTTCTTGTCGCGCGCGTTGAGCTTCAGTTCACCGAGGAAGTCCGCGCAGTCGCTGATGGACATCGCGGCGACTTCGGCGATCGACTTTTCCATGACCGTGACCGCCAGGACGAGCGGCTTCAGGCGCGTGCCGTGACACGTGGGGCAGGGCACCTCGCGCATGTAGCCCTCGAAGCGCTCGCGGCTCGCGTCGCTCTCCGCCTCGCTGTGCCGCCGCTTCACGAAGGGGAGGGCACCCTCGAAGGGGGTCGTGTAGACCCGCTCGCGGCCGTACCTGTTGCGGTAGCGGACCTCGATCTGGGTCTTGTGGCCGTAGAGCAGGGCCTTCCTGGCGCGCTGCGGAAGACCCGCGAAGGGGATGTCGGTCCGGAATCCCAACGCGTCCGCGAGGGCTCCGACGAGCCGCCCGAAGTACTCCTTCGTGTGCCCGTGCGACCAGGGGTGGATGGCGCCCTCGTCGAGGGACTTCTCCTCGTCCGGGACGAGGAGCTCGGGGTCGACCTCCATGCGCGTACCGATACCGGAGCAGTCGGGGCAGGCACCGAAGGGCGAGTTGAAGGAGAAGGAGCGGGGCTCCAGCTCCTCGAAGGACAGGTCGTCGTACGTGCAGTACAGGTGCTCCGAGTACATCCGCTCGCGCTCGGGGTCGTCGGCCGGGAGGTCGACGAAGTCGAGCACGACCATGCCGCCGGACAGGCCGAGGGCGGTCTCCACGGAGTCGGTGAGGCGGCGCTTGGCGCCCTCCTTCACCGTGAGGCGGTCGACGACCACCTCGATGGTGTGCTTTTCCTGCTTCTTCAGCGTGGGCGGCTCGGTGAGCTGGATCGTCTCGCCGTCGACCCGGGCCCGGCTGTAGCCCTTCGTCTGCAGATCGGAGAAGAGGTCGACGAACTCCCCCTTGCGCTCGCGCACCAGCGGGGAGAGGACCTGGAAGCGGCTCCCCTCCGGCAGCTCCAGGACCTTGTCGACGATGGCCTGCGGCGACTGGCGCGTGATGGAGCGGCCGCACTCGGGGCAGTGCGGCTTGCCGATGCGCGCGAAGAGGAGCCGCAGATAGTCGTAGACCTCGGTGATGGTGCCGACGGTCGAGCGCGGGTTGCGCGAGGTCGACTTCTGGTCGATGGAGACGGCCGGCGAGAGGCCCTCGATGAAGTCGACGTCCGGCTTGTCCATCTGACCGAGGAACTGGCGGGCGTACGACGAGAGCGACTCGACATAGCGGCGCTGCCCCTCGGCGAAGATCGTGTCGAAGGCGAGGGAGGACTTGCCCGACCCCGACAGGCCCGTGAAGACGATGAGCGAGTCGCGCGGGAGGTCGAGCGAGACATTCTTGAGATTGTGCTCGCGCGCTCCACGGATGATGAGACGGTCGGCCACGCCGGTCCGCACCTTTCTAGAGAGAAGTGACAGGGGCGGGGCCCCCGTCCTTTTCAGACTAGGGGGAGCCACTGACAGCGCCGGGAAGTTTCCTCGGTTGCTAACAAACCCGGGTCTTCAAGCATGCCCGACGCCTCGACCGAGGTTATAGCACGCGCATTCGATTTGCGGACCACGTCCACCGGCTTCACCCGAATGTGTGGTGGAGCTATCGTCTGCCCCATGAACGATCATGTGCGCGACCTGGCGTCTGTACGTGACGCGACCGAGCGGCTGCTCAGCGCAGCCGCCGCACTGGACAACGCCGCTGTGACCCAGCAGTCACGGCTTCCCGGCTGGAGCCGCGGCCATGTCCTCGCCCATGTCGCCCTCAACGCGGACGCCCTCATCAACGTCCTCGCGGGCCGCCCGATGTACGCCTCGGCGGAAACCCGTGACGCGGACATCGAACGGGACGCCCCGCGCCCCCTGGACACCCAGCTCGCGGACATCCGCGCGAGCGCCGCCCGCTTCCAGGAGGCCGGCGCCCGGCCCGCGGACTGGTCCCGCACGGTGACGCTGCGCAACGGGGTCACGGACTCCGCCTCCCGCGTACCGTTCCGGCGGTGGATCGAGGTGGAACTGCACCACGTGGACCTGGGGATCGGGTACGAGCTCGAAGACCTTCCGCAGGAGTTCACGGAGCGCGAGATCGGGTTCCTGGCCGAACGGTTCGCGGGCCACCCCGACGTGCCGCCCACCCGCCTCACGGACGGCACGCACGCGTGGCGCACGGGACGCGGCACGGAGGGCACCCCGGAGGTCACCGTGACCGGCCCCGCGCCCGCGCTCCTCGGCTGGCTCGCGGGGCGCCGGGAGGGCACCGGCCTGACCGTCGACGGCGACCTGCTCCCCGCCCTCCCGCCGCTATAGGCTGCCGCCATGACGTACAGCGGAGCGGTGAAGGTCGGCGGCCCTGCCGATGTGCACGAGCTGCAGGACCTGATGATCTCCAAGGTCGCAGTCGGCCCGATGGACAACAACGCCTATCTGCTGCGCTGTCGGGCCACCGACGAGCAGCTGCTGATCGACGCGGCGAACGACGCCTCGACGCTGCTCACCCTGATCGGTGACGACGGCATCGCGTCCGTGGTCACCACCCATCAGCACGGCGACCACTGGCAGGCACTCGCGGAGGTCGTGGCGGCGACGGGCGCGCGCACCTACGCGGGCCGGGACGACGCGGACGGCATCCCGGTGCCGACCGACGTCCCGGTGGGCGACGGCGACACGATCCGGGTGGGGCGCGTGGAACTCACCGCGCGCCATCTGGTGGGGCACACGCCGGGCTCGATCGCTCTCGTCTACGACGACCCGCACGGGCATCCCCATGTGTTCACCGGGGACTGTCTCTTCCCGGGTGGTGTGGGCAACACACGTAAGGATCCGGAGGCCTTCGCCAGCCTGATCCATGACGTGGAGACGAAGATCTTCGCGGCGCTGCCGGACGAGACCTGGGTCTACCCGGGACACGGCAACGACACGACGCTGGGCGCGGAGCGCCCGCACCTTCCGGAGTGGCGCGCACGGGGCTGGTGACGCGCCCGCCCGAACCGTTCCGTACGGCGCCCGCGGCGACCGCCCGCCGGCCGCCGGCCAGGGGCGGGCGGCCCCGAGTCCCCGCTCCGCGCGGTCCTCGTCGGCGCGCAGACCGGAGCCGGGCTTGCGGACCGTGGCCCGGTCCCGGCGCTGCCGTCCGGGGCGCGTGAACCGTCCGACGACTGCTGCGCCGGGAGCGCGGCCCACCGCCCGGTGGGACCGAACGCGCCCCGTGTGAAACGAACACACGCGCCGGTGCCGCACACGCGCTCCCGGCGCGTGCACTGGTGCAGTCCACTGGAAGCAGCCCCGCTCAGGATGACGGCTCCTGCGCGGAACGGGCCGCCGGCCTCTCGATCCCCGCCCTCGGCCGGCGGCCCCGGCGAAGCCCCGACCGGGCGGCCGGCGGGCTCCCGGCGAGCGTTCACAAGAACGCAACACACGTTCCCACTATGCGGACAATTGTCCCTGTGACCTCGACAAACGGGACGTCGCACTGTCACTCTCCCGCCATGCATCTCGCCCAACGCGCCCTGCGCCGCGCCGCGTCCACCGCCACAGTCGCCCTGCTCGCCGTCGCCGTGGGCTGTGCTCCGCAGCCGGACGAGGCGAGCGACAAGGCCTCCGGGACACCCGGGAAGACCTGCGCGAAGGGCAAGTTGACCACCGAGGCGGCCGGGAAGCTGACCATCGCGACCGACGAGCCCGCCTACGAGCCCTGGTTCAAGGACGGCAAGCCGGCCAACGGCAAGGGCTTCGAGTCAGCGGTCGCCTACGCCGTGGCACAGCAGCTCGGCTACGACAAGGGTGACGTCGTCTGGCAGAGCGTCCCCTTCAACAAGGCCTTCGCGCCCGGCGAGAAGACCTTCGACTTCGACATCAACCAGGTGTCCATCAGCACCGAGCGCAAGAAGGCCGTGGACTTCTCGTCCGGCTACTACGACGTCCGCCAGGCCGTCATCGCGCTGAAGGGTTCCAAGGCCGCGAAGGCGACGAGCATCGCGGACCTCAAGGACGTGAAGCTGGGCGCCCAGGTGGGCACCACCAGCCTCAACTACATCGACGACGTGGTGAAGCCGAAGCAGCAGCCGGCCGCGTACGCGAAGAACGACCAGGCCAAGTCCGCGCTGAAGAACGGCCAGGTCGACGCCATCGTCACCGACCTGCCGACCGCCTTCTACATCACGGCGGCCGAGGTGACGGACGCGAAGATCGTCGGGCAGTTCGAGAACCAGGGCGGCACGCCCGAGCAGTTCGGGCTCGTCCTCGACAAGGGCAGCGCGCTGACCTCCTGCGTGACCGGTGCCGTGGACGCCCTGCGCAAGGACGGCACGCTCGCGAGGATCGAGAAGCAGTGGCTGTCCGACGCCGTCGACGCCCCGGTGCTCAAGTGACGCTCCTGAAGGAGGAGTCCGGTGAGGACTCCGGCGAAGGAGACATGCGCGAGGCGTACGTCCCCTCGCAGCGGCGGATCGAGCGGGAGCGCTTCAAGCGCACCCGCGCCCGCCGCGCGACGGCGATCGCCGCACTCTCGACACTCGTCACCGGCGTCTTCCTCTATCTCGTCGTCGTCAGCGCGCCGGGCTGGCCGCGCACCAAGGAGACGTTCTTCAACGCGCGGTACGCGCGCGAGGCGCTCCCCAAGGTGCTCGAAGGGCTCTGGCTCAACGTCCGGCTGCTCCTCGTCTGCGGTGCCGCGGTCCTCGTGCTCGGCATGCTCATCGCCGTCGCCCGCACCCTGCGCGGGCCGGTCTTCTTCCCGCTGCGGGCACTGGCGGCCGCGTACACCGACTTCTTCCGCGGCCTCCCGCTGATCATCAACCTGATGATCGTGGTCCTGGGTGTACCGGCGCTGCGGCTGCAGGGCGTGACGGTGGACCCCGTGCTCCTGGGCGGTACGGCACTCACCCTGACGTATTCGGCCTACGTCGCCGAGGTGTTCCGCGCCGGCATCGAGTCCGTCCATCCCTCACAGCGGGCGGCCGCCCGCTCGCTGGGCCTCACCAATCGGCAGGCCCTGCGCTACGTGGTGCTGCCCCAGGCCGTACGACGCCAGGTACCGCCGCTCCTGAACGACCTGGTGTCCCTCCAGAAGGACACCGGACTCGTGTCGATCGGCGGCGCGGTCGACGCCGTGCGTGCCGCCGACATCATCGTGGGCCGCAGCCTCAACTACACGCCGTACATCGTCGCGGGACTCGTCTTCGTCGCGCTGACCATCCCGATGACCCGCTTCACGGACTGGGTCACGGCCCGGATGGACCGCCGGCGGGCCCAGGGAGGGACCATATGAGCAACTCCCCCGTGCTCCGCATGGAGTCCGTCCGCAAGACCTTCGGCGACTCGGTCGTGCTGCGGGACGTCGACCTGGAGGTCGCCCCGCACACGGTGACCGCGCTGATCGGCGCCTCCGGCTCCGGCAAGTCGACCCTGCTGCGCTGCGCGAACCTCCTCGAAGAGATCGACGACGGAGCGATCTGGCTGGACGACGAGGAGATCACCGACCCCCGGGCCGACCAGGACGCCGTACGCCGCCGCATCGGCGTGGTCTTCCAGGCGTACAACCTCTTTCCGCACATGACCGTCCTGGAGAACATCACGCTCGCCCCGCGCCGCGTGCACGGCGTGGACCGCGCGAAGGCCGAGGAGCACGCCCGTGAGCTGCTCGACCGGCTCGGGCTCGGCGCCAAGGCGGGCGAGTACCCGGACCGGCTGAGCGGCGGCCAGCAGCAACGGGCCGCGATCGTCCGCGCCTTGGCCGTACGTCCCCGGCTGCTGCTCCTCGACGAGGTCACCGCCGCCCTCGACCCGGAGCTCGTGGGCGAAGTCCTCAGCGTCGTCCGGGACTTGAAGGACGACGGGATGACCATGGTGCTGGCCACGCACGAGATGGGATTCGCCCGAGAGGTCGCGGACCAGGTCTGCTTCCTGGACGGAGGTGTGGTCCTCGAACGGGGCACGGCCGAGGAGGTCTTCGGGGACCCGCGCCAGGAGCGGACCCAGCGCTTTCTGCGGCGGATCGTGGAGGCGGGCCGGCTCTGAGCGAGCCCCGGCCCTCCCCTCACCGGGTCCGCGGGCACGCTCCGCCGGGCGGATACGCGCCGCCGACGGCCGTCAGGCCTCCGCCTTACCCGTCCCCGCCAGCGCGGCGACCCGCTCCACCGCGAAGGCGTACCCCTGCACGCCGCAGCCGGCGATCACTCCGTCGGCGCGGAGCGAGACGTACGAGTGGTGCCGGAACGCCTCGCGCTGATGGATGTTGGAGATGTGGACCTCCACCACGGGCAGGCCGTCGCAGGTGTTGAGCGCATCCAGGATCGCGACGGAGGTGTGCGAGTAGGCGGCCGGGTTGATCACGATCCCCGCGTGGTTCAGCCGGGCCTCGTGGATCCATTCCACCAGTTCGCCCTCGTGGTTGGACTGGCGGAAGTCGACCGTGCCGCCGTGCGCGGCCGCCGCCTTGGCGCACAGCGCCTCGACGTCGGCGAGGGTGTCGGAACCGTAGATCTCCGGCTGACGCTGCCCGAGGAGATTCAGATTGGGCCCGTTGAGGATCATGATCGGGGCGTTGGCGAGGGTGCGGGGCACGGTTCCTCCGGTCCTTCCAGGTCGGCCGGCCCGTTCAGGACCGCTGCTCGGACCCGGTTTATCACGGTGCAGTTCACGGCTGACGCCCCGTACCCTCGCGCCATGGCAACGCCTTCCTACCCTCCGAAGCCCGCGCCCGGGGACCGGGTAGCGGTGCTCTCGCCGTCCGCCGCACTGCCCGGGCTCTTCCCGCTCCCTTACGAGCTGGGCCTGGAGCGGCTGCGCAAGCAGTTCGGTCTCGAACCGGTCGAGTACCCGGCGACCCGGAAGACCGGTTCGACCCCGCAGGAGCGCGCCGACGACATCCACGCGGCGTTCGCCGATCCGGCCGTCAAGGCGGTCTTCGCGTCGATCGGCGGCGACGACCAGATCACCGTGCTGCCGCTGCTGGACCGGGAGTTGCTGCGCGCCCACCCGAAGCCGTTCTTCGGCACGAGCGACAACACCAATCTGCTGGCGTATCTGTGGAACACGGGAATCGTCGGCTGTCACGGCGCGAGCGTGATGTGCGAACTCGGCCGGCCGGGCGCCATGGACCCGCTGACCGCCGAGTCGCTGCGCGCCGCCCTCTTCACCTCGGGACCCTACGAACTGCGTGCCGCCGAGCGCTTCCGCGACGTCGACAGCCCCTGGGACGACCCGGCGACCTTCGACCGGGAACCTCCGATGGAACCGGGCAGCGGCTGGACCTGGCACCGCCCGGACCGCGTGGTCGAGGCCCGCTCCTGGGGCGGCAACATCGAGATCCTGTCCTGGCTGCTGATGGCCGACCGCGAGGTGTCCCGTGACCTCTCCGTGTACGACGGCCACGTGCTGTTCCTGGACACCTCGGAGGACATGCCGAAGGCCGACGACGTCTTCTGGATCCTGCGCAGCATGGGAGAACGCGGGCTGCTGGGGCGGTTCCCCGCGCTGCTGATGGGGCGCCCGAAGGCATGGTCCTTCACGCAGCCCAACGACGCCGCCGCGAAGGCCCGTTACACGCGGGACCAGCGGCAAGCGGTACTCAAGGCCGTCGACATATATGCGCCGGACATGATGGTCGTCTTCGATGTGGACCTCGGTCACACCGATCCGCAAATCGTCATCCCCTATGGAGGCACGATTCGCGTCGACGGCCCCGCGCGGCGCATCACGGTCACCTACTGACGCTCCACGCGCCTCCGCACGCCCCCGTAACCGCTGGTCACTGTGGGTAGTTGACGCGGCATGCACGACGTACGCTCCGTAAAGGGGCCCTCCATGCTCCGGCTCGCGGCCGCCTCCCTCGCCGGGACGGCCATCGAGTTCTACGACTTCTTCGTCTACGGGACCGCGGCAGCGCTGGTCCTGGGCCCGCTGTTCTTCCCGACGTTCTCGCCGTTGGCGGGGACTCTGGCGGCGTTCGGGACGTTCGCGGCCGGCTTCGTCGCACGGCCGCTCGGCTCGGTGCTCTTCGGGCACATCGGGGACCGGCGCGGGCGCCGGCCGGTCCTTGTCGCCTCGCTGTTGCTGACCGGCGCGGCGACGGTCGCCGTCGGGTGCGTGCCGACGTACGAGTCGATCGGCGTCGCCGCTCCGGTGCTCCTGCTGGTGCTGCGTTTTCTGCAGGGGCTCGGGCTCGGCGGCGAGTGGGGCGGGGCGGTGCTGCTGACCGCGGAACACGCGCCCGCGGCGCGGCGGGGGCTCTGGTCGAGCTTCCCGCAGATCGGCCCGGCGCTGGGGTTCCTACTGGCCAACGGCGTGATGCTGGCGCTGTCGGCAGCCCTGTCCGAGGCGCAGTTCGCGGCCTGGGGCTGGCGGGTGCCCTTCTGGGCGGCGGGCGTGCTCGCGCTGGCTGGACTGTGGCTGCGCGGCTCGCTCCCGGAGAGCCCGGGCTTTCTCGAACTGCGGGAGCACGCACGCGTGCCGCTCGCCGAGGTGGTGCGCGGCCACTGGCGGCTCGTCCTGCTGACGGCCGGCGGGCTCGCGGTCGGATACGCGGTGTTCTACGCGGTGACCACCTGGGCGCTCGCCTATGGCGTCGAACGGCTCGGGGTGAGCCGTACGGTCATGCTGTCCTGCATCATGGCCGCGGTCGTCGTGAAGGGCGCCGTGACCCCGCTGATGGCGCTCCTCGGTGACCGCTACGGACGGCGCCCGCTGTGCCTGGTGGGCTGTGCCGCTGCCGCGGTGTGGATGTTCCCGATGGTCGCCCTGCTGTCGACGGGCGAACCGCTGCTGATGTTCCTCGGCTTCCTGGTCGCGCTCCTCGCGTTCATCACGATGTTCGCCGTGATCGCCGCGTATCTGCCGGAGTTGTACGAGCCTCGCGTGCGCTGCACCGGCGCGGCGGTCGGCTACAACCTCGGCGGGGTGCTCGGGGGCGCCCTCACCCCCATCGTGGCGACGGCTGTGGCCCGGGGAGAGGGCGTCCCCTGGGGCGTGGCCGCGTATCTGACCGCCATCGCCCTGCTGAGCCTGGGGTGCTTCGCGCTGTTGCCGGAGACGCGGCCGGTGCCCCGGCTGGCCGTCGTGCAGGCGGCCGCCGACTGACCGCCGGGTCCCGGCCCAGGGTCTGTCCGGTGGATCTTGCGGTTCCGTCCCCACGGTGCCTGGGGACAGGGGCGACCTACCGCACGATCCGCCGGACCCTAGGGGTTGACCGCCAGTTCCAGATAGGCCGCGAAGAGCACCAGGTGCACGCCTCCCTGGAGCGGGGTGGCACGGCCGGGCACGACGGTCAGAGAGCTCACCACGACGGTCAGTGCCAACAGCACCATGTGGAGCGGGTCGAGGCCGAGTACGAGCGGTCCGGAGAGCCACACCGTGGCCAGGGCGACGGCGGGGATCGTCAGGCCGATGCTGGCCATCGCCGAACCGAGAGCGAGGTTCAGACTGGTCTGCACCCGGTCGCGGCGGGCCGAGCGCACCGCGGCGATGGTCTCGGGGAGCAGGACGAGCAGCGCGATGATCACGCCGACCACGGCCTGCGGCATCCCGGCCGCCTCCACTCCCGACTCGATCGTGGGCGACACGCCCTTGGCGAGGCCGACCACACCGACGAGGGCCAGGCCGAGCAGGCCCAGGCTGATGGCGGCCGTACGGGCGGAAGGGGCGTCGGCGTGGTCGTCCGCGTCGATGACCTCGCCCTGCCGGGTGATCGGGAGGAAGTAGTCGCGATGGCGCACGGTCTGGGTCGTGACGAACAGGCCGTACAGGACCAGCGAAGCCAGCGCGGCGAACGTCAGCTGCGCCGAGGAGAACTCCGGCCCCGGCCTGCTGGTGGTGAACGTGGGCAGCACCAGGCTGAGCGTGGCCAGCGTCGCGACCGTCGCGAGCGCGGCACCGGTGCCCTCCGCGTTGAAGACCGCGAGGCCGTGGCGCAACGAGGCGACGAGCAGGCACAGGCCGACAATGCCGTTGCACGTGATCATCACGGCTGCGAACACCGTGTCGCGGGCAAGGGTCGAGCTCTTGTCGCCGCCGTCCACCATCAGGGTGACGATCAGCGCGACTTCGATGATCGTGACCGCGACGGCGAGGACCAGGGATCCGAAGGGCTCGCCTACGCGGTGCGCGATCACCTCGGCGTGGTGGACCGCGGCCAGGACCGACCCGGCGAGGACCACCGTCACGAGCGCCACGACGGCGCCCGGCAGATCGCGCCCCCAGGTGAAGGCCAGCAGAACGATCGCGAGCGCCGGCACCACGGTCGTCCACTGCGTCGCGAGTGACCGGAGCCGAACGATCATGCAGCGATCGTCGCAGACGCGCCCG
The DNA here is from genome assembly GCF_042881375.1 of Streptomyces sp. NPDC058274. Classification (NCBI taxonomy): domain Bacteria; kingdom Bacillati; phylum Actinomycetota; class Actinomycetes; order Kitasatosporales; family Streptomycetaceae; genus Streptomyces; species Streptomyces sp. NPDC058274. Next base: position 223,112 of record NZ_JBHVXW010000001.1, read on the forward strand.
GACGCCGCACTCGGTGACGTGGGATCCCCCGTGAGGCCTCCGCGACGGACCCGACCGGGCACACGCCCCGAGAGGCCCCCGGCTCGCGCTCCCTGGGAGCACCCTCACAGCGCGAGTCGCCGCCGGGGGCGGTGGCCGGCAGTTCGCCCGGTCACCGCCCCCGGGGGGTGGGCGTGCTGACGGCTTCCGTTGCCGGCGCCGTCAAACGTCGATGCTGTCCTTCGGCAGCTCCGGCGCCTTCCGGGCCTCTTCCGCCGCCTGCTTCCTGGAGGCGATCAGGCTGGTGATCGTGGTGATGACCAGGACCCCGCAGATCACACCGAGCGAGACCGGGATGGATATCTCGGGAACATGGACCCCGGACTCGTGCAGCGCGTGCAGGACCAGCTTGATGCCGATGAAGCCGAGGATGACGGACAGGCCGTAGCTGAGGTGGACCAGCTTCCGCAGCAGGCCCCCGATCAGGAAGTACAGCTGGCGCAGACCCATCAGCGCGAACGCGTTGGCCGTGAAGACGATGTACGGGTCCTGCGTCAGGCCGAAGATCGCGGGGATCGAGTCGAGTGCGAAGAGGACGTCGGTGGTGCCGATCGCGAGCATCACGACCAGCATCGGCGTCATGACGCGCTTGCCGTTCTGCCGGATCCACAGCTTGGTGCCGTGGTAGCGGTCGGCCACGCCGAAGCGTCGCTCAGCCGCCTTGAGCAGCCGGTTCTCCTCGAACTCCTCATCGTCCTCGTCGGCCCGGGCCTCCTGGATCAGCTTCCAGGCGGTGTAGATGAGGAACGCGCCGAAGATGTAGAAGACCCACGCGAAGCTCGCGATGATCGCGGCTCCAGCGGCGATGAATATCGCGCGCAGGACGAGGGCGATGAGCACACCGACCAGCAGCACCCGCTGCTGGTACTGCGAGGGCACCGCGAACTTCGCCATGATCAGAACGAAGACGAAGAGGTTGTCGACGCTCAGTGACTTCTCGGTGATGAAGCCGGCGAAGAACTCTCCGGAGGGCTCGCCGCCGGAGAAGACGAGCAGCCCGAGGCCGAACAGTCCGGCCAGGGCGATCCAGACGACCGTCCAGATTCCGGCTTCCTTGATCGATACGTCGTGGGGCTTGCGCCCGATGAAGAAGTCGACCGCGATCAGTGCGGCAAGACCCACGATGGTCAGGACCCACAGGGTCAGGGAAACATTCACTGCGCCTCCGGCAGTACGTAACGGCAGATTTCAGCGTCGTCGCTACCGGAGGTCTCTTCCACCCGAGGCGAGGAGACGCGTGCCGCGTCCGACGCCTGCGGGCCGGCGCCCCGGGATCTGGCCTGATCCGTATTGACGGGTACGCCGCAGTTGGTAGGGAGTACTCCCCTCCGTACGGAAAACAGTACCCGAATCACCAAGGAAAGGTAAAGAGATTGGTAAAAGAAAAGCCAAGTCAGCAGGTCGGGGGGCTTTACGAATGCTTGGTGATGGCTCCGCCGGGCTCAGCGGTTCCAGGAGCGGCGGGCCGCTGCCACCTGGGCGAGCACCTGCTGGAGCACCTGGCTGCCGGGCGGCACGAGCGAGGGCTCGTAGGTCCAGGCGTGACCGACCCACGGGTCGGCGAGGTGGTCGTCGGGCACTGGCGTGAGCCGCAGGAGCGAGCGCCAGAGGGGATCCAGCAGCGGCCCGTACGCCGCCGCCTCCTCCCGGTCCGCGACCATCATCAGATGGACACCGACGGAGGGGCCCTCGTCTGCGAGATAGCGCAGCTGGGTCACGGCACGGTCGTCGAACCCGTGCGGGAAATCGTGGACGATCAACAGCTGCTGCGCCGTATCGAGGTCGGGCGGCAGGGCGTCGGCCGCGCCACCGCGCACCGCCATCTGCACCAGGTCCACGCGCTGCGTGAGGCGGGTCAGGACGTCGGCCACGCCCGCGGCGCCCACGGCGGGCGGACCGGCCAGCACATCTGACTGCACCAGCGGTGCGAGCGAAGCAGCGGCCGCACCGGCCGCGTCGATGACATGCACCGTGAAGTCGCCCGCCGGATGGGCCGCGAGCAGCCGCGCGGCATGCGCCGCCGCCGCGTCCATGGCCAGCCGCCGCAACGCGTCGGGGTCGGAAAGTGAGTCGTCGAGGGAGGAGCGGCCGCTGTCGATCCACAGACCGCGCTCCAGCGGCAGCCGGACCAGCATCGGGATGCTCAGTCCCTCGCTCTCGGGGAGATGGAGATCGCCCAGGCGCAGGGCCATCGGGACCTCCATGGGCACCCGGTAGCCCTGCCAGACCGGGCTGTCCCAGCGCGCGTACGCGGGCGGCAGCGCCGGCTCGACCACCTCGGCCTCCGCGGTGAGCTGCGCGAGGTCCCGGTCGAGCACGGCCCTGGCCTGGTCGACCAGCTGGGCGTGCTTGGCCTGGGCGGCCTCGCGTGCGGCGTCGCCCTGACCGCCGATCCGGCTGCGCGGGTCGGAGAGGACCTTGTCGAGCTCCTGCTCCATCCGCGAGTCGGCGAAGTCGACGGCACTGCGATACGCGGCCATCGTGCGTGCCAGGTCCTCGAACATGCCCCAGACCTGGTTGTACAGGCGCTCCTCCATGGACCAGCCGGTCGCGTCGCCCGCGACGGGCTGTGCCGGCTGACCGGGCGGAGTGGGAGGGGCGACCGGCGGAGGCGGCGGCGGTGCGGCGCTCTGGCGGCGCGGATGGCTGTAGTCGACCGGTCCGCCGGCGGCGGGTGCGGCGGGCTGGGTGACAGTGGCGGGATCCGGCTGGCCGAGCCCTCCGGACTGACCCCCCTGGGCCGCGGCGGCGCCCGACGCGTCGTACGGGGACGAGGGCTGCGGCACGCCGGGGCGGGTCTGCTGCGGGGATACGTCGCCGGAAGCCCCCGGGGGCCCGGCGTACGGCTGGTCCGGTCCCGGACCAGAGGCGGCCGCCTGCCGTGAGCGGTCCGCGTCGGACGGGCGGGGCGGGGGTGCGGCCACCGAGCGGGCCAGGCCCGTGGCCACCGCCTCGTTGATGCTTCCCGCGAGCTGTCGGGCCTCGGGCAGGCCCTGGTCGGTGAGCAGGTCGGCGAGGCCGCCCGCGTATCCCTGGCCGACCGCGCGCACCTTCCAGGCGCCCTGTCTGCGGTAGAGCTCCAGAGCGACGACCGCGGACTCGGCGTCCAGGCCGGTGAGGGTGTAGCTGGCCACCTCGGAACCGTCGAGTCCGGTGACCGCGACGAAGGGGGCGGCGACAGCGCCGAACCGGACCGGGCCGCCGACCCCGGTCGGCAGGGCCAGCAGCACACTGACCCGGTGCACGGAATCCGGCAGGGCCTCCAGGTCGAACGCGAGGCGGTGGTTGGCCGCCGCCTGCTTGGAGACCTCGAGTCCGGGCAGGGTGGGCGAGCCCGGATGGGCCACCCACTCGACACCGCGGACCTTGCCCTGCTCGTCGCTGAGCGTGGCCCCGGCCACGATCGGCTTGCCTGCCGAAACGCGGACCTCAAGACGGACCTGGGAGAGCGGATGGTTCTGCCCCCGGGTCAGCTCGGCCGTCATCGCCTTGTCCCCCTACGTCGCTTCGTGTGCTGCGCGCCCGGCTGCCTACAGGTGCGGCAGGATCGCCGGCATCAGGTCCTGGAAGGTACGGCCGTTGGCCGGCGTACCGAGGGCGGTCATCTGCCAGCCCGTGCCCGCGCGGTGCACCTTCGCCATGATCTGGGCCGTGTACTGTCCGCCGCCCGCCAGCGTGTAACGGGCGAGCTCCTGGCCGTTGGTCTCGTCGACCAGACGGCAGAAGGCGTCCTGCACCTCCTGGAACGTCTGTCCGGTGAACGAGTTCACGGTGAAGACGATCTGGTCGATGTGGACCGGGACGCGCTGCAGGTCGACGACGATCGACTCGTCGTCGCCGCCCTGGCCCACACCACCGACCAGGTTGTCACCGGTGTGCCGCACGGAACCGTCGTCACTGACGAGGTGACGGAAGAACACGACGTCGACGGGCTGCTTGTCCGCGAACAGCACGGCGGAGGCGTCGAGGTCGATCTCCCGGGTGCGCGAGCCGAACAGCCCACGCCGGGGGGCGGCCTGCCAGCCGAGCCCCATACGCACCGCGGTCAGGGTGCCTCCGTCGTTCTTCTGCAGACTGATGGCCTGACCCTTGGTCATGTTGACCGTCACGCGCTGATCCCCTCTCGAACTGTCCCCTGTTGCCGCGGAGTCCGCGGATGACCAGAACCCTACGCAGCGGCACTGACAGCGCCGAACCCTGGGGCGCACTTTGTGTCGGTCTTGCAACACAGCGCGTGTACCCGGGGCCCGCCGCGGCGGGCCCCCGGACGGACGGCCGGCCGTCAGGCCAGACCCCCCTCCCTCATCTGCCGGAGCTCCTTCTTCATCTCGGACACCTCGTCGCGCAGCCGTGCAGCGATCTCGAACTGCAGATCGGCTGCGGCGGCCCGCATCCGCTCCGTCATCTCCTCGATCTGCCCGGCCAGTTCGGCAGCGGGACGGTCAGTGGGGACGGTCTCGCCGGCCTTGCCCTTGGCGGACCTGGCCGCCTTGCCGGCCTTGCCGAGCGCGGGCACCGGAGCCTTGGCGCCCTTGCCGTCCTTCGACTTGCGGTAGCCCGAGCCGAGCAGCTGTTCGGTGTCGACGTCCTCGCGGGCGATCTGCGCCACGATGTCATTGATCTTCTTGCGCAGGGGCTGGGGGTCGATGCCCCGCTCCTCGTTGTACGCGACCTGCTTCTCCCGGCGGCGGTTGGTCTCCTCGATGGCCTTCTCCATCGCCGGGGTGATCCTGTCGGCGTACATGTGGACCTGACCGGACACGTTGCGCGCGGCGCGGCCGATGGTCTGGATGAGCGACGTACCCGACCGCAGGAACCCTTCCTTGTCGGCATCGAGGATCGCCACCAGGGAGACCTCGGGCAGGTCGAGGCCCTCGCGGAGGAGGTTGATGCCGACGAGGACGTCGAACTCTCCCGCGCGCAGTTCGCGCAGCAGCTCGACGCGGCGCAGGGTGTCGACGTCACTGTGCAGATAGCGCACCTGGATGCCGAGCTCCAGGAAGTAGTCCGTGAGGTCCTCGGCCATCTTCTTGGTGAGCGTGGTGACGAGGACGCGCTCGTCCTTCTCGGTGCGCTTGCGGATCTCGTGCACCAGGTCGTCGATCTGGCCCTCGGTGGGCTTGACCACGACCTCGGGGTCGATCAGGCCGGTGGGACGGATGATCTGCTCGACATAGCCGTCGCCCCGGGAGAGCTCGTACTTGCCCGGGGTGGCCGACAGATAGACCGTCTGGCCGACGCGCTCCTGGAACTCCTCCCACTTCAGCGGGCGGTTGTCCAGCGCGGAGGGCAGCCGGAAGCCGTGGTCGACGAGGGTGCGCTTGCGCGAGGCGTCGCCCTCGTACATGGCGCCGATCTGCGGCACGGTGTTGTGCGACTCGTCGATGACCAGCAGGAAGTCGTCCGGGAAGTAGTCGAGCAGCGTGTTCGGCGGGGAGCCTGGTTCACGGCCGTCGAAGTGCATCGAGTAGTTCTCCACGCCGGAGCAGGAGCCGATCTGACGGAGCATCTCGAGGTCGTACGTCGTGCGCATCCGCAGGCGCTGGGCCTCCAGGAGCTTGTTCTGCTTCTCCATCTCGGCGAGGCGGGTCTCGAGCTCCTTCTCGATGTCATTGACGGCGCGCTCCATGCGTTCGGGGCCCGCCACGTAGTGGGACGCCGGGAACACGTAGAGCTGGTCGTCGTCGCTGATGACCTCGCCGGTGAGCGGGTGCAGGGTGGAGAGGGCCTCGATCTCGTCGCCGAACATCTCGATGCGGACGGCCAGCTCTTCGTAGACCGGGAAGATCTCGATGGTGTCGCCGCGGACGCGGAAGGTGCCGCGGGAGAAGGCGACGTCGTTGCGCGTGTACTGGATGTCCACGAAGCGGCGCAGCAGGTCGTCGCGGTCGATCTCGTTGCCGACCTTGAGGGTGACCATCCGGTCCACGTATTCCTGCGGCGTACCGAGGCCGTAGATGCAGGAGACCGAGGCGACCACGATGACGTCGCGGCGGGTGAGCAGCGAGTTGGTCGCGGAGTGGCGCAGGCGCTCGACCTCCTCGTTGATCGAGGAGTCCTTCTCGATGTAGGTGTCCGACTGCGGGACGTACGCCTCGGGCTGGTAGTAGTCGTAGTACGAGACGAAGTATTCGACCGCGTTGTTCGGCAGCAGCTCGCGGAACTCGTTGGCCAGCTGGGCGGCCAGGGTCTTGTTCGGCGCCATCACGAGCGTGGGGCGCTGGAGCTTCTCGATCATCCACGCGGTGGTGGCGGACTTGCCGGTGCCGGTCGCGCCCAGCAGGACGACATCCTTCTCACCTGCGCGGATGCGCTTTTCGAGCTCGGCGATGGCCGTCGGCTGGTCACCGCTCGGCTGGTAGGAGCTGACGACCTCGAAGGGCGCCACCGAACGTTCGATCTTGGAAACGGGCCGCATGGAATCAACCGTACGACCCGGCACTGACAACCGGGCCCGATCACCTGTTCTGCGGGGTGCGGGAGCCTCGGTGTCCGGGGCGCCGGGCGGGGCGCCGGGACGGGTGGCGGGGGTGCGGGACAGCGGCGCGGGCCGGCACTCCGGGGCGGGTCTCGGCCGGTGACCAGTCCGGCCTGCCCATCACCATCAGGGGGTCGAACATCACAACGACGCCCGCGAGGCACAGGAAGACCAGCGGGCCGATCATCATGGGCGCGAGCACGGCCGCGGGTGAGTCGCCGGAGGGGGCGCTCGTCGCGCCGTGCAGATGGACGCGGAGGGCGGCCATCCCGGTGTAGTGCATGCCGCTGACGGCGAGTCCCATGATCAGGCTGGCGCCCACGCTCCACAGGAAGCCGCGCACCTGTCCGGCGGCCCACAGGGCGGCGATGGCGGCGACGACCGCGATGACGACCGAGGCGGACACGGTGAAGGTGTTGTACTCGAGCTTCCCGTTGAGGCGCATGCCCGCCATCCCGAGGTAGTGCATCGAGGCGACCCCGAGGCCGGTGAGGGTCCCTCCGGTGAAGAGGGCCGTTCCGGTCGCGCCCCGGTAGCCGACGATGAAGATCCCGACGCCGACCATGACGATGGCGACCCCGAGGCTCGCGAACGTCATCACCTTGTCGTAGTGGAGCGGAGTCTCCTCGACGGTGAACCCCATCATCGCGACGAAGTGCATGGTCCAGATGCCGGAGCCGATCGCCGCCGAGCCGAGCGCGAGCCAGCCCGCGCGCCAGGAGCGGGCCACCAGCATCGATCTGGTGGTGCAGCGCAGACCCAGCGCACCACCCAGGCAGGCCATGAGGTACGCCGCGAGTGGGGTGATGAGGCCGTAGCTGAAGCCGTCGACGGTGCCCTGCATGCGCGACTGCCCTTCCCACCCTGATGTGGCCCGGAATCTCCCTGAACTGCCCCCGCCCCGGGGCCGTGGAACGGCCAGGGTCGAGGCAGAGAGTATGACTGCCACCGGAATGGTCGAACGATTTTCCGGCAAAGAAACACGCCCTTGCCCCAGTTGTGGGGCCCGTGTGCACGGATTTGGACAACTCCATTCAATCGGTGGCCATCCTGTACCCCTCTGCTGTTGACCCTCTGCTGTCACTCTTGTGCTGTCCGTGATCGCTCGACGCGAGGAGTACGTATGCACGCGCGCGTTGCCGCCGCCTCGACCGCCGCGCTTCTCGGGGGCGCCGTCCTGATACTCCCCACCTCCCCGGCCCACTCCGTGACCGGCAGCGGCGGCCCGGTGGTCGTCTCCCACCGCGGCGCCTCCGCGTACGCGCCGGAGAACACCCTGGCCGCCATCGACAAGGCGGACGACATGGGCTTCCGCTGGGTCGAGAACGATGTACAGCGCACCAGGGACGGCGTACTCGTCGTCATCCACGACGACACGCTGACGCGTACGACCAATGTCGAGGAGGTCTATCCCCGCCGGTCCCCCTGGAAGGTCAAGGACTTCACCGCGAAGGAGATCGCCCGCCTGGACGCGGGCAGCTGGTTCGGCCGGCGCTACGCGGGCGCGCACGTGCCGACGCTGGAGCAGTACATGAACCGCGTGTCGCGCAACCACCAGAAGCTCGTCATGGAGATCAAGAACCCCGAGCTGTATCCGGGGATCGAACGCCAGACCCTCAAGCTCCTGAACAACGCGGGCTGGCTGGACGCCGACCACCTCAGGAACCGGCTGATCGTCCAGAGCTTCAGCCCGGCCAGCGTGCGCACGGTCCACAACCTGCGTCCCGGAGTGAAGACCGCTCTCCTGGGCACACCGTCGGTCGCCGACCTGCCGGCGTACGCGGAGTTCACCGACCAGATCAACTCGTCGTACACCTCGATCTCCACCGGTTACGTCGCCGCGATCCATGCCTTCGACGGTCCGCACGGCAAGCCGTTGGAGATCCTCACCTGGACCGTCAACGACACGGCAGCCGCCCGGCGCGTCGCCGGCTACGACGTGGACGGCGTCATCACCAACCGGCCCGACGTGGTGCGAAGGGCCCTCAGCGCGTACTGAGGCCCTCGTCCGGCTCGGCCGGCCCGTGGCGTGGACACCCGAGGATGTCCACGCCACGGGCGTTGTCAGTGCTCCGCCGTACGGTGGATCGCATGGACAGCCACGGGCAGTACGAGGAGCAGGTCGTGTGGACCGTCGTCGGCACGGACATCGGTCCGCTGCTGCTGGCCGCGACACGCGACGGCCTGGTGAACGTCGTGTTCCACGCCACGGACGCGGTGCGTGACAAGGCGCTGGAGCGGCTCGCGTCGCGGCTCGGCGCCGAGCCCGTCGAGGCACCCGGCTCCCCGCTGCTGGCGGAGGCGATACGCCAGGTGACGGCGTACTTCGCGGGTGAACGCCGGGACTTCGAACTGCCGCTGGACTGGTCTCTGATCTCCGGGTTCAACCGTCAGGTGCTGCGCCTGCTCGCCTCCGGTGTCCCGTTCGGGGCGGTCGTCGGCTACGGCGATCTGGCCGGCCGGGTCGGTCAGCCGGGCGCTGCCCAGGCCGTGGGTGTGGCCATGGGGTCGAACCCGCTGCCGGTGGTGGTGCCCTGCCATCGCGTCGTCGAGAGCGACGGCGGCCTCGGAGGGTTCGGGGGCGGCCTGGAGACCAAGCGGAAGCTGCTGGCTCTGGAAGGGGTGCTGCCGGAGCCGCTGTTCTGAGGCGGTGCGTGCGGTGTCCCGGTCGAGCCGGTCAGGTGCCCGCGAAGCCTGGTTGATCCGGGGGTCGGAGGCTCATGCGGTGACCCGGGGTCAGAGGCTTATGTGGTGCCCCCGGGGGTCAGGGGCTCATGTGATGACCCGGGGGTCAGAGGCTGATGTGGTACGCCTTGCGGAGTGTCTCGTGGACCGTCCAGGTCGTGCGGTCGCCCCCGCGCAGGATCGCCGCGTCGCCGGGTCCCACGTCGAGGACGTCGCCGCCCTCGACCTCGACGGTGGCTCGGCCACTGACCACCACGAAGAGTTCGTTGGCCTCCGTGTCGGTCACCACGCCCGGCGTGATCTGCCAGATGCCGCGCAGCTGCTTGCCGTCGGCCGACTCCCACAGCACCTTGCCCGTCACGACCGGCGTGCCGGAGACGATCTGGGCCGGGTCGAGCGGCTCCGGCTCCAGCTCGGCGTCGGGGATGTGCACGGCGAAGGACGGAGTGGCCTGGTTCTTCGTGGTCATGGGCGGCACCCTAGCCGCAGCCCGTACGGCGGGGTTCAGCCGGTCCGCCTGCTCGTCCTCATGCCTGATGCACTACTCGTAGTGCCGCGCTTCGAACGGGGGTTCCAGGCCGACCGCCTTCTCGTAGGAGTCGGCGGCGGAGAGCGGGTCCCGGACCCAGAGGACGACATGGTCGAGACGTGGCGCGTTGTCCGTCATGTGCCCAGGCTGGTGACGTATCGCGGAGCCCGCAAGGGTTTGACCGGACGCGCCGGCCGCCAGGGATGAGGGAAGACCGACAGACAGGAGACAGGCACGTGTTTGTGGTGTCCGAAGAGGTGCGGGAGGCGCTCGGCGCACGCCGGCCGGTGGTGGCCCTGGAGTCGACGATCATCGCGCACGGGCTGCCACGCCCCCGCAATCTGCAGGTGGCGCTGGAGCTCGAGGACGTCGTACGGCAGGAGGGTGCCGTACCCGCGACGATCGCCGTGCTGGACGGGCAGCCCCATGTCGGTCTGGACAAGGAGCAGCTGGAGCGGGTCGCGAACGAGGACGGGATCCGCAAGCTCGGGCACCGTGACCTGCCGCTCGCGGTGGCGGCGGGCGCGAGTGGGGCGACGACCGTGTCGGCCACGGCGCTGCTCGCGGCCCGCGCGGGCGTGCGCGTGTTCGCCACGGGTGGGCTCGGCGGGGTGCACCGCGAGTGGACGCTGACGCAGGACGAGTCGGCCGACCTGGGTCTGCTGGCGCGCACCCGGATCACCATGGTGTGCGCGGGCGTGAAGTCGATCCTTGATGTACCCGCGACCCTGCAACGCCTGGAGACTCTGGGGGTCGCAGTCGCCGGGTACGGCACCGGGCGTTTCCCCGGCTTCTATCTGTCCGACTCGGGCCATCCGGTGGACTGGACGCTGGAGTCGCCGGACCAGGTTGCGGACGTCATGCGCGCACAGGACGCCCTCGACGGCCCGGAGTCGGCACTCATCGTCGCCCACCCCGTTCCCGAGGCGGAGCAGCTCGATCCCGCGCTTCACGCGCGCGTGCTCGCCGACGCGCTGTACGCGGCCGAGGCGGAAGGGGTGACCGGGCAGGCGGTGACGCCGTTCCTGCTCGACTATCTGGTGCGGCACACCGACGGTGCCTCGCTGAGCGCCAATCTGGCCGCGGTACGGGGCAATGTCCGGCTCGCGGGACGGATCGCGGCGGCCTGGGCGGGGGCGTGACGTCGCCCGACCGCGCGGATGCCGATCGGGCACGCCACGAGGCGGACGCGCGCGGGACCGTTTCCGAAGGTGCCGGGGCTCGTACAGCCTCGGTGTCCGGGGCGCTGCTGGTAGTCGGTGACATCGTGACGGACGTCGTCGCCCGGCACCGCGGTCCCCTCGCGTCGGGCACCGACACGGCCGCCGCCGTCCGGACCCTGCCGGGCGGCGCGGGCGCCAATGTGGCTTGCTGGGCGGCCCACTGGGGCTGCGAGGACGTACGGCTGCTCGGGCGCGTGGGCGCGGACGCGGCCGCGTGGCACGAGCGGGAGCTGATCGCCTCCGGTGTACGGCCGCGTCTCGTCGTCGATCAGGAGGCGCCCACGGGGACCGTGATCTGCCTGGTGGACACGGGTGCCGCGGCCGAGCGCACGTTCCTCACGGACAGCGGCGCGTCGCTGCGGCTCGCGCCGGACGACTGGTCGCCCTCACTGCTGGACGGGGTCGCCCGGGTGCACCTGTCCGGCTATCTGCTCTTCTCCGCACCGAGCCGTGCGCTGGTGGCGGTCGTCCTGGAATCGGCACGCGCGCGTGGCGTGCCGGTGAGCCTGGATCCGGCGTCGGCGGGGTTCCTCACGGAGCTGGGCGTGGACCGCTTTCTCGCGCTCGCCGAGGGGGTCGACGTACTGCTGCCCAGTCGCGACGAGGCGTGCCTGCTGACCGGGCTGCCCGATCCGGTGGACGCGGCAGCCAAGTTGAGCCGCCACGTCCCCTTGGTGGTCGCCAAGCAGGGCGGCGACGGAGCCCTCGTCGCACGGGCCGGCGAGGTCCAGGCCCGTGTCCCCGCGGTGCCCGCCACACCGAGGGACACGACCGGCGCCGGTGACGCCTTCACTGGAGCGTTCCTCGCCGCCGTGCTCGCGGGCGCGGAGCCGGAGGACGCGGCTGTGCAGGGGTGCCGGGCGGGAGCGCGGGCGGTGGAACGGGTGGGCGGGCGGCCGCCGACGGCGTCCTGACAGAGGCGGCCGGACGGCAGGACGGCCTCTACGGAGCGCGGTGCGACGGGTTCTGTTCCGGGACGGAGTCAGTCCGGGGCCGCGGGAACGGCGGAAGGGTGCGGGGCTTCTTCGGACGGCGGGCAGGTGCGGAGCCGCTCTTCTGGCGGCCGGCGGCACCCTTCGGGCAGTGGTGGGCGTGCGGGGCCTCTCCGGACATCAGCCGGCGCGAGGCCCCGCCCGGTCTCCACTACGCCTTGCGCCCCCAGGCCGAGACCATCGGAGCCGTGGCCAGGTCCATGGTGCCGGCGGCCACGTTGGCCAGGTGGCGGTCGATGTCCTGGTCCGTGGCGCGGCCCGCGGCGACGAGCTCATCGCGGATCTGACGGGCCGTCGCCGTCTCCAGTGCGGCACACGCGGCCGAGGAGACGGGGAAGTAGGCGTCGGCCTCCACGCGGCGCAGGCCCGCCTCGCGGAGCAGGCGCGGGAGCGTGCGGCCGTACGACAGATCCGCGCCGCGCTCGGTGAGCAGGTGGCGGTAGCCCTTGCGCAGGCGGTTCGCCAGTTGCTGCTCGGGGCCGTGCTCGTCGGGGCACAGGTGCGGCTGGAGCGAGAGGTCGGCGTCCTCGACGAGGAGCCGGCCGCCGGGCCGCAGGGCCCTGACCATCGAGCGCAACGCCCGTTCCCGGTCCGGGACTTGAGCCAGCACGAGCCGCGCGTGCACCAGGTCGAAGCCGTCCCCCGGCGGCTCCTCCGCAGCCACGTCGTGGACCCGGACCTCGACCGGCGGACGCGCGACCGAGGCCACCCACGAGGTGTCGATGTCGGTGGCGAGGACCCGCCCGGTCGGGCCGACCTTCTTGGCCAGCCACGACACCACCGAGGTGCCGCCGGCACCGACCTCCCAGCAGCGCCAGCCGGACCCGATGCCGAAACGCTCGATGTGCCGGAAGGTCGTGGGGTCGAAGAGAGGGGCGAAGGCGTCGAAGCGCTGCCTCGCCTCGGCCTGCCGGTTGTCGAGTAGATACCCGTCGGTTCGCGTCATGGGGGAATCATCCCAGTTGTCTGGCTTGTCGGGCTTGGTTGACGCACCAGATCCGAGGTGCGCCCCCGCACCGGATCCGAGGCGTGCTCCCGCAACGCATCCGAGGCGCACCCTTCCGCATCGGACCGACCGGGCGCCGATGGCGTCAGGCCCCCTCCGCCGCTCTCCGCCGCTCTCCGCCGCTCTCCGCCGCTCTCCGGCATGGCACGAGCCGGCCGTACGACTCGGGTGCGCCAGCCGGACGTACGACTCGGTCCCGCCAGCCGGTTGCGCGGAGCGGAGGATTCCGTTCCCCCAGGCTTTCCCGACGTCCGATTCATGCTGGCAGACTGGCCGCGGCAAGGCGCAATGCGCGGCGCGAAGGGATCCACGCGAGGAGATCCGGATGTCCATGGCAGGGAATCTGCGGAAGGTCACAGGCCTCGGCAAAGTCGGCGGCCTCCGCACTGTGGCGCGGCTGACCCGACGGCGCCCCCGCGTCGACCTGAGTCACCCCGCCCGGTCCCCGCTGGGTTCGGCGGTGGTCAACTGCGTGACCTACAAGGACGGCGCCAGAGTTCCCGGCGGCAGTGATCTGGTCGACGCCGTGGAGCAAGTGCGCAAGCGCGACGACGGCTTCGTCTGGCTGGGACTGCACGAGCCGACGGACCAGGAGTTCGCCGGCATCGCCGAGCTCTTCGACCTGCACCCGCTGGCGGTCGAGGACGCGGTGCACGCCCACCAGCGCCCGAAGCTGGAGCGCTACGGCGAAACGCTGTTCGCGGTGTTCAAGACGGTCTGCTACGTCGAGCACCAGGAACTCACGGCGACCAGCGAGGTGGTGGACACCGGCGAGGTCATGGTGTTCGTCGGCCGCGACTTCGTGATCACGGTGCGGCACGGACGGCATGGGTCGCTGGGTCCGCTACGGGAGGAACTCGAGGCCGACCCCAGGCAGCTGGCCAAGGGACCGGCCGCGGTGCTGCACGCGCTCGCGGACCACGTGGTCGACGACTACCTCAGCGTCACCGACGCCGTGCAGGAGGACATCGACCAGGTCGAGACCGACGTCTTCGCGGAGAACGGCGCGCGTGCCGATCCGGGGCGCATCTATCAGCTCAAGCGTGAACTCCTGGAGCTGAAGCGGGCCGTGGTCCCGCTCGCCCGACCGCTGCTGGATCTGGCCACCCGGCCGATCCGGGTGGTCGACCCGGAGATACAGGCCTACTTCCGGGACGTCTCCGACCACCTGCTGAGGGTCACGGAGCAGATAGCCGCGTTCGACGAACTGCTGAACTCGATTCTGCAGGCGCACCTCGCGCAGGTGACAGTCGCGCAGAACGAGGACATGCGGAAGATCACGGCCTGGGCGGCGGTCATCGCGGTGCCGACGATGGTCTGCGGGGTGTACGGGATGAACTTCGACCACATGCCGGAGCTGCACTGGCGTTACGGGTACGGCCTGGTCGCAGGCCTGACCAGCGTGGCGTGTCTGATCCTCTACCGGGGCTTCCGGCGCCACGGCTGGCTGTGAGACGCGCGGACACCCACGTCCCAAGGAGAGAAGGCCGTGGGCGCGGGTGTTCGCGGGTCCGTCGCCGACGTCAGCGCGTCGCGCTCTTCGCGTAGACGCTCTCGACCCAGGCGGCGAGCTGGTCGTCCGTCAGATGCTGGGCCAGGTCGGCCTCGCTGATCATGCCGACCAGCCGCTTGTTCTCGATCACGGGGAGCCGGCGGATCTGGTGCCCCTGCATCTCGTGGAGCACCTCGCTGACATCGGCGTCGGCCTCGATCCAGCGCGGTGTGCCCTGGGCCATGTCACCGGCCGTGATCCGTGCCGGGTCGTGTCCCATGGCCACACAGCCGATGACGATGTCGCGGTCCGTGAGGATGCCGCAGAGCCGTTCGTTCTCGTCGCTGATGGGCAGCGCGCCGACATTGAGTTCGCGCATCAGCTGGGCCGCACGGTCCAGGGTCTCGTGGGCGGGGATCCACTGGGCGCCACGATGCATGATGTCTCCGGCGGTGGTCATGAAATACCTCCCGGTGCCGGACGGCCGGCGCGACGCAGGAAGGCACCGCTAGTCCCGGCGCCCTTCATTCTCGCCGCGCCCCCGGCGATGCGCACCCTGAAGTCCAGAGGCACGGGTTGTGACCCCCGTGCCGCAGGGGCTCGGACCGAGAACCCGCAGGGGCTCAGGCCACGAACCGTTAGGGGCTCGGACCGAGAACCCGCAGGGGCTCAGGCCACGAACCGTTAGGGGCTCAGGCCAAGGGCCCGCAGGAGCGCAAGCCAAGAAGCCGCAGGGCTCAGGCCGAAAAGCCGACGATCTTCTGCGGGACGACACGGATGATCACGCGGACCTCCTCGTCCTTCTCCGCCGGCGGGTCGATGCCGAGGTACTTGTGCGAGAGCTCGTGCGGGAGGCGCTTTTTCTCGTCGGGGAGGATCTCGGCAGTGCCTCGGATCTCCACCGAGGTGTAGGGGTTGGCGAGTTCGAACACCGAGAGGCTGACTCGGGGATCGCGTTGAAGGTTGCGCACCTTCTGGCGGCCCGCGGTCGAGGAGAACAGCACCGAGTCACCCTCGCGTTTGATCCAGACCACCGAGTTGTGAGGAGTACCGCCGGGGCCGAGGGTGGCGACGCTGGCGAAGTTCTTGCCGTCGAGGAGGGCGCGGACCGAGTCGCTGAAGGAGACCGGATTACCGGAAGGAAGCGTCATGAGCTCAGACTAACTCCATGCACGTGCATAGAAAGCTCTTTTGGGTTCGCTGCTCGCGATCAGCCGTTCCACGCCGGGTGACGCGGATCGTCGGCGCGCACCAGCACGTCGGCAGTGGCGCCCGGTTCCACCTCGGCCTCGTAGCGCTCGAAGGCGGGGAGGTTCCAGTGGTCGCCCTCGGGGGTGCGGCGGCGAAGGGCGCCCGGGGAGAGGAGGACGTGCACCGTCAGATCGAAGGGGAACCAATGACGCAACAGGAGGGGGCCGTGCAGCAACAGCAGTCCGCCGGGCGGGAGTTGGACGTAGGGGCTGCGGGTGGCGCGGTCGGTGGCCGGGTCCCAGAGGTCGGGCAGGACGCGGCCATTGCCGCCGGGTTCGAGTGGACCGAAGACCTCGCGCCACAGGGCTCCGGTGTCGAACCAGCCGTCGTAGTACGCCTCCACGTCCTCGTGCCCGTACTCGAACCGGAGCGAGGCGGGACGCAGGAATCCCTCCGTGCCGACGACCAGCGAGGACCGGCCGCGGACGCGCAACGCCTCGGACACGCGGTGCGCGAGGTCGCCGGGGCGGGCGGCCGGCGCCCCGTCGAAGGCGACGCGCGGCCAGGGACTCCCGTCGTCCGGCTTCAGGTCGAGCAGCCGCTCGGCGAGCAGGTCGCCGAGTCGTTCCCAGGTGATCGCTTCGAGTCGCACAGAGCCCATGATGCCGCGCTCACGACGCGAGCTCGTGGGCACGGCGAGCGGCGAGGAGGCGCGGCAGATGCTCGGCGCCGTTCGCGCTGGCGCACGCGGCGGGGCTGCGGCGATTGCGGGAGGCGACGGAGCAAGGGGGCGAGGTCGGGGCGGGGGTGGACTGGGTGATGCTCACGCCGCCCGCCCGGCTGGAGGTCGACTCCCCGCGTACCGGGCGGTACCGGCTCGGCGGGGAGCGTGCGCCCGGCGCGGGTGCGTGGCTGTCGTACGCGGACCGTGCGGTGGCGGTGCTCGACGAGATCGAGACGCCGACGCTGCACCGTACGCGGGTGTCGGTGTTCAATTCCGCCGCCCCCGGAGGCTTTTGCAGTGGTTCACGGAGGAGGCCCGGTCCCGGGGCAGGTGAACTACTCACGCACGGCAACGACACGCGTCGGTGACGTGCTTCCGGGGGCGGTCGGTCGGGGAATGAACCGCGCATGGCACGGATCGCAGCTCCCCCGCCCCGCACCGGGCTTCTCGTCATTCAGCCGCTCAAGAAGCGGCACTGTGCCGCGTGCCGGAGCGGGCCGCTCGCGCTGTTGGTGCTGGAGGAGGGGACACAGCGGTGTCTGGACTGTGCCGACCTCGGGCACCTGGTGTTCCTGCCGCGAGGGGACACCGCGCTGACGCGGAGGGCGCGGGAGGCTAGCGCGCTGTCGGCGGTGGTGGTGCGGTTCAACCGGAGACGGGCGCGGTACGAGCGGCAGGGCGTCCTCGTCGAGGAGTCGGCGCTGGCTCTGGCCGAGGGGCGGTGCCTGGCGGACGCGGAGGCCCGGCGGCGGCGCCGGACGCGGGACGCGCGGCGGCGGGCGGCGGAGGATGTGCGCTTCACGGAGGTGTTCGCCGAGGAGATCCGGCGGCTGTTTCCCGGCTGCCCGGCGGGGCGGGCCGGCGCGATCGCCGCGCATGCCTCGGTCCGCGGGAGCGGGCGGGTCGGGCGCAGCGCGGCGGGCCGTGCCCTGTCCGAGTCCGCGGTGACCTCGGCGGTCCGTGCATCCGTACGGCATACGGAGACGCCGTACGACCAGCTGCTGATGAGTGGCGTGCCGCGGCAGGAGGCCCGGCGCCGGATCGCGGCCGCGGTGGAGGCCACGCTGAGCGGATGGCGCGCCGGTCAGGCGACTGGGTGAGACGGAATAAGAAGGGGCGGGACGGGGTGGGACGGAATGAGAAGGGGCGGGCGGGGTGAGAAGGGGTGGGGCGGGGTGACCGGGGCCGTCGAGGGTGCGTCGGGCCGGCGGTCGGGTGAGGGCGCGGGGCAAGACGCTCGCGTATGCGTCCGCGCAGTTCGGCCATGGTCGCGGAGATCGCATGGGTATTGAGTTGAGGTGACGGTCGGGGGCCGTGCAGGATCTTGGATTTCGGGCGGACGCGGGAGTGGACATGATTGATGGGCCGTACTTCGTGCTGACGGTGCTGGGCGTGCTCGGTACCGGGCTGGTGGCCGGTGTCTTCTGCGGCTTCTCGACGTTCGTCATGAAGGGGATCGCCGCGCTGCCGCCGGCGCAGGGCGTGGCGGCGATGCAAGCGATCAATGTGGCCGCGCTGACCCCGGCCTTCATGGCGGTGTTCGTCGGTACGGCCGTGCTGTGCGCGGTGCTGGCGGTGGTGACGTTCGTGTTGTGGCCGGACGACGGCACGGTGGAACTGCTGCTGGGCAGCGCGCTGTATCTCTTCGGCACGTTCGGGGTGACGGCCGCCGCGAATGTCCCGCGCAACGAGAAGCTCGCCGGGATGGAGCCCGGCGCCCCGGAGGCCACCGCGTACTGGAGCAGATACGTGGGCGAGTGGTCGATGTGGAACCACGTCCGCACGGTCGCGTCGGCCGCAGCGACGGTGTCGTACGTGCTCGCCCTCACCTGAGCCCGGGCCGGCCCCGGTACGCGTCGGAGGAGTCGGAGGAGTGAGCCGAGCCCCGGAACGGGGGCGGACCGGACGGACCGGAACCGGGCGCGGGAACACACCACAGGACACGGCCCCACCCACCGGGAACCGGAAGACCAGAACCCGGCGCGGAAACACACCACAGGACACGGCCCCACCCACCGGGAACCGGGAACCGGAAGACCGGAACCCGGCGCTGGACGCATCGGAGGACCAACCCCCCGGCACCAGAAACGCACCGCCGCGACCAGTGTCGCGAGCACCCGGGCCGGGCGGGGCAACCGGGCGGCGGAAGCCGAGCGGCGCGCGGAAGGGCGAGGCCGTATCGTGGCCGAAAGAGCATTCGACCCCGTACGCGTACGCAAGGGAGACGGCCATGGCCGATCCCAAGGGTTTCCTCACCACTCCGCGCGAAGAATGGCCCCGCAGGCCCGTCGAGGAACGGGTGCGGGACTGGGACGAGGTGTACGTCCCCGGGGCCCTGCTGCCGATCATCAGCAGGCAGGCCGACCGCTGCATGGACTGCGGGGTCCCCTTCTGCCACGAGGCCTGCCCGCTGGGCAATCTGATCCCGGAGTGGAACGACCTCGTCTCACGGGACGACTGGCGGGCGGCGAGCGACCGGCTGCACGCGACGAACAACTTCCCCGAGTTCACCGGGCGGTTGTGTCCGGCGCCGTGCGAGGCGGGATGCGTGCTCGCCATCAACCAGCCCGCGGTCACCATCAAGAACGTCGAGGTGGCCATCGCCGACCGGGCCTGGGAGGACGGTTTCACGCCACCGCGTCCGCCGGACCGGCTCTCCGGGCGGACGGTCGCCGTGATCGGCTCCGGGCCCACCGGGCTCGCCGCGGCCCAGCAGTTGACGCGGGCCGGGCACACCGTCGCCGTGTACGAGCGGGCCGACCGGATCGGCGGCCTGCTGCGGTACGGCATCCCGGCCTTCAAGATGGAGAAGCGGCACCTGGACCGGCGGCTCGGACAGATGCGGGCGGAGGGCACCAAGTTCCGTACGTCGGTGGCGGTCGGGCGGGACGTCGGTGCCGCGGAGCTGCGGGCGCGCTACGACGCGGTCATCCTCGCCGTAGGCGCCACGGCCTGGCGAGAACTTCCCGTACCAGGACGGGAGTTGGACGGAATCCATCAGGCGATGGAGTATCTCCCGCTGGCCGACCGGGTCTGCGAAGGGGATCTCGAGGTCTCTCCGCTGTCCGCCGCCGGCAGGCATGTCGTGATCATCGGCGGCGGCGACACGGGCGCGGACTGCCTGGGCACGGCCGTGCGCGAGGGCGCCGCGTCCGTGACGCAGCTGGACATCTACGCGCAGCCGGGGGCGGATCGCGACGAGGATCTCGAGCCCTGGCCGACGTACCCGAAGATCTACCGCCTCTCGGCCGCGCACCAGGAGGCCGGGGAACTGGAGACGGCGCCCGCCGCGCACGCGGACGCCCGGCTGTTCGCGGCGTCCACGCTCCGCTTCACCGGGGACGGGGAGGGACATGTGCGCGCGTTGCACCTGGTCGACGTGGACGCGGGGCGCCGCCCGGTCCCCGGTTCCGGGCGGGACCTCCCCGCCGACCTCGTGCTGCTCGCCCTCGGCTTCTCGGGCCCCGACCGGCACGACGGTCTGCTCGACCAGCTCGGGGTCACCCTCGACTCGCGCGGCACGATCACCCGTAACGCGGACTTCGCCACCAGCGCCCCCGGAGTCTTCGTCGCCGGCGACGCCGCGCGCGGCCAGTCCCTCATCGTCTGGGCCATCGCCGAGGGCCGGGCGGTGGCGTCGGCGGTCGACCGCCATCTGACCGGCGCCTCGCAACTGCCCGCCCCGATCGGGCCGTACGACCGCCCGATGAAGGCGTAGCGCGGTGACGGCGCAGCGCGGTGACGGCGCAGCGCGGTGACGGCGCAGCGCGGTGACGGCGCAGCGCGGTGAAGACGTAGCGCGGTGAAGACGTAGCGCGGTGACGGCGCAGCGCGGTGACGGCGCAGCGCGGTGAAGACGTAGCGCGGTGAAGACGTTGGCGGTCGCGGAGTAGGCGGTGACGGACTGGGCGGGCACGGACACGCGCAGCCGCCCGAGCCCCGGGCTTCCGCCGGCGGCCGTCAGACGCGCGTGTCCGTGCCCGCCACCTTGGCCGTCGACAGAGCGACCCGGTTCCAGGTGTTGATCGTGAAGATCAGGGCGAGGACGTGGGCCAGTTCCTGGTCGCCGAAGTGGGCGGCGGCCTCCGCGTAGACGTCGTCCGGGACGCCACCGCCGGCGACCAGGGTGACGGCTTCCGTGAGGGCGAGCGCTGCCTGCTCCTTCGGCGCGAAGAAGTGCCGGGCCTCGCGCCACACGGCGACCATGTGCAGCCGGTCCTCGCTCTCGCCGGCCTTGCGCGCGTCGTTGGTGTGCATGTGCAGGCAGTAGGCGCAGTGGTTGAGGTGCGAGGCACGGATCTGGATCAGTTCGACGAGGGCCGGGTCCAGCCCCTCGCGGGCCGCCGCGTCGAAGCCGATGAGCGCGCGGAAGGCCTTGGGCGCGGCCTTGGCGAAGTCGAGCCGGGGAGTCCCCGGCGCGCCCGCGCCCCCGCCCGCGCCCCCGCCCGCGATCACGGCCCCTGCCGTGTGGGCCGCCGCGTTCGCCGTGTTCATCGCGTCCGCCGTGTTCATCGCGTCCGCCGTGTTCATCGCGTCCGCCGTGTTCATCGCGTCCGCCGTGTTCATCGCGTCCGCCGTGTTCATCGCGTCCGTCCCCTTCATCGTGTTCGTGTTCGTCGTCATGACCATGAATCTACGGCCCGGAAAGACCCCCTGTAGGGTGCATTTCCATGGCGGAATCGTGGGTCAATTCGGCGGAGCGGATCGGTGCCGATCTGCACTTGGAGATGGCCGGGGCGGGTCCTCGCCGGGCGGAGCTGATCCGCGCGCTGCGGGAGGCCGTACGCTCGGGGCGGCTCGCGCCGGGAACACGGCTGCCGCCGTACCGCTCGCTCGCCGCCGACCTCGGGGTCGCCCGCAACACGGTCGCCGACGCGTACGCCGAACTCGTCGCCGAGGGCTGGCTCACCGCCCGCCAGGGCTCGGGCACCCGGGTCGCCGAGCGTGCCGAGCCGTTGGGCGCCCGGGCGCGCGTACCGAAGAAGGCACCGCCACGCGCGCGTGGACCGCGGCACGATCTGCGGCAGGGGACTCCGGACGCGTCGTCGTTCCCGCGCGCCGCCTGGCTGGCCTCGTACCGGCGGGCGCTCCAGCAGGCCCCCAACGAGGCCTTCGGGCCGGGCGATCCGGCCGGCCGGATCGAGCTGCGCCGCGCACTCACCGAATACCTGGCACGCGCGCGGGGCGTACGCACCGAGCCGGAACGGATCGTGGTCTGCTCGGGCTTCGCGCACGCGCTGCGGCTGCTGTTCGCGGGGACCGGCGGGGTGCTGCGCGGGCCGCTGGCCGTCGAGTCGTACGGCCTCGGCTTCCATCGCGAGCTGCTGGCCGCCGCGTCCGTACGGACCGTGCCGCTGCCCCTCGACGGAGACGGCGCCCTGGTCGGCGAGTTGGGCAGGGAACGGGCCGTCCTGCTCACGCCCGCGCACCAGTTCCCCACCGGCGGTCCGCTGCACCCCTCGCGGCGCGCGGCCGCGGTCGACTGGGCACGCGCGCGAGGCGGGGTGATTCTGGAGGACGACTACGACGGGGAGTTCCGTTACGACCGCAAGCCCGTCGGCGCCGTACAGGGGCTCGACCCGGAGCGGGTCATCCACATCGGTTCCGTCAGCAAGAGCCTGTCACCGGCGCTGCGGCTGGGGTGGATGGTCCTTCCGGAGCGGTATGTCGACGGGGTCCTCGCGGTCAAGGGCGAGCGGGAGGCGTGGGCGAGCGTGCTGGACCAGCTGACGCTCGCGGACTTCATCGTCTCCGGGTCGTACGACCGCCATGTGCGGCGTATGCGGCAGCGGTACCGGGTGCGGCGCGACCGGCTCGTCGCCGCGCTCGCCACGCACGCGCCGCATGTCGAGGTCACCGGGATCGCCGCCGGGCTGCACGCGGTACTGCGCCTGCCGCCGGGCACCGAACAGTCCGTGGTCAAGGCGGCCGTCTGGCAGGGGGTCGCCCTGGACGGACTCGCCGAGTTCCGCCATCCGGCGGCGACGATGTCCGCGCCGGACGGCATCGTCGTGGGGTACGCGACACCCGCGGAGCACGCGTACGGGGCGGCGCTGGACGCGCTGTGCGGGGCGCTGCCGCCGAGGTGAGCACGACGTCCCCGGACAACTCCCGCCAGGGTGAGTGCGACGCCCTCAGACACCTGCCACCGCGGTGAACACGACGCCCTCAGACAACCCCTACCCCTTACCCCTTACCCCTTGCGCCCCACCCCCGCGTACCCCGGCACCGGCTCATCGCCCTCGAGCTGGATGACCTCGCCGAGCTCCGGTTTCCAGTCGGCGACCAACGCGACGCCGGGCTCGACGAGTTCGAGTCCGTCGAAGAACCGCGCGATCTCCGCACGGCCGCGCAGCGCCATGGTCAGCCCGCGCCTGCGGTACATCTCGGTGGCCGTCGCCGCCTTCTCCGTGTCGAAGTCGTCCGAGGCGTGGGACAGCATCAGGTAGCTGCCGGAGGGCAGTTCGGCGAGAAAGCGCTCCACGAGTTCGTACGCGCCGTCCTCGTCGGCGACGAAGTGCAGCAGCGCGACGAGGGAAAGGGCCACGGGCTTGCCGAAGTCCAGGATCTTCGCGGCCTGTTCGAGGATCCTGGCCGGGTCCCGCACATCGGCTTGGAGATACTCGGTGACCCCGTCGGGCGTGCTGCGCAGCAGTGCCTCGGCGTGGGCCAGCACGATGGGGTCGTTGTCGCAGTAGACAACGCGTGCGTCGGGTGCGACCCGCTGGGCGACCTGGTGCAGATTGGGCTCGGTCGGTATGCCGGTGCCGATGTCGAGGAACTGCCGTACGCCGTTGATCGCCAGCCAGCGGGTGGCGCGGTGCATGAAGGCGCGGTTGACCTGCGCCATCACCGGCACCCGCGGCTCCAGCGCGAGGAGTTGCCGGCCCATCTCCTCGTCGACCGGGTAGTTGTCCTTGCCGCCGAGGAACCAGTCGTACATCCGCGCGGGATGCGGTCTGCTCGTATCGATCTCGCTGGGGGGCTGCCCGGTCATGGCGATCTCCGTAGGTCCGCGCGTCGGCAGATGATCAGTCGGCACCCAGGCTAGGAAGTCGAGAGGGAAAAGAAGAGAGCCCCGCGCCCGTGACCGACTGGTTCAAGACACCCGGCGGCTCCTCAGAACAGCGGCCCTCAGGACGGCAGTCCCTGAGGCCGGCGCCCCTCAAGACGAGGCCTTCAAGACGCGCCCCCTCAAGACAGCAGGAAGTCCGCCTCCCCCGCCTTCGCACCCTGAATGAACGCGGTGATCTCACCGGCGGTGTAGATCAGGGCCGGGCCATCGGGATCCGCCGACTGCCGGACAGCGATCCGCCCGTCGTCGAGCTTCATCGCCTCCAGGCAGTTGCCGCCGTTGCCGCCGCTCCACGGTTTGCGCCAGCCCTCACTGCCGAGTTCCCGGGCGGGCATGCCGTTGTAGATGCGCGCGTTGCGTATCCGCGGCCCGATGCGTTCCATTCACAGCTCCTTGCGGAGATCCCGGAGGATCTCCTTCGTGCGATGTGCCGTAGCGGCCTGGGCCGCCATGCGGTCCATGACCTCGAGATGGGTGGCCACCTCGGCACGCGCGTCCAGGTAGACGGCCCCGGTCAGGTACTCGCTGTAGACCATGTCCGGCAGTTCCGGCATGGCGAACCGGAACAGTACGAAGGGCCCGTACGTGCCGGGATGCGGCCCCGCGGCGAACGGGGCGACCTGCAGCGTCACGTTGGGCAGCTTCGTGGCCTGAAGCAACCTGTCGATCTGGGCGCGCATGACGTCGGGGCTGCCGACGGGACGGCGCAGGGCCGTCTCGTCCATCACGGCCCACAGCCGGGGCGCGTCCTCGCGGGTGAGCAGATCCTGGCGCTGCATGCGCAGCGCGACATGGCGCTCGATGTCGTCGGGTCTGGTCTGGCCGATGGCGCCCGATCTCAGGACGCCACGCGCGTAATCCTCCGTCTGCAACAGGCCGGGCACGAAGTGGGGTTCGTACGAGCGGATCAGGCTGGCCGCGCCCTCCAGGCTCACGTACATCGAGAACCAGCCGGGCAGGATGTCGTGGAACCGCTGCCACCAGCCGGGCTTGTTGGCCTCCTCGGCCAGTTGCACGAAGGCCTCGGCCTCTTCGTCGGAGACGCCGTACGACTTCAGGAGGAGCTGGAGGTACGGGATTTTGAGGGAGACCTCGGCCATCTCCATACGACGGACGGTGGCGGGAGCGACCCGCAGGACCCGTGCGGCCTCCTCCCGCTTGAGACCCGCACGTTCCCGCAGGTCCAGCAGGCGCCGGCCGAGGACGACCTGGCCGACCGTCGGCGCGGACCGCGGTTCGCTCACGTCCCACCTCCACTGAGTCCTGGCAGCCCGGGCGGCGCCGTTGGGTGTCCTTTTCCCGGATTCCAACTGGCGCCGCTCGGCGTGCTGTTGCGAGCAGTGTGCCACGGCCCCTCTCGAAGGCACACGGCACTCTGCAATTTTCAGAGTGACACTTGCCAAGTGTTCACGCCGGGGCGATAGTGGCAAGCGTGACTCCGTCCGCGCCGTTAGGAACAGACGCCGCCGCAGACCGGTTCGGTCTCCGTGCCGCCACAGGGGTGCGCCCCGAGGCAGCCGCAGAGCGCCGGTTCCGCTTCGAGCTGGCCGCCCACCCGGGCTCCGTGAGACAGGCCCGCCGCCTGACCCGCGCCCGGCTGTCGCGCTGGGCGGTCTGCGGGGACACCTGTGACACAGCGGCCCTGGTCGTCTCCGAACTGGTGACCAACGCGATCATGCACACCGCAAGCCGGAGCGTCACCTGCGAGCTCCACGACGGGGATGAACTGGTGCGGATAGCAGTGCGTGACGAAGGATGCGCTCCGGGTGAGCCGCACGCTTCACCGCAGCGGCCCGACGAGGAGCACGGGAGGGGATTGCTCCTCGTCGCGGCCGTCAGCCGGGCCTGGGGCTCCCAGGAGACCGGACCGGGACTGCTGGTCTGGGCGGAGCTGCCCCGCACGACGGACGAACCACAGGCCGACACCGGCCTGCCACACACGTACACGCCCGAGCTGTACCCGCCGGAGCTGGGGATCCGGCAGCACACCGGTGCCCCGGCCCGCTCGGGGGGCCGGGGCCCGGACACCGAACCGCGGTCCGATCTGGGGTGGAGCGCGAAGAAGCCGCCGGCCGACGGCCGGGGCTCCGGGGCGCAGGCTTTCCTGGGGACGGGGGCCGAATGGGTGTGAGGACGATGTCGACCGGGCCGGCCCCGGTGCTGTCCTTGGACACGCTGGTCCGCGTGCGGCGCGGGCAGCGCCCGTCCGAGGCACCGAGACGTCTCCCCATACCCGAGGGCATGTCGGTGCCGCTCGGCTGCGACGCGGTGGCGGTGCCGGCCCGTTTCGGCCCGCTGCTGCTGCCCCGGCTGCCGCGCGTGGGCTGTGTGTACGCCGACGCGGCGTACTGGTGGTGGATCGTCCCCTCCGATTCGGATGTCGCCCTCGAATGGCCGGCGCCCGCCCACTACGCCATTGGGGCCGTCCTCCCGGAGACACCGTGCGTTCCCGGGCTCATCCACAAACCGGACGGCACGATTCCGTACACCCCGCCGATCCCTCTGTACCTGGCCGTCTGCCGGATCATGGGCATACCACCGGCCTGGTCCCGCCACATCAGCGCCTGAGACCCGGCGGCCCGCAGCCGGGGGCGCGTCCACGGGCGCCGGACGGACGATGACCCCACCGGCGCGAAGCCGGGCGCCCGGAGTGCGCCGGCCGAACCCGAACTCCCTTGCCCCTACGGGTGGAAGACGGCATTTCTGGGGAGGGCACCGGGCGTGCACTCATCGGACGAGGGCACCGTGCGTGCACTCCCCGGGAGGCCAACGGTGAGAAAGAAACGCGGCACCGACCCGGCGCCGTCCGACTCGGAACTCCTGCTCTTCGGCGGCCCGTTGCGCTACGACACGGGGTGGTCGCAGCACTCCGAGGCGTTCCTGGAGCTCAACTTCCGTGCCATGGTGACCAGGTTGCCGTCCCTGCTCGCGGCCAGTTTCCGGCTGGCCTGGCAGGCGGACCGGGGCGCGGCCCGGACCGTACTGGCCGCCGAGGTCGGCCGCGGCGCGGCGCAGGCGGTGAGCCTGCTGGCCGTCAACAGCGTGCTGGGGCGGGTGATGGCGAGCGGCCCGGTGGAGGACCGGCTGCGCGGAGCCGTCCCGGCGCTGGCCACGGTCGCCGCCGTAACGCTGCTCGCCACGCTGCTGCGGGCCACGTCGACGTACGCCATCGGCCGCCTGGAGCCCAAGGTGGAGCGGGTGGCGACGGAGCTGTATCTGGAGCGGGCGGCGGGCGTGGAGCTGGCCGCGATCGAGGACGACGCCTTCCACAAGCTGCTGGACACCGCGCAGTACGGCGCCACCTCGGCCCGGCGGATGCTCTCGGTCGCCACCCGGGTCGTGAACGCGATGATCTCGCTGGTCGCGGCGGCGGGCGTCCTGACGGTGCTGCATCCCGCGCTGCTGCCGCTCCTGGTGACGATGACGCTGCCCAGTGCCTGGAGCGCCCTGACCAACGCCCGGCGCCGGTACGAGTCGTTCCACGCCTGGGTGCAGCACGCCCGGGCGGCCCGGCTGATCAGCGGTCTGCTCACCGAGCCCGCCGCGGCACCGGAGATCCGGGTGCACGGCGTGGGGCCGTTCCTGCTGCGCCACTTCCGTTCGATGTCGAAGACGGCGGAGGTGGAACAGGCACGGCTGGCCAGGCTGACCGCGCGGACGGGACTGATCGCGGCGGCCTGGACGGGGCTCGCCACCGTGGCGACGTACGCGACACTCGGCGGGCTGCTGCTCGGCGGCGCGATGGCGCTCTCCGTGGCCGGTACGGCGGTGATCGCGATCCGCACGGGCTCCGCGAGCCTCGACACCCTCGTCCTGGCGGTCAACGCCCTGCACGAGGAAGCCCTGTTCGTGGGCGACCTGCAACGCCTGTTCGACGAGGCGGAGCGCCGCACGATCCCCGAGGGCGGCGATCCGCTCCCGGAGGAGCCCCGTGAAATCCGCTTCGAGAACGTCACGTTCACCTATCCGGGTACCTCGGCCCGGCCCGCGCTGGACGACGTGACGCTCAGTCTGCCGCTGGGCCGGATCGTGGCGCTCGTCGGCGAGAACGGTTCGGGGAAGACGACCCTGGTCAAACTGCTGGCCGGGCTGTACGCGCCCGACGGGGGCCGCATCCTGTGGGACGACGTGGACGCGGGGCACGCGGACCGGCGTCAACTCGCCGAGCGGATCGCCATGGTGGCGCAGGACTTCAAACGGTGGCCGTTCACGGCCCGGGTCAATGTCGCGGTGGGACGGGCCTCGGCGCCGCTCACCGATGAGCGTCTCGCCTCGTCGGTCGCCGAGGCAGGGGCGGAGGATGTCGTGGAGGATCTGCCACGCGGCCTCGACACGCTCCTTGGCCGCGGCTTCAGCGGCGGTCACGAGCTGTCGGGCGGCCAGTGGCAGCGGCTCGGGATCGCGCGGGCGGCCTACCGGCGCGGGCGGATCCTGATCGTGGACGAGCCGACGGCGGCGCTCGACGCCCGGGCGGAGCTGGAGGTCTTCGAGAAGATCCGGGCCCTGGCCGGCACCGGCCAGACGGTCATCCTCATCACGCACCGGCTGGCATCGGTGCGCCACGCCGATCTCGTGCACGTACTGGAACAGGGCCGCCTTGTGGAGTCCGGCACCCCGGACGAGCTGCTGGCCACCGGCGGGGTCTACGCGGAGCTGTACTCGCTGCAGGCGGAGCAGTTCACGAAGAAGGTGCCCGCCCCGAAGGCGGGCTGACCCGACGCGGCCCCGCGGTTCCCTACTCGACGAGCTCCCCGCCACGCACGATCACCAGAAATGCGTCCGTCGCGAGGTCCATGACGACCTCGGCGGCCTGGCCCTGCAGGCGGCACGCCTGCGCGAACTCCTCCGCGGGCCACGATCCGCGCGGCCCACCGGCGGGAAAGCGCTCCAGCACCATTCGCCCGTTCACCCTGCACCTCCATGTCGCGCTGTACTCGTAGAGTTAAACGCCCTACAGGGGGTGAACGGCTCGCGACGTGACGGTACTGAGACGTAGTCGACACTTGTTGCCCGCGTTCGGGTGAGGGATCTCTCACTCTCCGTACCCGCTGTGTCGGCGCGAGTACACCCCGCGATCATGCCGTGACCGGCCATGTCCCCGAGACCGGCGGGACCGGTTGCGTCAGGGGCAGGACGCGACGCCGGCCGCCTCAGTTGCCGTATGCGTCGAGATACGCCGGACCGGTCGCGTCAGTCGTCGTACTCGTCGTGGTACCGGAGCCGCTCGCTGCCCGCGGGTGCGCCCAGCGCGGAGGCGCGTCCCTTGGGCTCCTCCCACTCCTCCTGGCGTCCCAGGGCGGTGAGGTCCAGCAGCGTGGTCGTCGAGCCGAGCCCGTCCAGACCGCGCTCGTACGTCGAGTACGTGTGGAAGATCCGGTCGCGGTCGCGCAGGAAGCAGCTCACGCCCGGACGCTCGAAGGGCTCTTCTTCGCCCTCCCCCTCGAAGGACACCTGGAAGTCGTAGTTGAAGCCGGTGCCGTACGAGGAGTACCAGGGCAGGGTCCAGCCCATGCGGGCCTTGAAGGGCAGGATCTTGGTGAACGGCGCACGCGACACCGCGGCGAAGGCGGCGCCCCGGGCCCGCAGATGGGCGAGATGACCGATCTGGTCGAGGAACGCCGAGCAGCTGCGGCACCCCGCGTCCCACTCGGGCGCGAACATGAAGTGGTAGACGACGAGTTGGTGGCGCCCCTCGAAGAGGTCGAGGAGAGTCGCCTTGCCGTCGCCGCCCTCGAACACGTACTCCGTGTCGATCTCGACCATCGGCAGCTCGCGCCGCTCGGCGTTGAGCGCGTCACGCGCGCGCGTGACGGCCTTCTCCTTGGCCAGCAACTGTTCGCGCGCGATGCGCCACTGCTCGCGCGAGACGATCTGCGGAAGCGTCATGGGCCCCTCCTCCGGAACGCGACGGGACGCCGGGGAGCGGTCCCTCTCGGGGGGTGGACCGGCGCGGCGAGCGGAACTCATCGGTGCGTCGGAAAATTTCCTCTCTCCGTACGTCACGGGCGCATCGGGGACCCTCTTCTGCCCGTGGGTCACCGGCACATCAGGGTCTCTCTTCTCCCCCCATACGTCACCGGCACATCAGGGTCTCTCTTCTCCCCCCATACGTCACCGGCACATCGGGGTCTTTCTCCTCCGCGTGCGTCACCGGCAGCGCGGCCGGGCCGCGGGCGCGCAGGACGGCGACGCCGGGCGCCTCAGGTGTCGTACTGCTGGATCCGCCGGCCGTGGCTCCGGTCGATCAGCGCGGGCAGCCGCTCCCCCAACTCCCTTATGGCCGACGGCAGATCGATGGTGAGCAGCCAGCGGTCCCGCATCAGTACGCGTCCGTCGACGACGGTCGTGCGGACGTCGGCGGAGCGGGCGCTGTGCACGAGGGTGGCGGCGAGGTCGTGCACCGGCTGGGTGTGCGGCCCGGTGAGGTCCACCAGGACGATGTCGGCCCGCCGGCCGGGGGCGAGGCTGCCGATGTTCTCGCCGAGACCGACCGCCCGGGCACTCTGCAGCGTTGCGTGGTGCAGCGCTTGACGGGACGTCAGCCAGCGCGGGTCGCCCTCGGCGGACTTCTGCACCAGTGCGGTGAGCGCCATGGACTCCCAGACGTCGAGGGAGTTGTTCGACGCGGCTCCGTCCGTGGCGAGGCCGACCGGGACGCCGACACCGCGCAACGCCCGTACCGGCGTGGGGTCCCAGGCGAACTTCAGATAGCCGCGGGGTGCGGTCGCGACGGCGACACGGCCCGCGGCGCGTTCCAGCAGGGGCAGATCGCGTTCGATGATGCCGGTGCCGTGCGCCACGAGGAGACCTGCCTCCAGGTCGAGGAGCCCGGCGCGCTCCAGGATCTCGATCGGCGTACGGCCGTACCGGGCCAGGCTGGTGTCGGTCTGGCCGCGGCTCTCGGCGGCGTGGAGGTGCACGGGCAGGCCGTGTTCGCGGGCGAGGGCGGCCGTCGCGGCGAGGTCGTCGTCGGTCACGGTGTACGGCGCGTGCGGGGCCAGGGTGGTGGTGATGCGGCCGCCCGCGGTGCCCCGGTGCCGGAGGGCGAACTCCAGGGATTTCTCCCGGCCTTCGGGACCCTGGGTGGAGAAGAAGGCCTCTCCCAGGTGGGCGCGCAGCCCGGTCTCCGCCACGACCGCGGCGACCGTGTCCATGGAGAAGTAGTGGTCGGCGAAGCAGGTGACTCCGCCGCGGATCATCTCGGCGCAGGCGAGCCGCGCGCCCAACTCGACGTCTTTTTCGGTGAGGTTGGACTCGATGGGCCAGACGAAGTCGTTGAACCACTCCTCGGCCGGGAGGTCCTCGGCGATTCCGCGCAGGGCGACCATCGGCGCGTGCGTGTGGCAGTTGATCAGCCCGGGCATCGCGACCTGACCGCGTCCGTCGATGTGCTCGACGGCGTCCGGGGCGTGCGCCTCGCCGGTCTCCGGCCGGATGCTCTCGACGACCCCGTCCCGTACGACGATCGAGGCGTTCTCGACGAATCCGATGTCCTCGTGCTCGTCGTGCACGAGGGCGGTGCATCCGGTGATCACGAGGTCGGCGGGAGAAGGAGTCACCACGCCAACGTACGACGGCATCGTGCCGCCGGGCGACGTGAATCGTGCATCCGGTCGCCGCTCTGTCGCCGCGACCGTTTCGCGCGCACCCTGGCGTCACCACCGCCTGCGCCCAGAAAGGGGCCGGCATGCTCCTCGCCACCTGGAACCTGGAGAACCTGTACCGGCCCGGCGGCCCGTTCGGCCCCAAGGACAAGGCCGCGTACGACACGAAGCTGGCCGCCCTGGCGTCCGTCATCACGGAACTCGACCCGACGCTGCTCGGTGTCCAGGAGGTCGGCGACCCGGGCGCGCTGGAGGACCTGGCCGGCCTGCTGGACGGCGACTGGCACATCGCGCTCTCGGAGCACGCCGACAGCCGCGGCATCCGGGTCGGTTTCCTCAGCCACCGTCTCGTACCGACGGTGCTCGCCGACACGAACTCCTTCCCGGAGCCGTTGTGGCCGGTGCAGGGCGACGACACCGGTACGCCCGTGACGCAGGCGGGCCGCGGGTTCCTGGCGGTCGAGATCGC
Source organism: Streptomyces sp. NPDC058274 (assembly GCF_042881375.1). Lineage (NCBI taxonomy): Bacteria > Bacillati > Actinomycetota > Actinomycetes > Kitasatosporales > Streptomycetaceae > Streptomyces > Streptomyces sp. NPDC058274. The sequence continues at coordinate 254,619 of NZ_JBHVXW010000001.1, forward strand.
CACCCGGGCCGTGGTGCTGAAGGTGGCGGTGTGTCATCTGAAGTCGAAGCTGCTGTCGTATCCCGGTGGCCGTTTCCAGCCGCGCGACGAGGGCGAACGGGCCCGCTACGGCGCGTACGCGCTGTACCGGCGGGCGGCCGAGGCAACGGCGCTGCGCGCACTGGCCGACGACCTGCTGGCCGGTGAGGGCCGCACCCGTGACGTGGCGGTGCTGGGCGATCTCAACGACGAGGTGCAGGCGGCCACCACGCAGATCCTGCTCGGCCCTCCCGGCTCCGAGATCGGCACCGCCGGCTACGAACACCCCGACAAGGGCGACGAGATGCGCCTGTGGGACGTGGCACCCCTCATCCCGGCCGATCAGCGGTACTCGCGCGTCAACTCGGGTCGCCGCGAGCTGATCGACCACCTCCTGGTCAGCCACCGCCTGGTCCACCGGATCACCGCGGCGGGCACGGGCCTGCCCGACGACGGGGTGCCGCGACTGCCCTCGGTGGGCCCGGACCCCGAACAGCGGCGTGGTGCGCCCGGGTCGGACCACGCGCCGGTGTGGGTGCGGGTGGGCCCGTAGGCGTCGGCCTGGAAGGCGTCGGCCTGGACGAATCCGCGGCCCGCGCGACTGGGCGCCATCCTTGTCTCGGAGACGTAGAGGTAGGCGTAGGCCTTGTCCCGGAGACGTAGGCGTAGGCGGTAGGCGTCAGCCTTGTCCCGGAGACGTAGGCGTCAGCTGCACCGCCACCTCGCTGAGCCCCGCCCGCTCCCGGCGCTCGGCGAGTTCGTCGAGGAGTTCGCGGAGGCGCTCGGTGTGGCGCGGGGCGATCCGTCCGGTGTCGTCGAGGTGCACGGCGCACGCGGTGGTGGTGTCCACGAGCCGTTCCAGGGTGGCCGCCACGCCGTCCGTACCCTCCAAATGCCGGGCGAGGGCGGGGAGTTCGGCGGCGGCGAGGTCGATCGCGGCGCGGGCTTCCGCGAGGGCGCGGTAGGCCTCGCGGCGCAGCGTCCACCGGCCGGTCCGGTCGTCCGCGGTGCCGTCGCCCAGGACGTGCGCGAGGTAGGCGTCGGTCGCTTGCGCGGCACGGGTGAGCCGTTCCCGTACCGTCCCTCCGCGGTGCCCGAGCGCCGGCAGATGTCCCACGAGCAGCACGATCGCGCAGGCCAGCAGCGTCTCGCCGATCCGGCTCCAGGAGGCCCCCGGCTCCCCGCCCACCATGACGAGGGCGAGGACCAGGACGGTGACTACGGCGGTCTGCGCGGCGAAGTGCCGGGTGGCGACGGGAATCAGCGCACCGCAGAGGGCGACCAGCGCCACCAGCCCGGCGGGCCGGGGCAGCAGCAGCGCGAGTCCGGCGAAGGCGACCGCGCCGAGCACCGTGCCCGCCGCCCGGCACAGGACGCGCGAGGCGAGCGGCCCGAGATCGGGCTTGACCAGGAAGACGGCGGTCGCGGGCAGCCAGTACCAGTGCGCGTGGAGCCCGTACCAGCGGGTGTGGTGCAGTGCCTGCGCGACGGCCGCGGCGGCGCCGAACGAGAGGGCCACCCGGAGGCCGTACTCACGTCCGCCCGCGCCGAGGGCGGTGCGCAGCACGGACCCGGCGGTACGGCGTCGGGTGTGCGTCCCGCGGTGCGGCGTGCCCGCCCCGCGGTCGAAGGCGTCGGCGGCGTGCAACAGGGCGTCGTCGAGCGCGCGCAGGGCGGGCGCGGAGCGGGCGGGCGCCGGCAGCGGCCCGGGGTGACGGCCGCCGCGGACCGCCGCGGCGAGCCGCCGGGGCCCTTCCACGGTTCGCGGGGGCAGCGGGTCCTCGGCCCACGCGAGCGCGGTCGCGGCCTCGGCGAGCGGCAGTGCGGCGACGTACTGCGCGTGCAGCCGCCGTTCGGTCCCGGAGACGGCGTAGCGCCGCAGCCGGGGCCCGGACAGTGCGTCCTGCGCATGATCGAGGGCGGCGGTGAGGGCGGCCCGGCGGGTGGTCGCGTCCGGTCCCCCGGCGGCGCCGAGCAGCGCGGCGACCGCGTCGTACACGCCGGCGACGGCGGCCCGCTCCCCGTCGAACCGGTAGTCGCCGGAGGGGGCGCCCGGCGTCGGCAGGACGAGCCGCAGCGCGAGCAGCCAGCCGGCGCCCGCGAGGAAGAGGAGCGCGCGCTGCCATCCGGGCTCGGGCAGCGGCATCCCCGCTCCGACCGCCGCGCCGACGAGAAGCTGGGTGCCGGCTCCGCTCGCCACCGGGCCGACGGCGCTGACGGCTCCGGCGATCAGCCCGAGCCCGGTCAGTACGCCGGTCAGCGCCAGGGGCCCCACATGCTCCCCGGTGTACGACCCGACGAGCAGCCCGCAGGCGCCGGCCAGCGCGGGCAGACCCAGTCGTCTGACGGCGGTCCGCCTGCTGCCGGGCCGGTCGTTGATCCCGGCGAGCATGGCGCCGAGGGCGGCGACGACACCCGCGGAGGGCCGCCCGGCGAGGACCGCGACGAGCAGCAGGGGCCCGGCGGCCAGCCCGCCCCGGACGACGGCGCTCCAGGGCACCGGCCCGCGCTGCGCGCGCAGGGCATGGGCGAGCCACGGCGGTACGGCGACGGCCGGGGTGCGAGCGGCGAGGGGCACGGAACTCCAGTCGGGCGAGGGCGGGGGCCTTCGGGCGACGTCGGCCGAGCGGTGGTTCCACCGTAGAGCGCGTTGCTGGAGGGAAGAGGACGTACGTATTTCCACGAGATGACACTTGGCGGGATCGCCGCGTTCTTTATGAACGCAATCGCGAGACCGCTGTCACGACGACCGCAGTCGCGATGCGCCGAGCCGGCTGGGCCCTCTGGCGCGGTGAACGCAATCGCGATGAACTCGATCGTGGAGCGGGCCCGAGGGCGTAGCCGGCCCCCGGGCCCTGAGATGCCGCCCATGTCACACGCCGGCACGCTTGAGGACCCAGATCAGTCATCATGTCGCCGCGTCCTGCCTTTGGACCACCGCACATCGAGCTGTGCGGGCCGGACTTGAACCGGCATTTCGACGTCCGGGGTCTGGGCCCGGTCGATCCGGCGATCGGCAGCGAATGCTGAGTCTGGAGCAAGAGTCTGAGATTGATCGCGGTCTGCCTCTGCCAATTGGGCTACCGCGGCAAGAACGTGTGTGCCGCGGGGAGGATTCGAACCTCCACTGGAACCGCGCAGTCACGACAAGCTTCAGTTTCAGCTTGCGCTCCTCGCGCACCCCGGCCGCGATGATGTGGCCGGGGAGTTCATGAGGCTACCCCAAGGGGCAGCGGTTGTTATCCGAAGAGATAGCCGAACACGGCGTCACCGACGCGCTGGTCGACGACATCCACGCCGTTGGCCTCCTCGCGGGCGAACTTGACTGCCTGCTGCAACTTCTCGACCCGGCCGAGCAGTTCGTTCACGCGCCGCGCGGGCAGGGCCCCGGAGAACTTCACGGTCGTCCAGTACCCGACCGGTATGTCCTCGTAGTACACCTCGACCTGGGCGGGGTGCTTCTCGGTGGCCTCGGCCTTCACATGGTTCCGGGGCACCTTCTTCGTACGGAGGGTTCGCACGGGCTCGGTCTTCCACGCGTCCGTGGACGGGTCCTGGACCCAGGACTCGGAGGCGTCTAGGACGGGCAGCTTCCGCACGAAGGTGTTGAGGTCGGTGAGCTGCTTCTCCAGGAAGAGCAGATACGACACGGGCACCTCGGCGACGAGCACCCGCCCGTCGACCTTCACGTCCGCGCGGGCCGTGCAGTTGGCCCAGTCCTTCGTGGCGGTCACGTCGAACAGCCGCGTAAGGGTCGCCGCGGTCTCCCGCAACACCTCCTCGGCCTGCACCTGCACCCGCGTCGACTCGGGGGGCAGCTGCTCCCCCTCCTCGTCCTTCGGCTGGTACGTCCGCGAGATTCCGGCCAGCAACGCGGGCTTCTGCAGCCCATGATGAGCCGACGTCAGGTCCTGATGAGACTTGGACTTGATGCCCTTCTCGACTGCGATGATCTGATTGAGTTTCGCCACGTCATGAACGCTATCAGCGTCAACTGGACGTTTTCGACGGGTTATTCGCCGGGTCGTCGGCTCCCGGCTTCACCGTCCCGTTCCGCACAGTGGACCGCGAAACGGAGATGCGAGCGCGACCCAGCCCCCTTCGGTACTGAGCCGAAGGGGGCTCTGACGGTGTCAGAGAGTCGCGAACTCGATGAACGCGGTCCAAGTTCCGGTCTGCACGCTCAGCGGAGGCCTGGCCGTGTCCTTCGAGTCGCGCACATGGACCGTGTCAGGGCTGGCTGCGACCTCGACACACTGGCCGCCCTCGGCACCGCTGTAGCTGCTCTTGACCCAGACGACTTCATCCCTGGGGCCGTGAATGTCTTTGAGGCTCATCTCTCTCCCAGCAACTTCTCAATGAAGGCCAGTGACTCACTTGGGGTGAGGGCCTGGGCTCGGATGATCCCATAGCGCGCCGACAGTGCGCGGACCCCTGCGCGATCGGTGACCAGCGTGCCTCGGCCCTGCGCCTCCAAGTAACCCACCTGATCGCCATCTTGCCGCGTCATGACAGTGAACGCACCGTCCACACCCGCGTTGTCCTCTCGGTCGAGCGGCATCACCTGAAGCTCGACGTTCCGCTTGTGCCCGAGGAGCAGAATCTTCTCAAGCTGCCCCTGCTGCACTGCACTCCCGCCAAGAGGCTTCCTCAGTACCGACTCCTCCATGACGAAGCTCAGCAATGGGGCCGGCCACTTACTGAAGATGTCCTGGCGCGCCAACCGACCCGCTACGCGCTGCTCGATCGTCTCCTCGTCGAGAAGGGGGCGCCGCATGCCCAGCAGGGCTCGCGTGTACTCCTCGGTCTGCAAGAGGCCGTTGACCACATGCGTGTCGTACACGTGGAGTTCGCTCGCTTCGGCCTCCAACTTCGCCGCATCCCGAAAGAACGCCGGATACTGCGCCCGAGCCACCTCCTCCTTCCCCACCCTCAACACCCCGCCCGCATCGAGCACTTCATCGGCGCCGTCGATGAACTTGGGTGGCGGAATCCGCCTCCCCTGCTCGAAGGAGGCGATCGTCGATGCCGAGTACCCCGTCCGCGCCCCCAGTTCCGCCCGGTCGAGTCCCGCCCGTTCCCGGCACAGCTTCAGCTGGCGCCCGAAGACGTGCAGGATCCCGGTCCCGGACTCGTACTCCCCCTCCGCCCGCTGCTGCTCCACGCCAAGCACCCCTCCCGTACGTACCGCCACCGACCATCCCGCCAGGGCCCACCACAACCGCTCCCGCGACCAACGTGCCGCACGGGAGGCCGGTCACGACTCACCGCGCGTACAAGCGCGCGCCGACCGCGTACAACCGACGCCGGTCGGCGCGTCACGCCTGTTCAAAGCTACGCACGGGCCGCGACCGTTCTCCCCATGAAGCCGGTAATTCCCCCACACAGGCATATGCCGCAACGCACCCTGGTCGTACACGAGTTCGCGATGCGGTTCACATCGACCCCACGGGGCGCACGACTCGCCCGCCGTCTCATCTCGCACCGCCTGAACGAATGGGGCCACCCGTACACGTCACCCGCCAACGAGACTGTCACCCTGATCGCGGCGGAGCTCACCGCGAACGCCGTCCGGCACGGCCATGTCCCGGGCCGCGACTTCCACCTCCGACTCGCCGCGGCCGAGGGCTTCTTACGGGTCGAGGTCACCGACACACGGGCCGAGAGACTCCCCGTACCGGGAGCGCCGTACCCGGACGGCGAGTCCGGGCGCGGCCTCCTCCTCGTCGACGCCCTCGCCGACGACTGGGGTGTCACCCCGCGCCCGGCCGCCCCCGGCAAGACCGTATGGGCCGAACTGCGCCTTCCCGCACCGGCGGACACCCCCTGAACACCACGGCCCGGTCGCTTCCGTGGCGTCAGGAAGCGGACTTGCCGGCCGAGGAGGACTCCTTGCCCTTCCCGGTCGGCTGATGGGTGAGGACGGCCGGGTGCCACCCACCCTTTGCCCGTGTCACGGTGAAGGCGTCACGCAAGGACTTACCGGCCCTGTCCTTCGCGAGGAAGTCGCCCGCCCGCCTCGGCCCGCGCCGCCCCCATTGCCGCGTCGAACAGTGCCTCGGCGTCGGAGAGCGCTGAGGCGAGTGATTCCGGATCCTGCTCCAGACCCGCAACGAGGTCGTCCACACCCCTCAGTCCCGCCCGCTCCAGCAGCCGCTTCTCGTTCGTCACCCACTCCCCGCGGGCCGCCACTACGGCGTGGCCGGCCTGCATGGCCGCGGTGGCGAGGGCGCCCGCCACCTCGGTGAGACGGGCGGCGGGCGCGTGGTTGGCCTGTGCGTAGGTGAGGGTGATGCGGGCTGTGCCGCGCCAGCGCTCGAAGGCGTAGGTCCGCAGCTTTTCCGGGTAGCCGGCCGGACGGGACAGCTCGCCGCGCAGGACGCGGTTGACGGCCAGCTCGGCGACGACCAAGTAGCTGGGGATTCCGGCGAGATGGAAGAGAAGGGGCTCCACACGGAAGCGCCCCGCCTCCGCTTCCGCCCACTCGTGCTCGACGACGTCGAGGTCGCGGTAGTGGACGTCGACGCGGCGCCCCTCGACGGTCAGCCAGGCACCGCCGTTGAAGACGCCCCCGCCCCAGCCGCCGAGCTCGGACACCTCGCCCTCCCAGCCGACGGCACGCAGGTCGTCCGGGTCGAAGTCCCCTCGGTAGTAGACGGCCACATCCCAGTCACTGTCCGGCGTGTGAGTCCCCTGCGCCCGCGAGCCCCCGAGGGCCACGGCGCGGACCCCGGGAAGCGCGGCGAGGCGGTCGGCGAGATGGTCGAGAAACGCCTCGTCGTTCATGTCCGCCCGGGTCCCCTTACTCTTGGGCTCGCTCATGAGGCGAGGATGCGGCGGGACGCCGGTGATGTCGACTCGTTTTCGCCGGGCTCCGCGCCCGGAACGGGCAGTGGATCGTCAGTGGGGCGCGCTCCGACTGAGCCCGGGCACGCGAGTACGCAGGGACGCGAGCCTGGGTGCGAGTACACGGTCACGCGAGCCTGAGCGCGGGCACGCGAGTACACGGTCACCCGAGCCGAGTGCGGCCACGCAGGCCCGCGAGCTCGCAGGCAGCAGGCAGCAGGCAGCAGGCAGCAGGGCACCGGTACCCAGGGCCCCGACTCCGGGCAAAACCAGATGCGTCCACCGCCACGGCCCCGCATCATCGGCGAGTTGCCCCGCCCACGGGGGCGCGCGGCGCGCACCTCGGAACCCCAAGCAACCCCAAGTAACCCCAAGGAACCCCCATGATCCAGCGCATCAACGTCCCCACCCTCTTCCCTCCGCCCACCTACTCGCACGCCTCTGTCGTCGAGGCCGGGACCAAGCTGGCGTTTCTCGCCGGCTCCGTCCCGCTCGACGCCGGCGGGGCACTTGTCGGCGCGGGGGACCCCGTACGGCAGGCGGAGCAGGTGCTGGCCAACCTGGATGAGCAGCTGCGCGCGGTCGGCAGCGGCCTGGCGCACGTCGTGGCGACCGATGTGTACGTCGTCGGCAGCGAGCCCGGCGTGCTCTCCGCCGTATGGGAGGTCGTCGAGGCCTCCGGGCTCAGCGTCGGCCCGCACTCGTCGACCCTGATCGGCGTGGCCTGCCTCGGGTACACCGGACAATTGGTGGAAATCACGGCGACAGCTGTCGTCCCCGAGCCGAGCCGAGCTCGGGAGCAGTAGCGGCCCGGAGAAGTAGCGGCACCCTGGAAATGGACCCGGGCACGGCCCGGACGCCGGGTGTGGTCAACGCGTGGTTCAACCGGCGGCGTTGCGCGCGAGCTCCAGCGCGTACGACGGCCACCACTCCCCCGCGGCCGGGCCGCCCCGGCAGGTTCCGTCGGACTCGCCCGGCCGCTTGATCCACAGGTGGGCGTCGATCAGCGGGTCGCCCGTCCGCACCGTGGGCGGCGTGCCCAGTGCCCTGCCCGGCGGGTTGCACCAGGAATCGGTGCCGGTGTAGGGCCCGTTGCCGTTCCTGCTGGTGTCGACGACGAAGTGCTTGCCGCCGAGATCCTTCGACAGCCCCTTCCCGTACGCCGAACTGGCCGCGTCGGTCTCGAAGTTGGAGACATTGAGCGCCACGCCGTCGGCGCGGGACGCTCCCGAGTCCTTGAGGGCGTCGACCAAGCGCCAGGCCTCCGGGATCCAGGAGTTGTTGCCCGCGTCGAGATAGACCCGGGTGCCGGGCTGTCGCTTGAAACGGTCCACGGCGTAGGCGAGCAGCGCGTACCGCTCCTTCGCCACGACCCGGGTGCAGCCGGCCACCACCTGGGCGACCGCGTCCGGCTCGACGATGACGTAGACGCTGCGGTCGCCGAGGCCCGCCGCGAACTCATCCACCCAGGTGCGATAGGCCTCGGCGGTGGGCGCTCCCCCGCCGGAGTAGGCCCCGCAGTCGCGGTTCGGAATGTAGTACGCGACCAGGACGGCCGTACGTCCTTGCCGCGCGGCCGCGGTCGTACGGTCCCGGACGAGCGCTTCGGGACCGGAGCCGGCGATCCAGTCGGCCTGGGCGCGTCCCGCGATGCGGTCCATCAGCGCGGCGTCCGCGGTCCGGCCGAGGGCGCGGTACTCGGCGGCCTGCCGGGCGGCGCGGGAGTCCGGGTCCACCCAGAAGGTGACGTCCACCTCGGTCCCGGGTCCGGGGGCGCCGCCTGCGTCCGTACCCCCGGCTCGCACTCCCGCACCCGTGCCGACGGCCCTCACCCCCGCATCCACGGTTCCCGCTCCGGCTCCCGCCCCCACGACTCCGGCTCCGGGGCCGGAAGCGCTGACCACACCGGTGCAGCAGACCCCCACGAGCAGAGCGACAAGCAACGTTCTCGGCAACGGCGTGAGCGCGGGCGCGGGCACGGGCGGCTCCGTTCACTGGTTCGGCGTCCGGTCCTTCCGGGGAGTGTGCGGTCATCCGCCTCCACCGCCCCGTCCCACCTCAACGGCTCGCGACAAGATCACCCCGACGGAGCCGAACCCACCCCTCCGACCCGAGCCTGACCCGCCCCCCATCCGAGCCGGACCCGGACGCAGACCCGACCCCGAACGCAAACCCGACCCCGAACGCAAACCCGACCCCGGGCCCGAGCCCCACCCGACCTCGGGCCCGAGCCCCACCCGACCTCGGGCCCGAGCCCCACCCGACCTCGGGCCCGAGCCCGACCCGACCCCGGGCCCGACTCAGACCCGGATGCCGGGCCCGAGCCAGACCAGGATGCCGAGCCGGTGAACGGAGCCGCCCGCCCCCGACACACGTCCGCCGGATCCCTCAGCGGGCAGCGTACGAGTCCGTGGCCGCCACCAGCGCGTCCAGGACACCCGCCGCGCCCGCGTTGTGACCCACGTCGTCGACGGTGATCAACTCGCTGCCGGGCCAGGCCCGGTGGAGGCGCCAGACAGTGCCGAGGAGGTTGCCGAAATCGAGGCTGCCCTGGACCAGGGTGCCGGGGATCCCGGTGAGCAGGGGCGCGTCCCGCAGGACGACACCCTCGTCGTTGCCCTCGCCGAGGAAGTGGTCGCCGCCGAAGTAGTGCGTCACCGTGCGGGCGAAGCCCAGCCGGAAGACCGGGTCCTCGTAGCGCCGGACCGACCGCGGTGGCGCGGGGACGGTCGCCGTCTCCCAGTCAGTCCAGGCCCGCGCCGCCCGCGCCCGCACCTCGGGGTCAGGTGACTCGATCAGCCGGTTGTACGCGGACGCGAGATTTCCGTCGCGCTCCCCCGCCGGCAGCTCTGCCAGGAAGCGCTCGAAGGCCTCGGGGAAGATCCGGCCAAGTCCCTTGGTCAGCAAGGCCACTTCGGGGTCGGAGCCGGTGGCAATTCCGGTGAGCACGAGCTCCGAGACGACAACCGGGATGCGTCTGCGCGTACCGCATTCCGAGCGCCGACCCCCACGACACGCCCCACACCAGCCACCGCCCGATCCCCAGATGCCGGCGGAGCAGCTCCAGGTCGGCGATCAGGTGAGCGGTCGTGTTCACGCTCATGTCCGTCTCGTACGCGCTCGCGTGCGGTGTGGAGCGGCCGGCTCCGCGCTGGTCGAGCAGCACGATCCGGTACGCGGCCGGGTCGAAGTAGCGCCGGAAGCCGGGGGTGCAGCCGGACCCCGGACCGCCGTGCAGCATGACCGCGGGCTTCCCCTCGGGGTTCCCGCAGGCCTCCCAGTACACGCGGTTGCCGTCACCCACGTCGAGCATGCCGTGCTCGTACGGTTCGATCTCCGGATACAGGCCCATCACGCGACCCTAGGACCCTTCCGCCACCGTTGGCAGGCCCGCCGCCCGGGCTGCCGTGCGCAGCACGTCGCGCAGCATGGCCGGGGTCAGCCGGCCGGTGAAGGTGTTGCGCTGGCTGACGTGGAAGCACCCGAAGAGTTCCAGCGGCGCGTCCGGGCCGCGCAGGGTGACGTGCGTCCCGTGACCGAAGACGGGCCGCGGGCGGGGTACCTCCCATCCCGCCTCCGCGAAGGCGGGCAGCGCGGCCTGCCAGCCGAAGCCGCCGAGCACCACCACGGCCCGCAGCGTGGGTCGCAGCAGCTTCAGTTCGCCCACCAGCCAGGGCCGGCAGGTGTTCCGTTCCTCGGGAGTCGGCTGGTTGGCCGGCGGCGCGCAGTGCACGGGCGAGGTGACGCGGGTGCCGTGGAGGCGCAGGCCGTCGTCCGCGCTCACCGAGGTGGCCTGTGACGCCAGCCCCACGTCGTGCATCGCCGCGAACAGCACATCGCCGGACCGGTCCCCGGTGAACATCCGCCCCGTCCGGTTCCCGCCGTGTGCCGCGGGCGCCAGTCCGACGACGAGCAGTGCGGCGTCGGGCGGCCCGAAGCCGGGGACGGGACGGCCCCAGTACGTCCAGTCGGCGAAGGCGGCGCGCTTGGTGCGGGCGACCTCCTCGCGCCAGTCCACCAACCGCGGACAGGCGGTGCACCCCGTCAGACGGGCGTCCAGATCGGCCAGGCTGCTGTCCATCCCACCACCGTACGACTACGTGATCGCCGCACCCACCGCGACGAAACCGCAGATCAGCAGGAAGAGAAGGGCGAGCAGGGGCCAGACGAAGCGGAGGTACTTGTCGTAGCCGACCTTCGCGAGCGCGACACCGCCGATGGTGACGGCGGTGGTGGGGACCCAGAGGTTCATCCAGCCGCTGGCGGACTGCCAGGCGGTGACGACGACCGCGCGGGAGACGCCCGCGAAGTCGGCGAGCGGCGCCAGGATGGGCATCGCCAGCGTGGCATGGCCCGAGGTGGAGGGGATGAGGAAGGCCAGCGGCAGGTTCACGATGAAGACGATGATCGCGAACACACTGGAGGACGTGCCCTTCACGACCCCCTCGATGGAGTGCAGCACGGTGTCGGTGATCTTCGAGTTGTTCATGATCACGGTAACGCCGCGGGCCAGCACGATCACGAGCGCCGGCGAGATGAAGTCCGCGGCGCCCTGGATGATCGTAGAACTCAGCTTCTGCTCGCCCATCCGCGCCACCAGGCCGACCAGCACGGCCGCGCACAGGAACAGTGCCGCCAACTGCGGGAAGGACCAGCCGAGTTCGAAGCCGTACGGCGTCGCGTCGGCCTTGCCGGTGAGCGCGCTCGACCAGGGCACGACCGAGAAGATCATGAAGGCGAAGACCAGCGCGGTGGTGATCAGGACCGCCTTGTGGAGGCCGGTCAGCTGGGGAATCTCGTCCGCCGGCTCGTCCGCCAGGTCTCGGTCGCCGGGCAGGAAGCCCGTCAGCGAACGGTCCGGGTCCCTCTGTACGCGCTTCGCGTACCGGATGACGTACGCGACCGTCACCGCCGTCAGTACCACCCACATCACGAACCGGAGCACGATGCCGTCACCGAGCGAGATGTCGGCGGCGGACGACGCCACGCCCGTCGCGAAGGGGTTCACCGTCGAGCAGAGCACACCGATGCCGGCGCCGAGGATGATCGTGCCGACGGCCACCATCCGGTCGTAGCCGAGCGCCAGCATCAGCGGGACGATCAGCCCGTAGAACCCCAGGGTCTCCTCGGCGAAGCCCTCCACGGTGCCGAGGACCGAGAACACCACCATCACCCCCGCGATCAGCAGCGCCCCGCGCTCCCGCAGCCGGTGCGCCAGCCGGCCGATCCCCCGGTCGAGCGCGCCCGTCGCGAACACCACCGTGATGAATGCCCCGATGGCCAGCACGAACAGGAACACACCCGCGCTGCCGTACAGTTCGCCGGCCAGGTCAGGCCCGACCTGTCCGCTCTTCTCGTCCTGGATCCCGTACAGGCCGTTGACGGGAGACAGGAACAGGTCGTTGAGCCGGTCGACGAAGCTCTGGCCCGAGTCCACCCGGTGGTACGTGCCCTGGACCGGCGCGCCCGCGTCATTGCGGTCGTACTGGCCCGCCGGGATGAGGAACGCCAGCGCCCAGACCGCGACCGTGACGATCGCGAGGACGGTGAGCGCGCTCGGGAAGGTGAACCTCGGCTTGCGCGGCGGCTCTTCGTGCTGCGGCTCTTCGGTCCGGGTCGTGGTCATCAGACGGCCCCGGTCCTGGTACGGGAGACGGTGGCCCGTGGCCTTGACGGCCGTGGCGGTGGCGATGGCGGTGGCGGTGGCGGTGGCGATGGCGGTGGCGGTGGCGGTGGCGGTGGCGGTGGCGGTGGCGGTGGCGGTCATGGTGCGCCCAGCAGGGGTAACGGCAGTGCGGGTGACGGCGGTACGGGTCACGAGGCTCCCTCGGCTCGGAAGCCGGCCGCGTACTCGCGGACGAACGCGCACATCGCCACGACCGTGTTGCGCAGCTCCGAGAAGAGCACCCGTTCGTTGGGGGCGTGCAGATTGCACATGCTGTCCTGCGCGCCGAAGAGCAGCACTTCGGCGCGGGGCGCGGCCTGGGCGAGCCCGTTGACCAGCGGGATCGAACCGCCCGTCGCGACGTACGACGCCTCCTCGCCCCACGCCTCGCGCAACGCGGTGCGTGCGGCACGGTAGGCGGACCCGCCCGTGGTGGCCTCGTAGCCTGGGCCCGTGTCCCCGGGCGTGACGGTGAGCGGGATGCCGAAGGGCCGCAGCGAACGCAGGTGCTCGACCAGCCTGTCCTGCGCCTCCCTGGCGTCCTGCCGCGGATGGAAGCGGAGATTGAGCTTCGCACGCGCGTACGGCACGACGGCCGAGGCCGCGTGCTCGACACTCGGCGCGTCCAGTCCGATCACCGTGATCGCCGGGCCGCTCCACAGCCGTTCGCCGAGGCTCCCGCTGCCGATCAGCGGCACGCCCTCGCGGACACCCGCGAGCTCCCGGAACTCCTCCTCGGTGTACGTCGTCCCGGTCCACTCCTCGCGTCGGAGCCCGGCCACGGCCACATCACCGTGCACATCGTGCAGGGTGGACAGCGCCTTCAGCAGGACGAGCAGTGCGTCGGGAGCCGCGCCTCCGAACTCCCCGCTGTGGCGCGGCTCTTCGAGCGTACGGACCTCGACGACCACCTCGCACGCGCCGCGCAGCCCGGTGGTCAGCGTGGGGGTGCCCGGCCGGAGATTGCCCAGGTCGGCGATGACCATCGCATCGCACGCGAACCGCTCCGGGTCGGTGCGCGGATAGTCGTCGAAGGGGCTGCCGTACTCCTCCTGCCCCTCGAAGACGATCTTCACCCCGACCGGCGGCCGCCCCTCGTAGGCCCGCAGCATCCCCAGGTGCGCGATCACATTGGACTTGTCGTCCGCGATACCGCGCGCCCGGAGACCGCCCTCGACGGGCGTCGGCACGAAAGGCGGCGACAGCCAGAGCTTTTCGTCGCCGGGCGGCTGGACGTCGTAGTGCGAGTAGAGCAGGACGGTCGGCGCGTCCGGGCTCGGCGGCGGGATCTCCCCGAAGATCACGGGGGCGGTGCCGGGCAGGTCGATCCGCTCGATGTGCTCGACGCCGGCCTCCCCCAGCAGTCGTACGAGGAGGTCGTACGCCTCCCCCACGGGTTCGGCCGGGAAGCCGGGGAACGCGACGGAGGGAATCGCGGCGAGCCGCTCCAGGTCGTCGCGGAGGCCGTCCATCAACGCGTCGACCTTGGCTGCCAGCTCCACGTGAGCGCCCCTCACTGTTCCCTGTTCCGCGTTCCCTGCTGCCCGGGCGGCTTCACGCCATAGCCTCCGGGGTGCCGGGGGCGGTCGCATCCGGGGTGAGCCGGGCGGGTTCCGCGGTCGTCGTCGCCCGGGCAGGCGGCGAGCCGGCGGGCGGGCGGAAATTCCGTCCGGGGCTCCTGGGGCGGGGACTAAGGTCGAGACATGGCTTCCAAGGCTGCGGACGAGCACACGAAGGGCACGGGGGCCCACGCCGGCGCCGGCTCCTCTGCCGAACGGGACACCGGGGGCGGCGGGGACGCCGGGGGCGCCGGGGGCGGCGCGGGTTCGGGTGCGCGCTCGGGCTCGGGTGCACGTACGGGATCGGGTGCACGTTCGGGCTCGGGCTCGGGTGCACGTACGGGATCGGGTGCACGCTCCGGCTCCGGCTCCGGCTCCGGCTCCGGCTCCGGCTCCGGCTCGAACAACGGCTCGGGGTCGGGTGTGCGTACGGATGTCGGTACCGACGTCGGTACCGACGTGGGTGCGGGATCCGGCGACCCCGCCGCGGTCGCCGAGGCCGCCCGGCCCGCCAACGGTGAGAGCGTGCGCGTCGACAGCTGGATCTGGTCCGTACGTCTCGTCAAGACCCGTTCCATGGGCGCCACCGCCTGCCGTGGCGGACATGTCCGGGTGAACGGCGAACGCGTCAAGCCCGCCTATGCCGTGCGCGTCGGCGACGAGGTCCGGCTGCGGCACGCCGGCCGGGAGCGGATCGTGATCGTGAAGCGCGTCATCCGCAAACGGGTCGGCCCGCCCGTCGCCGCCGAGTGCTTCGTGGACAACAGTCCGCCGCCCCCGCCGCGCGAGGCCGTCGCCCCTGCCGGTGTCCGCGACCGCGGCGCGGGCCGCCCGACCAAGCGGGACCGCCGCGAGATGGAACGCCTACGGGGGCTCGGCGGCCCCGAGTCCGGCACCGACGGCCCCTGAACTTCCCGATGCCAGGGACATCCGCCTACGGCCACTGAACTCCGGCGCCGGTGGCATCACGCCGACGACCACTGACCTCCCGACGCCAGTGACAGCACACCGACAGCCACTCAGCTTCCGACGCCGGTGACAGCACACCGACGGCCACTCAGCTTCCGACGCCAGTGACATCACGCCGACAGCCACTGAACCCCCGACGCCGAGGTCATCACACCGACGGCCCCGCCGACTGTCGACGTCAGTGACCTCACGCCGGCTGTCCCTCGGCGAACGCCGGTGAGGGCTCCCCCGCCACGCCGGGGAGCCCTCGACCTCTGTACGGCCGTACGACGGTCACGGCCGCCGCCGCACCAGCCGGACCAGCTCGGCGTTGTGACTCCGGCGTGCCCAGGCGATCAGGGCGAGCGGCAGGATCAGGATGAGCGGGGTCGCCACGTACGGTCCGTGCAGGACGGTGACGTTCACGATGAAGGCGCCGACCATCAGCGCGCTCAGGGCCACCGCCGCCACCGAGGACAGCAGGGGGATCAACAGCGCGATGCCACCGGCCAGTTCGAGCGCGCCGATGATGTACATCCCCGTGCTGCCCCAGCCGAGCTTGTCGAAGCCCTCCGTGGCCGACGGGTCCGCGATCAGCTTGGGCAGCGCGCTCGCGATCGCGTAGAAGAGGCCGAGCACGATCTGCAGGGCGCCCAGCGAGATCCGGACGCGCCGTGAGCGGACGCTCGCGGTGGCCGGGGCGGAGGCGGTGACGGGGGTGACGGGAGCGGTGGTCTCGGACATCGGGGTCTCCTGTGCGAAGCGGTAGCCGGTGCTTTCAGGAGGTAGACCGGGCGTACGTCCGGAACTCATCGCCGTGGGCGGAAGTTTTCCTCGCCCTACGGCCAACCCGGGGGTCGGCACGCCGCATTGGGGGCTCCGCCCCCGGGCCCGCGTCCGCCCGAAGGGCTCGTCCTCAGACGCCGGACGGGCCGAAAGCCTCCCCCGGCGCTGGAAGGGCCCTCACCCACACCCCGTCCTCCGTCAGATAGCGGTCCACCCGCAGCCCTGCCGCCGCCAACGCGTCCTCGAACTGGTCCCTGGTCAGCGGGCGGGCGAGGAACCGCTGGGTCCAGGTGGCGTCCGGGAACACGTACTCCGCGAGGACCGAGTTGACCCCGTCTCCGACGGGCTCCGCCGAGAGCATGCGTACCGTGAAGCCGGAGGGGTCGACCCGCTCGCGGGGCAGGTTCTTGTGGTAGTCCTCGCCCTCGCGCTGGATCAACACGCAGCCGTCCTCGGCGACATGGCGTACGCAGGTCCGCAGGAGACCGCGGCGCACTTCGATGTCCCCGCTGTGCACCAGGAAGGACGCGAGCATCACCACGTCGAAGGTCTCACCCAGATCGAGGTCCTCGATCGGGCTGCGTATCGTGCGGGCCCCGCTGATCCGCTCGAGCATCTCGGCGGACTCGTCCACCGCGGTCACCGTGAATCCGCGCTCCAGGAGCGGGTGGGTGATGCGTCCGACTCCGCTGCCCAGCTCCAGGATGCGCGCGCCCGCGGGCACCGCCGCCGTGATGATGTCCGGCTCGTCACCGACGGGCAGCCGCGTATAGAGCTCGACCGCGCAGCCGTCCGGCGTGATCGCGCCCGGTCCCGTCCCCTCGTACCCCTCACGCATTTCAAGGCTCATACCCGTCCAACGGGCCGCTCCCGTCGGCTCGTTCCCGCCTGCCGACCACTCGATCGGGTGACATTCGCCGATCAGCCGGACGGCATCGCGAACCAGCCGTGTCCGCCGTACCAGTGGCCTCCCGCGCGCAGATGGTCGCCCACCGCCCGTTCGACGCTGTTGCGCCGGGGCAGGGACTCGACGGGCAGTTCGGGATCGCCGAAGACGAAGCCGACCGGCACGCTGTCGTCCGGGGTGTTCTCCTCGTGCGTCAGCTGGAAGCGGTCCTGGAAGCGGATGATGTTGGAGTCGGCCCGCAGATGGCGCTTGAGCTGGGGATCGAGCAGCCAGGAGCGGCAGACGGCGATCTCAAGGCGTTCGTCGGGGTAGTGGCAGGCGAAGAAATCCCGGGCCAGCGCGAGCGAGCGGTCGCAGGCGGAGGGGGACAGCGGGCCGCGGAAGTCGGTGATGTGCAGGCTCAGGCAGGGGTCGCCGTGGCGGAGACCGAAGCCCGCCTCCGCGACGGCCCGTCCCGTCTGCCGGCCGAGCCGGGCCCGCTGGAACTGCAGCCGTCCCAGTTGATACAGCTCACCGTGGAAGTGCAGCGAGATCCACCACGGGAACAGCAGCCCGGGCGTACCGAACCGTCTGTGGTGGACGGCGACATGCCGTCCCAGGTCGGCGAGCGTGCGCCGGGACACGTCGTCCCGGATGCCGCGCTCCCGGTGGTACGCGCGCACGTAGGGAAGCGCCGCGATGAAGACGTACAGGGGAAAGCAGCGGCCCAGGGCGCCTGCCGACGCGGGGAACACCGGCGGCTCCCATGCCTTTCCGATCTCCCCCATGTCCCGTACGAGGCGGTCGACGCAGCGCGCGAGGAGCGTCATCGCTTCCGCGTCCGCCGCCAACTCGGCCCCCAGCGCGACGAGTTCGTTGATGTGCTCGTGGGGGACGCTCAGGTCGAGCAGCACGTCCGGCAACTCGTCCGGGTCCGGAAGCGTCGCCTCCGCCCGGGGAGCGCCCTCGGTCTCCAGATCCCTCAGCCACTCGGCGACTCTCGTGTCCGCCCGCAGCGCTGTCAGCAGCACCGTCGCCTCCCCGTCGCGTTCCCGGGCCGCCGCCCTTCGCGACCGCCGTCCCTTGGTGAACCTGCCCCACCAGAGGTACTTTTTCAGAAGGAGCGATGATTCCGATGCGTACGGGCAGTGAACCGACGACAGCACGCAGTGCTCTGCGGCTGCGCTTCTGGCTGAGCGTCTGGGGTCTGATCTGGACGGTCGCCGGGACGGTGGGGTTCGCGCTCGCCGGGCGGCCCGGGTGGGCGGCCGCCTGCGGTGCCCTGTGGCTGATCGTCACCGTCGACATGGTCATGATCCTGCGGCACATCCGTCAGGGGCCGCACTACCAGCCGGGACGCGACATCCCGCCGTACCTGCCCCCGGAGCACCGCCACCCATAGAGCCTGTCCCTGTCCGGCGGATCATGCCGACGGTGCGGTGTCTGCCACGCCCGTCGGCGCCCACCGGTGCCGTCGCCCGGAGCCGGCCTCATCCGCCGGATACCCCCTCTCTGACAGAGCGCCGCAGCTTCCCTCCACCATGATCGACCGCACAGGTCCTGGCCGTTGAGCGCTCCGCGTAGCTTTGGGTACTCCGCGTACCTCAGGAGTCGAAGCCCGCCGCTTCCAGATACTGGGGTTTCGGGTCGAGCGCCGCCGCCAGCCGGAAGTGGCGCTTGGCCTGGTCGGGGCGGAGCTGGCGCTCGTAGGTGCGGGCGAGTGCGAAATGCGCGTACGCGTTGTCCGGCTCGCGCTCCAGGACGATGGTGAACTCCAGCTCGGCCGGACGCAGTTGAGCGGCCGCGAAGAAGGCACGGGCGCGCAGCAGACGCGCCGCGGTGTTCTCGGGGTGCGCGGCGATCACCGGGTCGAGCAGCTTCACCGCGCCCCGCGGATCGCGCGCGGCGAGCAACTGCTCGGCGGCACGGAAGTCGATGACATGCGTCTCCGGAGTTCGTCCGGTCCAACCGCTGGTCTCGGGCACGGCAGAGTCCTTCCCTTGCTGCACGGGTTCAACGCCCCCGGGAGGCCCCGCTATTCCTTGGCCGAGCGCGCCCGTCGTCCGAGGTCGGCCCATACCTCTTGCACGCGCTGCTCCAGCTCATCGAGCGGTACGTCGTTGTCGATGACGATGTCCGCGATCTCCAGGCGCTTCTCACGGGTGGCCTGGGCGGCCATGCGGGCGCGGGCGTCCTGCTCGCTCATGCCGCGCAGCCGCACGAGCCGGTCGAGCTGGGTCTCCGGGGCTGTGTCGACGACGACCACCAGGTCGTACAGCGGCGCGAGGCCGTTCTCGGCGAGGAGGGGGACATCGTGGATCACGACCGCGTCGGCGGAGGCTGCGTCCTCCAGCTCCCGGGAGCGGGCGCCCACCAGGGGGTGCACGATCGAGTTCAGTACGGCGAGCCTGTCCGGGTCGGCGAAGACGATCGAGCCCAGCTTGGGCCGGTCCAGGCTCCCGTCGGCGGCGAGCACGTCCTCGCCGAACGCCTCAACTACCGCGGCGAGCCCCGGCGTTCCGGGCGCGACGACCTCGCGCGCGATCCTGTCGGCGTCGATCAGTACGGCGCCGTGCTCGACGAACAGCCGCGACACCTCGCTCTTGCCAGCGCCGATACCGCCGGTCAGGCCCACCTTCAGCATGACGCGAAGCTTAGGGCCTGCCACTGACAGACCCCCTCACGACCCGGGGAACGGGCCCCTCCGGGAGGCTCGGGAGCCGGCCCCTCCGGGAGGCTCGGGAGCCGCCCCGCGCCGTGGCTCGGGAGCCGCCCCGCGCCGTGGCCCGGGAGCCGTCCCGCTCCGTCGCAGGTCGACCAGACTCGGGTCGCCGGGTGGTCGGGTGGTCGGGTGGTCGGGTCGCCGGGTGACCGGCTCAGGAATCGCCCTCGCGCTCCGCCAGGAAGCGTTCGAATTCGAGCCCGATCTCGTCCGCGGACGGGATGTCGACGGGTTCCGCGAGCATGTTCCCCCGCGTCTCGGCGCCCGCGGCGGCGTCGTACTGGTGCTCAAGTCCCTGGACGAGCGCGACGAGTTCCTCGTCGCCCTCCTGGATCTGCCGGTCGATCTCGTTCTGCGTGCGGTGCGCCTCGGTGCGCAGGGAGTGCGCGATGGCGGGAAGCACCAGGCCGGTCGCGGCGGTGATCGACTCCAGGACGGTCAACGCGGCGTCCGGGTACGGAGATCGGGCGATGTAGTGCGGCACGTGCGCGGCGATGCCCACCACGTCGTGCCCCGCCTCCATGAGGCGGTACTCGACGAGGGACTCGGCACTGCCGGGGACCTGCGCCTCGTCGAAGGGGCTGCGGTGGCCCGGCACCAGGTCGGTGCGGTTGCCGTGCGGGGTGAGGCCCACGGGGCGCGTATGCGGGACGCCCATGGGGATGCCGTGGAAGTTCACCGACAGGCGGACGCCGAGCCGCTCCACGATCTGCTGGACGGCCGCCGCGAAGCGCTCCCACTCGACGTCCGGCTCGGGGCCGGAGAGGAGCAGGAAGGGGGCCCCGGTGGCGTCCTGCACGAGCCGCACTTCAAGGGTGGGCTCTTCGTAGTCGGTCCAGCGGTCGCGCTGGAACGTCAGCAGCGGACGTCTGGCGCGGTAGTCCACGAGCCGGTCGTGGTCGAAACGCGCCACGACCTGGTGGGGCAGCGAATCGAGCAGCCGGTCGACGATCTGGTCGCCGGTCTCGCCCGCGTCGATGTACCCGTCGAAGTGGTAGAGCATGACAAGGCCGGCCGACTCCTGGGCGAGCGCCACGTCGACGACTGCCAGGCCCTTCGGCTCCCATGCGTACAAACCCTGCGGATCAAGCACTGTGACCGCTCCTCCTCGTGTTCGTACTCCACAACGTGGCGCGCAGGGCGGGCATTCCCCGCCCGTGATCCGAACCGGCCCCTCTTACCGACTTTTCAGGGAAGACGAGACGTGCCCACGGTGGCCGCCCTCCGGAACTGGTCCAGACCTTGACGCGAGCCCGCGACCCCCCTACGTTCATGTTCGCGCCCAGCGTTCACGTACTGGAACGCTCTTCTCTGTATCCGACGGGAAGGTCTCCCCCCACATGCGCATCCGACGCACACTCCTCATCCCGCTGTTCGCCGTGACGACGGCCACGGCCGGCTTCCTGCTGACCGCCCCCACCGCGGAAGCCGCGCAGGTCATCGAGGTCTCCACCGCCGCCCAGCTGAAGACGGCCCTCACCTCGGCCTCCGCCGGCGACACCATCCATCTCGCCGACGGCACCTACACGGGCAACTTCAAGACGACGACAGCCGCGAGTTCAGGCTCCCGGATCACCCTCACCGGTTCCTCGAAAGCGGTCCTCACCGCGAGCGGCGGCTACGGCCTCCACCTCAACGGCGCCTCGTACTGGACGGTCCAGGGCATCACCGTCACCGGCGGCCAGAAGGGCATCATGATCGACGCCGCCCAGGGCGTCGTCGTCGACACGGTCACCGTGCACGGCCTGGACATGGAGGGCGTCCACTTCCGCAACTCCAGCACGGACGGCGTGATCAAGAACTCGAGGATCTACGACACCGGCAACGACGGACGCGGCATGGGCGAGGGCGTGTACGTCGGTACGGCCGGCGGCACCTCCGACAAGAGTGACCGCATCCAGATCACCGGCAACACGATCGGCCCGGACGTCGGCGGCGAGAACGTCGACATCAAGGAGGGCACCACGGGCGCGACGATCACCGGAAACACCTTCGACGGCAGCGGTCTCACCGGCGCCAACTACGACGACTCATGGGTTGACGTGAAGGGCAACGACGTCGTCGTGGAGAACAACAAGGGCACGCTGACGACGAACAACGGCTACGAGACGCACACCCAGCAGTCCGGCTGGGGCTGCGGCACGGTGTTCCGGGGCAACACATCGACTCTGACGGGGTCCGCGGGCGACAAGCAGCTCGCCGTCAACGTGACGAACTACAGCGCGAGTTGCCCGACGACGGTGTACGCCTCGAACACGGTGACCGGCGGCAAGGGCCTCACCAATATCGCGGTGACACCCTGAGGCGAGTGACCGTCCCACGCACACCTGACAGAGAAGACTGACCGTCTCTCACGCACTCCGGACAGAGAAGAGCGACCGTCCGACGCACTCCGGACAGAGAAGTGGGGGGGGGGGGGCCGGGCGGGGGCGGCATGCCCGGCATATACAGGAGCCGCGATGGCGGAGACGGGAGCCCACCGACCCC
>NZ_JBHVXW010000001.1:276545-287190 GCF_042881375.1 Streptomyces sp. NPDC058274
GAAACCATCCCCCCACCCGCCCCCCCCACCCCGCAAATTATCGGGGCCCCCAACCTGGGGGGGCGCCCCCACTTCTTCAACTACTGCCTAGCGGTGAGCGATCAGCTCTGGCCGCCCGCGAGCTTCTCGCGGAGAGCAGCCAGCGCCTCGTCCGACGCCAGGGCGCCGGAGTTGTCGTCCGACTCCGAGGAGTACGAACCGCCGGCGGAGGCGGCCGGAGCCGCACCCGTGGTGCTGGTGGCACCCTCGGCCTCGGCCTGAGCGTCGGCCTCGCGGGACTTGATGACCTGCGCCTGGTGCTGCTCGAAGCGCTGCTGCGCCTCGGCGTACTGGGTCTCCCACACCTCGCGCTGAGCCTCGAAGCCCTCGAGCCAGTCGTTGGTCTCGGGGTCGAAGCCCTCGGGGTAGATGTAGTTGCCCTGGTCGTCGTACGACGCGGCCATGCCGTACAGCGTCGGGTCGAAGTCGACCGAGGCCGGGTCGGCACCGAAGGCCTCGTTGGCCTGCTTCAGCGAGAGGCTGATGCGACGGCGCTCGAGGTCGATGTCGATGACCTTGACGAAGATCTCGTCGTTGACCTGGACGACCTGCTCCGGGATCTCCACGTGGCGCTCGGCCAGCTCGGAGATGTGGACCAGACCCTCGATGCCCTCGTCCACGCGGACGAACGCGCCGAACGGAACGAGCTTCGTGACCTTGCCCGGGACGACCTGACCGATCTGGTGCGTACGGGCGAACTGCTGCCACGGGTCTTCCTGCGTCGCCTTCAGCGACAGGGAGACACGCTCGCGGTCCATGTCGACGTCGAGAACCTCGACGGTGACTTCCTGGCCGACCTCGACAACCTCGGAGGGGTGGTCGATGTGCTTCCAGGAAAGCTCGGAGACGTGGACCAGACCGTCGACGCCACCCAGGTCCACGAACGCACCGAAGTTGACGATCGAGGAGACGACGCCGGAGCGGACCTGACCCTTCTGCAGGGTCGTGAGGAACGTCTGGCGGACCTCGGACTGGGTCTGCTCGAGCCAGGCACGGCGGGACAGGACCACGTTGTTGCGGTTCTTGTCCAGCTCGATGATCTTGGCCTCGAGCTCCTTGCCCACGTACGGCTGGAGGTCGCGGACGCGGCGCATCTCGACGAGGGAGGCCGGCAGGAAGCCACGGAGGCCGATGTCGAGGATGAGACCACCCTTGACGACCTCGATGACGGTACCGGTGACGATGCCGTCTTCTTCCTTGATCTTCTCGATCGTGCCCCAGGCACGCTCGTACTGAGCGCGCTTCTTGGACAGGATGAGGCGACCTTCCTTGTCCTCCTTCTGGAGAACCAGGGCCTCGATCTCGTCGCCGACGGCGACGACCTCGTTCGGGTCGACGTCGTGCTTGATCGAGAGCTCGCGGCTCGGGATCACGCCTTCGGTCTTGTAACCGATGTCGAGCAGGACCTCGTCCCGGTCGACCTTCACGATGACGCCGTCGACGATGTCGCCGTCGTTGAAGTACTTGATCGTCTCGTCGATCGCGGCGAGGAAAGCTTCCTCGTTACCGATGTCGTTGACCGCTACCTGCGGCGTGGTAGAGGTGGTCTCGGTGCTGCTCGTCATGTGGGAAAGGGCTCCGGTACGGACAGTGAGTCGTAGGTACTGCTTACGCCGGGAGCCCGTTTCGCTCTGAAGACGGCCGGACAGCCAAGGAAGCGCCGAACCGGGTCATGCCCCCTTGAGAGGGACATTGCCGTAGGCGCCTCGACAACCGAGGGGACATACAACAGATGCGAGCGCAGCCTGCTACGTCTGAGGAGCGCAGGCCCGCAGCGCAACTTGTAGCATACGGGGGCAGCCGGACAGGGTCAATGCGCGAAGGCGCACACCCGGGGCGGAACGCCGCATACCCGGCACAAGACCTGTCCCTGGAGGCCACGTGGGCCCTCGCCGCCTCTGTCGTGACGCCCGCGGGGACGGGTTGTACGGAAGAGCCGCAGACTAATACGAGGGAGCCGATCATCCAAGAGCCCGAACCGTCCGAGCCGGAAGCCACCCGCCGTGCCGCAGACGTCACGGAGAGTTCCCGGGCCAACCGGGGCTGGTGGGACCGCAACGCGGACGAGTACCAGATCGAGCACGGCACGTTCCTCGGCGACGACCGGTTCGTGTGGAGCCCCGAGGGACTCGACGAGGTGGAGGCCGAACTCCTCGGCCCGCCCGAGGAGCTGAAGGGCAAGGACGTCCTGGAGATCGGGGCCGGCGCCGCGCAGTGCTCGCGCTGGCTGGTCGCCCAGGGTGCCCGTCCGGTGGCCCTGGACCTCTCCCACCGCCAGCTCCAGCACGCGCTGCGGATCGGCGGGACCGTGCCCCTGGTGGAGGCCGACGCGGGCGCCCTCCCGTTCGCGGACGGCTCCTTCGACCTCGCGTGCTCGGCGTACGGCGCGCTGCCGTTCGTCGCCGACCCCGTCCGCGTGCTGCGCGAGGTGCACCGGGTGCTGCGTCCGGGCGGCCGCTTCGTCTTCTCGGTGACGCACCCGATCCGCTGGGCCTTCCCGGACGAGCCGGGCCCGGAGGGACTGAGCGTCGCCGCCTCGTACTTCGACCGCACTCCGTACGTGGAGCAGGACGACGAGGGCAACGCGGTGTACGTGGAGCACCACCGGACGGTCGGCGACCGGGTGCGCGATGTGGTCGCCGGCGGCTTCCGCCTCCTCGACCTCGTCGAGCCGGAGTGGCCCGCCTGGAACACCCAGGAGTGGGGCGGCTGGTCCCCGCTGCGCGGGAACCTCATCCCGGGGACGGCGATCTTCGTCTGCGAGCGGGACTGACGACCACCGCCCGTTCCCCTCTCCCTCTGTTTCCCCCTGTTCCACGCGCGCGTAGAGGCCCTTGCTCTCCACGCGCGTGTGGAGACCGTTTTGACGGCCGTACGAGACTGGGGGCGTGATCCGTACCGACGCTCTCGACCGGCTGCCCGTCCGTTCCGCCGTGCCCGCGCTGCGCGGCGCCTTGGAGGAGCACGGCGCGGCGGTGCTGTGCGCGCCGCCCGGCACCGGCAAGACCACGCTCGTGCCGCTGGTCCTGGCCGGTCTGGTCGGGGAGGAGCCGGTGCGGCGGGTCGTCGTCGCCGAGCCGCGGCGCATCGCCGCCCGGGCGGCCGCGCGGCGGATGGCGTGGCTGCTCGGCGAGAAGGTCGGCGAGAGCGTGGGCTTCACCGTGCGCGGGGAGCGGGTGGTGGGGCGGCACACGCGCGTGGAGGTCGTGACGACCGGGGTGCTGCTGCAACGGCTGCAGCGGGACCAGGAACTGGCCGGCGTCGACGTGGTCGTCCTCGACGAGTGCCACGAGCGCCATCTGGACGCGGACACGGTGGCGGCGTTCCTGTGGGACGTGCGGTCCGCGCTCCGCCCCGAGCTGCGGTTGCTGGCCGCGTCCGCGACGACGGACGCCGAGGGCTGGGCCCGGCTGCTGGGCGGCGCGCCGGTGGTCGAGGCGCAGGGTGTGTCGTATCCGGTGGAGGTGGTCTGGTCGCCGCCCGCCCGGCCCGTACGGCCCCCGCACGGGATGCGGGTGGATCCGGCGCTGCTGGCGCATGTGGCGTCGGTGGTGCGCCGGGCGCTGACGGAGCGGGACGGGGACGTGCTCTGTTTTCTTCCCGGGGTCGGCGAGATCGCGCGCGTGGCGGGGCAGTTGGGGAACCTTGGGGAGGTCGACGTGCTGCAGGTGCACGGGCGGGCGCCCGCCGCGGTGCAGGACGCGGTGCTGTCTCCCGGAGCGCGGCGCCGGGTGGTCCTCGCCACTTCGGTGGCCGAGTCGTCGCTGACGGTTCCCGGGGTGCGCGTGGTCGTCGACTCCGGGCTCGCGCGGGAGCCGCGGGTGGACCATGCGCGCGGGCTGAGCGCGCTGACGACCGTACGGGCCTCGCAGGCGGCGGGACGGCAGCGGGCGGGCCGTGCCGGGCGGGAGGCGCCGGGTGCGGTGTACCGGTGCTGGACGGAGGCGGAGGACGCACGGCTGTCCCGCTTCCCGGCGCCGGAGATCAAGGTGGCCGATCTGACGGCGTTCGCTCTGCAGGTGGCCTGCTGGGGCGACCCGGAGGCGTCCGGGCTCGCGCTGCTCGATCCGCCGCCGGGTGGGGCGATGGCGGCGGCGCGGGCCGTCCTGTCGGCGGTGGGCGCGGTGGACGCCGCGGGGCGGGCGACGGAGCGTGGCACGCGCATGTCCCGGCTCGGGCTGCATCCGCGGCTCGCCCGGGCGCTGCTGGACGCGGCGCCCGAGGTCGGTGTCGAGCGGGCCGCCGAGGTCGTCGCCCTGCTGAGCGAGGAGCCGCCGCGGGAGTACGGCGACGATCTCGCCGCGGCCCTGCGGAGCGCCCGGCGCGGAGGTGATGCGTACGCGGCCCGCTGGCGCACGGAGGTCCGGCGGCTGCGCGGCGCGGCGACGCCGGCACCCGCGGCCGGGGAACGGCCTCACGCTTCCGCCGCTGCCCCTCGCGGTGGCGCGGGCCGGGCCGAGGGCGGTGCCGGCTCGCGGGCGGGCACGGGGGACGACCGGCTCGCCGGGCTCGTCGCCGCGCTCGCGTTTCCCGAGCGGGTCGCGCGGGCGCAGGGCGGGTCGTACCTCATGGTGTCCGGGACGCGGGCCGAGGCCGGCGAGGGTTCGGCGTTGCGCGGCGCGGCCTGGCTGGCCGTCGCGGTGGCGGACCGGCCGGTCGGCGCGGGGCACGCGCGGGTGCGGCTCGGGGCCGTGGTCGACCAGGACATCGCGCTCCGGGCCGCGGGCTCGCTGCACACGGAGGGGGACGAGGTCCACTGGGCCGACGGCGATGTCGTCGCGCGCCGGGTGGAGCGGCTGGGGGCCGTGGAGCTGGCGGTGCGGCCGCTGCGGAACGTCGATGCCGGCCTCGTACGCGAGGCGCTGGTCGAGGGGTTGCGCGCGGAGGGGCTCGGGTTGCTGCGCTGGTCGCGGGACGCGGAGGTCCTGCGGCAGCGGCTCGCCTTCCTGCACCGCAATCTGGGTGCTCCGTGGCCCGATGTGTCCGACGACGCGCTCCACGCGCGCGTGGACGAATGGCTGGAGCCCGAGCTGAGCCGGGCCCGGCGGCGGGCCGATCTCGGGCGGATCGAGGCCGGGCAGGGCCTCACCCGGCTGCTCCCCTGGGCCTCCGGCGACGCCGCACGGCTCGACGAGCTCGCGCCCGAGCGGATCGAGGTGCCCAGCGGGTCCAGGATCCGGATCGACTACGGCGATCCGCAGCGGCCGGTGCTCGCCGTGAAGGTGCAGGAGATGTTCGGCCTCCAGGAGTCCCCGAAGGCCGCCGGGGTGCCGGTCCTCGTGCATCTGCTCTCGCCTGCCGGGCGTCCGGCGGCCGTCACGGCCGACCTCGCGTCCTTCTGGAGGGACGGCTACAAGGCCGTACGGGCCGAGTTGCGCGGGCGCTACCCCAAGCACCCGTGGCCCGAGGACCCGGCGACCGCCGAGCCGACCCGGCACACGAACAGCCGGCTCAGGCGTTGACGGGCTCCGGGGCCTCGGCCCGGTCCGGGGCCGGGTCGTCCGGCCTGCGGCCGCGGGCCTCCAGGTAGAGGGACAGTGACAGGAGCCCGGCTCCGATGATCAGGAAGCCCCAGGGCAGGTACGAGGTCATCAGCAGGACCAGGGTGCGGTTCGACTTGACCAGGTCGACGGTCGACCTGATGTAGTCCTCGCGCATTTTGACGTGCCCGGAGAAGGCGGTCACCTTGTCGCGGTCTCCGAGGAGGGTGCCGCCGCGGAGCTCCTCCTTGTGGATCTCCTCGCCGTAGACGGGCGCTCCGGTGAGCGGCTCGACCCAGAACTTGCGGACCGTGGTGTACCAGCGGGTCGTGCCCGTCTTGGCGACCGACTCCGGGGTGATGCCCTCGACGGGCATGATCTTGGGGAACGGGACCTTGGTCCACGGGATGGTCTGCTCGAAGTAGTAGACCTCGACGCCGCGGAAGTTCCGCGTGCCCTTGTAGTGGATGGGGGCCGTGGTGCGGGTCTGCGCGTCGAAGTACTCGTAGTCCCGCTTCTCCGTCCGGAAGGGCCACTTGAACTCGATGCCGTCCCGAGTGACGGGGTCGCCGTCGACCGACTCGCCCGTGGCGTGGACGGGTTCCTGGCTGTGCGCGTCGAAGATGTAGCGCTCGGGGAGCTTGGAGACCATCTCGCCGTCGGGTCCCTCGACATAGGAGAGGGAGTCCCAGACGACGACGTCACGTCCCGCGGTGCGCTCGATCCGTTCGGAGGCCTCGACGTTGCCCTTGAGCGTCTGCACGATGGTGACCTTGGGGACCTTCTTGGCCGTCATGCTGCCGTAGTCGAGGAGGGTCGCGTCCTTCGCCTCCAGGACCATGTCCTGGTACTGGTTGGCCGGGACCTTCGCCAGGCGCGGGAAGGCGTACCAGCGCAGCAGTGGGGACAGCGCCGTGAAGAACACGGCGAGGGCGAGCAGGACGAGGCTGGCCTTGCGTCGCATCTCGGCGGCCCTCCCGGTGCGTTACGGGGTCTGCGGGGACGGTGGCTCGTACGGGGACTCGGGGTTCGCTACGGGTGCTCGGGAACGGTGGTGAGCATCGGCTTCGGTGAGGTCGTACCGGACGGCGAGCCCATGGCCGTGAGGGTGAGGACCAGCGCGAGCGCTACGGCGAGACCGGTCGCGGCGGCGATGAGGGCACGCATACGGGCCTCCCGGCGGACAGAGAACTGATACGTCGTCAGGTCGGGCACCGTAGCAACGGCGGGCCGAGATGAGAACACGTTGCACACACGCACAGCGGCGCCCCTCCGTCCGGGGACGGAGGGGCGCCGCTGTGCGATGCGCTGGTTACGAGGTGGCGGCCGCCACCGTCAGCTCCACGGTCAGCGTGGCGCCGCCGGTGGTGTTGATGCGGAGCAGGAACGTGCCGGTCGTGTCGTCCGCGTACAGCTTCGGCAGCTTGAGCAGACCGTCGGCGTCCGTGGTGAGGCCCGTGAGGGTCCGCGCGGTCTTGCCGTCCGCGTCCTTGAAGTAGGGGCCCTTGTCGTTCGCGGTGGCGTCGTCGGCCGACTTGATGAGCGTCGCGGTGGCCGCGACCTTGTCCGCGGTGGCCCCCTTGTAGGTGGCCTTCACCTCGACCTGGTCCGCGAACTCGCCGCCCGGCACGCAGGTCAGCGGGGTGTCGCCGGTCCGGGCGAGGGTGTCGGCCTGGCGGGGCGTGACGGTCGCCGTGTAGTCGAGTCCGGTCACCGCGCGGCCCACGACGGTGGCCCGGACGGTGAAGTCGCCGGTCTTCTCGCCCGCCTGGAGCGCGGGCGCGGTGGCCGTGCCGGTGCTGTCGGTGGAGACCGTGGCGACGCTCTCGCCGCCGGCGAAGGTGGCGTCCGTGTCCCCGACGATCGTGAACCGCACCCGGACCTTCGGCACGGCCTTGCCCGCCTTGGTCTCGGGCCGCGTGGCGATCTTCTCGCCGAAGGTGTCGCCCGCCGTGGCGGTGAGCTTGGCGGTCCCCGCGTCCTCCAGGTGGTCCACCGTCTCGGTGGGGGTGGGCGGGGTCGGCTTGGGCGTGCCGGGCGTGCTCGGCGGGGTGCTGGGCGTGCCCGGCTTGCTCGGCGGAGTACTCGGCTTGCTCGGCGGCGCGCTGGGCGTCGGCGGCGACGGGGGCGACGGGGTGGGGCTCGCATCGGTGGTGTCGTCGCTGCTGTGCGAGGGCAGGCTGCCCGTGCCGTCCGGCACCTCGTGGGTGCCCTTGCGGTAGAACTCCAGCCACGACAGGACCGTGTTGAGGTAGGCCGTCGAGTTGTTGTAGCTGAGGATCGAGGCGTTCATCTGCGACTGGACCGACATGTCGTGGTCGAAGCGGCACAGGTAGTGGCCGGCGGCGAGGGCCGCGTCGTAGACGTTGTTGGGGTTCTTCACGCCGTCGCCGTTGCCGTCGCGGCCCGCCCACGCCCAGGTGGAGGGGATGAACTGCATCGGGCCGACCGCGCGGTCGTGCGTGCTGTCGCCGTCGTACGCGCCGTTGTCGGTGTCGCTGATGTTCGCGAAGCCGTTGCCGTTGAGGACGGGCCCGAGGATCGGCGTGAACGTGGTGCCGCTGGAGTCGACGCGGCCGCCGCGGGCCTGGCCCGACTCGACCTTGCCGATCGCGGCGAGAAGCTGCCAGGGCAGGTTGCAGCCCGGCTTGGACTCGCGCAGCGAGGCCTCGGCCTTCTTGTAGGCATCGAGGACGGTCGCGGGGATGCCGGCTTCGGAACCCGAGGTGTCGGGCGAGCCGGAGCTGCCCGGACTGGGCGTCGCCGTGGGGCTTTCGAGCGGCGGGAGGTCGGTGTAGTACCGCGAGTTGCCGGTCGCGCTGCCGTCGTCGGTCCCGTCGGTCCGGGCCTCGGATCCGGTGGCCTGTCTGCTGGGGTCGTCGGCGGTCACTCCGGGTGCCTGGGACGCGGCCAGAGCCGCGACCGCGGCCGCTGCCACGGCGGTGGTTGCCGCCCCTTTGCGCAGCCTCCTACCGAATTGCGCCGCCATTGCGTGAATCCCTCCCGTGGACCGACCGCCCGCGCTTCGCGCGCTGTTCCCCTGCTCGACC
This sequence comes from Streptomyces sp. NPDC058274, assembly GCF_042881375.1. Classification (NCBI taxonomy): domain Bacteria; kingdom Bacillati; phylum Actinomycetota; class Actinomycetes; order Kitasatosporales; family Streptomycetaceae; genus Streptomyces; species Streptomyces sp. NPDC058274. The sequence goes on from NZ_JBHVXW010000001.1 coordinate 285,115, forward strand.
GCGCTCCCCCGGCACGGTGACCCAGGTGACCCTACGACAACTTCCACCAGCGGGGCACCCGTTCGCGACCGCTATTCACCAGTTGGCCACACGCTCGCGTGCCCGGGCGCAGGCCCGGGGCGCCCCGCCCGGATATTCTCATGCGTCCCTCATACTCGGCGTCCGTGACCGCCGGGGCCCGGCGGGTGCCGGCGCGGGGCCAACGTCAGCCGCAGGGAGCCGACTTGCCTTTCACTCTCAGCCACGCGGCGGCCGTTCTGCCCGCCGTCCGCGGCGACGGGACCGGCCGCGGCCGGCTGGTGCCCGCGGTGCTCATCGCCGGGTCGTTCGCTCCCGACATGACCTATTACGCGGCGAGTGTGCTGTCCGGCGCGATGGAGTTCGGCGACTTCACGCATTCCTTCACCGGGGTCTTCACCCTCGACGTGCTGATCGCGTGGGCACTTGTCGGACTGTGGCTGCTGCTGCGCGAGCCGCTGGTGGCGCTGCTGCCCCGCGCCCGGCAGGGCCGCCCGGCGGCGCTGCTGCGCTGCGGAGCGGTACGGCAGCGCCCGAGTGCCACGCGGGCCCTGTGGTGGTACGTCTCCGCGGCGCTCGGTGCGCTGACCCATGTCGTGTGGGACGCGTTCACGCATCTCGACCGGTGGGGCATGCGGCTCCTGCCCGTCCTGGGACGGGACTTCGCGGGTTCACCGCTGTACTGGTACCTCCAGTACGGCAGTTCCGCGGTCGCGGCCGTCGTCATCGCGGTCTTCGTCGTCCTCGCGCTGCGCCGGACACCGGCCGCCGGACCGACGGGGGTGCCGTCGCTGTCCGGGGCGGACCGCTGGCTGGCGGCCGCGGTGATCGGCGGCTGCGCGCTGGTGGGCGCGGTGCAGCGGGCCCTGCACTGGTGGGCGTACTGGGGTTCGACCGCGGAGCTCTGGGAACTGATCCCCACCCTGTGCTTCGGGGCGGGCGCCGGCCTGCTGCTCGGGCTGCTCCTGTACGGCGTCGGAGTACGGCTGTGGCGCCCGGCCCCCGCGCGTCCGGCCCCGCCCCGCCCGGAGCCGAGCCGGTCCACCTCGCGCTGACGGGCGCCTCTGCCGGTCCGGCTCACGCCGGCGGCGCGCATCTGCGGATCCGCCTCACGCTGACGGGGTACGTCGGCCGGTCCGCCTCAGGCTGGCGGCGCACGTCGGCCGGTCCGCCTCACAATGACGGCGCACGTCGGCCGGTCACTGATGGGGTACGTCGGCCGGTCCGACTCACGCTGGCGGCGCACGTCGGCCGGACCGCCTCACAATGACGGCGCACGTCGGCCGGTCACTGACGGCGCACGTCGGCCGGTCCGCGGCTACGCCGGGCAGCCGCCGGCGCTCCCGGCCTCGGTCGCCGAGCCGGCGCGGGTGAGGATCCGGCCCAGGTAGCTGTGGCAGCTGTGGCTCAGGTCGGTCCACAGGCGGCGGGCGGCGCCGTGGTCCGAGCCGCCGGCCAGGGTGCGCAGGCGGGCCCGTTCCCAGCCGGTGAGCCGGTGGTGCCACTCCTGGACCCGGCACAGGGCCGCCTGCCCGAACAGCGTCGTGCGGGCTTCCGCCGGATCCTCCTGGCGCACGCTCGCGAAAACGCAGGTCAGACGGCTCTTTCGGAGCCGCACCGGCTCGGGCTGGGCGACCTGCTCCTCCTCGGACGCCGCCTCCTGCGGGTCCAGCGCCGCCCGGGCGGCGGGACGGTGCTCACGGGGTGTGCGGCAGGGGGCGGGTGTCCGGGCGGTACTCGCACCGGCCGCGAACACCGGGACCGGTGAGAGCAGCGCCGACACGAGCGCCGTGGCGGCCGCGACCAGGGGCGTGGCTGTCGCCGTCCGGCGGGGGATCACGCGTATACCCATGCCCGCATCCTTACGGCGCCCGGCGGCGGGGGGCGCCTTCGCGGGGGCCACCCGAGTGATGGCGGAGCGTGCAGTCCGCGCCTTGATCGGCGCGGGGGTGCGGCCGGGGGATCAGCCCGGTCACCGGCGGGCCGGGCCCACCGGCGGGCCGGGCGACGGACGGGGCACGGACCCCCCTCGGGCCGGCCGACGCACGAGACCTGAAC
>NZ_JBHVXW010000001.1:287286-399096 GCF_042881375.1 Streptomyces sp. NPDC058274
GAACCCACCGCGGGCCAGACAACAGACGGCGCACGAACCCACCCGCAGGCCGGCCGACACACGAGACCTGAACCCACCGCGGACCAGACAACAGACGGCGCACGAACCCACCCGCAGGCCGGCCGACACACGAGACCTGAACCCACCGCGGGCCAGACAACAGACGGCGCACGAACCCACCCGCAGGCCGGCCGACACACGAGACCTGAACCCACCGCGGACCAGACAACAGAGGCGCACGAACCCACCCGCAGGCCGGCCGACTGGCAAGACCAGAACCCACCCGCGAGCCAGGTGCCGGGATGCCGGGATGCCGGATGGGCCTGGGCCCGGCTAGCTGGCTAGCTGGCTGACAGACCGGTGACAGGGCCGCCCCCCACGAGCCGTCCCGGGGGCTCATGCCCCCGGGAAACCCGCGTCCCGGCCGGAGGCTAGTGCGCCGCCGACTCCCAGTCGGGGCCCGAGCCGACGGAGACGTCGAGCGGGGCCCGCAACTGCACCGCGCCCGCCATCTCGCGGCGGACGAGCTCCTCGGTCCTGGCGCGCTCACCGGGGGCGATCTCCAGGACGATTTCGTCGTGCACCTGGAGGAGCATCCGGGACTCGAGGCCGGCCTCCCGCAGCGCACGGTCCACGTTCAGCATGGCGATCTTGACGATGTCCGCGGCCGTGCCCTGGATGGGCGCGTTCAGGGCCATGCGCTCGGCCGTCTCGCGGCGCTGCCGGTTGTCGCTGTTGAGGTCGGGAAGGTGACGGCGGCGGCCGAAGAGCGTCTCCGTGTAGCCCGTGGCCCGCGCCTCGTCGACCACGCGGCGCAGATAGTCCCGTACGCCTCCGAAGCGCTCGAAGTAGGTGTCCATCAGGGCGCGCGCCTCGCCCGCCTCGATGTTCAGCTGCTGGGAGAGACCGAACGCCGACAGACCGTAGGCCAGGCCGTACGACATCGCCTTGATCTTGCGGCGCATTTCCGCGTCGACCCCGGACCGCTCCACGGAGAACACCTGGGAGGCGACCGTGGTGTGCAGGTCCTCGCCGGAGGTGAACGCCTCGAGCAGGCCCTCGTCCTCGGACAGGTGGGCCATCACGCGCAGTTCGATCTGGCTGTAGTCCGCGGTCATCAGCGACTCGAAGCCCTCGCCGACGACGAAGCCGCGGCGGATGGCGCGGCCCTCGTCCGTACGGACCGGGATGTTCTGCAGGTTCGGGTCCGTGGAGGAGAGACGGCCCGTCGCCGCCACCGTCTGGTTGAAGGTGGTGTGGATCCGGCCGTCCGCGGCGATCGTCTTGATGAGGCCCTCGACCGTCGACCGGAGCCTTGCCTGCTCACGGTGGCGGAGCATGATCACCGGCAGTTCGTGGTCGGTCTGCGCGGCCAGCCAGGCCAGCGCGTCCGCGTCGGTCGTGAAGCCCGTCTTCGTCTTCTTCGTCCTGGGCAGGGCCAGCTCGCCGAAGAGGACTTCCTGGAGCTGCTTGGGCGAGCCGAGGTTGAACTCGTGGCCCACGGAGGCGTGCGCCTCCTTCACTGCCTGCTGGACCGCGCCCGCGAACATCTGCTCCATGGCTTCCAGATGCGCCCGGTCGGCCGCGATGCCGTGCCGCTCCAGGCGGGCCAGCAGCGCGGAGGTCGGCAGCTCCATGTCACGCAGCAGATCGGCCGCTCCGACCTCCTGGAGCTTCTCGCCGAACGCCTCACCCAGGTCGAGGATCGCGCGGGCCTGCACCATCAGCGCCTCGGCCTCGGCCTGGTCGTCCGTGCCGAAGGCGAGCTGGCCGTCGGCCGTGGCGGCAGGCGCCAGCTCCCGGCCGAGGTACTCCAGGGACAGCGCGTCCAGGGCGAAGGAGCGGCGGCCGGGCTTGACGAGGTAGGCGGCGAGCGCGGTGTCCATGGACACGCCCTCGATGGTCCAGCCGTGTTCGGCGAACACCCGCATCGCGCCCTTGGCGTTGTGCAGCACCTTGGGGCTGTCGGCATCGGCGAGCCACCGCGCGAACGCGTTCTCGTCGGCCTCGTCCACCTGGGAGGGGTCGAACCAGGCGGCCGCGCCGTCGGCGGCGGCGAGCGCGACCTCGGCCACCGAGCCGGCGCCCAGCGCCCACGCGTCGACCGTGGCCAGGCCCAGGACCGCCGTGCCGTGCTCGGCGAGCCACGGCTTCAGCTCGCCCGCGCCGAGCACGCTGCCGTCCAGCTCGACACCGGGGGCGGCCGGCTGGGCCGGCTCGGCCTCCTCCGCCCCGGGGTCGACGGCGAAGAGCCGCTCACGCAGCGAGGGGTTCCTGATCTCCAGGGTGTCCAGGACCATCGCGACGGTCTTGCGGTCGTACGCCGCGCGCTCCAGCTCCCCGACCGACTTGGGCAGCTCGACGCTCCGCTCCAGCTCGGTGAGCCGGCGGTTGAGCTTGACGGCCTCCAGGTGGGCGCGGAGATTCTCCCCGGCCTTCCCCTTGACCTCGTCGGCGCGCTCCACCAGCTCCGCGAACGAACCGAACTGGTTGATCCACTTCGCGGCGGTCTTCTCGCCGACGCCCGGGATGCCCGGCAGGTTGTCGGACGGGTCGCCGCGCAGCGCGGCGAAGTCGGGGTACTGCGCCGGCGTCAGACCGTACTTCTCGAAGACCTTCTCCGGGGTGAAGCGGGTCAGCTCCGAGACGCCCTTCGTCGGATACAGCACCGTCGTGTGGTCGGAGACCAGCTGGAAGGAGTCGCGGTCGCCGGTGACGATCAGCACGTCGAAGCCGGCGGCCTCGGCCTGCGTGGCGAGCGTGGCGATGATGTCGTCGGCCTCGAAGCCGTCCACCGCGAACCGCTCGGCGTGCATCGCGTCGAGCAGCTCGCCGATCAGCTCGACCTGCCCCTTGAACTCGTCCGGGGTCTTCGACCTGTTCGCCTTGTACTCGGTGAACTCCGCGGAGCGCCAGGTCTTGCGGGACACGTCGAACGCCACCGCGAAGTGCGTGGGCGCCTCGTCGCGCAGCGTGTTCGCCAGCATCGACGCGAAGCCGTAGATCGCGTTCGTCGGCTGGCCCGTCGCGGTCGTGAAATTCTCCGCGGGCAGCGCGAAGAACGCGCGGTACGCCAGCGAGTGCCCGTCCATGAGCATCAGCCGCGGACGGCTCGCGCCGGAGGTCTTCTCGGTCTTCTTCGATGCTGTATCTGCCACGCCCCCGATCCTGCCACGTACCACTGACAGTGCGGACCGTCCCGGACCCGCACCGCTCGCAGGACCCGCTGTCACAGCCGCGCGGTCCCGGACCGAGACCGCGCGCAGCGCTCGGTGTCACAGCTGCGTGCGAGGATCGAGGACGTACTTCTCACGTGCCTGCGAAGGGGTCCAGCGATGGCCAGCAAGCCGCCCAAGGGCGATCCGGTTCAGGACGCGCCGCAGGTCGCCGAGCCGAAGCACGCCGCGGCCGGACTGCCCGCCATCGGGCACACACTGCGCATCGCCCAGCAGCAGATGGGCGTGCGCCGCACCGCGCTCACCCTCCTTCGCGTCAACCAGAAGGACGGCTTCGACTGTCCCGGCTGCGCCTGGCCTGAGCCCGAGCACCGGCACACGGCGGAATTCTGTGAGAACGGCGCGAAGGCGGTCGCCGAGGAGGCCACCCTGCGCCGGGTCACCCCGGACTTCTTCGCCGCGCACCCGGTGGCGGACCTGGCCGGCCGCAGCGGTTACTGGCTGGGCCAGCAGGGCCGCCTCACCCACCCCATGTATCTGGCGGAGGGCGCCGACCACTACGAGGCGGTGCCCTGGGAGCGGGCCTTCGACATCGTCGCCGAGGAGCTCGCCGCACTCGGCTCCCCGGACGAGGCCGTCTTCTACACCTCGGGCCGCACCAGCAACGAGGCCGCCTTCCTCTACCAGCTCTTCGCCCGCGAGCTCGGCACGAACAACCTGCCGGACTGCTCCAACATGTGCCACGAGTCGTCGGGGTCGGCCCTGACCGAGACGATCGGCATCGGCAAGGGCAGCGTCCTACTGGAGGACCTCTACAAGGCGGACCTGATCGTCGTCGCCGGACAGAACCCGGGCACGAACCATCCGCGCATGCTCTCCGCGCTGGAGAAGGCCAAGGCGAACGGCGCGAAAATCATCACGGTCAACCCGCTGCCCGAGGCGGGCCTGGAGCGGTTCAAGAACCCGCAGACCCCCCAGGGCATGCTCAAGGGCGCCGCCCTCACCGACCTGTTCCTCCAGATCCGCCTCGGCGGCGACCAGGCACTCTTCCGCCTGCTGAACAAACTCATCCTGGACACCGAAGGGGCGGTGGACGAGGACTTCGTCCGCGAACACACCCACGGATACGAGGAGTTCGCCGCGGCCGCCCGCGCCGCCGACTGGGAGGAGACCCTTACCGCGACGGGCCTCACGCGCGCGCAGATCGACGAAGCCCTGCGGATGATCCTCGCCTCCCGGCGCACCATCGTGTGCTGGGCCATGGGCCTCACCCAGCACAAGCACGCCGTGCCGACCATCCGCGAAGTCGTCAACTTCCTTCTGCTGCGCGGCAACATCGGCCGCCCGGGCGCAGGCGTATGCCCGGTGCGCGGCCATTCGAACGTGCAGGGCGACCGCACGATGGGCATCTTCGAGCGACCCGCCCCCGCCTTCCTCGACGCCCTGGAGAAGGAGTTCGGCTTCACCCCGCCGCGCAAGCACGGCTACGACGTCGTACGGGCCATCCGCGCCCTGCGCGACGGCGAGGCGAAGGTCTTCTTCGCGATGGGCGGCAACTTCGTGTCCGCCTCACCGGACACGGACGTCACCGAGGCGGCCATGCGGCGCGCCCGCCTGACCGTGCACGTATCGACGAAACTCAACCGCTCCCACGCCATCACCGGCGCCCGGGCCCTGATCCTGCCCACCCTCGGCCGCACGGAGCGTGACCTCCAGGGCAGCGGCGAGCAGTTCGTGACCGTCGAGGACTCCATGGGCATGGTGCACGCCTCACGCGGCCGCCTGGAGCCCGCGAGCCCCCATCTGCTCTCCGAACCCGCCATCGTGTGCCGCCTCGCCCGTCACGTCCTCGGCCACGAGTCCCGCACACCCTGGGAGGAGTTCGAGAAGGACTACGCGACCGTGCGCGACCGCATCGCACGCGTGATCCCCGGCTTCGACGACTTCAACGCGCGCGTGGCGCACCCCGGCGGCTTCACGCTCCCGCACGCCCCGCGCGACCACCGCCGCTTCCCCACGGCCACCGGCAAGGCCAACTTCACGGCCGCCCCCGTCGAGTACCCGGCACTCCCGAAGGGCCGCCTCCTGCTGCAGACCCTGCGCTCCCACGACCAGTACAACACCACGATCTACGGCCTCGACGACCGCTACCGCGGCATCAGGAACGGCCGCCGGGTCGTCCTCGTCAACCCCGAGGACGCCGGCGCGCTCGGCATCGCCGACGGCTCCTACGTCGACCTGGTCGGCGAATGGCAGGACGGCGTGGAGCGACGCGCCCCCGGCTTCCGGGTCGTGCACTACCCGACCGCCCGGGGCTGCGCCGCCGGCTACTACCCGGAGACCAACGTCCTCGTCCCCCTGGACGCGACCGCCGACACCAGCAACACCCCTGCCAGCAAGTCCGTCGTCGTACGTCTGGAACAATCGACAACCGACTGAGCGTTTGGTCACCACCAGTGATCCACGACGAAATGATCCACGACGAACGGAGTCGGGCCCGATGGGCGAGCAGCACACCGTGAAGTTCCCGCAAGAGGTCATCGACGAGTACACCGCCCTCGGCGTCGACCTGTCCGCCCTGTTCTCGGCGGGCTACCTCGGCACCCGCATGGGAGTGCAGATCATCGAGGCCTCCGCGGAGCGCGTCGTCGCCACCATGCCCGTGGAGGGCAACACCCAGCCCTACGGCCTCCTGCACGGCGGCGCCTCCGCCGTCCTCGCCGAGACCATCGGCTCCGTCGGCGCCATGCTGCACGGCGGCAGCTCCAAGATCGCCGTCGGCGTCGACCTGAACTGCACCCACCACCGAGGCGTGCGCTCCGGACTCGTCACCGGCATCGCCACCCCCGTCCACCGGGGCCGCTCCACCGCCACGTACGAGATCGTCATCTCCGACGAGAACGACAAGCGCGTCTGCACCGCCCGCCTCACCTGCCTGCTCCGCGACCTCGACCCCGGCGACCCACAGCCCGCCCGCACCCAGGACTGACCGAAGCCTTTCCCGCCCGGGCCGCGCCACCTACCGTCTCCCCATGAGGCTGCGGCCATGAGCGGCACCGGGCCCGTCGAACCCGCCGACCCCACCAGGGCGACGCCGGCCGACGACCCCACCGGCACCAACTCCCCCCGGGCGGAGCCGAATCACGACATCATCGGCACCGACTCCCCCCGCCTGTCCGACCGCTGGCACGCGCTGCCACCGCGCAGGCGTGGCGGCGCCCTCGCGGCCGGCGCCGTGATCCTGGCCGCCGCCGCGGCCCTGCTGTTCCCGCGGCCGCCCGCCGCCGCACCCCCCGACCAGCCGCCGCCACCCCGGCCCTCGGCCGTAACCGACGTCCGCTACCTGGGAGTTGCCGGCACCCCGGACGCCGAACCCACCGGAGACTTCCTCTTCGAAGTGACCGTGCGCCACGGACCCCCCGTCACCGTCGAGACGATCACCGCCGCACACGCGGGACTCCACACCCGCACCACCCCCGACGCGCCGTTCACCGTCCGTTCCGGAACAACCCAGCGGCTCACCGTGCACCTCTCCGTATCCCACTGCACCGGACTTCCCCTCGACCCCGAGCTCCCCTTTCTCGACGTAACGCTGCGTAACACGGACGCAATACAGCAGCACAGTTTTATCTTCGGCGACCCCTACTCCCGTGATCTCTCCGAACTCCTCCACACGGCCTGCGACGACACCTAGGCCCACCCCCGCCCGCGTACAACCGGAAGTGCGGATTCTCAAAATGTGGACCCCGAGGAATTCCCGCCAAACCGGCTGAGAGCCCACTTCCGAGATGCTCACCAACCGGCACGTCATAACAAGAAAGTCACAAGCCAGCCCACGGCGACGCCGAGGCCCACAGACGGGCTTAGAGTCACGGCCAGTCACCGCGCCGCCGGGCGCGTCTGCAGCACGGCACCTGAAGCACCCCAGTACGGCCCGGCGAGACATACGGCAGCTCAGCAGGGCTGCTGCGCCAGGGAGAGGATTAAACGTGCGACACCGTTCTTTGGTCATACTCACCTCCGTGCTCACCACGGGAGCACTCACGCTGACTGCCTGCGGTTCGCGCGACGACAACAAGAGTGAGGGCAGCAGCAAGGACACCGAGGTCGTCATCGGCGTCGACGCTCCGCTCACCGGCCAGAACTCCGCCACGGGCCTCGGCATCCAGGGCGGCGTCCAGATCGCCGTCAACGACGCCAACAAAAACAAGCTCGTCCCCGGCGTGAAGTTCAAGGTCGTCGCCCTCGACGACAAGGCGATCCCGGCCAGCGGCCAGCAGAACGCCACCCAGTTCGTAGGCAACGACAAGGTCCTCGGCGTCGTCGGCCCGCTGAACTCCGGCGTCGCCACCCAGATGCAGCAGGTCTTCGCCACCGCCAACCTGGTCGAGATCTCGCCCTCCAACACCGCCCCCGAGCTCACCCAGGGCAAGAACTGGCAGACGAAGAAGACGCGTCCCTTCAAGACGTACTTCCGCACCGCCACCACCGACGCCCTCCAGGGCGGCTTCGCGGCCGACTACGCCTACAACAAGCTGAAGAAGCGCAAGGTCTTCGTCGTCGACGACAAGCAGACCTACGGCGCCGGCCTCGCCAAGCTGTTCAAGGCCGGCTTCACCAAGGCGGGCGGCAAGGTCGCAGGCGAGGACCACGTCAACACCGGCGACACCGACTTCTCCGCCCTCGTCACCAAGATCAAGAACTCCAAGGCCGACCTCGTCTACTACGGCGGCCAGTACGACGAGTCCGAGAAGCTCACCAAGCAGCTCAAGGACGCCGGCGCCAAGATCCCGCTCTTCGGCGGCGACGGCATGTTCACCCCCACCTACATCGAGACCGCCGGCAAGACCTCCGAAGGTGACCTCGTCACCTCCGTCGGCCAGCCCGTCGACTCCCTGCCCTCCGCCGCCGACTTCATCAAGAAGTACAAGGCCGCCGGCCTCAAGGGCGACTACGGCACCTACGGCGGCTACTCCTACGACGCCGCCACCGCCATCATCAAGGCGATCGGCAACGTCGTGAAGGACGGCAAGGTCCCCTCCGACGCCCGCGCGAAGGTCGTCACCGAGGTACAGAAGACCAAGTTCGACGGCATCGCCGGCCCCGTCGCCTTCGACCAGTACGGCGACACCACCAACAAGCAGCTCACCGTCTACCAGGTCGTCAACGGCAAGTGGAAGGCCGTCAAGAGCGGCACCTTCGAAGGCTGACCACAACACCGCTAGGGCCATCCGACCCTGAACCGCCGGACACGTCCTAGGCACCACCCAAGGGCCGCGCGGCACTGACCACACGTCACCGCGCGGCCCGCCCCATACGCCCTGCTCAACACTCCCCACCACATGGAGGCCATGCGGTGAACACCCTGCCGCAGCAGCTGGCCAACGGGCTGTTCCTCGGCTCGATGTACGGGCTGATCGCCATCGGCTACACGATGGTGTACGGCATCGTCCAGCTCATCAACTTCGCCCACGGCGAGATCTTCATGACCGGAGGCTTCGGCGCACTCACGGTCTACCTCTACGTCCTGCCCGACGGCACATCCATGTGGATAGCCCTGCCGGCCATGCTCATAGGCGGCGGACTAGTCTCCGTCCTCATCGCCGTCGGAGCCGAACGCTTCGCCTACCGACCACTACGCGGCGCACCACGCCTCGCCCCCCTCATCACCGCCATCGGCCTCTCCCTCGCCCTCCAGCAGGCCGTCTTCAACTGGTACCCGGACGCCAAGACCGACCGCAACTTCCCCCAGCTCAACGCCGGCCCCTGGCACCTCGGCTCCATCAACATCAGCAGCGGCGCCCTCTTCGTCATCGTCGCCGCCCCCCTCTGCATGGCAGCCCTCGCCCTCTTCGTCAGCCTCTCCCGCACCGGCCGCGCCATGCAGGCCACCGCCCAGGACCCGGACACCGCCCAGCTCATGGGCATCGACACCAACAAGATCATCGTGATCGCCTTCGCCATCGGCGGCTTCTTCGCCGCCGTAGCCGCCGTCTCCTACGGCCTGCGATACGGCTCGATCCAGTACAACATGGGCTTCCAGATGGGCCTCAAAGCATTCACCGCAGCCGTCCTCGGCGGCATCGGCAACATCTACGGCGCCATGATCGGCGGCCTCGTCCTCGGCCTCGCCGAAACCATGGCCACCAGCTACATCGACGGCATCCCCGGCATGCAGCAGCTCGGCGGCGGCGGCTGGTCCTCCGTCTGGGCCTTCGTACTCCTCATCCTCGTACTGCTGTTCAGGCCACAAGGCCTAGTCGGCGAACGCGTCGCGGACAGGGCGTGAGCACCATGGCAACCACCGAGAAGACCACAGCCCCCACCGTGCACACCCCGCGCGGCCTCATCGGGCTCCCCCAACCCGCCGCCCGAGCCCTCATCACCCTCGGCGCCATCGGCACCATCGCCAGCACCTTCATGTCCTGGACCTACACAGCCGACTTCCCCGGGGACCTCACCTACTACGGCTCCCCCGCCGGACTGCAGATCCTCGACCTCGTCGCCGGCACCCTCACCCTGCTCTACGCCCTCACCCTCTGGAACACCCGCGGCCTGCGCTGGCTCAACCCAGCAGGCGCCACCCAGCCCGTCGCCCTCGCCGCCGCCGCCGCGTTCAGCGTCAGCTGGTTCAGCGCCATCGCCATCGCCGTCGACCTCAAGGGCCTCGTCGCACTCGACCCCGGCGCCTACCTCGCCGCCACCGCCTCACTCATCGCCCTCCTCGGCACCCTCGCCCTCCCCAGCCCCGGCAACACCTTCAAAGACTGGGTCGGCAAAGCCGAAAACATCCCCACGGCAAAGAAACTCCCCGCCTGGGGCGAACGCCTCGTCATCACCGCCGCCACCGCCATCGCCCTCCTCGTCTTCACCTACGGCATCGGCGTCGACCCCGACGCCAGCGAAACCTTCATCGGCTACCTGCTGCTCGTCATCCTCGGCGCCTGGGCACTCCTCGCCGCCGGACTCTTCGACCGCTGCGCCGAACTCAACGCCCGCCACCAAGGATTCGCCACCTCCATGGCATTCCTCGCCGCGGCGATCTTCCCCTTCGTCGAGAAAAACGAACACAACGCCAACCTCGGCGTGAACATCCTCGTCGTCGCCACCGTCGCCCTCGGCCTCAACATCGTCGTCGGCCTCACCGGACTCCTCGACCTCGGATACGTCGCCTTCCTCGGCGTCGGCGCCTACGCCGCAGCCCTCGTCTCCGGCTCCGAATTCTCCCGCTTCTCCGGCGTCCAGTTCCCCTTCTGGGCCGCCATGCTCACCGGCATGGCCGCATCGCTCGTCTTCGGCGTCCTCATCGGCGCCCCCACCCTGCGACTGCGCGGCGACTACCTCGCCATCGTCACCCTCGGCTTCGGAGAAATCTTCCGCATCACCGTCAACAACCTCGACGGCGCCAGCGGACCCAACCTCACCAACGGCCCCAACGGCATCTCCATGATCCCCGACCTGTCGATCTTCGGATTCAACCTGGGCAACGCCCACGACATCGGCGGAATCACCCTCGGCCGCTTCGCCAACTACTTCCTGCTGATGCTGATCATCACCGGCATCGTCGTCGTCGTCTTCAACCGCGCAGCCGACTCCCGCATCGGCCGCTCCTGGATCGCCATCCGCGAAGACGAAACCGCCGCCACCGCCATGGGCATCAACGGCTTCCGCGTCAAACTCATCGCCTTCGCCCTCGGCGCCTCCCTCGCCGGCCTCGCCGGCACCGTCAGCGCCCACGTCGGCTACAGCGTCAACCCCGCCCCCTACCAGTTCGCCGGCTCCGTACCCCCGAACTCGGCGTTCCTCCTCGCCGCGGTCGTCCTCGGCGGCATGGGCACCGTCAACGGACCCATCCTCGGCGCCACCCTGCTCTACCTCCTCCCCGAAAAGCTCGGATTCCTCAAGGAATACCAGCTCTTCGCCTTCGGCATCGCGCTCGTCATCCTCATGCGCTTCCGCCCCGAAGGCATCATCGCCAACCGCCGCCGCCAGCTCGAATTCCACGACACCGGCCAACTCGACATCCCCGAACAAGGCCTGCCCGACACGACCGTCGGCGTCACCAAGGCAGGGGCGTGACCCACATGACCACCACCACGGCCACCACCCCCGTCCTCGAAGCCAAGGGCGTCACCATGCGCTTCGGCGGACTCACCGCCGTACGCAGCGTCGACCTCACCGTCAACAGCGGCGAAATCGTCGGCCTCATCGGACCCAACGGCGCCGGCAAAACCACCTTCTTCAACTGCCTCACCGGCCTCTACATCCCCACCGAAGGCACCGTCGCCTACAAAGGCACCGTCCTGCCGCCCAAACCCCACCTCGTCACCGCAGCAGGCATCGCCCGCACCTTCCAGAACATCCGGCTCTTCGCCAACATGACCGTCCTGGAAAACGTGCTCGTAGGCCGCCACACCCGCACCAAAGAAGGCCTCTGGTCCGCACTCCTCCGCGGCCCCGGCTTCCGCAAAGCAGAAGCAGCATCCCGCGAACGCGCCATGGAACTGCTGGAATTCATCGGCCTCGCCCACAAAGCCGACCACCTCTCCCGCAACCTCCCCTACGGCGAACAACGCAAGCTCGAAATCGCCCGCGCCATGGCCAGCGAACCCGGACTCCTCCTCCTGGACGAACCCACCGCCGGTATGAACCCCCAGGAAACCCGGGCCACCGAAGAACTCGTCTTCGCCATCCGCGACCGAGGCATCGCCGTCCTCGTCATCGAGCACGACATGCGCTTCATCTTCAACCTCAGCGACCGCGTCACCTGCCTCGTCCAAGGCGAAAAACTCGTCGAAGGCACCTCCGAAGTCGTCCAAGGCGACGAACGCGTCATCGCCGCCTACCTCGGCACCCCCTTCGAAGGCGCCCCCGGCGCCGACGAACTCGCCGAAGTCGAAGCCGCCGAAGCAACCGGGGCAACAGGAACGACAGGAACGACTGGAGCGACTGGAGCGACTGGAGCACAGAGCACCACCAGCAAGGAAGGAAACGCCCAGTGACCACACTGCTCGAGGTCGAAGACCTCAAGGTCGCCTACGGCAAGATCGAAGCCGTCAAGGGCATCTCCTTCACCGTCGAAGCCGGCCAGGTCGTCACCCTCATCGGCACCAACGGCGCCGGCAAAACCACCACCCTGCGCACCCTCTCCGGGCTCCTCAAGCCCAGCTCAGGACGCATCCTCTTCGACGGGAAACCCCTCACCGGAACCCCCGCCCACAAAATCGTCGCCCTCGGCCTCGCCCACTCCCCCGAAGGCCGCCACATCTTCCCCCGGCTGACGATCACCGAAAACCTCCAGCTCGGAGCCTTCCTGCGCACCGACAAGGCAGGCATCGAAAAAGACATCCAGCGCGCCTACGACCTCTTCCCCATCCTCGGAGAACGCAGGAAACAGGCCGCCGGAACCCTCTCGGGCGGCGAACAGCAAATGCTGGCCATGGGACGCGCACTCATGTCCCAGCCCAAACTCCTCATGCTCGACGAACCCTCCATGGGCCTCTCACCGATCATGATGCAGAAAATCATGGCCACCATCGTCGAACTCAAAGCCCAAGGCACCACCATCCTGCTCGTCGAACAGAACGCCCAAGCCGCGCTCTCCCTCGCCGACCAAGGACACGTCATGGAAGTCGGCAACATCGTCCTCTCCGGCAGCGGACAAGACCTCCTCCACGACGAATCCGTCCGCAAGGCCTACCTCGGCGAGGACTGAACCCCTCCCCGCCCGTCCGCCAGGCATACGAAGAGGCCCGCACCCCCCATCAGGAGTGCGGGCCTCTCGCATACACAGCGCCGGTGATCAGCCCTTCGCCGACTTCTTCTCCTCGGCATCCGCGATAACCGCCTCCGCCACCTGCTGCATCGACATCCGCCGATCCATCGACGTCTTCTGAATCCACCGAAACGCCGCCGGCTCCGTCAGCCCGTACTGCGTCTGCAACACCGACTTCGCACGATCCACCAGCTTCCGCGTCTCCAACCGCTGACTGAGATCCGCAACCTCAGCCTCCAACTGCTTCAACTCCGTGAACCGCGACACCGCCATCTCAATCGCCGGCACCACATCACTCTTACTGAACGGCTTCACCAAATACGCCATCGCACCCGCATCACGCGCCCGCTCCACCAGATCACGCTGCGAGAACGCCGTCAGCATCAACACCGGAGCAATCGACTCCTCAGCGATCTTCTCCGCCGCCGAGATGCCATCCAACTTCGGCATCTTCACATCCAGGATCACCAGGTCCGGCTTGTGCTCCCGCGCCAGCTCCACAGCCTGCTCACCGTCACCCGCCTCACCCACGACCGTGTAGCCCTCCTCCTCCAGCATCTCCTTCAGATCGAGACGGATCAGCGCCTCGTCCTCGGCAATGACGACACGGGTCGTCAGCGGAGGCACGTGCGACTTGTCGTCGTCGGGCGCGTCTACGGGCTGGGGCGACTCGGGGGCGGTCACGGGGTGCTCCTTGTTCCAGGGCAGGCAAGTACTGCTCCCAAGAGCGTACCTAGCTGCAGCTCCGAGCGGTGAACCGGTACACTCCTCTGGGTTGGCCAGCCGGGTTGGCGGAATGGCAGACGCTGATGTCTCAAACACATCTGTCCGAAAGGACGTGCGGGTTCGAATCCCGCACCCGGTACTTTTTGCCCCTTAAGCGGATGTTCACGTTCTCGTGAACATCCGCTTTTCGGTGCACACGGTCACGATCAGTGACACAGAGTGCTCGCATGAACTTTCACGGCACAGAGGTGCGACAGAAGGCGCTCACGCTGCTGCGCGGCGGGGCGCGCAACGCGGACGTGGCGCGAAAATTCGACGTCCCCCTCGGCACAGTCAGCTACTGGAAGCACATGGACCGCGCGAAACGAGGCGAGTGTCCAGGGCGGACTCAACCCCAGTGCCCCCGGTGTGACGGTGACCTGCACCATCCGGCCTACGCCTACCTGCTCGGCCTGTACCTCGGTGATGGCCACATCATCCAGAACCGAGCCATGCGAACGCCCAGCCTTTCGATCACTTGCGACGAGACGTATCCCGGACTCATGGACGAGTGCGAACGCGCGATGCGCACCGTGTTCGCCGGGAACTCCGTATGCAGAGTCCGCCGGAAGGGCTGCCGAGAGGTGAAGCTGTACTCCATGCACATGTGGTGCCTCTTCCCACAGCACGGCCCGGGCAAGAAGCACGAGCGCCCCATCGTCCTCGAGCCCTGGCAGCAGGAAATCGTCGATGCCCACCCTTGGGAGTTCATCCGCGGCCTCATCCACTCCGACGGTTGCCGCATCACCAATTGGACAACCCGCCTCGTCGGCGGCGAACGCAAACGCTACGAGTACCCCCGCTACTTTTTCACCAACAAGTCCGACGAAATCCGGAAGCTCTTCACCGACACCCTCGACAAGGTCGGCGTCGAGTGGACGACCCTGGCCCGTGGCAGCGACCCCTTCAACATCTCCATCGCCCGCAAGGCCTCCGTCGCCCTCATGGACACCCACGTAGGCCCCAAGTACTGACGTCGGCGTCCCTACTTGGGGCTGTCGTCCTCGCCGATGTGGTGGACGCGGACGAGGTTGGTCGTGCCGGAGACGCCGGGTGGGGAGCCGGCGGTGATGACGACGATGTCGCCCTTCTGGCAGCGGCCGATGCGGAGGAGTTGTTCGTCGACCTGGTCGACCATCGCGTCGGTGGAGTCGACGTGGGGGCCGAGGAACGTTTCGACGCCCCAGGTGAGGGTGAGCTGGGAGCGGGTCGCCGGGTCGGGGGTGAAGGCGAGCAGGGGGATGGGCGAGCGGTAGCGGGAGAGGCGGCGGACGGTGTCGCCGGACTGGGTGAAGGCGACGAGGAATTTGGCGCCGAGGAAGTCGCCCATTTCGGCGGCGGCTCGGGCGACGGCGCCGCCTTGGGTGCGTGGTTTGTTGCGTTCGGTGAGGGGTGGGAGGCCTTGGGTGAGGAGGTCTTCTTCGGCGGCTTCGACGATGCGGGCCATGGTGCGGACGGTTTCGACGGCGTATTTGCCGACGCTGGTTTCGCCGGAGAGCATGACGGCGTCGGTGCCGTCGAGGACGGCGTTGGCGACGTCGCTGGCTTCTGCTCTGGTGGGGCGGGAGTTGTCGATCATCGAGTCGAGCATCTGGGTGGCGACGATGACGGGTTTGGCGTTGCGTTTGGCGAGTTTGATGGCGCGCTTCTGGACCATCGGGACTTGTTCGAGGGGCATTTCGACGCCGAGGTCGCCGCGGGCGACCATGATGCCGTCGAAGGCGGCGACGATGTCGTCGATGTTGTCGACGGCTTGGGGTTTTTCGACTTTGGCGATGACGGGGAGGCGGCGGCCTTCTTCGTCCATGATGCGGTGGACGTCGTCGATGTCGCGTCCGTTGCGGACGAAGGAGAGGGCGATGACGTCGAATCCGGTGCGCAGGGCCCAGCGGAGGTCTGCTTCGTCTTTGTCGGAGAGGGCGGGGACGGAGACGGCGACGCCGGGGAGGTTGAGGCCTTTGTGGTCGGAGACGATGCCGCCTTCGATGACGGTGGTGTGGATGCGGGGGCCGTCGACTGCGGTGACTTCGAGGCAGACTTTGCCGTCGT
This sequence comes from Streptomyces sp. NPDC058274, assembly GCF_042881375.1. NCBI lineage: Bacteria > Bacillati > Actinomycetota > Actinomycetes > Kitasatosporales > Streptomycetaceae > Streptomyces > Streptomyces sp. NPDC058274. The sequence continues at coordinate 303,052 of NZ_JBHVXW010000001.1, forward strand.
CGACGAGGATGCGTTCGCCGGTGGTGACGTCGGTGGCGAGTCCGTCGTAGGTGGTGCTGCAGGTGTGGCGGTCGCCGGTTACGTCGGTTTCGACGGTGATGGTGAAGGTGTCGCCGCGTTCAAGGAGTACGGGTCCTTCGGTGAAGTTGCCGAGTCGGATCTTCGGGCCTTGAAGGTCGGCGAGGATTCCTACGCTGCGGCCGCTTTCGTCGGAGGCTTTTCGTACGCGTTGGTAGCGCTCCTCGTGTTCGGCGTGGGTGCCGTGGCTGAGGTTGAAGCGGGCTACGTCCATTCCGGCTTCGACCAGTGCTTTGATCTGGTCGTACGAGTCGGTGGCGGGGCCCAGGGTGCAGACGATTTTTGCTCGGCGCATGGTGTGAGCCTAGGCCTTACCGGTGGGTAGGGAATTGGTCGAGTGTGACTGCTCAACGGCCTTTGGGTGAAGCGCTCTTGACAAGTGTTGAATCGTGCGCCGGGGTGCTCTGATGAGCGTTTGGGGTTTACAGCGTTGGGGGTGCCATGGTGAATCGGGCATTGACCTGGGCGTAGACGGTTTGGCGTTGGGGTTCGAGGTCGAGGGGTGCGGTTTCTTCGTCGGCGGCGGCGCCGTAGGCCATGGAGCGCATGCCGCGGCCGGTGGCTGTGGGGTAGGGCTGGGTGTTCTCGGCGCCGATGTCGGCGAGTTCGACGAGGGCGGTGAGGGTGGTGCCGAGGGCTTCGGCGTATTCGCGGGCGCGTTGGACGGCTTCGCGGACGGCTTGTTGGCGGGCTTGGCGGTGGGCGGGTGAGGTGGGGCGTAGTGCCCAGTAGGGGCCGTCGACGCGGGTGAGGTCGAGGTCGGCGAGGCGGGTGGTGAGTTCGCCGAGTGCGGTGAAGTCGGTGAGTTCGGCGGTGATGTGGACGCGGCCGTGGTAGGCGTGGATGCGTTCGCCGCGGCCGTGTTTGGTGAGTTCGGGGCTGATGGAGAGGGCGCCGGTTTCGAGGCGTTCGACGGTGTCTGCGTAGGTTTTGATGAGGTCGAGGGCGGTGGTGTTGCGGCGGGTGAGGTCGGCGAGGGCATCTCGTCGGTCGGTGCCCCGGGCGCTGACGGTGATGCCGATGCGGGCGATTTCGGGGTCGATTTCGAGGTGGGCTTCGCCGCGGACGGCGATGCGGGGGGCGTCGGGGGTGCCGTAGGGGACGGCGGGGTGGGGGTCGTCGGGGGTGGGGGTCATACGTCCCACTCTGTCATCGGGGGGGCGGGGTGTGGTGGCCGGCGGTCATCAGATCGCAACCTGCGGGGCCTGTTCGGGGGTGTGGTGGGTGGGTCAGAATCTACGCGCGTCATCGACTTAGGCCGAGGAGTTGTGGACATGCCGTTGAACCGCCGGAAGTTCCTGAAGAGGTCCGCTGTGACGGGTGCGGGGGTGGCGTTGACCGGTGCGGTCGGTGCGCCGGCCGCTGAGGCTGCGGTGGCGGAGGGGGGCGGGAAGCACGTGAAGCGGTATGCGTTGACGGTGCTGGGCACGACCGATCTTCATGGGCATGTTTTCAATTGGGACTATTTCAAGGACGCGGAGTATTCGGACGCCGCGGGCAATGCGATGGGGCTGGCCCGGATCTCGACGCTGGTGGCGCAGATCCGTAAGGAGAAGGGCCGCCGTAACACTCTGCTGCTGGACGCGGGCGACACGATTCAGGGCACGCCGTTGACGTATTACTACGCGAAGGTGGATCCGATCACCGCCAAGGGTGGTCCGGTGCATCCGATGGCGCAGGCGATGAATGCGATCGGGTATGACGCGGTGGCGTTGGGGAATCACGAGTTCAACTACGGCATCGAGACGTTGCGGAAGTTCGAGTCGCAGTGTGATTTCCCGTTGTTGGGTGCGAATGCGCTGGATGCGAAGACGTTGAAGCCGGCTTTCCCGCCGTATTTCATGAAGCGGTTCCATGTGCCGGGTCTGCCGCCGGTGAAGGTGGCGGTGCTGGGGTTGACGAATCCGGGTATCGCGATCTGGGACAAGGCGTATGTGCAGGGCAGGTTGACGTTCCCGGGGCTTGAGGAGCAGGCGGCGAAGTGGGTGCCGAAGCTGCGGTCGATGGGTGCGGATGTGGTGGTGGTGTCGGCGCACAGTGGTTCGTCGGGGACGTCGTCGTACGGTGATCAGTTGCCGTATGTCGAGAATTCGGCGGCGTTGGTGGCGCAGCAGGTGCCGGGGATCGACGCGATCCTGGTGGGGCATGCGCATGTGGAGATCCCGGAGTTGAAGGTCACGAACGTGAAGTCGGGGAAGACGGTCGTGCTGTCGGAGCCGCTTTGTTATGCGGAGCGGCTGAGTGTGTTCGACTTCGAGTTGGTCTTCGAGAAGGGGCGGTGGCAGGTCGAGTCGGTGGCGGCGTCGCTGCGCAACTCGAAGTCGGTCGCGGATGATCCGGAGATCACGAAGCTGCTGAAGGATGAGCATGCGGCGGTCGTGAAGTACGTGAACCAGGTCGTGGGTACGGCGACGGAGACGTTGACGACGGTGGAGGCGCGTTTCAAGGACGCCCCGATCATCGACCTGATCACGAAGGTGCAGGAGGACGTGGTCAAGGCGGCGTTGGCGGGGACGGAGTATGCGTCGTTGCCGGTGATCGCGCAGGCTTCGCCGTTCTCGCGGACGTCGCAGATTCCGGCGGGTCAGGTGACGATCCGGGATCTGTCGGGTCTGTACGTGTACGACAACACGTTGGTCGCGAAGTTGCTGACGGGTGCGCAGGTGCGGGCGTATCTGGAGTATTCGGCGGAGTATTTCGTGCAGACGGCGGCGGGTGCGGTGGTCGACACGGAGAAGCTGACGAATGCGAACAACCGGCCCGACTACAACTACGACTATGTGTCGGGGCTGCGGTATGACATCGATGTGGCGCAGGTGGCGGGTGCGCGGATCAAGAATCTGACGTTCAACGGGGCGGCGTTGGACGATGCGCAGCAGTTCGTGCTGGCGGTGAACAACTACCGGGCGAACGGTGGGGGTGCGTTCCCGTATGTGGCGTCCGCGAAGGAGTTGTGGTCGGAGTCGACGGAGATCCGGACGCGGATCGCGGAGTGGGTGACGGCGAAGGGTTCGCTGGATCCGAAGGAGTTCGCTTCGGTGGACTGGAGGTTGACGCGGGACGGGACGCCGGTCTTCTGACCGGGGCTGGTCCGTCCGACCGTCCTCTGACCTGAGCTCGTTTTCTGAGTGGGGTCCGCCCGTTTTCCGACCGGTGTTCATGCCCCGGGCCGCCTTGGTTGCGGCCCGGGGTTTGTCGTGCGGCCGTTGGTCCGAGGTGGCTTGCGGGTGACGGGTTGCTCAGCGTCCGTCGATGAGGGGTGTCAGGACTTGGGACCGGCGTGCGCTCGGGATGTGGGGCCGGGGGTCGAGTCCGAAGGTGGTGAAGGCCGTTCGGTCGGGGAGGGGGTAGGGGTCTTTGCCGGTGAGGGAGTTGAGGATGGTGGCGCTGCGCCAGGCGGCGAGGCCGAGGTCGGGGGCGCCGACGCCGTGGGTGTGGAGTTCGGCGTTCTGGACGTAGACGCGGCCGGTGACGGAGGGGTCGAGGACGAGGCGGAAGTGGTCGTCGATGCGGGGGCGGTCGGAGCTGTCGCGGCGCAGGTAGGGGTCGAGGCCGGCGAGGATGCGGCCGAGGGGGCGTTCGCGGTAGCCGGTGGCGAGGACGACGGCGTCGGTGGTGAGGCGGGAGCGGGTGCCCTGCTGGACGTGTTCGAGGTGGAGTTCGACTTTGGTGGTGGCGACGCGGCCGGCGGTGCGGACTTGGACGGCGGGGGTGAGGGTGGCGTCGGGCCAGCCGCCGTGCACGGTGCGGCGGTAGAGCTCGTCGTGGATGGCGGCGATGGTGTCGGCGTCGATGCCTTTGTGGAGTTGCCATTGGGCGGCGACGAGGCGGTCGCGTACGGGTTCGGGGAGGCCGTGGAAGTAGCGGGTGTAGTCGGGGGTGAAGTGTTCGAGGCCGAGTTTGGAGTACTCCATGGGGGCGAAGGCCTCGGTGCGGGCGAGCCAGTGGATCTTCTCGTGTCCGGCGGGCCGGTTGCGCAGGAGGTCGAGGAAGACTTCGGCGCCTGACTGTCCGGCGCCGATGACGGTGATGTGTTCGGCTGTGAGGAACTGGTCGCGGTGCTTGAGGTAGTCCGCGGCGTGGATGACGGGCACGCCGGGGGCTTCGACGAGGGGTTTGAGGGCGTCGGGGATGTAGGGGGCGGTGCCGACGCCGAGGACGATGTTGCGGGTGTAGGTGCGGCCCAGGGCTTCGGCTTCGCCGTCGGTGTCGAGTTGGGTGAAGTCGACTTCGAAGAGGGCGCGTTCGGGGTTCCAGCGGACGGCGTCGACCTGGTGGCCGAAGTGGAGGCCGGGGAGGTTGTCGCTGACCCAGCGGCAGTAGGCGTCGTATTCGGCGCGCTGGATGTGGAAGCGCTCGGCGAAGTAGAAGGGGAAGAGGCGGCCGCGGTCCTTGAGGTAGTGGAGGAAGGACCAGGGGCTGGTGGGGTCGGCGAGGGTCACGAGGTCGGCGAGGAAGGGGACTTGGAGGGTGGCGCCGTCGATGAGGAGGCCGGGGTGCCAGTCGAAGCCGGGTCGTTGTTCGTAGAAGACGGTGTCGAGTTCGGGGAGGGGGTGGGCGAGGGCGGCGAGGGAGAGGTTGAAGGGGCCGATGCCGATGCCGACGAGGTCGCGGGGCGCTTCGGGTTCGTGGTGCGGGGGGTGGGGCGTCGGGCTCATCGGGGTGTGTGTCCTTCCACCAGTTTCAGGAGCGCGGCCAGGTCGCCCGGCCGGGTGTGGGGGTTGAGCAGGGTGGCTTTGAGCCAGAGGCGGCCGTCGAGGGTGGCGCGGCCGAGGACGGCGCGGCCTTCGGTGAGGAGGGTGCGTCGTACGGTGGCGACGGCGTCGTCGGAGGCTTCGGCGGGCCGGAACACGACGGTGCTGATGGTCGGGGTGTCGTAGAGCTCGAAGCCGGGGTGGGCGGCGAGGAGGTCGGCCAGCTCTGTCGCTTGTGCGCAGACGTGGTCGACGAGGGCGCCGATTCCTTGCCGGCCCAGTGTTTTGAGGGTGACGGCGATTTTGAGGATGTCGGGGCGTCGGCTGGTGCGCAGGGAGCGGCCGAGGAGGTCGGGGAGTCCGGCGTCGGTGTCGTCGTCTGCGTTGAGGTAGTCGGCGTGGTGGTCGAGGGCGTGCAGGTCGTGGGGGTTGTGTACGGCGAGGAGGCCGGCGGCGATGGGTTGCCAGCCGAGTTTGTGCAGGTCGAGGGTGACGGTGTGGGCGCGGGCGAGGCCGTCGAGTCGGCTGCGGTGGTGGTCGCTGAACAGGAGGCCGCCGCCGTATGCGGCGTCGATGTGCAGGCGGCTGCCGTGGGCTTCGCAGAGGTCCGCGATGTCGGGGAGTGGGTCGATGAGTCCGGCGTCGGTGGTGCCGGCGGTGGCGGCGACGAGGAAGGAGCCGCGGGGGCCCTGGAGTTCGGTGAGGGCTTCGTCGAGGGCGGCGGGGTCCATGGTGCCGGCGGGTGCGGGGACGACGACGGGGTCGGGGAGGCCGAGGAGCCATGTGGCGCGGTGCAGTGAGTGGTGGGCGTTGGCGCCGCAGACGAGTTGGACGCTGCCGTGTGCCTCGCGGGCGAGGAGTAGGGCGAGTTGGTTGGATTCGGTGCCGCCGGTGGTGACCAGCGCGGTGGCTTGGGTGCCGTACACCTCGCGGGCGAGGGCCCCGGTGATGAGTGCTTCCAGTTCGGATGCGGCGGGTGCCTGGTCCCAGGAGTCCAGGGAGGGGTTGAGTGCGCCGGCGGCGAGGTCGGCGGCGACCGCGACGGCGAGGGGTGGGCAGTGGAGGTGGGCCGCGCTGAGGGGGTCGGCGGGGTCGGCGGCGCCTTCGGCGAGGGTGCGGACGAGGGCCCGCAGGGCGTCGTCGGTGCCTTCCTGGGGCAGTGGCTCTCCCAGCGCGTCCCTCACTCGGTGGGCCACCTGGCGGGGGCCTCCTGCGGGCAGTGGGCCGCCGCGTGTCTCGGTTCCTTCGCGTAGTGCGTCGAGGACGGTGTCGAGCAATGGCCGCAGTGCGTCGGGGCCTTGGGGGCCTGAGGCGAGGGGCGGCGTGCTCATGGGGGCCTCCGGGGCGCAGGGCAGGGAGTTCCAGCTTGTACGCGTGTGGGTCGACGCGCCCGGAAAGCCCAACGACCGGAACCCGAAAGGGGGTACTGCCGTGCGGAGGAAATGTGTTGGGGTGCCTGAGGTGCTAAGTGTCGCGCGCGCGGGCCGGGTTGACGTCCGGCGTTGACGCCGGGGCGGGGCGGGCGGTTTTTCGCCCCCTCCGCTCCTGCCCGTCCCGTACCTGGGGGGCTCCGCCCCAGACCCCCGTATCGCGCCGGCGCGCCCGTCCTCAATCGCCGGACGGCGCTGGAGACGTTCCAGCGCCGTCCGGGAGAAGGATGCAGCCCCTTCGGCGTTTGAGGAGCGGGGTCTGGGGTGGAGCCCCGGGTGTGGGCGGGGTTACGCCTCCCTCACGCGCAGTGCCCGGGCGAGGTCGTCGAGTTGGTCGGCGAGTTTGCGGCGCAGGGCGGGGATGGGGTCGGCGTCGCGGAGGCAGGTCTCGCCGAGGCGGAGGGTTGAGGTGGAGACGGCGTGGACGGGGAAGGCCCAGCGGCCGACGGCTTCGGCGATGGCGGGACCGCGGCGCGCGGCGACGGCGACGGCGTCGGTCCAGTACCGCTCGACGTACTGGCTGAGCAGGTCGGCCTGTTCGGGCTGCCAGAAGCCCTGGGCGGTGGCGGTGAGGAGGTAGTTGGAGAGGTCGTCGGAGGTGAACATCGAGTCCCAGGCGGCGCGCTTGGCCTGCGGGTCGGGCAGTGCGGCGCGGCAGCGGGCGGCGCCTTCCTGGCCGGTGGCGCTGGGGTCCTGGACGAGTTCGGCGTCGATGACGGCGTCGTCGATGGCTCCGAGGACGGCGAGCCTGCCGAGGATGCGCCAGCGCAGTTCGGGGTCGAGTTCGGGGCCGCCGGGGACGGTGCCTTCGGAGAACCAGGCGCTGATGGTGTCGGGGTGGGCGGCGACGTCGATGAAGTGGCGTACGGCGGTCAGGCGCAGGCCGGGGTTGGAGCCGTCCTCGGTGCGGCGGATGAGGTCGCGGCACAGGTCGGTGAGGGTGGCGAGGGCGGCGGGCCGTTCGGTGGGGTGGAGGTAGCGGTCGGCGACGTGGGCGGAGGCGAAGGACAGGACGCCTTGGACGAGGGCGAGGTCCGTCTCGCGCGGGAGGTGGGCGCGGGCGGTCTCCACGTAGGCGGCGGCGGGGAACGGGGGTTCGGGTGCGGTGTCCGGGGAGGTGCCGCCGTCGCGTACGGCGTCGCGCAGGGCGTTCCACACGACGGCGCGGGTGAGGGGTTCGGGCAGGCCGGAGAGGGTGCGGCTGACGGTGGTGAAGGAGTCGGGGTCGAAGCGGACCTTGGCGTAGGAGAGGTCGCCGTCGTTGAGGAGGAGCAGCGCGGGGCGTTTGCCGATGGGCTTCGCGGTGGTTCCCGGGACGTCGAGTTCGACGCGTTCGCGCAGGATGAGGCGTCCGTCGTCGGTGAGGTCGCGGTCGTAGAGGCCGGCGGCGATGCGGTGCGGGCGGCTGCCGTGGTGGTCGACGGTGAGGGTGCAGGTGCCGTCGTCGGCCGGGGTGATGGTGGGGGTGAGGGTGTCGACGCCGGTGGTGCGGAGCCAGGCGTCGGCCCAGGCGTGGACGTCGCGTTCGGTGGCGCCGGCGAGGGAGTCGATGAAGTCGGCGAGGGAGGCGTTGGCGAATTTGTGGCGGGCGAAGTGGGTGTTGATGCCGGCGAGGAAGTCCTTCTCGCCGAGCCAGGTGACGAGTTGGCGGAGGGCGGAGGCGCCCTTGGCGTAGGAGATGCCGTCGAAGTTGAGCATCGCGGAGGCGGTGTCGGGGACGGCGTCCGGGTCGGGGGCGACGGGGTGGGTGGAGGGGCGCTGGTCGGCGTCGTATCCCCAGGATTTGCGGGCGACGCCGAAGTCGGTCCAGGTGTCGGTGAAGCGGGTGGCTTCGGTGAGGGTCTGGTAGCCCATGTACTCGGCGAAGGACTCGTTGAGCCAGATGTCGTCCCACCAGCGCAGGGTGACGAGGTCGCCGAACCACATGTGGGCCATTTCGTGGGCGATGACCATGGCGCGGGTCTGGCGTTCGGTGTCGGTGACGGCGGAGCGGTAGACGAATTCGTCGCGGAAGGTGACCAGGCCCGGGTTCTCCATGGCGCCGGCGTTGAACTCGGGGACGAATGCCTGGTCGTAGGAGTCGAAGGGGTAGGGCTCTTCGAACTTTTCGTGGTAGCGGTCGAAGCAGGCGCGGGTGATGTCGAGGATTTCGTCGGCGTCGGCGTCGAGGTGGGGGGCCAGGGAGCGGCGGCAGTGGATGCCGAAGGGCAGGCCGCGGTGTTCGGTGCGTACGGAGTGCCAGGGTCCGGCGGCGACGGCAACGAGGTAGGTGGAGATCGGCGGGGTGGGGGCGGCTTTCCAGCGGCCTGCGCCGAGGTGTTCGGTGACTCCGTTGGCGAGGACGGTCCAGCCTTCGGGTGCGGTGACGGACAGTTCGAAGGCGGCCTTGAGGTCGGGCTGGTCGAAGGCGGCGAAGACGCGCTGTACGTCTTCCATGAACAGCTGGGTGTAGAGGTAGGTCTCGCCGTCGGTGGGGTCGGTGAAGCGGTGCATGCCTTCGCCGGTGCGGGAGTAGTGCATGGTGGCGTCGACGTGCAGTTCGTGTTCGCCCGGGGTGAGGTGGGTGAGCGGCAGTCGGTTGCCGTTCAGGGTCTCCGGGTCGAGTGGTTGTCCGTCGAGGGTGACGGAGCGCAGTTCGGCGGGCTTGATCTCGACGAAGGTGTCCGCGGTCTCCTGGTCTCCGCGCACCGTGAAGTGGATGGCGGTGCGGGAGTCGAAGGTGTCGTCTGCGCCGGTCACGTCGAGCTCGATCGTGTAGCGGTGGACGTCGAGGAGCTTGGCACGGGTCTGCGCTGCGTCGCGCGTCAGTACGGACATGGGGGACATGCTGCCCGATGGTCCGGGGATGACACAGAGGTGGTTCGGTACGTGGCCTTTGTCCGGGCGGGCGCCGGCCCGTAGCCCGTTACGACCGGTCCTGCTGAAGCTTCTCGCTCTGAGCACCGGGAACATCGTGAACACCCCGACCACCGGGAACACCGGGAACACCGGGAACACCGTGGATGTCGTGGACGCCGTGGACCTCGCGCTGCACGGGGACGCGGGTGTCGGGGTGGATGCGGGTGGTGTCGGGGTGGGTGAGGGCGGGGTCCCGGGGCCGCCGGCCGGCGACGCGGGCGCGCAGGTCGCGCACTTCGCGTTCCAGGGTCTGGAAGCGCTGGTGGGCGTCGTACAGGTAGCGGACCTTGGTGCGCAGGGTCCAGGGGTCGATGGGTTTCATCACGAGGTCGGCGACGCCGAGTGCGAAGGCGGTGGAGGTGAGTTCGGCGTCGGGGCCGAAGCCGGTGAGCAGCAGGATGGGGATGTGCTGGGTCTGCTCCAGGCGCCGCATGTAGCGCACCACGTCCAGGCCGCTGACCTTGGGCATCCGTACGTCGAGGAGCAGCAGCCCGACCTGGCCGCGCAGGACTTCCTTGAGCGCGTCGTCGCCGTTGGTGGCGCGCGTGAGCCGGTAGCCCAGTGGGGCCAGCGCGCTCTCCAGTGCGTACAGCGTGTCCTCATGGTCGTCGACGATGAGGATCCTGGCATTCGACTGCATGGCCCGACGTCCCCTCGTCCCGACGTCCTCTGCGCCGCAAGCTCAGGCCCGGACCGGTTCACGGTGCGTGCGTCGGGCCTGACACGGAGTGGTCAAGGCAGGATGCCGTGTCGGGCGCCCGGTGTCACTCCCCCGAACCGGCCTCCGTGGCCGGTCTCGTACCCCCGGCCTCCGTGGCCGCTCCCGTGCCGGCTACGGACCGGCAGGTCCGTCCACCGCGCCGTCCGCGATGCTCTCGTGGTGGCGGATCACCTCGGCGATGATGAAGTTGAGGAGTTTCTCCGCGAAGGCCGGGTCCAGTTTGGCGTTCTCCGCGAGCCGGCGCAGTCGGGCGATCTGCTGGGACTCGCGGGCCGGGTCGGCGGGCGGCAGTTGGTGCGCGGCCTTGAGGTGGCCGACCTGCTGGGTGCATTTGAAGCGCTCGGCGAGCATGTGGACGACGGCGGCGTCGATGTTGTCGATGCTGTCGCGCAGCCGGTCGAGTTCGGCTCGCACGGCGGGGTCGACGTCACTGCCGCCCGCGGCGTCTGCTGCCGTTTCGTTGGTGTTGCCGGTGGTCATGAGCGCCAACCCTACGTGGCGTGGAGCCGTTCGATCATCGGTGGATCGTCGGGGTCCGGTATCCGGTTGCTCCAGCCGCCGGGCACCGTACGGCTCTGTTGGGCGCGGAAGCGGACGGGGGCCGTGCCGACGCGGCGGGTGAACAGCCGGGAGAAGTAGGCGGGGTCGTCGTAGCCGACGCGGCGGGCGACGGCGGCGACGGGCAGTTCGGTGGCGGCGAGGAGTTCCTTGGCGCGGCCCAGCCGGATGCCGACGAGGTAGTCCTTGGGGCTGCAGCCGGCGCCGCGGCGGACGGCGGTGCGCAGTTCGGCGGGGCTCATGCCGTGCCGGGCGGCGTGCTCGGCGACGGACAGGGGCTGGAAGGCGTCGCGGGCGAGGGCCTGGAGGACGGGGTCGCCGTCGGGGGCGAGGTCGGCGCGGGCGCGGCGCAGGGCGACGAGGAGTTCGTGGACGGCGGCGCCTGTCTCGACCTCGAGGAGGGGGTTGCCGCGGCGGGCGGCGCGGGCGATCCGGCCCACGGTGGCGCGGGGGCCCGTGGCGTCCGCGAGGGGCACCACGGGCCGGTCCGGCTCGATGTAGCCGAGTTCGGTGTACGTGGCGGTGGCGGGCCCGGTGAAGTCGACGAAGCACTCGTCCCAGCCGTCGTCGGGCCCGTAGTGGTGGGGTGTGCCCGGGGTGAGCCAGAGCAGGGCGGGCGCGGTGACGGTGTGGCGGCGTCCGTGGGCGTCCTGGAACCAGCCGTTGCCGGCGCTGATGACGACGGCCACGTGGTGGTCGAGGGTGCGCGGTCCGACGGTGGGGAGTTGGCCGTGCTGGAGTCCGACGCCGAGGCAGACCAGGCCGAGCCGGTGGTGCACCGGGCCGGGGGTGAAGTACCGCATCCACGTGTGGTACATCCGGTTTCCTCCCGCCCGTTCGGTGTCGTGGTTCTTGCTGTTTGTTGCGTCCAACCAGCGCTGATCTTTGTCCATGGACGCGGCTGCCGCCAGGGGTGAGGGTGAGCGCATGAGCGAGTTCACGGTGGGGGACACCGATTTTCTGCTGGACGGGCGGCCGGTGCGGCTGCTGTCCGGGGCGCTGCACTACTTCCGGGTGCACGAGGCGCAGTGGGGGCATCGGCTCGGGATGCTGCGGGCGATGGGGCTGAACTGTGTGGAGACGTATGTGCCGTGGAATCTGCACGAGCCGCGTCCCGGTGATTTCCGTGATGTGCAGCAGCTGGGGCGTTTCCTGGACGCGGCGCGGGAGGCGGGGCTGTGGGCAATCGTGCGCCCGGGTCCGTACATCTGCGCGGAGTGGGAGAACGGCGGGCTGCCGCACTGGCTGACGGGCACGCTGCGGACCCGGGACGAGGAGTATCTGCGGCAGGTGGAGCACTGGTTCCACCATCTGCTGCACGAGATCGTGCCGCGGCAGATCGACCGGGGCGGTCCGGTGCTCATGGTGCAGGTGGAGAACGAGTACGGCAGCTACGGCTCGGACCAGGTGTATCTGCGGTGGCTGGCGGACCTGTTGCGGGCGAAGGGGGTGAGTGTGCCGCTGTTCACGTCGGACGGTCCCGAGGACCACATGCTCACCGGCGGTTCGGTGCCGGGTGTCCTGGCGACCGTCAATTTCGGTTCGCACGCGCGCGAGGCGTTCGAGACGCTGCGCAGGCACCGGCAGCGGGGGCCGCTGATGTGCATGGAGTTCTGGTGCGGCTGGTTCGATCACTGGGGCGCCGAGCACACCGTGCGCGATCCCGCCGAGGCGGCCGGGGCGCTGCGGGAGATCCTGGAGTGCGGGGCGTCCGTCAATGTGTACATGGCGCACGGCGGTACGAGTTTCGCGGGCTGGGCGGGCGCGAACCGGGGTGGCGGCGATCTGCACGACGGGCCGCTGGAGCCGGATGTGACGTCGTACGACTACGACGCCCCGATCGACGAACTCGGGCGGCCCACCGAGAAGTTCTGGCGCTTCCGGGAGGTTCTCGCCGATTATGCGGACGGCCCGCTGCCGGCTGTGCCGACCGTGCCGGCGCCGCTGGGTGCGCCGGCCACGGCCGCGCTGACGGGATGGGCGCCGCTGGATGCCGTACTGGAGACGTTCGGTGGCCCGGAGCGCGAGTACCCGGTGCCGCCGACGTTCGAGGAGCTCGGCGTGGACCGGGGGCTCGTCAGGTACGAGGTGAGCGTGCCGGGTCCGCGGCAGCCGTATCCGCTGCGGGTGCGCGGGCTGCGGGATCTCGCGGTGGTGCACGTCGACGGGAAGCCGGCCGGGGTGCTCACCGAGGAGGACGCCGTCCTGGGGGAGCCGGTCGCGGGGTACGCGCGCGTGGAGCTCTGGGTGGAGTCCCTGGGGAGGGTCAACTACGGGCCGCGCGTGGGTGAGCCGAAGGGCATCACGGGGGGTCTGCTGCACGAGCGGCAGTATCTGCACGGGGTGCGGGCGCGGGCGCTGCGGCTGGACGCGCTGGACGGCGGCGTCGGCCGGGTGCCGTTCGGGGAGCTGCCCGCGGACGGCGCCCCCGGCCTGTACCGCGGGACCTTCTCGGTGCGCGGGGCGGGGGACGCTTTCCTCGAACTGCCGGGCTGGACGCGGGGGTTCGTGTGGGTGAACGGTTTCAATCTGGGCCGTTACTGGTCGGCGGGTCCGCAGCGCGCGTTGTACGTCCCCGGGCCGGTGCTGCGCGAGGACGTCAACGACGTGTGGATCCTGGAGTTCGAGGGCGCCGGTCAGTCGGCCTCCGACACCTCGAACGAGTCCAGTACGAACTCGGCGGTGCCGTCGTCCCCGGTCTTGCGCAGCCCGACCCAGGCCTCTCCTTCGGCGGGTGCGGTGAACTCGTAGACGAGCGTGGTGGGTTCGGTGGCGGCCGGCAGGTCGCGGCGGTCCAGTTCCCGGGTCGTCGTGGCCCGGTCGACGGCGGTGATCCAGGTGTACTGGCCGGCTTTCTCGTTCTCGTGCCGCAGCGTGACCCGGTAGCGGCGGCCGGGCCGGAACCTGACGGTGTGCGGCACGGTCCGGTAGACCAAACCGTCGTTCTCGCCGCGCGACTTCAGCGACTGCGTGCCGTCGATGACGTCGTCGATCGCCTTGCCGTTCCAGCCGCGCCGGGTGAAGGGGGCGTGCCGCTGGGCGATGTGGGTGCGCGGGTCGGTGACGCCGCCCGCGTCGCCCTTCACGAAGGGGCCCCAGCCCTGCGGGACGTCCTCGAAGTCCTCGAAGACCAGGGCCCCTTCCTTCACCGGCTGCCGTGCGGGCACGATCCGCACGTTGTCGAACCGCACCCGCGCCTGTCCGGCGTCGGCGCGCAGCGACAGGTCGACGGGGCCGCCGCCCTCGGGGACGGTGAAATAGGTGAACATGCGCTGGAAGCGGGTGCCGTGCTTGCGGTCGGCGGCGACGTGGTTGCCGGCCGTGGACGTCGCGGTCCAGTTGGCGGCGGTGACCCCGTCGGCGGTCCGCACCACGAGGGACGCCTTGCGGGTGTCGCCCGCCTTTTCGCCCACCTCGACCTGGACGGAGGCGACGTAGCTGCCGGGCTGGAGGCGGGTCAGCCGCTGCCCGGCCGAGGCGGCGGCGCCCGCGGTGATCACCAGCTCGTAGTCGCCGAGCCCGCTCGCTCGCACGGACACGGGTCCGGTGACCGTCCAGCCTTTCAGGGAGCCGGAGTTGAAGCCGGGGTCGTACAGCGGGGTGGCCTGACCCCAGCGGGGGGCGGGGTCGTCGGCGACGCGGGTGGGGTACAGGACGTACGGCTGTTTCGCGCGGGCGTCGATGGTGACCTTGCCGGCGCGTACGGAGACGTACGAGACGAAGACGCGTCCCTGGTCGGTGAGCCGGTACAGGGCGACGCGGGAGAGGCTCTCCCAGGTGCGCGGGAGCCGCCAACTGCTGCTGCCGCCACGGGGGTTGTAGTGGTACAGCTTGGTGGCCCTGCGGGGCTCCCAGGGCAGCAGGTAGCTGCCGTCGTCGTAGACGAGGCGTCCGTCGGTGGTGATGCGGCGGGTGCCGTCGGTGTCGGAGACCGCGGTGGCTCCGGGTCCGAAGAAGGTGATCTCGTGCTCGCCCCAGGTCTTGATCGGCTGGGCCTGGAGGTACTTGGCGGGCAGTGAGTCGGTCCAGATCAGGTCGTAGAAGTGGTTCCAGTCCGTCTTGCCGGTCCAGCCCTCGAAGTTGCCCATGCGGGCGATGCCGAGCAGGGTCGGCCATTTGTCGGCGAAGACGTCCTTCTGGTGGTTGCGGATGAAGCGGATGAGGCGGGAGTTGATGCCGCGGGAGGTGTCGGGGCCGTAGTCGGTCTCGGTCGCCCAGTGGGACCACAGGGAGGAGCGTTCCAGGCCGTGCCCCCACTCGCTGGTGACGCGCCAGCCCTGCGCGCGCAGGGCACGCTGGAGGCGGTCGGAGGTCCAGCCGGACTCGCGGAAGACGTCGATGTAGAGGGAGTCGAGGGACGGGTCGGCCTCCGCGCGCAGGTCGGCGAAGCGCCGGACGATGTCACCGGAGACCAGGTCGCGGCGCTGGTCGATGCGGTAGCTCTGGTCGAGCCAGTCCCACTGTTCGTCGGTCTTGTCGACGAGGGTCTCGGAGAAGGCGTGGGCGACGGGGTACGACTCGGTGGCGTTGACATGGACGGCGAAGTCGCTGTTCCACCGTTTGCCCTCGCGGACCAGGGTGTTGAGGTCGTCGAGGCCGCCGGCGCGCTGGTTGTGGTTGCCGGCGTAGTCGGGGTGCGCGGAGTCGTGGCCCTCGGACTGGTAGCCCTTCAGCAGGGTGAACTGGCGCAGTCCGTCGGTGGCGAGCGAGATCCGCTTGACGTTGTCGAGCGTCGCGAGGAACGGATTGGTGGCCTGGGAGGCGAAGTTGAAGGGGATGTGCGGGACGACCCGCAGATGCTGTTCGTCGGCGCCGAGCGGGTTGGTCATGATGTCGCGGAAGGCGATCGCGGCGTCCTGCCAGTCGACTCTGCCGTCGCCGTTGCGGTCGCCGGTGACGATCACCTTCGCGTACGGCAGCGGCTCGGTGCCGGCCGAGGTCGCCGCGCGGTGGGTCCACTGGCCGGGCGCGAGCCGTGCCTCGACGTATCCGTCCTTGCGCACGGTGCTGCGCCAGAGCCGGCCGTTCTCCCAGGAGCTGTTGCCGTCGGGCTTGTCGTAGCTGGTGTTCGTCTCCACGGCACCCGCGAGCGTGTCGTGTGCGACGACTGCGTACGCGCATCCGGTCGCCGCCTCGGCGGGAGTGGCGGCCGTAGGAGTGACCAGGGTGTCGCCGCTTTTCGCCTTGTCCAACTGGACGCGGGCGGCGAGCAGATGGGCGCCCGGCTGGTCGCTGCGGACGGAGAGCAGGGCGAGGCCGGGAATCTGGAGGGTGCCGACCGGGCGCGCGGTGGTGTCGTCGATACCCGTGACGCGCCAGGTGACCTGACGGCCCGTCACCGTGATCTCGGCGTCGACGGTGGTGCCGCCGTCGAAGGCGAGGCGGTAGGCGACGCGGTCCTCGCCGGGGGTGGCCGTGACCGTCGGGGTGCGTTCGGCGCCGTCGATCAGGACCGAGGTGAGCGCGTCCTGCCGGCCGTGCAGGACGGCGCGGGTGGCGCGGTCGGTGTAGGAGACGATCCGCGGGAAGGCGGCGGCCACGCGGACGTCGAGGGCACCGGAGCGGATGACCAGCTCGTCCGGGAGGGCGCCCGGCGCGGCGCCGGGCGGGGTGTCGGGCGGGGTGTCGGAGGCGGCAGCGGCGGCGGGCAGGCCGAGCGCGGTTCCGATCCCGGCCGTGGCGCCCGCCGCGACGACGGCTCTGCGGCTGGGGGCATTCGTGTCTGACGGCTGCAAGACGCTCCTCCTCAAGGCGGCTTTCCGTGCCCGCCACCTTGCGACGCGGGGAGCGGAGGTGCCCATGGACAAAGGAGGGGCGGCAGTTGGACTAACGGGCGGCGGGCCCCAGTGTCTTGTGGAGGTGCACGTCCTGGTGGCCGCCCGGGATGCCGTCGGTGCGGCCGGTCTCGCGGTAGCCGTGGCCGCGGTAGAAGTCCGGGGCCTGGAAGGTGAAGGAGGAGACGATCACCTCGGTGCAGCCGCGGCGTACGCTCTCCTCCTCCGCGGCCCGCAGCAGCCTGCTCCCCCAGCCCGCGTGCCGCTGGTCCTCGCGCACCCACAGCATGTCGACGGCGCAGCAGCTGCCCCACACCCAGGCGGTGAGTCCGCCGACCAGCTCGCCCGCGCTGTCGGTGACGCGCACCGACAGCGGGGCCGGTGTACCGGCGCCGGTGGCGGTGGCGTTGAAGGCGGTGAGCTCGTCGTCGAGCCGCTTCTCCAGATCGTCGTCCTGGGCGCCGACCTGCAACGAAGCGGTGACGGGAGCCTGCGGTCCGGTACTCATGGCGGGGAGTATGTCACCGCCCAGGGCGCCAAGCCGAACGCTTTTCGGTGACGTGGGAGCGGGGTGCGCGCAGGCACCCCGCTCCACGTATCAGCAGGTCACGGGATGGGCCGGTGGGTCACGGGATGGGCCGGTGGGTCACAGCGTGGACGCCGCCTGGGCTATGGCCGCCGCGAAGGTCGACACCTCGCTGTAGACGCCGGGGTATCCGGCGCGCGCGCAGCCCTCGCCCCAGCTGACGATCCCGATCTGGATGTAGGCGCCCGCGTTGTCCTTGCGGAACATGGGGCCACCGGAGTCGCCCTGGCAGGTGTCGACCCCGCCCTGCTCGAATCCGGCGCAGATCTCGTCACCGGGGACGAGATCGCTGCCGTACGCGTCCTGGCAGCTGGCGTCGTCGACGAAGGGGACGGTGGCCTTGAGGAGGTAGCGCTGCTGGGCGCCGCCCTCGCGCGCGGCTCCCCAGCCGGCGACGGTGAAGTTCCCGTTGTTGTACGCGGTGGTGGTGGCGATGTTCAGGGTGGGCTGGTTGATGGGTGCGGCGAGTTTGATGAGGGCCCAGTCCTTGCCCTTGCCGTTGTAGCCGGGCGCCTGGAGGACCTTCGTCGATTTGACCTTGGTGGCGCTGGTGCTCTGCAGGTCGACGACGCCGGCGGTGGCGGTGATGGAGGTGTTGTTGCCCGAGCCGCTCACACAGTGTGCGGCGGTCAGGACGATGTTCTTGGCGTACAGGGCGCCGCCACAGCCCATGGAGAGCCGGACCATGAACGGGAACTCGCCCTGCGCGGCGCGGGTGCCGCCGACGACGGGCTGGGGTGCGGCCTGCGCGGAGAGGGGCTGGAGGGAGACGGCGGCGAGCACGACGGCTCCGACAGCGAACAGTCTTCGGAGGCCGGTGAGCTTCTTCAAGGTCTTCAACGTGCTTCCTTCCGTGGGGGGTTGCACAAGGAAGCCGGGCCACAATGGCATGACCCCGCCAATGCGCGGTTGGATTATCGAAAGGGCCGCGCTCGCCCCACAAGGGCCCCTTTCCGGCCACGGCCCCGGCGCCCCGTCCCACGCGCCCGCCCCGACCGGCGGCGATCGCCTTAGAGTGGAAAGGAGTCCAGGTCCCGCCAGGGCCTGTTCCGGCGTCTTCCAGGGGGTGCGGGCGTGGCCAACGGCGGACCGGTCGAGCACGGCTACCCGCATCTGGACACCGTGCGGGCCGCGATCACCGCGCTGTACAAACGGCTCTCGTACGACACCGTCCAGACGTTCGCGACCAGCGTGGCCCCCGCCGACGTGGCCTTCTGTGACACCGACGACCTGCATCTGGGCGCGCAGCGCGTGGCCCGCGAGATGGTGCGGCACTACCGGCTGCCGGACGCCCGGATGATCGTCGGCTTCCGCGAGATGACCCACGCGGCCAACGTCGAACTCGCCGCGGGGCCCGAGTACTTCATCGAGCTCAATGACCGTTTCCGCACCCACCGCCGGGACATCGGCGCCGCCCTCGCCCACGAGGTGATGCACGTCTATCTGCACCGCCTGGACCTCTCCTTCCCGGGCACCCGGGACAACGAGATCCTCACGGACACGGCGGCCGCCTATCTCGGGGCGGGCTGGCTCCTCCTCGACGCCTACCGCGAGGACGCGGACTCCTCGCAGAAGCTCGGCTATCTCACCCCGGAGGAGTTCGGTTACGTCCTCGCCAAACGCGCCCTCGTCTTCGGCGAGGACCCGTCGATCTGGTTCACCAGCCCGCAGGCGTACACCGCGTACACCAAGGGCATGGCCCGGGCCCGCCGCGACGAGCAGCAGCCGCCGCTGACCGCGGCCGGCTGGGCGGGCCGCCGCCGCTACGCGAAGGACCGGCGCTACGCCCAGGACCACCACCCGGCGCCTGACACGCACCCCGACGTGCCGTACTCCTTCGTCCCGGACCCCGGCGGCCCGCTCCGCGTCTCCTTTCCCTGCCCGACCTGCTTCCAGCGCATCCGGATCCCGGTCCGCGGCCGGGTCCGCGCGCGCTGCGCGGTGTGCCGGACGGTGCTGGAGTGCGACACCTAGGGGGACCAGCGGGGCCTAGGGGGACCTAGGGGATGGGCGCCTCACCCTTCCGCTCCGTAGACCCTTCCGGGGGCCTCCGCCTCCGCCAGCAGCTTCAGTGCGGTGTCCCCGGCCTCCGACGGGGTCCACCGCCCGCCCCGGTCGGCGGTCGGGCCGGGCCGCCAGCCCTCCATCACGGTGATCCGGCCGCCCTCGGTCTCGAAGACCCGGCCGGTGACACCCTCGCCCGCGGCGGAGCCCAGCCAGACGACCAGCGGCGACACGTTCTCGGGGGCCATCGCGTCGAAGGAACCGGCGGCGTCCGGCGCGGCCATGGCCTGTGCGAAGGTCCGCTCGGTCATCCGGGTACGGGCCGCGGGAGCGATCGCGTTGACCTGGACGCCGTAGCGCCCCAGCTCCGCCGCCGCGACCAGCGTCAGCCCGAGGATGCCGGCCTTGGCCGCGCTGTAGTTCCCCTGCCCGACCGACCCCAACAGCCCTGCCCCGCTGCTGGTGTTGACGACCCGGGCCCGGGGCGTGCGGCCAGACTTCGCCTCCGCCCGCCAGTGGGCCGCCGCGTGCTTCAGCGGCAGGAAATGACCCTTCAGATGGACCCGCATCACGGCGTCCCAGTCGTCCTCGTCGAGGTTGACCAGCATCCGGTCGCGCAGGAATCCCGCGTTGTTGACGAGGGTGTCGAGGCGCCCGTACGTCTCCAGGGCGGCGCGGACGAGGGAGGCGGCACCCTCGGTCGTCGCGATGTCGCCCCCGTGGGCCACGGCCTCACCGCCCGCCGCGCGGATCTCCTCGGCCACCTGCCCGGCCGGGCTGTCCGGGCCGGGGGTGCCGTCGAGGCCGACTCCCAGGTCGTTCACCACGACCCGCGCGCCCTCGGCGGCGAACGCGAGCGCGTGCGCCCGGCCGAGCCCGCGGCCCGCGCCCGTCACCACCACGACCCGCCCGGCACACAGCAACGGTGCACTCATCTCAGCTCTCCTTGTTGACGGTTGCGGCATCCAGGAAGGCGGGCCGTTCCCCGCCCCCGTGCACGAGCAGGCTCGCCCCGCTGATGTAGGCGGCCGCGTCCGAGGCGAGGAAGACTGCGGCGTCGCCGACATCGGCGGGCTCGGCGAGCCGGCCCAGCGGGACGGTCCGCCCCACGGCCTCGACGCCGTCCTCGTCCCCGTAGTGCAGCCGCGAGCGCTCGGTGCGGACCATGCCGACGACCAGGGTGTTGACCCGCACGGCGGGGGCCCACTCGACGGCCATCGAGCGGGCGAGGTTCTCCAGCCCCGCCTTGGCGGCCCCGTACGCCGCCGAACCGGGTGAGGGTCGCGTCCCGCTCACGCTGCCGATCATCACGATCGAACCGCTCGCCCGTTCCAGGTGGGCGTGGGCGGCGAGCGAGGCGGTCAGGGGTGCGGTCAGGTTGAGCTCGATCACGCGCGCGTGCCGCTCGGCGTCGGCTCCGGCCAGCAGCCGGTACGGGGCGCCGCCCGCGTTGTTGACCAGCACGTCGAGCCGGGGCAGCCCGTCGAAGAAGGCGTGCACGGCGGCCGGGTCGCGCAGGTCGAGGGGCACGAACTCGGTTCCCTCCAGCGGCTTTTCGGGCGGCCGGCGGGCGCAGACCACGACGTCGGCGCCCGTCCGGGCGAAGGCGCGCGCGATCCCGGCCCCGACCCCGCGGGTGCCGCCCGTGACGACGACGGTCCTGCCGCCGAGATCCACGTTGTCCACAGGGCCTCCCGCTGGGATGCGTTCGCTGCTAGCTTCGGAATCGCACCTAACAAACGTTTGGTGGAAAGGTAGCTGATGTGCCCATGGGTGTCTCCACCTCGTCCCCGGAAAAGGGGATTTCCGTCGTCACGGCCGACTTCCCGCCGGTGAACGCACTGCCGGTGCGCGGCTGGTTCGACCTGGCCGACGCCGTCCGCGCGGCGGGCCGCGACCCCGGCACCCGCTGCGTGGTGCTGACCGCCGAGGGACGCGGTTTCAACGCGGGCGTGGACATCAAGGAGATGCAGCGCGACACCACCGGTCATGGCGCGCTGATCGGCGCCAACCGCGGCTGCTTCGAGGCGTTCGCGGCGGTGTACGAGTGCGAGGTCCCGGTGGTGGCGGCGGTCCAGGGCTTCTGTCTGGGCGGCGGAATAGGCCTCGTGGGCAACGCGGACGCGATCGTGGCGAGCGACGACGCGACGTTCGGGCTGCCCGAGCTGGACCGCGGGGCGCTCGGCGCGGCCACGCATCTGGCCCGGCTGGTCCCCCAGCACCTGATGCGCGTCCTGTACTACACCTCGCGCACCGCGACCGCGGCCGAGCTGCACGCGCACGGCTCGGTGTGGAAGGTCGTTCCGCGCGGTGAACTGCGCGAGGCGGCCCTGGAGCTGGCCCGCGAGATCGCCGCGAAGGACGGCCGTCTCCTCCGGCTCGCCAAGGCCGCGATCAACGGCATCGACCCCGTCGACGTACGCCGTAGCTACCGCTTCGAGCAGGGCTTCACCTTCGAGGCCAATCTCAGCGGGGTGGCCGACCGCGTCCGCGACACCTTCGGCAAGGAGGCCGCTCAGTGAGCGACAAGACCATGTCGGCCGAGGAGGCCATCAGCCGCCTGGAGAGCGGGATGACGCTCGGCATCGGCGGCTGGGGCTCGCGCCGCAAGCCGATGGCCCTGGTCAGAGCGGTGCTCCGGTCCGA
This sequence comes from Streptomyces sp. NPDC058274, assembly GCF_042881375.1. NCBI lineage: Bacteria > Bacillati > Actinomycetota > Actinomycetes > Kitasatosporales > Streptomycetaceae > Streptomyces > Streptomyces sp. NPDC058274. Next base: position 324,441 of record NZ_JBHVXW010000001.1, read on the forward strand.
GATCACCGATCTGACCGTCGTCTCGTACGGCGGTCCGGACGTGGGCCTGCTCGCCGCCGCCGGACGGATCCGGAAGCTGGTGACCGCCTTCGCGACCCTCGACTCGATCCCGCTCGAACCGCACTACCGCGCGGCGCGCGAGCGGGGCGCCTTCGAGCTGACGGAGGTCGACGAGGCGATGTTCATGTGGGGGCTGCACGCGGCCGCGAACCGGCTGCCCTTCCTGCCGGTGCGGGCCGGGATCGGCTCGGACGTGATGCGGGTCAACCCCGGCCTGCGGACGGTCACTTCGCCCTACGCCGACGAGGTCTCGGGGGTGCGCGAGGAGTTCGTCGCCATGCCGGCCCTGCGCCTGGACGCCGCCCTGGTCCACATGAACCGCGCGGACCGCCTCGGCAACGGCCAGTATCTGGGCCCCGACCCGTACTTCGACGACCTGTTCTGCGAGGCGGCCGACGCGGCCTACGTGTCCTGCGAGCGGATCGTGGACACCGCCGAGCTGACCAAGGAGGCCGCGCCGCAGACGCTGCTGCTCAAGCGGTCGAGCGTGACGGGCGTCGTCGAGGCGCCCAGCGGCGCGCACTTCACCTCCTGCGCCCCCGACCACGGACGCGACGAGGCCTTCCAGAAGCTGTACGCCACGACGCCGTACGCCGAGTTCGCCGAGCGGTTCCTCGGCGGCGACGAACAGGAGTACCAGCGCGCCGTCCAGGCCTGGCAGAAGGAGCAGCGGTGACCGCCACCGGAGCCGAGCAACCACCCGTGACCCGGGCCGAGTACTGCGTGATCGCCTGCGCCGAGGCCTGGCGGGACAACGGGGAGGTGCTCGCCAGCCCCATGGGCCTGATCCCGTCCGTCGGCGCCCGCCTCGCCAAGCGCACCTTCTCCCCCGACCTGCTGCTGACCGACGGCGAGGCGCTGCTCGTCGGCCTCGACGGCACCCCGGAGGGCTGGCTGCCGTACCGACAGCATCTGACGATGGTGACCGGCGGCCGGCGGCACGTGATGATGGGCGCGAGCCAGATCGACCGCTTCGGCAATCAGAACATCGCGTGCATCGGCGACTGGGCCCGGCCCGCGCGCCAACTGCTCGGGGTCCGCGGCGCGCCGGTCAACACCCTCAACAACCCGACCAGTTACTGGGTCCCGCGGCATTCCCGGCGGGTCTTCGTCGAGAAGGTCGACATGGTGTGCGGTGTGGGGTACGACCGTGCCGCCGCCGCGGGCCCGAGCGCCACCCGCTTCCACCACCTCCCGCGGGTGGTGTCCGACCTCGGCGTCTTCGACTTCACCGGCCCCGGCCACGCGATGCGCCTCGCCTCCCTGCACCCCGGGGTCACGGTCGGCCAGGTGCGGGAGGCGACGGGCTTCGACCTGCACATCCCGCCGGACGTGCCGTACACCAGGGAACCGACCGCTGAGGAGCTGGAGTTGATCCGCGTGGTCATCGACCCGAAGGACACGCGCAGCCGCGAGGTCGCCGGCCCCCGCCCGCTCGGCACCCCGGAGGCGGGGCGGTGATGGAGACCGCCCTCACCCGGCTCGTCGGGGTCCGCCACCCTCTCGTACAGACCGGGATGGGCTGGGTGTCCGGGCCGCGCCTGGTCTCCGCCACGGCGAACGCGGGCGCGCTCGGCATCCTGGCCTCCGCGACGATGACTCTCGACCAGCTGCGGGACGCGGTGCGGGAGGTCAAGTCCCGTACGGACGCGCCGTTCGGGGTGAATCTGCGCGCGGACGCGGGGGACGCGGGCGACCGGGTCCGGATCATCGTCGACGAGGGCGTGCGCGTCGCTTCCTTCGCCCTGGCCCCGTCGCGCGAGCTGATCGCCGAGCTGAAGGCGGCGGGGGTGGTCGTCATCCCGTCGGCCGGGGCGCGCCGGCACGCGGAGAAGGTCGCGGCCTGGGGCGCCGACGCGGTGATCGTGCAGGGCGGCGAGGGCGGCGGCCACACCGGCGAAGTGGCGACGACCGTGCTGCTGCCGCAGGTGGTGGACGCGGTGGACATACCCGTGGTGGCGGCCGGCGGTTTTCACGACGGGCGGGGTCTGGTGGCCGCGCTCGCGTACGGCGCGGCGGGCGTCGCGATGGGCACGCGGTTCCTGCTGACGTCGGACTCGACGGTCCCGGATGCCGTGAAGGCCCGGTATCTGGCCGCGACGGTCAAGGACATCACGGTCACGACGGCCGTCGACGGACTCCCGCACCGCATGCTCCGTTCCGATCTGGTCGACTCCCTGGAGCGGTCCGGCCGTACGAGGGCGCTCGTCCAGGCGGTCCGGCGGGCCGCCGTCCTCCGCAGGACCTCCGGGCTCTCCTGGCCGCGGATGGTCCGCGACGGCCTCGCCATGAAGCACGGCAGAGACCTGACCTGGAGCCAGGTCCTGCTCACCGCCAACACCCCCATGCTCCTCAAGTCCTCGATGGTGGACGGCCGTACGGATCTGGGTGTCATGGCGTCGGGCCAGGTCGCGGGCGTGATCGAGGACCTGCCCTCGTGCGCGGAGCTGGTCGAGCGCGTGATGGCGCAGGCGCACGAGACGCTCGCCGCCCTTTCCGCACCGGCGCTGCGGGACCCACGCGGGCCGGTCGCTTCCTGACGGCCGGCGGCCGAAATCCGGAGGCGCGGAAGTCCGAAGGCACGGAGGAGCGGAGGCCCGGAAGCGCGGAAGCGCGGAAGTCCGGAAGCGCGGAACTCCGGAAGCGCGGAACTCCGGAAGCGCGGAAGCGCGGAAGCGCGGAAGCGCGGAAGCAACGTACGGCGGCCTACGGGCGCCGAGGGCATCGGCGCCCGGAGGCGTCGGCTGGGCCCGTCGGCCGGGCCGTTCAGAGGCGTTCGATGATCGTCACGTTCGCCTGGCCGCCGCCCTCGCACATGGTCTGGAGGCCGAAGTGGCCGCCCGTGCGCTCCAGTTCGTGCAGGAGTGTGGTCATCAGCTTGACGCCGGTGGCGCCGAGGGGGTGGCCGAGGGCGATCGCGCCGCCGTTGACGTTGACCTTGGCGGGGTCCGCTCCGGTCTCCTTGAGCCAGGCGAGGACGACGGGCGCGAAGGCTTCGTTGATCTCCACGAGGTCGATGTCCTCGAGGGACATGCCGGTCTTCTTCAGGGCGTACGCGGTGGCCGGGATGGGGGCCGAGAGCATGCGGATGGGGTCCTCGCCGCGTACGGAGAGGTGGTGGACGCGGGCCCGGGGCGTCAGCCCGTGTTCCCGGACCGCGCGCTCGGAGGCGAGCAGCATCGCGGCGGCGCCGTCGGAGACCTGCGAGGAGCAGGCGGCGGTGATGGTACCGCCCTCGACGACCGGTTTCAGGCCGGCCATCTTCTCCGGCGAGGTGTCCCGGCGCGGACCCTCGTCGACCGTGACCTCCCCGTACGCCACCGTCTCGCGGGCGAAGCGGCCCTCGTCGATGGCGTGGATCGCCCGCTGGTGGGAGCGGAGCGCGAACTCCTCCTGATCGCGGCGGCTGATGCCCCACTTGGCGGCGATCAGCTCGGCGCCGTGGAACTGGTTGACGGGCCGGTCGCCGTAGCGGGCCCGCCAGCCCGCGCTGCCGGCGAAGGGGCCCTCGGTGAGGCCGAGCGGTTCGGCGGCCTGGCGGGAGGCGAAGGCGATGGGTATCTGGGACATGTTCTGCACGCCGCCCGCGACCACCAGGTCCTGGGTGCCGGACAGGACCGCCTGGGCCGCGAAGTGCACGGCCTGCTGGGAGGATCCGCACTGCCGGTCGACGGTGACACCCGGCACCTCCTCGGGCAGTCCGGCCGCCAGCCAGCAGGTGCGGGCGATGTCCCCGGCCTGCGGCCCCACCGCGTCCAGACACCCGAAGACGACGTCCTCGACGGCGGCCGGATCCACTCCGGACCGCTCGACCAGGGCCACGAGGACGTGGGCGCCCAGGTCCGCCGGGTGCACCCCCGCGAGCCCTCCTCCGCGCCGTCCGACGGGTGTGCGGACCGCTTCGACGATGTAGGCCTCGGCCATGGCGGTGTCCCTTCCGGGGTCAGGTGTCGCGTAGGGAGATCCCGTCGAGCACCATCGACAGGTACTGCCGGGCGATCTCCTCGGGGCTGTGCTGTCCGCCGGGCCGGTACCAGGACGCGGCGACCCAGACGGTGTCGCGCACGAAGCGGTAGGTGAGCCGGATGTCCAGGTCGGCCCGGAAGACCTGGGCGTCGACGCCGCGCTCCAGCGTGCTCAGCCACGCCTTCTCGAAGTTGCGCTGCGACTCGGCGAGAAAGGCGAACCGCTCCTGCGCGGCGAGGTGCTTGGACTCCTTCTGGTAGATCGCGACGGCGGCGCGGTGCCGGTCGATCTCCCGGAAGGACTCGGTGACCAGGGCCTCCAGCGTTTCCCGGGGGCCCAGTTCGGCGTCCAGGACGGTGTCGTAGCCGTCCCACAGCTCGTCGAGGAACGTCCGCAGGATCTCCTCCAGCATCGATTCCTTGGAGTCGAAGTGGTAGTAGAGGCTGCCCGCGAGCATTCCGGCGTGGTCGGCGATCTTGCGCACGGTGGTGGCGTTGTAGCCCTGCTCGGCGAAGACCTCGGCGGCGGTGCCGAGGAGTTCACGGCGCCGCTCGGGTGAGGCGGTCACCTGGGGCTTCTTCTTGGTAGGCACGCAGCCATTGTGGTCCTTCGGTCCCCGGGCCCAGGCCCTGTCGTCGCGGGGCAGACGGGAATGTGCCGACAGGGCCTACGCATGCCGGCTGCTGACGGAGACGACCTCACCCGTCATGTACGAGGAGTAGGACGACGCCAGGAACACGATGACGTTGGCCACCTCCCACGGCTCCGCGTACCGCCCGAAGGCCTCCCGGGCGGTGAGCTCCTCCAGCAGCTCGGGGGTGGTGACCTTCACCAGGTGCGGGTGCATGGCGAGGCTCGGGGAGACGGCGTTGACCCGCACCCCGTAGGCCGCGGCTTCGACGGCCGCGCACCGGGTGAGGGCCATGACTCCGGCCTTGGCGGCCGCGTAGTGCGCCTGCCCGGCCTGGGCGCGCCAGCCGACGACCGAGGCGTTGTTGACGACGACGCCGCCCCGCCCGTGCCGCCTGAGCAACCGCAGTGCGGCACGGGTGCAGCGGAAGGTGCCGTTCAAGGTCACGTCCAGGACCTTCGACCACTGGTCGTCCGTCATGTCGACGAGCGCCGAAGTCCCGCCGAGGCCCGCGTTGTTGACGACGATGTCCAGGCCGCCGTGGAGGCCGTCCGCGTGGGCGAACAGGGCGCCGACCTGCTCCTCGTCCGTCACGTCGCAGGGCAGGGAGGCGACATTTGCCGCGCCGAACTCCTCGGCGAGGGCGTCCGCGCTCTCCTTGAGCCGGCGGGCGTGGGCGTCGCCGAGCACGACGCGGGCGCCCTCCTCCAGGAACTTGCGGGCCGTGGCGCCGCCGATGCCGGCGCCCGCGGCGGCCGTGATGACGGCGGTGCGCCCCTTCAGCAGCCCGTGCCCGGGTACGTACGCCGGACTCTCGACGTCGCTCATGACGCCACGCTAACCTACCAAACACTTGTTAGGGAAGGTTGCCGCCGAGGCCCGCCACCGGAAGGTGCCGTCGATGGATCTCACGCACTCCCCCGCCGACGAGGCGTTCCGCGCCGAGGCCCGGGCCTGGCTCGCCGATCATGTGCCGTCCGTCCCGCTGCCCTCCCTGGAGACGGCGGAGGGCTTCGCGGCGCACCGCCGGTGGGAGGCCGAACTGGCCACGGACCGCTGGTCGGTGGTGTCGTGGCCGGCGGAGTACGGCGGGCGGGACGCGGACATCGTCCGCTGGCTGGTCTTCGAGGAGGAGTACTACGCGGCGGGCGCCCCTGGCCGGGTCAGCCAGAACGGCATCAGCCTCCTCGCCCCCACGCTCTTCGACCACGGCACACGCGAGCAGCGCGCCCGGATCCTGCCCCCCATGGCGTCCGGCGAGGTGGTGTGGGCGCAGGCCTGGTCCGAGCCGGAGGCGGGCTCCGACCTGGCGTCGCTCACCTCCCGCGCGGTCCGCACGGACGGGGGCTGGCTGCTGAGCGGGCAGAAGACGTGGTCGTCGCGGGCCGCGTTCGCGGACCGGGCCTTCGGTCTTTTCCGCAGCGACCCGGACACCCCGAAGCCCCATCAGGGCCTGACGTATCTGATGTTCGACCTGCGGGCGCCCGGCGTGACCGTCCGCCCGATCGGCCGCCTCGACGGGAAGCCCGCCTTCGCCGAACTGTTCCTGGACGAGGTCTTCGTGCCGGACGAGGACGTGATCGGCGAGCCCGGCGGGGGCTGGCGGGTCGCCATGTCCACCGCGGGCAATGAACGCGGTCTGACACTCCGCTCGCCCGGCCGCTTCCTCGCCGCCGCCGACCGGCTGACCGAGCTGTGGCGCACCCACGTCCAGGCGTCCGGCCCTACGGACACCTCGGAGACCGCGTTGCGCGACCAGGTGGCCTCGCCCCAATCGCAGGCGTCCGGCCCTACGGACACCGCGGACACGGCGCTGCGCGACCAGGTGGCCTCGCCCCAATCACAGGCGTCCGCCCCTACGGACACCTCGGAGACCGCATTGCGCGACCAGGTGGCCGACGCGCCCCAACCGCAGGCGTCCGGCCCTACGGACACCGCGGACACGGCGCTGCGCGACCGGGTCGCCGACGCGGTGATCGGCGCCCGCGCCTACCAGCTGTTCACCTACGCCAACGCGTCCCGCTTCGCCGCGGGCGAGACCATCGGTCCCGAGTCCAGCCTGAACAAGGTGTTCTGGTCCGAGTACGACATCGCGCTGCACGAGACGGCGCTCGATCTCCTGGGCCCCGAGGGCGAGTTGGCCGACACCGACTGGTCCGAGGGGTACGTCTTCTCGCTCGCCGGGCCCATCTACGCGGGCACCAACGAGATCCAGCGCGACATCATCGCCGAGCGTCTGCTCGGCCTGCCGAAGGGCCGCCGCTGATGCGCTTCCTCCTCGACACCGAGCAGCGCGCGTTCGCCCGTTCGCTGGACGCCATGCTGACGGCCGCGGACACTCCCGCGGCCGTGCGCGCCTGGAGCGGGGGCGACCACGCACCCGGCCGTGCGGTGTGGTCCCGCCTCGCCGACGCCGGCGTCTTCGCGCTGGCCGTGCCCGAGGCGTACGAGGGAGTGGGGCCGCTGCCTGTCGAACTCGCCCTGGCTTTCGTGGAGTTGGGGCGGCACGCGGTTCCGGGACCGCTGGTGGAGACGGTCGCCGCCTGCGTCCTGTTGGCCGGTCTCGAGGAGTCGGAACCCGCGAAGCGGCTGCTGCCGGCGCTCGCCTCGGGCGGGACAGCGGCGACGGTGGCCCTGCCGGGCGGGAGCCCGTATGTGCTGGACGGGGACACGGCGGAGGTGCAGCTGACCGTACGCGGCACCGGCGAGGACACCGCCCTGCACCTGACCCGGCCCCCGGCCCCCGCACCCGCCCCGCACGACTCCCCCGGCCCCACCCCGCGTGGTTCCCTCACCCCCGCCCCGCGCCCCTCCCTCGACCCCGCGCGCCGGCTCACCCGCCCCCTGCCCGGCGGGAAGGTCCTCGCCACCGGGCCCCAGGTCACCCGTGCCGCCGCCGAGGCACTCGCCTGGGCCCGGCTCGCCACCGCCGCGCAGGCCCTCGGTGTCGGTCTTGCGCTGCTCGACCGGACGGTCTCCTACGTGCGGCAGCGGACGCAGTTCGGGGTGCCCGTCGGCTCGTTCCAGGCCGTCAAGCACCGGCTGGCCGACGCGAAGATCGCCCTGGAGTTCGCGCACCCGATGGTGTTCGGCGCGGCTCTCACCCTGGCCCCCGCGGACCTCGCCGCCGCCAAGGTCACGGCCTGCGAGGGGGCGTACGCCACGGCGCGGACCGCGCTGCAACTGCACGGCGCGATCGGCTACACCGCCGAGTACGACCTCTCGCTCTGGCTGACCAAGGCCCGCGCGCTGCGCACGGCGTGGGGCACCCCGTCCCAGTGCCGGGCCGAAGTCCTCAGTGGTGGTGCTCGCCGCTCGTGACCTCGCGGTACTCCTCCACCGTCGGCTTCTCGATCCGCGTGCCCGGCCCGTACAGGGCGCGGGCGAGCCGGGCGCGCAGCCGTCGGGAGGGGGCGACGCGGCGCGTGACGCCGTTCGCGTCCACCAGCGGGCCCACCTCGTACGGCGGCGCCTGCTCGTGCTGGGTGAGCGTGAACCGCTGCGCCTGCGAGAGGGGTTCGTGCACCTCGACGTACTCGCCGTGCGGGAGCCGCTTGATGGTGCCCGTCTCCCGTCCGTGCAGCACCTTGTCGCGGTCGCGGCGCTGCAGCCCCAGGCAGATGCGTTTCGTGACGACGAAGGCGAGCACCGGCCCGAGGAAGGAGCCGATCCGCACGAACCAGGTGATCGAGTTGATCGAGAGATGGAAGTGGGTGGCCCACAGGTCGTTGCCGCCGCCGACCAGCAGGACCGCGTACAGCGTCAGGAAGGCGACGCCCAGCGCGGTGCGGGTGGGCACGTTGCGCGGGCGGTCCAGGATGTGGTGCTCGCGTTTGTCGCCGGTGATCCAGGCCTCGACGAACGGGTAGACGCCGATGGCCATCAGGACGAGCGGGAAGAGCATGAAGGGAATGAAGACGCCCAACTGCAGGGTGTGGCCCCAGGCGTTGATCTCCCATCCCGGCATCACCCGGATCAGTCCCTCGGAGAAGCCGAGGTACCAGTCGGGCTGGGCGCCGGTGGTCACCAGGTCGGCCCGGTAGGGGCCGAAGGCCCACACGGGGTTGATCGTCGCGACCGCGCCCATCATCGACAGCACGCCGAAGACGAGGAAGAAGAAGCCGCCCGCCTTGGCCATGTAGACCGGCATGAACGGCATGCCGACGACGGACTTCTCGTCGCGGCCGGGGCCCGGGTACTGGGTGTGCTTGTGGTAGATGACGAGCACGAGATGGGCCACCACCAGACCGAGGATCACCCCGGGCAGCACCAGGACGTGCATCGGGTAGAGGCGCGAGATGATGTCGTGCCCCGGGAACTCTCCGCCGAAGAGGAAGAAGGAGAGGTACGTGCCCACGACCGGTATGGACAGGATGGCGCCCTGGGCGAACCGGATGCCGGTGCCGGACAGCAGATCGTCGGGGAGCGAGTAGCCGGTCAGTCCGGTGATGAGCGCGAGCATGAACATGGTCCAGCCGAACAGCCAGTTGACCTCACGGGGCTTGCGGAACGCGCCGGTGAAGAAGACCCGCATCATGTGCACCAGCATCCCGGCGAGGAAGATCAGCGCCGCCCAGTGGTGGATCTGCCGGATGAGCAGACCGCCGCGCACCTCGAAGCTGATGTCGAGCGTCGACTCGTACGCGCGGGTCATGATGACGCCGTTCAGCGGCTCGTACGTGCCGTGGTAGACGACCTCGGCTCCGCTGGGCTCGAAGAACAGGGTGAGGTAGACACCGGTGAGGATCAGGATGATGAAGCTGTAGAGGCAGACCTCGCCCAGCATGAAGGACCAGTGGTCCGGGAACGCCTTGCGCATCAGGAACTTGGCCTGCGGATAGAGGCCAAGACGGCCGTCCGCCCAGTCCGCCACCCGCTCGCCCTTGCCGGCGTCCGCGGGCCTGCCGGCCCGCGAAGTCCCCGTACCCCGGCCGGTTTTGATCTCTTCCGCGACCATGACCCCGCTCCCCCCTCGGATCGCCCCAGGGTGTCACGAGGTCCCTTCGAAGCCAACGGGTCCTGCAAACAGGCCATTTGGCCGGAGCCAGGCAGGCAACCGCCTCGGCCTCGGCGTGGTGTCCCGGCCTCAGTCAGGCGGGGGTGAAACCGACGACGGCGGTACGGCCCCTGGCGTGCAGGACGGTGTCCGTGCCGCTCAGCAGGGCCGCGTCGTAGCGACCGAGGGTCACCCCGGCCACCTCGGTGCCCCCGTCGAGCGCGACGACCAGGGCGGGCGCGGCGGCCAGGAGCAGCCGGCCGCGTACGACCGCGACGTGCGGGGCCGAACGGCCGCCGCCCCGGCGCCACATGACGTTGAGGTTGACCACCGGGCCGTCGAGCAGCCGGCAGTCGGTCGGCACGTCACCGCGGAAGTCCTGGGGGACGTCACGCGTGTCGACCAGCCGGGACGCGCCGTCCACCGTCAGATCCATGCCCGCTCCCTCGGCGAGGGTGAGGGTCCGGTCGACGTCGGGGAACGCGGAGAACGGTCCGTCCGCACCGACCTCGGCGAGGCTGACCCGCCAGTCGAAGCCGGCCATGTCCGCGCCCGGCGGCCAGGCCGCGATCTCGCGGGTGACACCGCCGCCGTTCTTCCAGGGCACGGCCGCCCGTACGGCGGCGGGGAGCAGCCGGGTCACTGGACGCTGCCCGCCGTGCGGGCGAGACCGGTCCCGGCCATACGGGCTCTCCTTCGCGATGCGGTGGGGTGCGGTGACGTGCGTGCGGCGTGCGTGCGTGCGTGCGGTCACGCAAGCGCGTGACGGAAGGCGAGATTACGTCACCGGCGCACCCGCGCACCCGCGCACCCGCGCACCCGGCACCCGGCACCCGGCACCCGGCACCCGGCACCCGCACGCTCGCAGACGCGCACGCCCGGGCACCCGCGCCCCCGCAGACCCGGGCTCGCCCGCCCCCGCCCCGCCACATGCCCCCGCACACCCATGCCTCCGCGCCTCCGGGTCCCCGTCGCGGCCCGGCGCTCACGCGCGGCGCGCTCACACACGGCACTCGCACCTGGCACTCGAACCCGAGCCCCACGCCCGGCCCCCACGCCCGCCGCGGGCCGATCCGTCGTCCGGGCGCCGCCGCCGTACCCTGTGCCCCATGAAACGAGCCGTCGGCCTGTTGTTCGCCGCCGTCCCGCTCCTGGCCGCGGCGGCCTGGTTCGCCACCCCGTCCGAGCACACGGTGACGGATGACGCCGGGGGCGGGGTGACCGCGTCGCGGCAGGCCCCGCCCGACACCTCGGCGCCGAGCGGGAAGCCTGCCGACAGCGAGCGGCCCACCGACCCGCCGAGCCCTCCCGCCGACCCGGACAAGGGTCTCGCCGCCCCGGACAAGAAGGAGCTGGCCCAGAAGCTCGTGGCGAGCGCCGAGAACGCCACGCTCGACTGGCGCGGGCAGTACGGCTACATCGAGGACATCGACGACGGCCGGGGCTACACCGCGGGCATCATCGGCTTCTGCACCGGCACCCACGACCTGCTCGTCCTGGTCGAGCGCTACACCGCGGACCACCCGGGCAACGGGCTCGCCCGCTATCTCCCCGCCCTGCGCGCGGTCGACGGCTCGGACTCGCATCAGGGACTGGACCCCGGTTTCACGGCGGCCTGGCGGGCGGAGGCCAAGGTCGCCGCCTTCCGCGAGGCCCAGGACGGCGAGCGGGACCGCGTGTACTTCGACCCCGCGGTCCGCCTCGCCAAGCTCGACGGCCTCGGCACGCTCGGCCAGTTCATCTACTACGACGCGATGGTCATGCACGGCCCCGGCACCGGCCCCGGCAGCTTCCACGGGCTGCGGGCCCGCGCGATGGCCGAGGCGGACACCCCGGCCGAGGGCGGCGACGAGAAGACGTACCTCGGCCGCTTCCTCGACACCCGCCGCAGCGCCATGAAGGCGTCCCCCGACCACCACGACACCACCCGCATCGACACCGCCCAGCGCCGCTTCCTCAACGAGGGCAACCTCGACCTGGACCCGCCCCTGAAGTGGCAGGTCTACGGCGAGCCCTACGAGGTGCGATAGCCCCTCAGCCCTCGGCACCCGGCGGGTTCCACCGCCCGTCCGGCGGTCACCCGCGAACCCGCCGGAGGCGGACGCACCACGGCGCCCACCCAGGTCCGGTCGGGGACTAGGCAGGCGCCGCGTTCAGTTCCGTACGCCTTTGTACGGGACGTCTGTGGGGGCGGAGCGTCAGACCATCAGCGCACGGTCGGTCGGGCGGATCGGCGCCGGCAGGTCGCTCGCGCCGGTCAGGAAGCGGTCCACACCACGGGCGGCCGAGCGGCCCTCCGCGATGGCCCAGACGATGAGCGACTGACCGCGGCCCGCGTCGCCGGCGACGAAGACGCCGGGGACGTTGGTCTGGAAGTCGCCGTCGCGGGCGATGTTGCCGCGCTCGTCGAGCCCCAGGCCGAACTGCGAGACCAGGCCGTTCTCCACGTCCGTGCCGGTGAAGCCCATGGCCAGCGTCACGAGCTGCGCGGGGATCCTGCGCTCCGTGCCGGGCTTCTGGGTCAGCTTGCCGTCGACGAACTCGACCTCGACGAGGTGCAGCCACTGGACGTTGCCGTCCTCGTCGCCCTCGAAGTGGGTGGTGTTGACGGAGTAGACCCGCTCGCCGCCCTCCTCGTGCGCGGAGGTGACCTTGTAGAGCATCGGGAACGTCGGCCAGGGCTGGCCGGGGTGCCGCTCGTCGCCCGGGCGGGGCATGATCTCCAGCTGGGTGACGGAGGCGGCGCCCTGGCGGTGGGCCGTGCCCACGCAGTCCGCGCCCGTGTCACCGCCGCCGATGACGACGACGTGCTTGCCCTCGGCCGTGATCGGAGGCGCCACGAAGTCGCCCTCCTGGACCTTGTTGGACAGGGGCAGGTACTCCATCGCCTGGTAGATGCCGGTCAACTCCCGCCCGGGGACGGGGAGATCACGGGCGGTGGTGGCGCCGGCGGCGACGACCACGGCGTCGTACCGCTTGCGCAGGTCCGTCGCCTTGAGGTCGCGGCCGATCTCGATGCCCGTACGGAACCGGGTGCCCTCCGCGCGCATCTGCTCGATACGGCGGTTGATGTGCCGCTTCTCCATCTTGAACTCGGGGATGCCGTAGCGCAGGAGGCCGCCGACGCGGTCGGCGCGCTCGTACACCGCGACCGTGTGACCGGCCCGGGTCAGTTGCTGGGCGGCGGCGAGACCGGCCGGGCCGGAGCCGACGACCGCGACCGTCTTGCCGCTGAGGCGCTCGGGGGCCTGCGCGGCGACGTCGCCGGTGTCCCACGCCTTGTCGATGATCGAGACCTCGACGTTCTTGATGGTCACGGCGGGCTGGTTGATGCCGAGGACACACGCCGACTCGCAGGGAGCGGGGCACAGCCGGCCCGTGAACTCCGGGAAGTTGTTCGTGGCGTGCAGGCGCTCGGAGGCGGCGGACCAGTCCTCGCGGTAGGCGTAGTCGTTCCACTCGGGGATCAGGTTCCCCAGCGGACAGCCGTTGTGGCAGAACGGGATACCGCAGTCCATGCAGCGGCTGGCCTGCTTGCTGATGATGGGCAGCAGCGAGCCCGGGACGTAGACCTCGTTCCAGTCCTTGAGGCGCTCCTCGACGGGACGGGTCGGGGCGACCTCGCGGCCGAGGTTGAGAAAGCCCTTGGGATCAGCCATTGGTCGCCGCCTCCATCATCTTCTCGGTGATCTCGGTCTCGGTGAGACCGGCTCGCTCGGCGGCGTCCTTGGCGGCGAGCACTGCCTTGTACGTGCTGGGGATGATCTTGCTGAAGCGGTCCACGGACACGGACCACTCGGCGAGGAGCTTCTCGGCGACCGTCGAGCCGCTCTCCTCGGCGTGCCGGCGCACCACGTCGTGCAGCCACTGCTTGTCGGTGTCGTCGAGAGCCTCGACGGCGCCCGCGTTGCCGACGTTCACGTTGTCGGGGTCCAGGTCGATGACGTACGCGATGCCGCCGGACATGCCGGCCGCGAAGTTGCGTCCCGTCTCGCCGAGGACGACCGCGTGGCCGCCGGTCATGTACTCGCAGCCGTGGTCGCCCACACCCTCGGCGACGACGGTCGCGCCGGAGTTGCGGACGCAGAAGCGCTCGCCGGTGCGGCCGCGCAGGAACAGCTCGCCGCCCGTCGCGCCGTACGCGATGGTGTTGCCCGCGATCGTGGAGAACTCGGCGAGGTGGTCGGCGCTCCGGTCGGGACGGACGATCACCCGGCCGCCGGAGAGGCCCTTGCCGACGTAGTCGTTGGCGTCGCCCTCCAGGCGCAGCGTGACACCGCGCGGCAGGAAGGCGCCGAAGGACTGTCCCGCGGAGCCGGTGAAGGTGATGTCGATGGTGTCGTCGGGCAGGCCCGCGCCACCGAACTTCTTGGTCACCTCGTGGCCGAGCATGGTGCCGACCGTGCGGTTGATGTTGCGGATGGCGACCTGGGCGCGGACCGGCTGGGCGTCGGTCGCGGAGTTCGCGGCCAGCGCGTCGCCCGCCAGCTTGATCAGCTCGTTGTCGAGCGCCTTCTCCAGGCCGTGGTCCTGCTGGATGACCTGGTGCAGGGGCGTGCCCTCGGGCAGCTCCGGCACGTAGAAGAGCGGGGTCAGGTCCAGGCCCTGCGCCTTCCAGTGGTCGACGGCGCGGGTGACGTCGAGGCTCTCGGCGTGGCCGACGGCCTCCTCGATGGTGCGGAAGCCCAGCTCGGCGAGGATCTCGCGGACCTCTTCGGCGATGAACTTGAAGAAGTTCACGATGTACTCGGCCTTGCCGGCGAACCGCTCGCGCAGCACCGGGTTCTGCGTGGCGATGCCGACCGGGCAGGTGTCGAGGTGGCAGACGCGCATCATGACGCAGCCGGAGACGACGAGCGGCGCGGTCGCGAAACCGAACTCCTCGGCGCCGAGCAGCGCGGCGATGACCACGTCACGGCCGGTCTTCAGCTGGCCGTCGGTCTGCACGACGATGCGGTCGCGCAGGCCGTTGAGCAGCAGGGTCTGCTGGGTCTCGGCGAGGCCGAGCTCCCAGGGACCGCCCGCGTGCTTCAGAGAAGTGAGGGGGGAAGCGCCCGTACCGCCGTCGTGTCCGGAGATGAGCACCACGTCCGCGTGTGCCTTGGAGACACCCGCGGCGACCGTGCCGACGCCGACCTCGGAGACCAGCTTCACGTGAATCCGCGCCTGCGGGTTCGCGTTCTTCAGGTCGTGGATCAGCTGGGCCAGGTCCTCGATGGAGTAGATGTCGTGGTGCGGCGGCGGGGAGATGAGGCCCACGCCTGGGGTGCTGTGCCGGGTCTTGGCGACCCAGGGGTAGACCTTGTGGCCGGGCAGCTGGCCGCCCTCGCCGGGCTTGGCGCCCTGGGCCATCTTGATCTGGATGTCGTCCGCGTTGACGAGGTACTCGCTCGTCACACCGAAGCGGCCGGAGGCGACCTGCTTGATCGACGAACGGCGCGCGGGGTCGTAGAGACGGTCCGCGTCCTCGCCGCCTTCACCGGTGTTGGACTTGCCGCCCAGCTGGTTCATGGCGATGGCGAGGGTCTCGTGCGCCTCCTTGGAGATGGAGCCGTACGACATGGCGCCGGTGGAGAAGCGCTTGACGATCTCGCTGACCGGCTCGACCTCGTCGACGGAGATCGGCTGCCGGTCCGACTTGAAGCCGAACAGGCCGCGGAGCGTCATCAGGCGCTCGGACTGCTCGTTCACCCGGTTCGTGTACTTCTTGAAGATGTCGTAGCTGCCGGTGCGCGTCGAGTGCTGGAGGCGGAAGACCGTCTCGGGGTCGAACAGGTGCGGCTCGCCCTCGCGGCGCCACTGGTACTCGCCGCCGATGTCGAGCGCGCGGTGCGCGGGCGCGATGCCGGAGGCGGGGTACGCCTTGGCGTGGCGGGCGGCGACCTCCTTGGCGATGACGTCGAGACCGGCGCCGCCGATCTTCGTCGCCGTACCGCTGAAGTACTTCTCGACGAAAGCCTCGTCCAGGCCGACGGCCTCGAAGACCTGGGCGCCGCGGTAGGAGGCGACCGTCGAGATGCCCATCTTGGACATGACCTTCAGGACGCCCTTGCCGAGGGCGTAGATCAGGTTGCGGATGGCCTGCTCGGCCTCGATGCCCTCGAGGAACGTGCCCGCGCGGACGAGGTCCTCGACGGACTCCATCGCCAGGTACGGGTTGACGGCCGCGGCGCCGAAGCCGATCAGGAGGGCCACGTGGTGGACCTCGCGGACGTCGCCCGCCTCGACGAGCAGGCCGACCTGGGTGCGCTGCTTGGTGCGGATCAGGTGGTGGTGGACGGCCGCGGTGAGCAGCAGCGAGGGGATCGGCGCGTGCTCGGCGTCCGAGTGCCGGTCGGAGAGGACGATCAGCCGCGCGCCGTTCTCTATGGCGGCGTCGGCCTCCGTGCAGATCTCCTCCAGGCGCGCGGCGAGCGAGTCGCCGCCGCCGGAGACCCGGTACAGGCCGGACAGCGTCGCGGCCTTCATGCCGGGCATGTCGCCGTCGGCGTTGATGTGGATGAGCTTGGCCAGCTCGTCGTTGTCGATCACCGGGAAGGGCAGGGTGACCGAGCGGCACGAAGCGGCGGTGGGCTCCAGCAGGTTGCCCTGCGGGCCGAGGGAGGAGCGCAGGGAGGTGACGAGTTCCTCGCGGATCGCGTCCAGCGGCGGGTTGGTGACCTGCGCGAACAGCTGGGTGAAGTAGTCGAAGAGGAGACGCGGGCGCTGCGAGAGGGCGGCGATCGGCGTGTCCGTGCCCATCGAACCGATGGGCTCCGCACCGGCCTTGGCCATCGGCGCGACGATGATGCGCAGCTCTTCCTCGGTGTAGCCGAAGGTCTGCTGGCGGCGGGTGACCGAGGCGTGGGTGTGCACGATGTGCTCGCGCTCGGGCAGGTCGGAGAGCTCGATCTCGCCGGCTTCCAGCCATTCCGCGTAGGGCATGTCGGTGGCGAGACCGGCCTTGATCTCGTCGTCCTCGATGATGCGGTGCTCGGCGGTGTCCACGAGGAACATCCGGCCGGGCTGCAGGCGGCCCTTGCGGACGACCTTCGCGGGGTCGATGTCGAGGACGCCGACCTCGGAGCCGAGGACGACGAGGCCGTCGTCGGTGACCCAGTAGCGGCCGGGGCGCAGGCCGTTGCGGTCGAGGACCGCGCCGACCTGGGTGCCGTCGGTGAAGGTGACACAGGCCGGGCCGTCCCAGGGCTCCATCATCGTGGCGTGGAACTGGTAGAAGGCGCGGCGGGCCGGGTCCATGGAGTCGTGGTTCTCCCACGCCTCCGGGATCATCATCAGGACGGAGTGCGGGAGGGTGCGGCCGCCGAGGTGCAGCAGCTCCAGGACCTCGTCGAAGGACGCCGAGTCGGAGGCGTCGGGCGTACAGACGGGGAAGATGCGGTCCAGCTTCTCGCTGCCGAACAGGTCGGAGACGAGCTGCGACTCGCGGGCCTTCATCCAGTTCCGGTTGCCCTTGACCGTGTTGATCTCGCCGTTGTGCGCGACGAAGCGGTACGGGTGGGCGAGCGGCCAGCTCGGGAAGGTGTTCGTGGAGAACCGGGAGTGCACGAGCGCGATCGCGGAGGCGAAGCGGCGGTCGGACAGGTCCGGGAAGAAGGGCTCCAGCTGGCCGGTGGTCAGCATGCCCTTGTAGACGATGGTGCGCGCGGAGAGGGACGGGAAGTAGACACCGGCCTCGCGTTCGGCGCGCTTGCGCAGCACGAATGCCTTGCGGTCCAGCTCGATGCCCCGGCTGCTGCCGTCCGCGACGAAGAGCTGACGGAAGGCGGGCATCGTGGAGCGGGCGGTGGCGCCGAGCAGCCCGGGGGCGACCGGAACGTCACGCCAGCCGAGGACGGTGAGGCCCTCCTCGGCCGCTGCCGTCTCGATGTGTGAGACAGCCGCTTCGACGCCGAACGG
Organism: Streptomyces sp. NPDC058274; assembly: GCF_042881375.1. NCBI lineage: Bacteria > Bacillati > Actinomycetota > Actinomycetes > Kitasatosporales > Streptomycetaceae > Streptomyces > Streptomyces sp. NPDC058274. The sequence goes on from NZ_JBHVXW010000001.1 coordinate 341,993, forward strand.
AGGCAGGAAGGCGATACCGACCGCGTACGCACCGGCCTCGGGGAGCTCGAACTCCGCGACCTCGCGGAAGAAGGCGTCCGGAACCTGGGACAGGATGCCCGCGCCGTCACCCGAGTCGGGCTCGGAGCCGGTGGCACCGCGGTGTTCCAGATTGCGCAGCACCGTGAGCGCCTGCTCGACCAGCGCGTGGCTCGCCTCACCGGTGAGGGTCGCCACGAAGCCGACGCCGCAGGCGTCGTGCTCGTTGCGGGGGTCGTACATGCCCTGCGCGGCAGGGCGAGCATCCATGAAGGACCAGTTCTGGCCATTCGTGGAGTGCTGGGACGGCTGGCGCGGCGTGCGCATCGGCTCTCCCGTCGTCGTCGTGGCTGGGGGCGCCTCCCAGGTCTTTGGAACTCTGGGGGAGCTAATAACCGAGGGACGACGTTGGCCCTCTGCGGTGGAGTGCAAAATTTCGTGCAGGTTACATGATGGAGCGATTCTCGGGAACCGGGATATCTCGTTCCAACATGCGGACACCGCGGGGTCGCGGCGGGGGTACCGCGCACGGCGGTGAAGGTAAGGGGCCCAAGCGGACAGATCGATGACCGTCGGCCCGGAGCGCGGCAGGCAACGTCGCCCGCCGTACTCGATGCGGAGCAGGCCTCATTGCCCACAGCGCTTACGGCTCATGCCCGGTGGTTAAGCGTTCGAAACCGCCGGGTAACGGCTACTTATGCAGTCCCTTGCATAAGAGCTCGATGCGTCATCCTACGGCCGTCCCGAACCAGCTGCCCAGGGCGTACGTCACACCCGCCGCGGCGCCGCCCAGCGCGAGCTGCCGCAGGCCGCTGTACCACCAGGACCGCGCGGTCACCCGGGCCACGATCGCGCCACAGGCGAAGAGCCCGATCAGCGCGAGCAGCAGGGCGGGCCACAGCGAGGTCGCGCCCAGGAGGAACGGCAGGACGGGGAGCAGGGCGCCGAGGGCGAAGGAGCCGAAGCTCGACACGGCGGCGACGCCCGGCGAGGGCAGATCGCCGGGGTCTATGCCCAGCTCCTCGCGCGCGTGGATCTCCAGGGCCTGATCGGGGTCGCGGGACAGCTGCCTGGCCACCTCGCGGGCCAGCTCGGGCTCGACGCCACGGGCCGCGTACAGCTCGGCGAGCTCCCGCTCCTCGTCCTGGGGGTGCTTGCGCAACTCGCGCCGCTCGACGTCGAGTTCGGCCTCGACGAGTTCGCGCTGCGAGGCGACGGAGGTGTACTCGCCGGCGGCCATCGAGAAGGCGCCGGCGGCCAGGCCCGCGAGCCCGGTGATGACGATCGTCGGGTGGGAGACCGACCCGCCGGCGACACCGGTCATCAGGGCGAGGTTGGAGACCAGTCCGTCCATCGCGCCGAAGACCGCGGGGCGCAGCCAGCCGCCGTTGACATCGCGGTGCGTGTGGTTGTCGCGGTGCGCCTCGTGCAGCGTCGCCTCGGTGTCGATGATCGCCATGCCGGCCCCCGGAGGTGCTTGATTGGACTGTTTCCACTTTTTGACAGCACCAAAAGTACGCCGGAAATTTCTGGCCCGCTAGCAAGGAAGGCCGTACTTACCTGCACCTTTGCGCCTCATCGCTCATCCGTGGCGACCTGCGCACAGATGTCGACCGGGTGACGCTGCGGTGCGTGAGGCTCTGCCCAACCGCTCAGGTGGGACACATGCGCAAAGGGGTCCGCGCACGGTTCCGCTCTGTGGTTCCGCGCTGTGACAGGAGCCCTGAGAGGAGAGGCACGTATGGCTTCCATCGCCTGCATTCCCTCGGCCCCGGCACCCGGGGACGCCGCCGATCTCCGCGACCGGGCCCGCGGTGCGCTGCTCGGTCTCGCCGTCGGGGACGCCCTGGGGGCACCCGCCGAGAACCTGAAGCCGTCCGAGATCCGCGCGCGGTGGGGCCGTATCACGGGGTACGTCGCCGAGCACCCGGCCGGGACCGACGACACCGAGTACGCGATCTTCTCGGGTCTGCTGCTGGCCCGCCACGGCTCGGCCCTCACGGTGACCCATGTGGAGACGGCCTGGCACCAGTGGATCGCGGACCGCGACGAGGGGCCGTTCCGGGGCGCCGGGTTCAGCGAGCGCGGCACGCTGGAGAACCTGCGCCGGGGGCTGGCGGCGCCGATCTCCGCCCAGCACCGGCACGCGTGGAGCGACGGACTGGCGATGCGCGCGGCGCCCTTCGGGGTCTTCGCGGCGGGCCGCCCGGCCGAGGCGGCCCGCCTGGTGGCGATCGACGGTTCGGTGAGCCACGACGGGGAGGGCATCTACGGCGGCCAGGCGGTGGCGGCCGGAGTCGCCGCGGCGATGACCGGCGCTCCCACGATCGCCGTGGTGGCCTGCGCCCTCGCCGTGATTCCCGACGACTCCTGGACGGCCCGCTCGCTGCGGCGCGCGGTCGCGGTGGCCCACCGGGGCGAACGCGCGGTCCGCTCCGCGGTCGTCATCGGCGGCTACCCGTGGACGGACCTCGCGCCCGAAGCGGTCGCCCTCGCCTTCGGCGCGTACGCGGCCGCCGACGGCGACTTCACGGAGTCGGTCCTCACCGCGGTCAACATGGGCCGCGACGCGGACACGACGGCGGCGGTGGCGGGCGCGCTGGCCGGCGCCACCCGCGGTGCCGCGTCGATCCCGGCCGCCTGGGCGGCGGCCATCGGCCCGGCCCGCGGCAGCTGTCTCCCCTCCATGGCGGGCCACCACGTGCTGGACGTGGCCGAGCTGCTGACGCCCGGCGACGACACCAAATGGGAGACGGGCGTGATCGCGCGCGGCGGTCTCACGCTCAACCCGCACCACTTCCTGCCGGACCCCGGTGCCGACTGGCCGCCACCGGACCCGGGCGCGTTCCTGGCGGCCGACGACGAGGAGGTACGCCCATGAGCCCCGGGCTGGTGGGAGACGAGCCGGACGAGGGTCCGGCCGCGGGCATCCCGACGATCACGATCACCCCGGCTCCGGCCACGGACACCCCCGCCGGCCAGCCGCCCCGCCCGGCCGGCACACCTGCGGTCACGGACACCCCCGGCGACCGGACGTCCGTCACGGCTTACGCGCCTCCGATCACGAACGCCCCTGGCGACCAGACACCCCTCACGGCGTACGCGCCTCCGGTCACGGACAGACGCGGCGACCAGACGCCTGTCACGGACGCCCCCGGTCTCCCCGCGGATCCCACGACCCGCACGACAGACCCGACTCCGGTCACGGACACCCCCGGCGACCAGACACCCCTCACGGCCTACGCGCCCCCGGTCACGGACGCCCCAGGTCACCGCCCGGCACGCGCGAGCGGACCCCGTACGGAGGAAGGCGCCTTCCCCGCCCCCCACCCCCGGCGGATCGAGGGCCTTCTCCTGGGTCTCGCCGCGGGGGACGCAGCCGGGTGGCCGGCGGCGCGGCACCGGGCCGCGCGGATGCCCGAGTGGACACGGCGGCTGACCCGGGAGCTGGACACCTTCGCGGAGCAGAACGCGACCACGACACTGCCGGTGCCGATCGCGCTCAACCAGCCGCCGGAGCCGCTGCGGCTCGGCCCGTCGGACGACGCCGAGTGGGCCGCCTTCGCGGCGGAAGCCGTCCTGCGGGCCGGGGACGGCAGCGTGCTCGGCGACCTGAGCCGGGAGCGCCGGACGCGGGCGGCGATCGACCTGTCCTGGAACGCCGTGGCCAGTGAAGTGGCCGCCGCGGCCGAGCGCGCCCCCGAGGTCGAGTCCGCGCTGCTCCCGCTGCGCGCCCGGATCTCCGTACGGGCCGGCCTCGGCAATCTCGCCACCGGTCTGCGCCCGCCCGCCACCGGACACGACAACCCCCACTACTTCGACGACGCGGCCTGCGTACGGGCCTGTGTGCTGGCCGTCGCCCACCCCGGCGACCCCCGGCTCGCCGCGGAACTCGCCGAGTTCGACGCCCGCTACACCCAGGACGGCGACGGAGTGCACGGCGCCCGGGCCATGGCCGCCGCCGTCGCTCTCGCGCTGGCCGGCGCGGACGTCGACGCCTGTGTGGCGGCGGCGCTCGCCGAACTCCCCGAGGAGACGGAGATCGGCCGCAACGCCCGGCACGCGATCGGCCTCGCGCGAGCCGCCGAGAGCGCCTTCGGCGTCGTACCCCTGCTGGAGCACCAGATCGTCGACCACGTCTACAGCTACGGCATCGCCGCGGCCGAGACCGTCCCGGTCGCCCTCGCCCTGGCCATCGCCTCGCGCGGCCGGATCGCCGAGGCGGTGCCCGCCGCCGCCTGTCTGTCCCGGGTCGCCGACTCGGCCCCGGCCCTGGCGGGCGCCCTGACCGGCGCGCTCGGCGGCGGCGCGGCGATTCCCGCCGCCTGGCGCGACGCCTGCCGGACCCTCTCCGGATGCGCCCTGCCCCGGCTCACCGGCACCGACCTCGTAGAACTCGCCGAACTCCTGGCAGCCACGGAACTGGACACCCCGGGAGGATGATTCGGACATGACGCCCAAAGGAGCAGAGACAACCACAGGAACCCTGGACGAGCGGCTGACCGGAGCCCTCGTCGGAGCCGCCGTCGGCGACGCCCTCGGCGGACCGGTCGAGGGCTACTCGCCGGAGCAGATCGTGGAGCGCCACGGCGGCCGCGTCCACGGCGTCGTCGGCCCCTGGAACGGCGACACCTGGCGCACGGCCCGCCCGATCGCCCCGTACCACAAGGGCGACGGACACGTCACCGACGACACCTTGATGACCCACGCGCTGGTACGGGTGTACGCCACCGTCCGCGACCACCTCGACGCGTACGCGGTCGCCGAGCACCTGGTTCCCGACCTGATGGGCACCCCGCGGTGGATCCCCGAGCTGGAGGCCGAGGCACTCCCCCTCCAGCGGATCTTCCTCGCCGAGAAGTGGCTGGTGGCCCGGCTCCACTACGGGCACGTGGATCCGCGGGAGGCCGGCGCGGGGAACATCGTCAACTGCGGCGCCGCGATGTACATGGCGCCGGTCGGCCTGGTCAACGCGGCGAACCCGGCGGGCGCGTACGCCGAGGCGCTCGACATCGCGGGCGCCCACCAGTCGTCGTACGGGCGCGAGGCCGCCGGTGTCTTCGCGGCGGCGGTCGCCGCGGCCTGCGCACCCGGGGCCACCCCCGCATCGGTCGTCGAGGCCTGCCTCGCGCTGGCGAAGGACGGCACGCGGGCCGCCATCGAGGCGGTCTGCGACGTCGCCGCCCGGCACACGGACTTCGAGTCGGCGCTGCGACCGCTGCGCGAGGCGGTGGCACCCTACGACACGGTCGGCCCCGACTACCGCGCGCCGTCGCTGGGCGCCCGCCGCCCGTCCCGGCTGCACGCGATCGAGGAACTCCCGGTCGCGCTGGGCATGTTGGTGGTCTCCGGCGGCGACTACCGGCACGCGGTCCTCGGCTCCGTCAACTACGGCCGTGACTGCGACTCCATCGCCACGATGGCCGGCGCCCTCGCCGGCGCGCTGGGCTGCGAGGTCCCCCGCGACTGGTCCAAGACGGTCGCCGAGGCCAGCCGCCTCGACCTGCACGCTCCCGCGACCGCGCTCGCGGCGGCCGCCCGCGAGATCTTCGACCGGGACGTACGACGCCGGCGGGCCCACGAGGCCGCGTTCGCCGGGCTCACGGGGGCATCGTGCTCCGGCTGACCTGGGTCCAGCCCGAGGACCTCCTCGGCCACGAACTTCGCCAGGCGGCCCAGGACGGCCGTGAGCCCGCGGCGGTCGCCGCCCGCTGGCGAGGGGCGGGCGGCCCCGAGTCCCCGCTCCGCGCGGGCGCCTCCCCGGCTCCGGCCTCCCCGTATCTGCGCCTGCTGGCGGAGGACCTGCTCGACGAACTGGCCGACCTGCCCAGCAGATCGGCGGAGCAGGAGCCGACGGATCTCGCGCGGCTCAAGGACCTGTGTCCCGATTGGCCGCCCGCACCGGCCGCGGTCCGTCGTGCCGCGGTGGCGGACGCGGGCGGCATCCCGCCCGCACCGGACCGCGCGTCCGCCCAGGCGCGCCTGGAGGCCTCCTGGCTGGGCAGAGCGGCCGGCTGCCTCCTGGGCAAACCCGTCGAGAAGCTCCCCCTGCAAGGGATCAGGGAACTGGCCCGCGCCACCGGCAACTGGCCCCTGAACACCTGGTTCACGGCCCGCGGACTCCCCCCGGAACTGGCGGCGGCCCACCCCTGGAACAGACGCTCCGCGCCCACCTCCCTCGCCGAGAACATCGACGGCATGCCGGAGGACGACGACCTCAACTACCCCTTGCTGAACCTCCTGTTGCTCCAGCGTCACGGCCGCGGCTTCACCACCGCGGACGTGGCCCGCCTCTGGCTGGACGAGCTCCCCGCGGGCCGCACCTTCACCGCGGAACGCGTCGCGTACCGCAATCTCCTCACCGGCGTCGAGCCCCCGCGCACGGCCCGCCACCGCAACCCGTTCCGGGAGTGGATCGGCGCGCTGATCCGCGCGGACGTGCACGGCTGGACGAACCCCGGTGACCCGGCGGCCGCCGCGGAGCAGGCCCACCGCGACGCCTGCCTCACCCACACCGCGAACGGTGTCTACGCGGCGATGTTCGCGGCGGCCACCATCGCCGAGGCGGCCGCCGGTAGCCACGACGTCCACCACTGTCTGCGTACCGGACTCACCGTCGTCCCGCCCGCCTCCCGGCTGGCCCGGGCGGTCACGCACGCCGTCGAACTCGCCCGCACGACACGGGACTTCGACGCGGTCGTGGACCAACTGCACGCCACCCACCGCACCTACCACTGGGTGCACGCCGTCCCCAACACCGCCCTGATCGCCGCCGCCCTCACGCACGCGGACGGCGACTTCACCGGCTCCGTCTGCCGTGCCGTGTCGGGCGGCTGGGACACGGACTCCAACGGGGCGACGGCGGGCAGCGTCGCCGGCCTGCTCGCGGGTGGCCCCGCCGCGATCCCGGAGCGCTGGACCGCCCCCCTCAAGAACCGGCTGGCCACCTCGATCGCCGACTTCAACGGCATCGGCTTCGACACCCTCGCCCAGCTCACCCACCGCCTCAGCCGCTCCGAGACCCGCCAGGAGATCCCCCACTCATGACCCACATCGCCGTACTCGGCAGCACCAACATGGACCTCGTCGCGTACGTCGCCAAGGCCCCGCAGCGCGGCGAGACCGTGACCGGGCGGGAGTTCCGCACGATCCCCGGCGGCAAGGGCGCCAACCAGGCGATCGCCGCGGCCCGTGCGGGCGCCGACGTCTCGATGATCGGCGCGGTGGGCGCCGACACCTTCGGCACCGGACTGCGCTCCACGCTCGAACACTCCGGCGTGGACACCGACCATCTGCGCACCACCGAGGGCCCGTCCGGTACCGCCCACATCGTGGTGGACGCCGAGGGCGGCAACGCGATCGTCGTCATCCCCGGCGCGAACGGCACCGTGGACCACCTCGCGCCCGGCGACGACGGTCTCATCGCCACCGCCGACGCGCTCCTGCTCCAGCTGGAGATCCCGCTGAAGGCCGTCGTCGCGGGCGCCGAATCCGCCCGCAGCCACGGCGTCCGCACGATCCTGACGCCGTCCCCCGTGCAGCCCCTGCCACCCGAACTCCTCGCCGCCACCGACCTGTTGGTGGCCAACCAGTACGAGGCCGCCGCACTCACCGGCATCACCGAGCCCCGGGCCGCGGCGGCGGCCCTGCTCGACCGGGTCCCCGCCGTGGTCGTCACCCTGGGCGCGGCGGGCAGCCTGTACGTGGCCCAGGGCGCCGAAAGCCTGCGCATCCCCGCGCCGCGGGTGACCGCCGTGGACTCGACCGGTGCGGGCGACACGTTCGTCGGCACCCTCGCCGTGGGGCTCAGCGAGGGCCGGCCGGTGCGCGACGCCCTCGTCTGGGCCTCGGCGGCGGCCGCCCTGTCCGTGCAGCGGGTGGGCGCGTCGTCCTCGATGCCGTACCGCTCCGAGATCGAAGCCCAGACGTCACGGGCCGCCTCATGAACGCCCGCCCGCAGGACGCCGCGACGAACACCGCGTGCCTCATGAACGGCCGCCCGCAGGACGCCACGACACCTGCGGAGAGCAGCGGCACCCACGCCGAGCCCGGTCCGGGCGCGCCCCCGCGCCAGGGCCCGCTCACCGGTCTGCGCGTGCTCGACCTCGCGACCCTCTTCGCCGGACCGCTGGCGGCCACCATGCTCGGTGACTTCGGCGCCGAGGTGATCAAGGTCGAGCACCCGGTCAGGCCGGACCCGTCCCGCGGCCACGGCCCGTCGAAGGACGGCGTGGGCCTGTGGTGGAAACTCCTCGGCCGCAACAAGCGCACGATCACCCTCGACCTGTCCGCGCCCGGCGGCCGGGACACCCTCCTGCGGCTCGCCGCCACCGCCGACGTGATCATCGAGAACTTCCGGCCGGGCACACTGGAGAAGTGGGACCTGGGCTGGGGCGAGCTTTCGGCGGCGAACCCGCGGCTGGTGCTGGCCCGGGTCACCGGCTTCGGCCAGTTCGGCCCGTACGCGCACCGGCCGGGCTTCGGCACGCTGGCGGAGGCGATGAGCGGTTTCGCGGCGATCACCGGGGAGCCCGACGCCCCGCCGACCCTGCCGCCCTTCGGCCTGGCCGACTCGATCGCGGGCCTGGCGACGGCGTACGCGGTGATGACCGCGCTGACGGCCCGCGAGCGCACCGGCGAGGGCCAGGTCGTCGACATGGCGATCATCGAGCCGATCCTCACGGTCGTCGGCCCGCAGCCCCTCTGGTACGACCAGCTGGGCCACGTCCAGCCCCGCACCGGGAACCGCTCCGCCAACAACGCGCCCCGCAACACCTACCGCACGGCGGACGGCGAGTGGGTCGCGGTCTCCACCTCGGCGCAGTCGATCGCGGAGCGGCTGATGCGGCTGGTCGGACGGCCCGAGCTGATCGACGAGCCGTGGTTCGCGACGGGCGCGGACCGCGCCCGGCACGCCGACGTCCTGGACGAGGCGGTCGGCACGTGGATCGCCCGGCACACCCGGGACGACGTCCTGGAGGCCTTCGACAAGGCCGAGGCGGCGGTGGCCCCCATCCAGGACGTACGGGACGTCATGACCGATCCCCAGTACGCGGCCCTCAACACGATCACCACGGTCGACGACCCCGAACTGGGCCCCCTGCGCATGCAGAACGTCCTCTTCCGCCTATCCGCCACCCCCGGCGCCATCCGCTGGGCGGGCCGCCCGCACGGCGCGGACACGGCGGCCGTCCTGACCGAACTCGGCCTGACCGGGGACGAGATCGGGGCTCTGCGCGCGGAGGGCGCCCTGTGAGCGCGGACGCCCACCCCCTCACCTGGCTGTACGTCCCGGGTGACCGGCCCGAGGTGGTGGTGAAGGCCTTCGCGTGCGGCGCGGACGTCGTCGTCGTCGACCTGGAGGACGCGGTCGCCCCGGACCGCAAGGAGTACGCCCGCGCGGCCACCGCGGAACTGCTCGGCGAACCGCCGCCGGTCCCGGTCCACGTCCGCGTGAACGCACTGGGCGGCCCGCTGGCCGAGGCCGACCTCCGGGCGCTCTCCGCCCTCCCCGGCGTCTCCGGGCTCCGGCTGCCCAAGGTGACGTCCCCGTCCGACGTCGTACGGGTCGCGGAACGCGCCGCCCCCGCGGACGGCGGCGCCATCCCGCTCTACGCCCTGCTGGAGACCGCCCTCGGCGTGGAGCAGGCCTTCGCCGTCGCGTCCTCGCACCGGGCGCTGCGCGGCATCGCGCTGGGCGAGGCCGACCTCCGGGCGGATCTGGGCGTACGGGAGGACTCGGGGCTCGACTGGGCCCGCTCCCGCGTGGTGGTGGCCGCCCGCGCCGCGGGCCTGGCCCCGCCGGCCCAGTCCATCTACCCCGACCTCCGCGACCTCGACGGCCTGGCCGCGTCCTGCGCCCACGGCCGGGCGCTGGGCTTCCTGGGCCGTACGGCCATCCACCCCCGGCAGCTCCCGGTGATCGAGCGGGCGTATCTGCCCGGCCCTGAGGAGATCGAGTCCGCCGAGGCCGTGGTCAAGGCCGCCGCCGCGGACCCGGGCGCCCAGGCGCTGTCCGACGGCCGCTTCGTCGACGCCGCGGTGGTGGCCGCCGCCCACCGCACGCTGGCGCTGGCCCGCAGCCGCCGATGAGAGACGGAAGGGGCGCCGCATCCAGGATGCGGCGCCCCTCCCCACGTATCGAGAGCTCTCAGCCCTTCTTGGCCGACTCGGCCTCGTCCACCGAGGCCTCCGAGGCTTCTGAAGACTTCGGGGTTTCCGAAGACTCCGAGGTTTCCGAAGACTCCGAGGTTTCCGAAGACTCCGGCGCCTCCGAGGATGCTTCGGCCTTCTTCTCGGATTCCTCAGGCTTCCCGGACTCCTTGGCCTCGGCGGAGTCCGAGGCGTCGGTGTCGGCGTCCGCCTTCTTGTCGAGGTCGACCGCGGCACCGTCGGCCGGGTCGTCGCCCTCGCCGGAAGCGCCCGGCTCCACGACCTCCTCACGCCCCGGCCGCAGCCGCGCGGAGAGGACGAAGTAGACGACGGCGAGGACGAAGACGCCCATCGCGGTCCAGTCGTTGAGACGCAGGCCCAGGATGTGGTGGGCGTCGTCGACGCGCATGTACTCGATCCAGCCGCGGCCCACGCAGTACGCGGCGACGTACAGCGCGAACGCCCGCCCGTGCCCGAGCTTGAAGCGGCGGTCGGCCCAGATGACGAGGAAGCCGACGCCGATGCACCACAGGGACTCGTACAAGAACGTCGGGTGGTAGTAGCCCGGCACGCGGCCGGCCGCAGAGGACGTGATGTGCAGCGCCCAGGGAAGGTCCGTGGGCTTGCCGTACAGCTCCTGGTTGAACCAGTTGCCCCAGCGCCCGATGGCCTGTGCGAAGGCGATGCCGGGCGCGAGGGCGTCGGCCCACGCGGGGAGCGGGATGCCCCGGCGGCGACAGCCGATCCACGCGCCCACGGCACCGAGCGCGATCGCACCCCAGATGCCGAGGCCGCCCTCCCAGATCTTGAAGGCGTCCACCCAGTCGCGGCCCTCGCTGAAGTACAGCTCGTAGTCCGTGATCACGTGGTAGAGCCGTCCGCCGACGAGGCCGAAGGGGACGGCCCAGACGGCGATGTCGGCGACCGTGCCGGCTCGCCCGCCGCGGGCGATCCAGCGCTTGTTGCCGAGCCAGACGGCCACGAAGACGCCGATGATGATGCAGAACGCGTAGCCGCGCAGCGGAATGAAGCCGATGTGGCGCACACCGCTCGCCGGGCTGGGGATGTAGGCAAGTTCCATGGCAGGGTCGACGCTACCGTGCCGAGCGGGACCGACGGCAGGCAGCCCGGCTACGGGTCCATAACAGGCGGTGCCCCCGGCCTGCGGGAGACCGGGGGCACACGGGCGGACAGGGCACTCAGCTCTTGTTCTCCGCCTGCACCAGCTGCTTCAGCTTCGCCGGGGTCATCGTCTGGTCCGCGTAGATGTTCTTGCCGCCGAACAGCACGGTCGGAGTGCCCGTGAACCCGCCGGCCCCGAAGGCGCTGTTCGACTTCACGACCCAGCTGTCGTGCGTGCCGTCGTTGACGCACTTCTGGAACGCCGGGGTGTCCAGCCCGTCGACCTTGCCCGCCAGCTCGATGAGCCTGGCGTTGCCGGCGAAGGCGTCGTCGGTCTCCTTGGGCTGGTTGTCGTAGAGCACGTCGTGGTACGCGCTGAACTTGCCCGCGTCCTGGGCGCAGGCCGCCGCGTTGGCCGCGTGGCGGGAGCCGCTGCCGCCCATGTTCCCGTCGATGAGGGTGACGAGGTGGTAGTCGACCTTCAGCTGGCCGGCGTCCACCAGCTCATGGATCGTCGGGCGGTACGTCACCTCGAAGGACTGGCACGCCGGACAGCGGAAGTCCTCCCACACGGTGAGGGACGACTTGGCGCCGGCCTTGCCGACGGGGATCGCGAGACTGTCCTTGCCCTGCGCCCCCGAGGGCGAGACGACGGGGCCCGCCGCCGTCTCGCTCTTCTTGTCCTGGCCGGAGTTGGCGGCCAGGACGCCCACCACCGCGGCCAGAGCCAGGACGCAGACCACCGAAGCTCCGACGATGAACGTCCTTCGGCGCTTCTCCGTGGCCTTCTGCTTCTCTCGCTCGACCGCCAGCCGCTCGCGGGCGGTGCGCTTACCGTCACGGTTCTTCTCGCTCACATCCGGCAGAACGAACCGGGGAGGCGCAGCGCGCCTCCCCGGTCCCAGGTCCACCCGTTCGAGTGAGCGGATTGTCCGTTACGTACAGGTACGTGAACGGACAGAGGGAGCACTACGCCGTGCCGCGCACACCTCGCGCCAGCTCGCCCGCGAGGACGCGTACGGCGTCCAGGCCGGCCGCCTCGTCCGGCGCGTCCAGCATCCGCTTCACGAAGGCCGAGCCGACGATCACGCCGTCGGCGAAGCCGGCCACCTCGGCGGCCTGCCCGGCGTCGGAGACGCCGAGGCCCACGCAGACGGGCAGGCCGGTGGTGGCCTTGGTACGCCGCACCAGGTCCTGTGCCTGCGCGCCCACCGACGCCCGGGTGCCGGTGACACCCATCAGCGAGGCCGCGTAGACGAAGCCGGAGCCCGCCGCGGTGATCTCGGCGAGCCGGGCGTCCTTGCTGCTCGGGGCCACGACGAAGACGGTCGCGAGGCCGTGCTTCTCGGCGTGCTCCCTCCACAGGGCCGACTCCTGCACGGGCAGGTCGGGCAGGATGCACCCGGCGCCGCCCGCCTCGGCGAGCTCGGCGGTGAAGCGCTCGACGCCGTAGCGGTCGATGGGGTTCCAGTACGTCATGACGAGCACCGGCTTGCCGGTGGCCGCGAAGGCCTCGCGCACCGTGCGCATCACGTCCGCGATCTTGACGCCGCCGCGCAGCGCGATGTCGTCGGCGGTCTGGATGACGGGCCCGTCCAGGACGGGGTCGCTGTGCGGCAGCCCCACCTCGACGACGTCCGCCCCGCCGTCGAAGACGGCCTTGATGGCCTCGATCCCCCCGTCCACGGTCGGGAACCCGGCCGGGAGGTACGCGATGAGGGCGGACCGGCCCTCGGCCCTGGCGCCGGCGAGGGTGTCGCTCAACAGCTGGATGTTGCCGCTCACTTGGCGTCCCCCTCGATCTCGGCGCCGTCGCCGGCCTCGTCCGCCTCGACGACGGCGTCGGTGTCGTACAGCCCGAAGTAGCGGGCGGCCGTGTCCATGTCCTTGTCGCCGCGCCCGGACAGGTTGATGACGATCAGCCCGTCCTTGCCCAGCTCCCGCCCGACCTCCAGGGCACCGGCGAGCGCGTGCGCGCTCTCGATCGCCGGGATGATCCCCTCGGTACGGGAGAGCAGGCGCAGGGCCTGCATGGCCGCGTCGTCGGTGACCGCGCGGTACTCGCCGCGGCCACTGTCCTTCAGGTACGAGTGCTCCGGACCGATGCCCGGGTAGTCGAGGCCCGCCGAGATCGAGTAGGGCTCGGTGATCTGGCCCTCCTCGTCCTGGAGGACGTAGGACCGCGAGCCGTGCAGGATGCCCGGCTCGCCGGCCGTCAGGGTGGCCGCGTGCTCGCCGGTCTCGATGCCGTGTCCGGCGGGCTCGCAGCCGATGAGGCGTACGTCCGCGTCCGGGATGAAGGCGTGGAAGAGGCCGATGGCGTTGGAGCCGCCGCCGACGCAGGCCACGGCCGCGTCGGGCAGCCGCCCGGCGCGCTCCAGGATCTGCCGCCGGGCCTCGACTCCGATGACCCGGTGGAAGTCGCGCACCATGGCCGGGAAGGGGTGCGGTCCGGCCACGGTCCCGAAGAGGTAGTGGGTGCGGTCCACGTTGGCGACCCAGTCGCGGAAGGCCTCGTTGATCGCGTCCTTGAGGGTGCGGCTGCCGGACTTCACGGCGATGACCTCGGCGCCGAGCATGCGCATCCGGGCGACGTTGAGCGCCTGGCGCTGGGTGTCGATCTCACCCATGTAGATGGTGCATTCGAGGCCGAACAGGGCGCAGGCGGTGGCGGTCGCGACACCGTGCTGGCCGGCGCCGGTCTCCGCGATGACGCGGGTCTTGCCCATCCTCCTGGTGAGCAGAGCCTGCCCGAGGACGTTGTTGATCTTGTGCGATCCGGTGTGGTTGAGGTCCTCGCGCTTGAGGAACACCCGCGCACCACCGGCGTGTTCGGCGAACCGGGGGACCTCGGTGAGCGCGCTCGGCCGTCCGGTGTAGTGGACGAGCAGGTCGTCGAGCTCACGGGCGAACTCGGGGTCGGACTTCGCCTTGTCGTACTCGACGGCGACCTCGTCCACGGCGGCGACCAGCGCCTCCGGGATGAACTTGCCGCCGAAGGCGCCGAAGTAGCCCTCGGCGCTGGGGACTTGGCCTTCGGGGTCGGGAATGAAGAACTCGCTGGGCATGCGTTACCTCGCAGGGGCGTCAGCCCCGGTCACGGGTCGGACAGTGGTCACGTCGGCGACGCACGCACGCGGCACGGCCTTCGTCCGGCACCCGCGAAGACCGGGCCCCTCCCGCCCGACGGCGAGAACCTCCGGCACGGATGAGGACCGGCGGAGTCGGGCCCGGCTCAGCGCACCCGCAGGGGGCGACCGGCCGCAGACGGCACGAGCGTGCGCACGTGGGCACGCCATCGCATTCCGTTGACCTGTCCCGGCTCGTCGCCGATGACATAGCGGACCCGGCGCCCGTGCACCCGTCGTGCGGGCGCCCGGCAGCCGCGCGGACGGCAGCCGCGGGCAAGGCGGGCGTAGGGGTTCCGCGCGGCAGAGGCGGCCGCCTCAGGCGCGGCCGACCGCACGCAGGGGCGGCCGGCGTACGGGACCGGGGGCCCCGGGAGCGGCAGCGGCCCGGCCGGCCCGGCGCAACCGCCGGCGCCGGGCGAGCGCGGGCTCTCCCGGTGTCGGCGTGCGGTCAGGTCGGCCACGGTGGGGTCAGCCCCGTCCGTGCCGCAGCGCGGGGTGGGCCCCGGCCGCGACGAGGTCGGAGACCGCGGTCCTCGGGTCGCGGCCGGTGACGAGCGACTCGCCCACCAGGACCGCGTCGGCGCCGGCGTTGGCGTACGCGATGAGGTCGTGCGGCCCGCGGACGCCGGACTCGGCGATCTTGACGAGGCCGGCCGGGATCTCGGGCGCGACGCGCTCGAAGGTGGAGCGGTCCACCTTGAGGTCCTTGAGATTGCGCGCGTTGATGCCGATCACCTTCGCGCCGGCGTCCACCGCCCGCTCGGCCTCGTCCTCGTCGTGCACCTCGACGAGCGGGGTGAGCCCGATGGACTCGGCGCGCTCGATGAGGGACTCCAGGGCGGACTGGTCGAGGGCGGCCACGATCAGCAGGGCGAGGTCGGCGCCGTACGCACGGGCCTCCCAGAGCTGGTACGAGGTGACGATGAAGTCCTTGCGCAGGACCGGGATGTCGACCTTGGCGCGGACGGCCTCCAGGTCGGCCAGCGAGCCGCCGAAGCGCCGCTGCTCGGTCAGCACGGAGATGACGGCCGCGCCGCCCGCCTCGTAGTCCGCGGCCAGCGCGGCCGGGTCGGCGATCGCGGCCAGCGCGCCCTTGGAGGGGCTGGAGCGCTTGACCTCGCAGATGACCTTGACACCGTCACCCCGCAGGGCCGCCACGCCGTCCTTGGCCGCCGGAGCCTTCGCCACGCGCTCCTTGAGCTCGTCGAGGCTGACGCGCGCCTGCCGTTCCGCGAGGTCGGCACGGACTCCGTCGATGATCTCGTCGAGCACACTCACGCGAGCGGCCCCCTTCCCTGCGGTGGACGGTTGAAGCGGGTTGAGCGTCTGACCTCCGTCACCGCCCCGGGCGGTTCAGAAGGGTCACTGTGATGGTATCCGGAGGAAGGCGTAGGCCTGACATCCGGTTGACGGCGGTCCCACTACCTGGACATTTGTCATTTGATCAAGGATGCAGCCAGCCACCCGAGGGCAGGTTCCGGACAACCGTGAAGACCAGCAGCAACGCGCCCACGCCCCACAGCTGCACGGGGCCGGGATCGATCCGCACCGGCCGGCCGCGCACGGTCCGGACCACCCAGACGGTCCACACCACCGCGAACCCCAGAAAGCCGGCGAAGGCGAGCGCGTTGTCCGTGAACGCCGCCGCGAAGTCCCCGTGCACGAAGGCGTGCGCGCTGCGCAGTCCGCCGCAGCCGGGGCAGTACAGCCCGGCGTAGCGCAGCAGCGGGCAGACGGGGTAGTGGCCCGGCTCGTTCGGGTCGACGGCGCCGACGTAGGCGAAGGCGCCCGCGACGGCGGCGAGCAGACCGGCGGGGACGGCCAGCCTGCGCGCCAGGCCGGCGGGGCCGGTGGCCGCGGCCGGTGGAGTCACCCGGTGGGTTTCGGCGTTCACCCGACGCATTCTGCCCCGCCCCCGGACTGGATGCCCGTCGTGGCGCCGGCGGGCGGCCGGGCACGGCAGAGGCGGCCCGGACGCGCCGGGCCGCCTCTCACGAAGTCGTGGGAGCGGTCAGCTCTCCGCGCCGACGGCCTGGCGGGCCGGCTCCGGCTGCGGCACGGTCTGGGGTCCCCGGTCGGCCTTCGGCTGGCCGAGACCCATCAGCCGCATAATGCCGCCGACGACACCGCCGAGGGCGACGATGACCAGGCCGGCCCAGAAGCCCAGCGGGTCGGCCAGCACGGTGAAGGCACCGGAAACGCAGAAACCGATGAACGCGATGATGACACCGGTCCAGGCGGCCGGGGTGTGACCGTGGCTGCTGCCCGCCATGACTTGCTCCTCGTTGCTGTGTGCGTGTGTGAGTCGGACGCTCACCGACCATTGTCCCGTACTCGCGCGTGTGCCGTGAGCGGGGGGTCGCTCCTCGCGAGTCGAGTGGGCGAGGTCGTGACCAGGGGCCCGGGGCGAAGGTCCCGGACAGCCGGCCCGGCCGCCCTCAGGTGCCTGTCGGGTCCTCGCCGCGGTCCAGGGCCTTCCACAGGTCCTCGGGCCGGTCGGGGTCGACGGGCTCGGCCTTGCGGGGCCGGGGGGTGCCGTCCCGCTCGTAGCGGCCGGACATCGCGGGCCACAGCCGCCCGTAGCGCAGCGCGA
Source organism: Streptomyces sp. NPDC058274 (assembly GCF_042881375.1). Taxonomy (NCBI): domain Bacteria; kingdom Bacillati; phylum Actinomycetota; class Actinomycetes; order Kitasatosporales; family Streptomycetaceae; genus Streptomyces; species Streptomyces sp. NPDC058274. The sequence continues at coordinate 359,009 of NZ_JBHVXW010000001.1, forward strand.
GCAGTCCCGCGAGGAGGATGAGCCCGCCGCCGAAGGCCGCGACGTACGGCCAGGCGGTGTGGCTGAGGGCGTCCGCGGTCGCGGAGGTGTCGCCGGACGCCTGCGCGGCCTTCTCGTCGAGCGCGGAGCTGTCGTTCAGGCCGATCAGCGCGGCGGCGACGGTGCCGGCGCCGGAGAGCGCGAGCAGCGCGGAGACCAGGAGGCGCCCGGAGCGGCGGACGGCGAAGACGGCGACGAGTGCGGCGAGGCCCACTATGGCGAGGGCCGCGGGCACGCCCGTGACGTCGCTGCCCCTGGCGGTCAGCGGGAAGGCGCCGCCGGCCACCGACGCCGTGCCCTCCGACCAGCTCTGCCGGGTGGAGAGCAGCGCCACGGCCGCGCCGAGCGCGCCGCAGAACAGGGCTACGCCGAGGCTGCGGCGGCCGGACCGGGCGGGTCCGGCGGCTTCGGATCGGGGGTGCGGTACAGCAGTCACGTACCCCACTATCGCCTGAACCCCGGGGGAAGCGTCACCCGGGGTTCACGTGAGACTCGTCCTATTGCCCGAGCCGGTTCGCCGTGTGCACCGCGCGGAGCACCGCCGCGGCCTTGTTGCGGCACTCGGTGTCCTCCGCGACCGGGTCCGAGTCGGCGACGACACCGGCGCCGGCCTGCACGTACGCCGTGCCGTCCCGCAGGAGGGCGGTTCGGATGGCGATGGCGGTGTCCGAGTCGCCCGCGAAGTCGAGATACCCGACACATCCGCCGTACAGCCCGCGCCGGGAGGGTTCGAGTTCGTCGATGATCTGCATCGCGCGCGGCTTGGGCGCTCCGGAGAGGGTGCCGGCCGGGAAGCACGCGGTCAGCACGTCGAAGGCCGTACGCCCCCGCGCGACCCGGCCGGTCACGGTCGAGACGATGTGCATGACGTGCGAGTACCGCTCGACGGACATGAAGTCGACGACCTCGACCGAGCCGGGCTCGCAGACCCGCCCCAGATCGTTCCGTCCCAGGTCGACCAGCATCAGGTGCTCGGCGCGCTCCTTGGGGTCGGCGAGCAGCTCCTCGGCCAGGCTCTGGTCCTCGTGGGGGGTGGCGCCGCGCGGCCGGGTGCCCGCGATGGGGTGCACCATCGCCTGCCCGTCCTCGACCTTGACCAGGGCCTCGGGGGAGGAGCCCACGACGTCGAAGCCGTCGAAGCGGAAGAGGTACATGTACGGGGAGGGGTTGGTGGCCCGCAGGACTCGGTAGACGTCCAACGCGCTTGCCGTGCACGGCGTTTCGAAGCGCTGGGAGGGGACGACCTGGAAGGCCTCGCCGGCCCGGATGCGCTCCTTGATGTCCTCGACCGCGTCCTGGTAGTCCGGACCGCCCCACAGCGCGGTGTACTCGGGGAGCTCGGACGGCGGGAGGGCGGCCGGGGGCTGCGAGACGGCGCGCGAGAGGTCCGCCTCCATGGCGTCGAGGCGGGCGACGGCGTCCGCGTACGCCTCGTCGACACCGGTGTCCAGGTCGTTGTGGTTGATCGCGTTGGCGATCAGCTCGACCGTCCCGTTCCAGTGGTCGAGGACGGCGAGGTCGCTGGTGAGCAGCATGGTCAGCTCGGGCAGCTTCAGGTCGTCCCGCTCGCCCGGGCCGATCTTCTCCAGGCGGCGCACGACGTCGTAGCCGAGGTAGCCGACCATGCCGCCGGTGAAGGGCGGCTGGTCCTCGCCGTGGGGGGTGTGCAGGGTCTCGATCGTGGCGCGCAGGGCGGCCAGCGGGTCGCCCTCGACGGGGACGCCCACGGGGGGTGTGCCCAGCCAGTGGGTCTTGCCGTCGCGCTCGGTCAGGGTGGCGTGGCTGCGGACGCCGACGAAGGAGTAGCGAGACCAGGTGAACGCCGCGCGGCCGTTCTCGGCGGATTCCAGGAGGAAGGTGCCGGGGCGCTCGGCGGCCAGCTTGCGGTAGAGCGCGACCGGCGTGTCGCCGTCCGCGAGGAGCTTGCGGCTGACGGGGATCACACGGCGGTCGGTGGCCAGCTTGCGGAACGTCTCGAGGTCCATGGCGGCTGACCTTACTGAGCGGCGGGAGGTACGTCGGACAGGGCTTCCCCTGCCGATTCGGGCGGCGCCGTCCCGGCCGGTCCGGACCGTGCCGACCCCGCCGCTTCGGGCCCTCCGTCCTTGAGCAGGACGTCGGCGTCGAAGCAGGTGCGGGCGCCGGTGTGGCAGGCGGCGCCGACCTGGTCGACCCGGACGAGGACGGTGTCCGCGTCGCAGTCGAGGGCGACCGACTTCACGTGCTGGACGTGGCCGGAGGTGTCGCCCTTGACCCAGTACTCCTGGCGGCTGCGCGACCAGTACGTGCAGCGGCCCGTGGTCAGCGTGCGATGCAGTGCCTCGTCGTCCATCCAGCCGAGCATCAGCACCTCACCGGTGTCGTACTGCTGGGCGATGGCGGGGACGAGCCCGTCGGCGCTGCGCCTGAGGCGCGCGGCGATCTCGGGATCCAGGCTGCTGGGCGGGGGCGTGCTGGTCATGCCGACCATTGTGCCGCGCCGCGCGGACACGTCCGACGGAGGTCCACTGGGCGGACCGCGTGCCGTGGTGGCCGGGTGTCCACTGGGCGGACCGGAGCGGCGGTCGTAGGCTGGCTGTCATGTCGACCCATGCCAAGCGTGAACGACTTCTCCTCGCCGACCTGTTGGAAGCCGAGGGACCGGACGCCCCCACCTTGTGCGGGGACTGGAACACCCGTGATCTGGCGGCCCACGTGGTGGTGCGCGAGCGCCGCGCGGACGCCGCGGGCGGGATCCTGATCAAGCAGCTCGCGCCCCGGCTGGAGCGGGTTCAGGCCGAATTCGCCGAGAAACCCTACGAGGAGCTGATCCAGCTGATCCGTACGGGACCGCCGCGGTTCTCGCCGTTCTCCCTGAAGCAGATCGACGAGGCGTCGAACACCGTCGAGTTCTACGTCCACACGGAGGACGTACGCCGGGCGCGGCCCGACTGGACGCCGCGCCCGCTGGACGCCGTCTTCCAGGACGCGCTGTGGTCCCGTCTCGACCGCACGGCCCGGCTGGTGGGCCGCGGGGTGCCGACCGGCCTGGTGCTGCGCCGCCCGGACGGCCAGACGGCGGTCGCGCACAAGGGGACGCCGGTAGTCACGGTGACGGGCGAGCCCTCGGAGCTCCTGCTGTTCGCGTACGGGCGCCAGAGCGTGGCCGATGTGGCGCTGGACGGCGAGAAGGACGCGATCGCGAAGCTCCAGGAGGCCAAGCAGCTCGGAATCTGACGCTCCGGCCCTCCGGCGGCTCGGCTGCTGCCGGGACCCGGGGCTGGGCCTCACTTCGGCAGCTCGGCCCGCCGCAGCGGGCCGGAGCACAGGGCGACCACGCCGCCGAGGCCGCAGACCGCCGCGCTGACGACGAAGACGGGGCCGGTGCCCCACAGGCCGATGGCGGCCGCGGACACCGGCATGCTGAGCGGCGCGATCCCGAGGCTGACGATGCCGGAGACGGCGCTGACCCGCCCGAGGTAGGAGGGCGCCGTCTCGGTCTGCAGCAGCGCGCCGCACAGGGCGCCGCTCAGCCCCGCGAGCAGCCCGACGAGCAGTGCCACGCCGACGGCGGCGACCACGCCGGGTACGTAGGCGAGCGAGCCGATCGCGACACAGCCCGCGAGGATCGAGCCGGCCATGACGTACCCCGCGTGCGGCAGCCGTCCGCGCACGGTCAGCAGCAGGGAGACGGCCCCCGCGCCGGTCCCGAACCCGGCGAGCACCCAGCCCATGCCGGCCGCTCCCCAGCCGCGCTCGTCGGCCAGCAGGGTCAGGCCCACGTTGAGCGGTCCGACGAAACCGAGGTCGCCGAGCGCGATGGCGACGATCAGCGGCGCGAGGACCCGGTGGCCCCGGATGTACCGCAGTCCGTCCCGCAGGTCCTGCCAGGCACTGCGGGACTCCGCGAGCGGCGCCGGCCCCTCGGCGCCCTCTGCCCCGTCCCCGCTCGCCGCCGGCAGGTCCCGCATCCGTACGGAGATCAGCAGCGGTACGGACACCGCGATCAGGAGGCCGGCGAGGCCGAAGGCGGCCGCCGCGCCCCCGAGGGCCACCCCGAGGCCGCCGAGCGGGGCGCCCACGACGTTGGCGAAGCGGATCGCCAGGCCGCGCATGCCCTGGACGCGGGCGAGCTGGCCGCGGCTCGTGACCCGGGCCGGGAGGGCGCCCACGGCCGGCATGAAGACCGCGTCGACCGTGCCGAAGACCAGGGCGAGCAGGGCGAGGAGCCACAGCCCGGGACTGGCGGCGAACAGCAGCGCGGCCACCGCGAGGACGGCCGCGCAGCGCACGGCGTCGCTGCCGATGACGACCTTCCGCGGTCCGAAGCGGTCGGCCACCACGCCCCCGCCGAGCATCAGCAGGGCCCGCGGTACGGCGCTGGCGGCCATCACGAGCCCGGCCTGCGAGGGCGTGCCCGCCTGGACGGCCGCCCAGGACAGGGCGATGTAGTAGACGTTGTCGCCCACCATCGAGGCGGTGTACGCGCCCAGCCAGCGCAGCACGTTGCCGTCGCGGTGGGCGGGCCGGTCGGCGGCGACGGAGGCGGAGGGAATGACGGTCGTGGTCATGGAGGGGCGTCCTCTCAGGCGCGGAACGGAAAGCCGTACACGTGGATCGCGACGTTCTCCCGGCCCTGGTCGTCGCCCGCCTCCTCGGCGGACCGGCCCCTGGCCTGGTACTTCTTGATCAGGTCGTCCAACTCGCGCTGCAGTTCACCGAGTTCGGACGCGTTGAGACGCGGAAGGTACTCGCCCTCGAAGCCGGCCGAGCGCCACGCGTCGCTCCATGACTCGGACTCGTCGAGGTGCCGCCGGTAGAGGTCGACCCGCTGTTCCAGCAGGGTCCGCGTGAGCGCACTCTGGGCCGCGAGCTTCTCCGGTGCGTCCTTGATGTCCTCGTGCCGCACGGTGAGCCCCTCCGCGGCGGGCTGCCACCAGCGCTCCCGGCCGTCACCGCTCTGCGTGGCCTCTTCGATCAACCCGTGCTCGGCGAGCTTGCGCAGGTGGTAGCTGACCAGCGAGACGGCCTCGTCCACCTGGTCGGCGAGCTGCGAGGCGGTCGCGGTGCGAGCCACGTGCAGCGCCCGGTACAGCTTGAGGCGCAGCGGGTGTGCGAACGCCTTGAGTGTCCCCAGGTCGGTGATGTTGCGGGTCTGGTCCGAGGTCATGCAGCAAACCCTAGACGCGAAAGAAAAGTTGCGCAACATAAATTGCGCAACTTTTCTTTCGCATCCCCCCGGTGAAAAGCCCCGGCCACCAGTGACCGGGGCTCAAGCCGAGCGCAGCGTCACCGCACGGGATGCCCCGCCTCCCGCAGCGTCTGCTTCACCTCGCCGATCCGCAGATCACCGAAGTGGAAGACGGAGGCGGCCAGCACCGCGTCGGCGCCCGCGGCGACGGCGGGCGGGAAGTCGGCGAGCCGCCCCGCTCCCCCGCTGGCGATGAGCGGCACGGTCACGTGCTTGCGGACGGCCTCGATCATCTCGATGTCGTAGCCGTCCTTCGTGCCGTCCGCGTCCATCGAGTTGAGCAGGATCTCGCCCGCGCCCAGCTCGGCCGCCCGGTGGGCCCACTCGACGGCGTCGATGCCGGTGCCCTTGCGGCCGCCGTGCGTGGTGACCTCGAAGGACCCGCTCCCGGTGCGGCGCGCGTCCACCGACAGCACCAGCACCTGCCGGCCGAACCGCTCCGCGATCTCGCGGATCAGCTCGGGCCTGGCGATGGCGGCCGTGTTCACGCCCACCTTGTCCGCGCCGGCACGCAGCAGCTTGTCGACGTCCTCGGCCGTGCGCACACCGCCGCCCACCGTCAGCGGGATGAACACCTGCTCGGCCGTACGGCGCACCACGTCGTACGTCGTCTCACGGTTGCCGGAGGACGCCGTGATGTCCAGGAACGTCAGCTCGTCCGCGCCCTCGGCGTCGTACACCTTCGCCATCTCGACGGGGTCGCCCGCGTCGCGCAGGTTCTGGAAGTTGACCCCCTTGACCACCCGGCCGTTGTCCACGTCCAGGCAGGGGATGACACGTACCGCCAGGGTCATGACGGCGCCCCTCGGTACGCCTCCACCTCGACCTCGACGACCAGGCTGGGGTCCACGAAGCCGGAGACGATGACCAGGGACGCGGCGGGCCGTACGGAGTCGAAGAGCTCCTTGTGGGCGCGTCCGACGTCGTCCACGTCCCGGGCGTGCGTGAGGTACAGCCGCGTACGCACCACGTCCTCCCGGCCGAGGCCCAGCCCCTCCAGGGCCGCGAACGCGACGTTGAAGGAGTTGATCGTCTGCTCGTAGGGACCACCGCCGGCGATCTCGCCGTCCACTATCGAGGTGCAGCCGGAGACCAGTACCAGGCCGTTGGGCAGTTCCACCGCGCGGGAGTACCCGAAGGTGTCCTCCCAGGGTGCGCCGGTCGTGACTCGTCGTACGTCGCTCACTTGGCTACCGCCTCCAGGGCCTCTTCCAGGGTGAACGCCTTCGCGTACAGGGCCTTCCCGACGATGGAGCCTTCGACACCGAGGGGCACCAGCTCGGCGATCGCCCGCAGGTCGTCCAGGGAGGACACACCTCCGGAGGCCACCACCGGGCGGTCGGTCGCCGCGCAGACGTTCCTCAGCAGCTCCAGGTTCGGGCCCTGGAGTGTGCCGTCCTTGGCGATGTCGGTGACGACATACCGCGCGCAGCCCTCGGAGTTGAGGCGCTCCAGCGTCTCGTAGAGGTCACCGCCGTCGCGGGTCCAGCCGCGGCCGCGCAGGGTCGTGCCGCGGACGTCGAGACCGACCGCGATCTTGTCGCCGTGCTCGGCGATGACCTTGGCGACCCACTCGGGGGTCTCCAGGGCGGCCGTGCCCAGGTTCACCCGGGTGCACCCGGTGGCGAGGGCGGCCGCGAGCGAGGCGTCGTCCCGGATGCCGCCGGACAGCTCGACCTTGATGTCCATCGCGCCGGTCACCTCGGCGATCAGCGCGCGGTTGTCGCCGGTGCCGAACGCGGCGTCCAGGTCGACCAGGTGCAGCCATTCGGCGCCCGCGCCCTGCCAGGCGAGGGCGGCCTCCAGGGGAGAGCCGTACGAGGTCTCCGTCCCGGACTCGCCGTGCACCAGACGGACGGCCTGGCCGTCGCGGACGTCGACGGCGGGGAGGAGTTCGAGCTTTCCTGAGGACTTGGCAGACATCAGAGGGTTCCGATCCAGTTGTTCAGCAGCTGCGCTCCGGCGTCGCCGGACTTCTCGGGGTGGAACTGCGTGGCCCACAGGGCGCCGTTCTCGACGGCGGCCACAAAGGGCTTGCCGTGCGTCGACCAGGTCACCAGGGGTGACCGCATCGCCGGGTTCGCCACCTCCAGGGACCAGTCGTGGACGGCGTAGGAGTGCACGAAGTAGAAGCGCGCGTCGGCGTCGAGCCCGGCGAAGAGCTGGGAGCCGGCCGGAGCCTCGACGGTGTTCCAGCCCATGTGCGGCACGATCTCGGCCTGGAGCGGCTCGACCGAGCCGGGCCACTCGTCGAGGCCCTCGCTCTCCACACCGTGCTCGATGCCGCGGGCGAAGAGGATCTGCATCCCGACGCAGATGCCCATGACCGGGCGGCCGCCGGCGAGGCGGCGGCCCACGATCCAGTCGCCGCGCGCCTGCCTCAGCCCCTGCATACAGGCGGCGAAGGCGCCGACGCCCGGCACGAGGAGCCCGTCCGCGTTCATCGCCGTGTCGTAGTCACGCGTTATCTCGACCTCGGCGCCGGCGCGGGCGAGGGCCCGCTCGGCGGACCGGACGTTCCCGAAGCCGTAGTCGAAGACGACGACCTTCCTGGGGGCGCTCACGTCCACACCGCCAGCCGCATGACACCGGCCACGAGACACATCGCGGCGCCGATGGAGACGAGCACGATGAGGCTCGCCGGCATCTTCTGCTTGACGAACGAGTAGACACCGCCGAGGAGGAAGAGTCCGACGACGATCAGGATGCTCGACAGGCCGGTCACAGCGCGCCCTTCGTGGAGGGGAGGATGCCGGCGGCGCGCGGGTCACGCTCGGAGGCGTACCGCAGCGCGCGGGCGAGCGCCTTGAACTGGCACTCCACGATGTGGTGCGCGTTGCGTCCGTAGGGCACGTGCACGTGCAGCGCGATCTGGGCCTGCGCGACGAAGGACTCCAGGATGTGCCGGGTCATCGTCGTGTCGTACTCGCCGATCATCGGCGCCATCTTCTCGGGCTCGGTGTGCACCAGGTACGGGCGGCCGGAGAGGTCGACGGTCACCTGTGCGAGGGACTCGTCCAGCGGCACCGTGCAGTTGCCGAACCGGTAGATCCCGACCTTGTCGCCGAGCGCCTGCTTGAAGGCGGCGCCCAGCGCGAGGGCGGTGTCCTCGATGGTGTGGTGGGAGTCGATGTGCAGGTCGCCCTCGGTCTTCACGGTCAGGTCGAACAGACCGTGCCGGCCGAGCTGGTCGAGCATGTGGTCGTAGAAGCCGACGCCTGTCGACACATCGACCTTGCCGGTACCGTCGAGATCGATCTCGACGACGACCGACGTCTCCTTGGTCGCCCGCTCCACTCTTCCGACGCGGCTCATGCGCTCTGCTCCTTCTTCACATCACGGACCGCGTCCAGGAACGCGTCGTTTTCCGCCGGGGTGCCCGCGGAGACCCGCAGCCAGCCCGGTACTCCGTTGTCCCGGACCAGGACGCCCCGGTCGAGGATCTTCTGCCAGACCTCGTGCGCGTCGGCGAACCGCCCGAACTGCACGAAGTTGGCGTCCGATGCGGTCACCTCGTAACCGATCGCCCGCAGTTCGGCGACCAGGCGGTCCCGCTCGGCCTTCAGCTGCTCCACGTACCCCAGCAGGGTGTCGGTGTGCTCCAGGGCGGCCAGCGCGGTCGCCTGGGTGACGGCCGACAGGTGGTAGGGCAGCCGTACGAGCTGGACGGCGTCGACGACCGCCGGGTGGGCGGCGAGATAGCCGAGGCGCAGGCCGGCCGCGCCGAAGGCCTTCGACATCGTGCGCGAGACGACGAGATTCGGCCGACCTTCGAGCAGCGGCAGCAACGAGTCGCCGTGGCTGAACTCGATGTACGCCTCGTCCGCGATCACCATCGACGGCTTCGCGGCCTGAGCGGCCTCGTACAGCGCGAGGACCGTCTCCGGCGGGACCGCGCTGCCCGTGGGGTTGTTCGGCGTGGTGATGAAGACGACGTCCGGCCGGTGCTCGGCGATGGCCGCTTCGGCCGCCGCCAGGTCGATCGTGAAGTCCTCGTTGCGGGGACCGGAGATCCAGCCGGTGCCCGTGCCGCGCGCGATGAGCGAGTGCATCGAGTACGACGGCTCGAAGCCGATCGCCGTACGGCCGGGCCCGCCGAAGGTCTGCAGCAGCTGCTGGATGACCTCGTTCGAGCCGTTCGCCGCCCAGACGTTCTCGATGCCGACGCGGTGCCTGCCGGTCTTCGTCAGGTACTTGGCCAGCTCGGTGCGCAGCTCCACCGCGTCCCGGTCGGGGTAGCGGTTGAGGTTGCGGGCGGCCTCGCGCACCCGCTCGGCGATCCGCTCGACGAGCGGTTCGGGCAGCGGGTACGGGTTCTCGTTCGTGTTGAGCCGTACCGGGACGTCGAGCTGGGGCGCCCCGTAGGGGGACTTGCCGCGGAGCTCGTCCCGTACGGGGAGCTCGTCCCAGGGGGACGAAGAGGAGTCGCCAGTCACTTGCTCTCCGGAACCTTCCACCCGAACCGGGCCTTGATCGCCGCGCCGTGCGCCGGCAGGTCCTCCGCCTCCGCCAGCGTCACCACGTGCTGGGCGACCTCGGCGAGGGCGTCGCGCGTGTAGTCCACGATGTGGATCCCGCGCAGGAACGACTGGACGCTCAGCCCCGAGGAGTGACAGGCGCAGCCGCCGGTGGGCAGCACGTGGTTGGAGCCGGCGCAGTAGTCGCCCAGGGAGACGGGGGCCCAGGGACCGACGAAGATCGCGCCCGCGTTCTTCACCCGGTCGGCGACGGCGGCCGCGTCGGCGGTCTGGATCTCCAGGTGCTCGGCGCCGTACGCGTCGACCACCCGAAGCCCCTCGTCGATACCGTCGACCAGCACGATCGCGGACTGCCGGCCGCGCAGCGCGGGCACGATCCGGTCGTCCACGTGCTTGGTGGCGGCGACCTGGGGAGCCAGCTCCCGCTCGACCGCGTCGGCCAGCGCCACGGAGTCCGTGACGAGGACGGCGGCGGCGAGCGGGTCGTGCTCGGCCTGGCTGATCAGGTCGGAGGCGACGTGCACCGGGTCGGCGCTCCCGTCGGCGAGGACCGCGATCTCGGTGGGGCCGGCCTCGGTGTCGATGCCGATCTTCCCGGTGAAGTACCGCTTGGCGGCGGCGACCCAGATGTTGCCCGGGCCGGTGACCATGTTGGCGGCGGCGCAGGACTCGGTGCCGTGCGCGAACATCGCGACGGCCTGGGCGCCGCCGACCGCGTACACCTCGTCGATGCCGAGGAGGGCGCAGGCGGCGAGGATCGTCGGGTGCGGAAGGCCGTCGAACTCCTTCTGCGGCGGGGAGGCGAGGGCGATGGAACCGACGCCGGCCTCCTGGGCCGGGACCACGTTCATGATCACGGAGGACGGGTAGACCGAGCGGCCACCGGGCGCGTACAGCCCGACGCGCTCGACCGGAACCCACTTCTCGGTCACCGAGCCGCCCGGCACGACCTGTGTGGTGTGCGTGCGGCGGCGCTGCTCGCGGTGGACCAGACGGGCACGGCGGATCGACTCCTCCAGGGCCGCGCGCACGGCCGGGTCGAGCCGCTTGAGGGCGTCGGTGAGCGCCTGGGCCGGGACCCGTACGGAGTCGAGCCGGACGCCGTCGAACCTCTCCGCGTAGTCGATCAGCGCCGCGTCGCCCCGATGATGCACGGCCTCGCAGATCGGGCGCACCTTCTCCAGGGCGGCCGAGACGTCGAAGTCGGCTCGGGGCAGCAGGTCGCGCAGGGCGGTGCCCTCGGGGAGGGCGTCGCCGCGCAGGTCGATTCGGGAGATCACATGGCCAATTCTCTCAGACCGCCATCGAGCGTCGGACGGCTGTATCAGTGACTGATACAGGACCTGGGACGACGGCTGGACCATGGCCGGAATCAATGGCCGATACGCGCCCCGGAAGATCCCCTTCACCGCTAGCGTTCCGCCCGTCACAGAGCGGGCATTGAACGGTTGTACGAACCCGCGAGTAGCTGGGGTGGAAGGGAAGTGCCGTGACCGAGGGTGCCGGCATCCGGAACGGGGACCTGCCGGACGAGCTGACCGCCGCCGAGGCCGGCATGTGGCAGGCCTTCCGCAACGGCAGCGTGTACGACCTGCGCAGCGGGGACACCGTCGTGGACGACCCGCACGGGGGTCACCCCTGGGGCCCCGAGCGCAGTGTCCGGGCGCGGATCGTGGCCTGGCTGCTGCTGGCCGGGCCGCCCGCGCTGGACGGCCGGGTCGCCTCGCTGAAGCTGACCGGCGTGCAGATCCGGGACGTCCTCGATCTGGCGGGCGGCACGATCGAGCCTTACGTCGAGCTGAAGGGCTGCCGGTTCGAGAAGGAGGTCCTGCTGCCGGAGGCCCGGTTCACGACCGTGCGCCTGGTGGACTGCTCGGTGCCGCGCCTCGAGGCGGCCCGGCTGCACACCGAGGGCGATCTGCATCTGCCGCGCTGCCGTTTCCACAACGGCGTCCGCCTCACCGACGCGCACATCGGTACGGATCTGCTGCTCAACCAGGCCGTCGTCTACCGGGACCGGCGCATGCGGTCGATCACCGGCGACGGCATGACCGTGGGCCAGGACCTCCAGGCCGAGATGCTGGAGTCGCACGGCGAGCTGAGCCTGCGCGGCGCCCAGGTCGGTGTCTCGCTGAGCCTGCGCGGCAGCCGGCTCACCAACCCCTACGGCCGCCTCGCGCTGAACGCCCCTCAGCTGACCGTCGAGCGCACGCTGTATCTGACCCCCGCCGGCCTCGGCAATCCGCTGCAGACGGGCGGCACCACCCCCGCGCACGGGACCCGGGTGCAGCGGTTCGTGTGCCAGGGCGGGATCCGGCTGGACGACGGACGGTTCGGTGACGCGCTCGACTTCGAGCAGGCCCGTTTCACCTTCGAGGACGACCAGGAGCTGTCCCTGCGCCGGGTACAGACGCCCGAGCTGCGTTTCCTCGGGGAGAGACCGGAGCGCGGGAAGGTGGTTCTGTCAGGCGCGCGGATCGTCAACCTGGTCGACAGGGCGGCCAGCTGGCCCGGCCCGGGCAGCCTCCACATGGGCGGCTTCAGCTACGAGAACCTGGTTCCGCAGGGCGCGTTCCCGCTGACCCGGCGGCTGGAGTGGGTCGCGGCGGCGACCGCCGAGTACAACCCGGAACCGTACGAACGCCTGGCGGCCGTGCTGCGCAACTCCGGCGAGGACGAGGACGCGCGCGAGGTGCTGCTGGCCAAGCAGCGCCGCCGCCGGGAGACCCTGCCGCTCGCGGGCAAGCTGTGGGGGTACGCGCAGGACTGGACGGTGGCCTACGGGTACCGGCCCGGCCGGGCCGCCGTATGGATGGCGGTGCTGTGGGCGGCCACCTCGTTCGCCTTCGCCCACGCGAGCCATCTCCCGCTCAAGGGCGAGGAGCATCCGCCGTGGAACGCCTCGCTGTTCGCCCTGGACCTGCTGCTGCCCGTCATCGACCTCGGTCAGGTGGGCTACTGGCAGTTGCGCGGCGGCTGGCAGTGGCTGGCCGTGGTGGTCATCCTCCTCGGCTGGATCCTGGCCACGACGGTCGCGGCCGGCGCGACCCGGCTGCTGCGCAGGAGCTGACCGGATCCGGCCCCCGGAAGCCGGCCGCGCTGGGCGCGCTGGGCGCACAAGAGTAGAACAACGCTCATCTTTTACTGGTCCTTGACCGTCCCGCACACAACCAATCGACGGTTACGAAAGCTTCACCGCAACTCCCTGGCTCAGTCCCGACCTGCGGTTTTCAATGGTCTCCACCATGGCACTGCTGCGCGCGCTCATCCGTACGGCCCGGATGACCAGGAACACTCCGCGCCTCGCGGTCGGGCTGCCCGACGACGACGAGGTACTCCTCGACGCGCCCGACGAGCGGCTGGCGCCCGCGCTGCTCGCGGCCGGCCGCGGCGAGTACGCGCCCGCCGCCAAGCTCCTCACCACCACCCGCGAGTCCGCCGAGTGGGAGAACCGCGACCGGTACGCGATGCGCCTGGCCACGTTCGCCCGCTCCCGCGACGAGTGGCTGCGGGAGTGGCAGGACGCGGCGCCGCACGACCCGGACGCGCTGCTGGTCAAGGCCGAGCTGGCGGTGCGCCGCGGCTGGGAGTCCCCCGCCCGCGTCGAGCTGCTGCGCCAGGTCGGCCCGCTGATCACCGCGGCCGCCGAGGGTGACCAGCGCGACCCGGTGCCCTGGCGGATCGCCCTCGACCACGCCCGCGGCACCAATGCCGGACACACCGAGTTCGAGCAGCTCTGGGGCGAGGCCGTACGCCGTTCCCCGCACCACTACGGCTGCCACGTGGCCGCCCTGCAGTACCTGTCGGCGGCCTGGTACGGCTCGCACCGCGAATGCTTCGACTTCGCCGAGCGGGCCGCGCAGGACGCCCTGCCCGGTTCCCTGGTCCAGGCCCTGCCGGTGCGCGCCGCCTTCGCCTATCTGACCGAGGGCGGCGGACCCGCGGTGCCGCGCGACCGTCTCGACGCGGCGGCCGACCTGGCGATCGCCGTCTCCGCGACCTACGCGGCCGCCGACCCCTGGCCCGCCGAGGTCCGCAACCTCCTGACCTACGTGCTGGTCAGGCTCGAACGCTGGGAGGACGCCCTGGAGCAGCTGCGGCGGACCGGCCCCTACGCCACGTCGTTCCCCTGGGACCGGGTCTCGGACGACCCGCTCGGGCAGTTCCTGGAGCTGCGGGACGGGATACGGCTGGAGGTCGCGGCCGGGAGACCGCTGGGGTCCGTCGCGCGAGTGCCGCGGCCGTCCGAGCGGCGCTCCGGGCCGTCCGGGGGCCGTTCCGGGCCGCCTGCGGGCCGCTTCGGACCGTCCGGGGGCCGCTTCGGGCACCCGCAGAATGAGCGGGGCGGACGTTCCGCCTCCGGCGACCATTAGGCTTTCCCGTCGTGACCACCGTCCGGCTCCCGCTCTTCCCGCTGAACTCGGTGCTTTTCCCCGGGCTCGTGCTTCCGCTGAACATTTTCGAGGAGCGCTATCGCGCCATGATGCGCGATCTGCTCAAGACCCCTGAGGACGAGCCGCGCCAGTTCGCCGTCGTCGCCATCCGCGACGGCCACGAGGTCGCGCCCAGCGCGCCCGGTATGCCGGACCCGACGGCGGTGCTGGCGCGCGGTCCCGCCGCCGGCTTCGGCGACGACCCGGCCCAGGCCTTCCACGAGGTGGGCTGCATCGCCGACGCGGCGACCATCCGGGAGCGCGCCGACGGCAGTTTCGAGGTGCTGGCCACCGGGACGACCCGCGTCCGGCTGCTGTCCGTGGACGCGTCCGGCCCGTTTCTGACGGCCGAGCTGGAGGAGCTGCCCGAGGAGCCCGGCGAGGAGGCCGGGGCGCTCGCCGAAGGCGTCCTGCGGGCCTTCCGCCAGTACCAGAAGCGGCTGGCCGGCGCCCGGGAGCGGTCGTTGTCGACCGGGGCCGACCTGCCGGACGAACCGGCCGTCGTCTCGTATCTCGTCGCGGCCGCCATGATGCACGACATCCCGGCGAAGCAGCGGCTGCTCCAGGCCCCGGACACCGCCTCCCGGCTGCGCGAGGAGCTGACCATGCTGCGCGCGGAGACGGCGATCATCCGCAATCTTCCGTCGTTGCCCGCGTCCGAGCTGACGCGCGGCCCGACGAGTCTCAACTGACGCATCTCCCGTATCCGAGAAGGCGATGGCGAAGAAGACGAAGAAGCAGCAGCCCGGCGGCACCCCGGCGACGGTCGCCCTGACGGCCGCGGGAGTCCCGTACACCGTGCACGCGTACGAGCACGATCCCGCGCACCCGTCCTACGGCGAGGAGGCGGCCGAGGCGATGGGCGTCTCCCCCGACCGGGTCTTCAAGACCCTGGTGGCGGACGTGGACGGCTCGCTGGTGGTCGCCGTCGTTCCTGTCGCGGGCTCCCTCGATCTGAAGGCCCTCGCCACGGCGGTGGGCGGCAAGCGCGCGGCCATGGCGGACCCGGCGGCGGCCGAGCGCACCACCGGCTACGTCCGCGGCGGCATCTCCCCCCTGGGCCAGCGCAGGAAGCTCCCCACGGTCCTGGACGCCTCGGCCGCCGCCCACCGCACGATCTGCGTCTCGGCGGGCCGCCGCGGCCTGGAGGTCGAACTCTCCCCCACCGACCTCACCCACCTCACGGAAGCCGTCTCCGCCCCCGTCGCCCGTGCCTGACCCCTCGACGTACGCCCCGTCCTCGGTTAAGTACGAGAGACATGTCGAAGAGAACCCGAAAGCGCAAATGGCGCACCAGAAAAGGCCGTTCCAACCACGGAAGGCGCCCGGCGTAGACGCTTTCAGCCCGCCCGGCGTTTGAGGACGAGGCCGTCCGGGCCGAAGCGGGGGTCTGGGGGCGGCAGCCCCCAGGGACGGGACGGGCAGGGGCGGAGGGGGCGAGAAACCCCGGGCCCGCCCCAACGAACCGCTACCCGGCCGGAGGCACCGGCGGCGACGCGGCATACGGGCTCGGATACGGCTCGGGATCCCGCGGCCCGAACAGGGCCGTCAACCCCAGGTGAACCACCAGCGCGGCCAGGGACCAGGCCAGCAACGCCCCCTTCGCCCCCAGCTTCAACGGCGCGGAGAAGGTCACCCCCTTGCCCACAGCCTTGGCATGCGCGATCACGTCGGTCGTGGGTCCCAGCCACACCCCCACCCGCCAGGCGAGCAGCGACCCGAGCAGCCCGCCCACCGCGAGCGCCACGACCAGCGGCACACCGCCGCGCCGCCGCAGCAGGAACACGGCCAGCGCACTGCCCGCCCCGAACGCGAGTGCGAGGAGAGTGAACGTTCCGTCGACCCCGATGGCCTGCTCGCCCTCGCTGTCCTTGAAGTAGACGACCCACTTCTTGTCGACGAGACCCCCGACCAGCGGCACATGCGGCGCCAGCCACCACCACAGCAGCCCGAGCAGCACCCCGCCGACTGCCACCGCCACCGTGATCACGGCGGCCTCCCGCACTTCGGTCTTCATCCCGGGGCCGCCCTGCGCGTACTCGGAGAACCCTGCGCCACCGTCGGCGGGCGGAGCCTGCCAGGCGTGGTGCGAGGGCTGCTGGTGCGGGGGCGGCGGCGGAGTAAGCGGTGCGGTCACCCTGACATCGTGCCAGGCCCGGCTGCCGGCCGCGTCACCGGACGGCCGCCCGGCGGTAGGCCCAGGTCGCGACGGCCAGCGAGGCGACCCCGACACCCGCGCAGACGGCCAGGTCACCGAGGACGAAGGCCCAGTCGGGGTGACGGTCGAAGGCACGGGCGAAGGCCTCGACGCCGTAGGTCGAGGGCAGCAGATCCCGCGCGTACTGGACGACCGTCGGCAGCCGGTCCGGCGGCAGGACGCCCAGCAGCAGCGCCGCGGACATCCCCAACTGGCCGAGCAGCGTGGCGAGTTCGGGCCGGGGCGCGAGCAGGCCGAGGGCGGCGCCGAGACCCGCGAGCGCGGCCCCGGCGAGCGGGATCACCGCGAGGAGCACCCACAGATGGGTCATCGGCAGCCCGAAGAGCACACAGCCGAAGACGGCGGTCGCGAGCGTCCCCGGCACGGTGAACGAGGCGTACGCGCCCGCGGCGCCGAGCACCACGGCGGCCGGCGGCACCGGCAGCGTCGCGTAGTGGTCGAGCCCGCCGCCGGCCCGCAGCTGGCCGAAGTACTGCGCAAGGAGGTTGAGGGCGACGAAGGCCACCACGAGGACCGAAGCGCCGGCCACCACGGACCGCGCCTCGCCCCCGCCGTCCACCACGCCCCGCATCAGGACCATGATCCCGACGGACTGGAAGGTGGCCACGAACAGCAGCGGGATCCGCGCGACCCGCGCCCGGGAGAGCTGCGCCCGGTACACGGCGGCCAGCGACGGCCACAACCGGGCACGCGGCCCCAGTTCCGCGGCATGCCCGGCATCGTCGGCCACGGGCAGCGCACTGCCCGGCAGAACCCCAGCGGGTACGACACTCACGTCGAGCTGCTCCCCTTCGCTCCGGCAGCCGTCCTGTTCCCAGCGCCCACAGCTTCTCGCAGGTTCCGCCCGCGCACCGCCCCGCGTCCCCTCCGGACAGCCTCCGGTACGGATTCCACGCCCCTGGTACTCATGTCTTCACCAGCCCCTGCAGCCCGAGGGTGTTCCCGCCCAGCGCCAGATACACGTCCTCCAGGCTGGGCGTGGCCAGCGTGAAGTCGTCCAGGGCCGCGAAGGCGGCGCCTCCGGTGACCGTGGCGACGGCCGCGCGGGCCTCCTCGGGCGCGAGCCGCAGCGTCCAGCGGCGGCCCGACTCGACGGCGCGGGCACGCAGCGCGGCGACCTCGGGGACGTCCAGCGGGGCGCTCTGGCGCCAGACGAGCTCGACCCGCACCTCCCCGGCGACCCGTTCCTTCAGCCCGGCCGGGGTGTCGCAGGCGATGACCCGGCCCTGGTCGAGCACGGCGACGCGGTCGAGAACCGTCTCCGCCTCGATGACGTTGTGGGTGACCAGCAGGACGGTCGTGCCGCGCTCGACCCGGCGCCGGTCGACGGCGGCCCAGACGGCACGCCGGGCGACGGGGTCCATGCCGGTGGTCGGCTCGTCGAGGACGAGCAGCGGCCGCTCCCCGATCAGGGCGGCGGCGAAACAGGCCAGCCGCCGCTGTCCGCCGGACAGCTTCTTGAGGGGGCGGCCGGCCAGCGGGGTGAGGCCGAGCTCGTCCAGCACCGCGTCGCGCTCGGCCCGTGCCGCGCGCAGTTCGAGCCCGCGCAGCCGTCCGGTGGTCTCCGCGGCCAGGGACACGGTCAGCTCGTCGAGGGCGGTCGACTCCTGCCCGAGGTACGCGAGGATCCGCGCCGCCCGCTCCGGGTGGCGCACGATGTCGTGCCCGAGGATCTCGACGCTGCCGCTGTCGGGCCGCATCAGCCCGGTCAGCTGCCGTACGAGGGTGGATTTGCCGGCGCCGTTGGGCCCGAGGAGGCCGAAGATCTCTCCGCGCCGGATGTCGAGACGCACCTCGTCGGTGGCCCGCACCTCGGGAGTGGCGGGGGTGCCGCGTCGTCCGCGCACCGCCGGATAGGTCTTGGTCAGCCCTCGGACCGCGCACACGACATCGTCACCGTGTCCCCTTCGGACTGCCTGTGCCGTGCGCGTACTCACGAGGGACGAGACTACGGGGTCCGATGGCCCGTTATGCGCCCGGGGCCGTCGCTCACTCCCCCGCGGGCGCGTGCTCCGTCGCCGTACGCACGTCGATCTCGCGCCAGAAACCGGCCCGGATCGCGTACCGGTCGTGCTCGTCGATCTGGTCGTCCTTGTGCGCGAGCAGCCCGAACCTGGCCGCGTACCTCAGCAGTTCCCCGTCCACCCGGTGCGGGACACGCGGATACATGGCGGACAGCTTCTGCAGATGGGTCTGGTCGGTCAGGCGCTCCATCCAGCGGCGCGCGAAGACCTGCCCCACCTCGAAGGGGTCGCCGCCGACGGTGGTGATGTCCTCCTCGCGGTCCGCCCAGCGCTGCTCGGCCGAGGTGAGCTGGGCGAGCGTGGGCAGCGCGGCGGCCTCCGCCGACTCGGCGGAACCGCCGGGTCGCTCGACCCAGCCCTTGTCGGAGGACCAGCGCAGGGTGGCGCTCGCCGGGTGCTGAGCGGGCTGGGTGCCGGGGCCGCGCAGGGCGGCCAGGTCCTTGGGGGTGGGGACCCCCTTGGGCGCGGGAACCCGCTCCTGTACGCCGTTGCGGGAATCGGACGCCGTGACGTGCTCGGTCTCCTCGGAGCGCTCGGCGGCGGCGGAGAGGGCGGATTCGGGCAGCGGCGCGGAGAGGATGGCCGCGATCTCGGGCCGCGGCACCGGCGGCGGCGCGCAGATCCCGCCGAGGTCCTTGGCCCGTACGGCCTTGGTGATCCAGGTCCGGTCCAGCACGCGGCGCTCGTCGGCCTCGGCCACCAGGTCCTCGGACTGGTTGTAGTCGCCGTCGGCGGCCTGTACGGCCCACAGGTGTACGGCGACCCCGTGCTCCTTGGCCGCCATCATGCCCGGCAGCAGATCCCCGTCACCGGTCACCAGGACCACGTCGGAGCAGGCGCGGTTGCGGGCCAGCTCGGTGAGCTCGGCGTGCATGGCGGCGTCGACGCCCTTCTGCGCCCACCGCCCGTCGCTGCGGGTCAGCGCACCGAGGCGCACCGTCACGCGCGGCATCACCCGCAACCTGCGGTGTTCGGGCTGCGGTACGCGGTCGGGGGCGCCGTCGAACCAGTAGATGCGCAGCAGGGGCCGTTCCGTGTCGGACTCGGCGCGCTCGCGCAGCCCCTGGATCAGGGCGGCGTGGTCGACGGTGATCCGGGAGCGAGAGGGTTCCCCGGCGAGCAGACTGGCGGCAGCCCCGAGCAGATACCCGGCGTCCACCAGGACGATGCAGCGGTCCACGGGGTCCACCCTCTTTCCGGTTTCCGGGAGGTTTGCTTCGGGCTTGCTTCGAGTCTGCCCGACGGCGCGAAGGTTAACGGCCCGAACTCGATCTTCGGCGTGGCGCATCGGCGGATCACTCTCCGACAGCGCTTATTACGCACGGTAATTCTCCGAAATGCGCGAGTTGTCGGCCTATGTGAATCTGGTCCCGGCCCTGGCCCCTAGATCCCCCTCAGGAGGCAGTCACCATGGCCAAGAACAAGAACCGTAAGCAGGGTGCCCAGCAGGACCGCTCCTCGCAGTCGGAGCAGGCGCAGGAGCACGCGCGGTCCACCGCGTCCGAGGCGCAGGACACGCCGGTCCAGCACATCCAGGGCAGCCCCGCTGATGTTGCCCGTAAGCACCAGAAGCGCTTCGGCCACAACTGAGGCCGGCGCATGGGCTGTTGAAGCCCCGGTACACACCGCGAGGGGCGCACCTTTTCCGGGTGCGCCCCTCGCGTACATCACTCTCCGCGGCCGCCGGCCGGCCGTCCTGCCGTCAGCCCGCCAGGCAGGCCGGCCCCAGCAGCACCTTCAGGTCGCCGAAGAGCGCGGGATCCGGCTTCACGCGGTGCCGGTCGAGCCGTAGCACCGTCGTCTTGCCGGGGCCCTGGAGCTTGATGCGCACCTCGCTGTCGCCCTTGTGGTGGGTGAGGATCTCACCGAGCCGGCTGACCATGGGCGGGGTGACCTTCATCGCCGGAATGGTCAGGATCACCGGCGCGTTGGTGCCCGCGTTCGACAGGTCGGGGACCATCAGCTCCATCGCGACCAGCCGCGGCACGTCCTCACGCTTGTCGAGGCGTCCCTTGACGAACACCACGGCGTCCTCGACGAGTTGGGTCGACACCAGCTGGTACGTCGCCGGGAAGAACATGCACTCGATGGAACCGGCGAGGTCCTCCACCGTCGCGATCGCCCAGGCGTTGCCCTGCTTGGTCATCTTGCGCTGCAGGCCCGAGATGATGCCGCCGATGGTGACCACCGCGCCGTCCGCGTGCTCACCGCCGGTGAGCTGGGAGATGCCGGCGTCCGCCTTGTCGGACAGGACGTGTTCCAGGCCGAAGAGCGGGTGGTCGGAGACGTAGAGACCGAGCATCTCCCGCTCCTGGGCGAGCAGATACGTCTTGTCCCACTCGTCGGTCGTGAACTCGACGTCGAGTCCGAAGCCCGGCTCGTCCGCTGCGTCGTCGCCCATGCCGCCGAAGAGGTCGAACTGCCCCTCGGCCTCCTTGCGTTTGACCTGCACCACGTTGTCGATCATCGGCTCGTAGTGCGCGGTGAGGCCCTTGCGGGTGTGCCCCATCGTGTCGAACGCGCCTGCCTTGATGAGCGATTCGGTGGTGCGCTTGTTGCAGACGACCGCCTCGACCTTGTCGAGGTAGTCGGGGAAGGAGGCGTACTTCCCCTTGGCCTTGCGGCCGCGGATGATCGCCTCCACGACGTTCGTACCGACGTTGCGCACCGCGGACAGGCCGAAGAGGATCACGTCGTCGCCCTGGGCGGCGAAGTTGGACATGGACTCGTTCACGTTCGGCGGCAGGACCTTGATGCCCATGCGGCGGCACTCGTTGAGGTAGACGGCCGACTTGTCCTTGTCGTCCTTCACCGAGGTGAGCAGCGCCGCCATGTACTCGGCCGGGTAGTTCGCCTTGAGGAACGCGGTCCAGTAGGTGACCAGTCCGTACGCGGAGGAGTGCGCCTTGTTGAACGCGTAGCCGGCGAAGGGGACCAGCACGTCCCACAGGGCCTGGATCGCCTGGTCCGAGAAGCCGTTCTTCTTGGCGCCGGCCTGGAAGATGGTGAAGTTCTTCGCCAGCTCCTCGGGCTTCTTCTTGCCCATCACGCGGCGCAGGATGTCGGCCTCGCCGAGCGAGTAGCCGGCGATGATCTGGGCGGCCTTCTGCACCTGCTCCTGGTAGACGATGAGGCCGTAGGTCAGGCCCAGCGTCTCCTTCAGGGGCTCTTCGAGCTCCGGGTGGATCGGGGTGATCTCCTGGCGCCCGTTCTTGCGCTCCGCGTAGTTGATGTGCGAGTTCATGCCCATCGGGCCCGGCCGGTACAGGGCCGAGACGGCGGAAATGTCCTCGAAGTTGTCGGGCTGCATCTGGCGCAGCAGCGAACGCATCGGGCCGCCGTCGAACTGGAACACACCGAGCGTGTCACCGCGGCAGAGCAGTTCGAAGGTCTTGGGGTCGTCCAGCGGGAGGGCGAGCATCTCCAGGTCGACGCCCTTGTTGGCCTTCACCATCTTGATGGCGTCGTCCATGATCGTCAGGTTGCGCAGGCCCAGGAAGTCCATCTTCAGGAGGCCGAGCGACTCGCACTGGGGGTAGTCCCACTGCGTGATGGTGACGCCGTCGGTGTGCCGCACCCAGATCGGGGCGTGGTCGACGATGGGCTCGCTGGACATGATCACGCCGGCCGCGTGCACACCCATCTGCCGGACCAGGCCCTCGACGCCCTTGGCGGTGTCGATGACCTTCTTGACGTCCGGCTCGTTCTCGTACATTCCGCGGATCTCGCCGGCCTCGCTGTAGCGCGGGTGCGAGGGGTCGGTGATGCCGTTCAGATCGATGCCCTTGCCGAGGACGTCGGCCGGCATCGCCTTGGTGAGGCGGTCACCCATCGCGTACGGGTAGCCGAGCACGCGCGCGGAGTCCTTGATCGCGTTCTTCGCCTTGATCTTTCCGTACGTGCCGATCATGGCGACCTTGTCGGCGCCGTACTTCTCCGTCACGTACCTGATCACCTCGACGCGCCTGCGCTCGTCGAAGTCGATGTCGACATCGGGCATGGAGACGCGCTCGGGGTTGAGGAACCGCTCGAAGATCAGCCCGTGCTCGATCGGGTCGAGGTCGGTGATGCCCATGGCGTACGCGACGATCGAGCCGGCCGCGGAGCCTCGGCCGGGGCCGACCGCGATGCCGTTCTTCTTGGCCCACATGATGAAGTCGGCGACGACGAGGAAGTAGCCCGGGAACCCCATCTGGATGATGACGTCCATCTCGTACTCCGCCTGCTTCTGGCGGTCTTCGGGGACGCCGCCCGGGTAGCGGCGGTTCATGCCGACCCGGACCTCCTCCTGGAACCAGGTGACTTCGGTGAAGCCGTCCGGGATGTCGAACTTCGGCATGAGGTCGCGCTTCTCGAACATCCCGGCGGTGTCGATCTGCTCGGCGACCAGGAGGGTGTTGGCGCAGCCCTCCTGCCAGGCGTCCGAGGCGTCGACGGCGTACATCTCGTCGGTGGACTTCAGGTAGTAGCCGGTGCCGTCGAAGCGGAAGCGGTCCGGGTCCGAGAGGTTCTTGCCGGTCTGGATGCAGAGCAGGGCGTCGTGCGCGGTCGCCTCGTGCGCGTACGTGTAGTGCGAGTCGTTCGTCACCAGGGGCGGGATGCCGAGCTTCTTGCCGATCTCCAGGAGGCCGTCGCGGACCCGGCGCTCGATCTCGATGCCGTGGTCCATCAGCTCCAGGAAGTAACGGTCCTTGCCGAAGATGTCCTGGTACTCGGCGGCCGACTTCAGGGCCTCGTCGAAGTGGCCGAGGCGCAGCCGGGTCTGGAGCTCACCGGAGGGGCAGCCAGTGGACGCGATGAGACCCTCGGACCACTGGGAGATGGTCTCCTTGTCCATGCGCGGCCACTTCTGCAGCCAGCCCTCGGCGTACGCGTCCGAGGAGAGCCGGAAGAGGTTGTGCAGGCCCGTCTTGTTCGCCGCCCAGATCGTCTTGTGCGTGTATCCACCCGAACCGGACACGTCGTCGCGCTTCTGGTGCGGCTGACCCCACTTGATCTTCCGCTTGTTGCGCCGGGACTCCGGGGCGACGTACGCCTCGATGCCGATGATGGGCGTGACGCCCGCCTTCTGCGCCGTGTGGAAGAAGTCGTACGCCCCGTGGAGGTTGCCGTGGTCGCTCATCGCGATATGGGTCATGCCCATCTCGTTGCACGCGTTGAACATGTCCTTGAGCCGCGCGGCACCGTCCAGCATCGAGTACTGGGTGTGGACGTGCAGGTGCGTGAACGGCGGCTTTGACACGGCTTGGGCCTCCAAGGGAAACGGGCGTCGAACGGCTGCGGACAGTCCGGGGGACAGCGTCGAAGTCTATGCCGGAGCACTGACACTCCGGGGGCTGACCCACGTACCTTCGTGCGGGGAACGCGGGCACTCCCGCGTACCTTCGTCCGTTGGAAGTGGACGGAAGACCCGTCCCGGGGGACGGCCCGCCCGTTCCGCCCATGTCACGCACCACCTGCACCAGGAGGCACCCAGCGATGTCGGTCCCGCAGCTCAGCGCCGAGCAACGCGGCGAGCAGATCCTCGCCGTCTTCGACACCGCCTTCGGCGAGCTCCTGGCCGCCGACCCGGCCGCGTTCCGCGTGAAGTTCCGGAAGATGGCCGCGTCGGCGTTCGCCTTCTACCGGGGCACGGCGGGCCTCTTCTACCACGACCTCGACCAGGACAAGCGGGGCGGCCCGTATCTGGACGAGCGGACCTCGCGGGTCTGGATCCACGGCGACCTGCACGCGGAGAACTTCGGCACGTACATGGACGCCCAGGGCCGGCTGATCTTCAACGTCAATGATTTCGACGAGGCCTACGTGGGGCCCTTCACCTGGGACCTCAAGCGCTTCGCGGCCTCCGTGGCCCTCGTCGGGTACGCGAAGGCGCTCAGCGACGAGCAGATCACCGAGCTGGTCAAGGTCTACGCGGGCGCGTACCGCGAGCGGATCCACGCCCTGTCCACCGGCGCCAAGAGCGACGAGGTGCCGCCCTTCACGCTGGACACGGCCGAGGGCCCGCTCCTCGACGCGCTGCGCGACGCCCGCTCGCTGACCCGCTTCGAGCTGCTGGACTCGATGACCGAGATCCGCGACTTCGAGCGCCGCTTCGCGCCCGGCGGCGGCGCCATCGAGCTGGACGCGGCCACCCGCTACAAGGTGCTGGCGGCCTTCGACGGCTATCTGGAGACGCTCCCGGAGTCGTCCCTGGCCCGCCCGGACTCCTACCGGGTGAAGGACGTCGTGGGCCGCCGCGGCATCGGCATCGGCTCGGCGGGCCTGCCCTCGTACAACATCCTTCTGGAGGGCAACAGCGACGCCCTGGAGAACGATGTGGTGATCTACATCAAGCAGGCCCAGACCCCCGCCGTCTCCCGGCACATCACGGACACCTCGATCCGCGACTACTTCCAGCACGAGGGCCACCGCACGGTGATCTCGCAGCGCGCCCTCCAGGCGCACGCCGACCCGTGGCTGGGCTGGACGGAGCTGGACGGGGCGGGTCAGCTGGTCGCCGAGGTGTCGCCGTACGCGGTGGACCTCGACTGGGGCGACATCGACGACCCGGAGGAGATCGCCTCGGTCGTCGCCGACCTCGGCCGGGCCACGGCCACCATGCACGCGGCGGCGGACGACGAGAGCGGCCACTCGGAGCTGGTGCCGTTCTCCACCGAGCGGGCCATCGACGCGGCGATCGCGGCCGACGAGGCCGGTTTCGCGGACCTCCTGGTGGACTTCGCGCACGACTACGGCGCACGCGCGCGTGCGGACCACCAGATCTTCGTGGACCTGTTCCGCAACGGCCGGATCCCGGGCCTGTAGCCGCCCGCCGGCAGCGGTCTCACAACGCTCCCGTAACGCACAGGGACCCTTTAGGGGGCGCTTACGGGAGCGCGTGGGACACTCTCCAGCGCTATGGACATATCCGGGACCCAGCTCAGAGCCCTTCGCGCGGCTCTGTTCACGGCCGTCGTCGTGACGCTCTCGACGACGTCGCACGTGCTGCTGTCCCGGATGCCGCTGCCGCTGAACACCGTGGCCGCGATCGCGGGTGCCGTCTTCGTCGTCGCCTACGCGCTGGCGGGCCGCGAGCGCCGCTTCGGCCCGATCGCGGCCCTGCTGATCCCGCTGGAACTGGCCGCCGACACGGTGTTCACCACCGGCCAGCACGTCTGTTACGGCAGGGCGGGCGGCCCGGTCGCGGGCCCGCTGCGCTCGGTCGGCTTCGACGTGCTGTGCGGCGGCGGCACCGTCGGCTCCCCGCTCGCCCGGGTGACCGGCGGCAACGGCGACCGCGCGGCGGTTCTGCTCGCGCACGCCGACCCGGCCGCCGCCTGGCTGCTGCTGGGCGCGCACCTCTGCGTCGGCCTCCTCGCGGCCGCCTGGCTGCGGCGCGGCGAGCGCGCGCTGGCCCAGCTGCTGCGCGCGGTGGCCGCGTCCACCTTCCGGCCGCTGCTGCTCGCGGTCGCGGCGGTCGCCGTGCACCTCACTCCCGCGCGCCGGCCGGTCCGTCCCGCACCGCGGCCGGCCACCGCCCGTACCCGGCTGTTCGTGCACTCCCTGGGACGGCGTGGACCGCCGCGCTCGGCCGCTTTCGCCTGAGCCATCGCTTCTGCGACAGCCCATTCGCCTGAGCCATCGCCCCTGCGCGAGGGCCCTTGAGCACCAGCAGTCCCCCATACGTATCCCGCGTACGACGTGTGCGCGTCCCCCATGGAGATCACCAACATGAGCAAGCGGAACAGCCTGGCGGCGAAGACGGCGGCCCGGGAGAAGCTGCGCCTCGAGCGCGAGCGCCAGGCCAAGCGCGACAAGGTCAAGCGCCAGGCCATCGTGGGCGGCGCCATCGTCGCCGTCCTCGCGATAGCCGGCGGCATCGGCTACGCGGTCGTGCAGAACAACAAGCCGGGTTACTGGGAGGGCCTGAAGGACGCCAAGGTCGTCGCCCCGGCCAACACCACGGGCACCAAGGGCACCACCGTCGTCATCGGCAAGAGCACCGCCAAGAAGACCCTCAAGGTCTTCGAGGACCCGCGCTGCCCGGTCTGCGCCCAGTTCGAGCAGACCGTCGGCTCGACGGTCAAGAAGGACATCGACGACGGCAAGTTCAAGTTCCAGTACGTCGGCGCCACGTTCATCGACAGCCACGACAACGGCCAGGGCTCCAAGAACGCGCTGAGCGCCCTGGGCGCCGCCCTGAACGTCAGCCCCGAGGCGTTCCTCGAGTACAAGACCGCGCTGTACTCGGCGAAATACCACCCGGACGAGACGACCGACAAGTTCAAGGACGACGCCTACCTCATCAAGGTCGCGAACACCGTCTCCGCGCTGAAGAACAACACGAAGTTCCAGAACGCGGTCAAGAAGGGCACCTACGACGCCTGGGCGATGGCCATGTCGAAGACCTTCGACGACAACAAGGAGGGTGTGACCGGCACCCCGGGCTTCGCCATGGACGGCAAGCAGCTCAACAACGGCTCCCCGCTCCTGACGGTGGCCGACTTCAACAAGGTGGTGGACGCGGCCCTCAAGGGCTGACGGCGACCGGGAATCCG
Source organism: Streptomyces sp. NPDC058274 (assembly GCF_042881375.1). Taxonomy (NCBI): domain Bacteria; kingdom Bacillati; phylum Actinomycetota; class Actinomycetes; order Kitasatosporales; family Streptomycetaceae; genus Streptomyces; species Streptomyces sp. NPDC058274. The sequence goes on from NZ_JBHVXW010000001.1 coordinate 385,971, forward strand.
GCCTCCGCCTGAAGTGCGGGCGAACGAAGAGCGGGCGAACTTTTACCGGTTCGCCCGCTCTTCGTTCGTACCGATCAGTAATCTGATCGCCCGTGACCAGTCGATACAGATCTCCCGAGCCGCAACAGACCCCGGGCGCAGCCCACTTCCGCGCCCCTCGCCGCCGTACGGTGGTCAAGGCCGCGGCCGCCGGCGCCGTGCTCGCCGCTCCGCTCACCTCCGCGCTCCCGGCCCGCGCCGCCGCCGAGACGCCCGCGTTCCTGCACGGTGTCGCCTCCGGCGACCCGCTGCCCGACGGCATCCTGCTGTGGACCCGGGTGACGCCGACCGAGGAGGCCGCACCCGGTTCCGGGCTCGGCCCGGACGTCGAGGTGTCCTGGACCGTCGCCCTGGACAAGGCGTTCACCCACGTCGTCGCCAAGGGCTCCCTCACCGCGACCGCCGCCTCCGACCACACCGTCAAGGCCGACATCCGCGGCCTGGAACCGGCCACGGACTACTGGTTCCGCTTCTCCGTCGGCGGCACCGACTCGTCCGTCGCCCGCACCCGCACCGCCCCGGCCGCGGGCGCCGCGGTGGCGGGCCTGCGCTTCGGGGTGGTCTCCTGCGCCAACTGGGAGGCGGGCTACTTCTCGCCGTACCGCCACCTCGCCGCGCGCGGCGACCTGGACGCCTGGCTGCACCTGGGCGACTACATCTACGAGTACAAGTCCGGCGAGTACGCGGCGCGCGGCACGGTCGTACGGCCGCACTCCCCCGCGAACGAGATCCTCACGCTCGCCGACTACCGCACCCGGCACGGCCGTTACAAGACCGACCCGGACCTCCAGGCCCTGCACCTGAAGGCGCCGGTGGTGGCGATCTGGGACGACCACGAGTTCGCCGACAACGCCTGGCCGGGCGGCGCGGTCAACCACACCGAGGGCGCCGAGGGCACCTGGGCGGCACGTCAGGCGGCCGCGAAACAGGCCTACTTCGAGTGGATGCCGGTCCGTCCGGCGATCGAGGGCACCACCTACCGCCGGCTGCGCTTCGGCAAGCTGGCCGATCTCTCACTGCTCGACCTGCGGTCCTTCCGCTCCCAACAGGCGTCCACCGGCAGCGGATCGGTCGACGACCCGGACCGTACGATCACGGGCCGGGCGCAGCTCGACTGGCTGAAGGCCGGGCTCAAGGCCTCGGACACCACCTGGCGGCTGGTCGGCAACTCGGTGATGATCTCGCCGTTCGCGGTGGGCTCGCTCCCCGCCGACCTCCTCAAGCCGCTCGCCAAACTGCTGGGACTCCCGCAGGAGGGCATAGCCCTCAACACCGACCAGTGGGACGGCTACACGGACGACCGCCGCGAACTGCTGGCCCACCTGCGCTCCAACGCCATCCGCAACACGGTCTTCCTGACCGGCGACATCCACATGTCGTGGGCCAACGACGTGCCGGTGGACGCCGGTACGTACCCGCTCTCGGCCTCCGCCGCCACGGAGTTCGTCATCACCTCGGTCTCCTCCGACAACCTCGACGACATCGTCAAGGTCCCCGAGGGCACCGTCTCCGCCGTGGCCGCGCCGATCATCCGCGCGGCCAACCGGCACGTCCACTGGGTCGACACCGACCGCCACGGCTACGGCGTCCTGGACATCACCGCCGACCACGCGCAGATGGACTACTACGTCCTGTCCGACCGCACGGACCCCGACGCGACCTCGTCCTGGGTCCGTTCGTACCGCACGCGGACCGGCACGCAAAAGGTCGAGCGGGTGTACGGCCCCGTGCGCTGACCGGGCGCCGGAGGAGACGGCCGGCTGCGCCCCGGGGTGCGCGGGGCGGGCCGGCGTCTCACAGCGCGTCGAGGAAGCCGAGCGCCACCTTCCAGGTCGCCTCGGCCGCCTCGGCGTCGTAGTCGGGCAGATCGGGGTCGGTGTACAGGTGCCCGGCACCGGGGTAGCGGTAGATCTCCACGTCGGCGCCCGTCCGCTGCATCTGCAGATACCAGGCGCTCAGCCAGTCGTCCGTCTCGAACGCGTCGGGCTCGGCGACATGGAGCTGGACCGGCAGCTCGTCCGCCGAGGCGTTCTCCGCGATGTCCGACGTGCCGTGCAGGAGCAGCAGCCCGCGGGCCTTGTCGTCGCCGAGCGCCAGGGTCTGCGCGATCGAGGCACCGAGCGAGAAGCCCGCGTACACCAGCCCCCGCTCGGAATAGGGCGCGGCGGCCAGGATCGCGCGCTTGAGCAGCTCGTCCTTGCCGATCTCCTCCTGGGCGATCCTGCCCTCCTCGACGGTCTCGAAGACGCGGCCCCCGAAGAGATCGGGTGTCCACACCTCGTGTCCCGCCGCACGCAGCCGGTCGGCCGCCGCACGCACCGCGGGGCGCGGCCCGTAGGTCGAGTGAAAGAGCATGATGTTCATGAGGCCATGGTGCCAGCCTGCACCGACAGCGCCGCGGGGAGCCGGGGGCCGAGCCCGGGACCCCAGGGAGTCTGTCGAACCCGCCGACCCGGCACCGGGGGAAGAGGCGGGCGCGGGCCCCTACCCCGGATCGAGCCGAGATCACATGTTCATGTGCGTCCGGGACGGTTACGTTCGGAGGCATGGAGAACGTACTGCGTCCGCTGATCGTCGTCGGCGGTTCGGTCGTCATCACGCTGGTCATCGGCTGGGCCGTCGACCAGCTGTTGCGACGAACCGACGCCCGACACCACGAGACCCCGCTGTGGGGCCTGCTGCGCCGCGGCCGTGTCCCCTTCCAGCTCGTCCTGTTCGCGGCCGTGCTCAGAGGGTCCTACGACCAGGCCCAGCTGCTGCAGGACCATCGCGTCGGCCTGGGCAGGACCCTGACGCTGGTCCTCATCGGGTCGGCGGCCTGGCTGGTCGTGCGCATCGCGACGGCGATCGTGGAGGCCTCGTACTCGCGCTACGCGACCGTCCACCGCGATCCCGCCCGGGTCCGCCGGGTGCGCACCCAGGTGTCGCTGATCCAGCGGGTGGTGACCGCGATCGTCGGCGTGATGGCGGTCGCCGCGATGCTGCTCACCTTCCCCGCGATGCGGGCGGCCGGCGCCTCGCTGCTGGCCTCGGCCGGCATCCTCGGCATCGTCGCCGGTGTCGCCGCCCAGTCCACGCTGAGCAACCTCTTCGCCGGGCTGCAGATCGCCTTCGGTGACATGGTGCGGCTCGGCGACACCGTGGTGGTGGACGGGGAATGGGGCGTGGTCGACGAGATCACCCTGACGTTCCTGACCGTACGCACCTGGGACGAGCGCCGGATCACCATGCCCGTCTCGTACTTCACGTCCAAGCCCTTCGAGAACTGGTCACGCGGCAGCGCCCAGATGACCGGCATCGTCTTCTTCCACCTCGACCACACCGCGCCCGTGGACGCCATGCGCGACAAGCTCAGGGACATCCTGCGCGAGTGCGCGGCCTGGGACGGCCGGGACTGGGGACTCGCCGTCACGGACACCACCCCCAACACCATGCAGGTCCGCGCCCTGGCGACCGCCAAGGACGCGGACGACATCTGGACGGTGCGGGTCACCGTGCGCGAGCAGATGATCCGCTGGCTGACCAGGGAACATCCCTACGCGCTGCCCCGGGTCAACACGACCGACGCCGTGCTGCCCCCCGGCAACAGCAACGGACGGGTCCACGGCGGAACGGGCCGCCGTGCCCACGAGCCGCCTCGGACGGGGCGGGGCTGAACGCGAGGACCGGCCCGGTCGCGGCCGGTCCGGTCCTGCCCGGGCAACCGCATCCGTCCCGTCGCAGCCGCACAGACCGCGGCTGGACGGAAGTGGGCCCGGAACGGGGCACGGACACCGGCACCGGCACCGGCACGTACACACGCAGGTACGCAGGCACGCAGGCACGCAGGCACGCAGGCACGCAGGCACGCGTCAACGCAAGCTGCGCACATCCAGGTGCCGCAGTACCCGGTCCACGATCTCCGGGTCCGCCCCGGGCTCGCTCCGCGCGGACAGCACCTCGTGCCGGGCCGCGCTCATCATCTCCCCCTGGATGCGCCGCACCCGCTTCACCCGCCGCACCCGCTGCTCGTGCGCCTCGCGCCGTTCGTCGTCCCCCAGATCGGGGCTGATCCGCACCCCGATGTCGAAGGCCCGCCGCAGCAACTGCTCGGACAGCTCCTCGGGCAGGTCCTCCACCTCCTCGATCTCCTTCAGCCGCCGCTTCGCGGCCTTGGCCGCCCGGACCGCGAGCGTCTTCTCGAACGCCTTCTCGCTGTCCGTGTCGGCCCGCACGTCGAGCTTCCTGACCAGCCAGGGCAACGTGAGCCCCTGGATCACGAGCGTCGCCATGATGACCCCGAAGGCGATGAAGATGATCTCGTCCCGGTTGGGGAACGGCGACCCGTCCTCCATCTCCAGCGGAATCGCCAGCGCCAGCGCCACCGAGGCGACGCCCCGCATCCCCGCCCACCACATCACCAGGGTCTCGCGCCACGACGTCGGGATCTCCTCGTCGTAATCCCGCTTCGCGTGCAGCCGTTTGGTGAGCCAGGTAGCCGGCAGCAGCCACAACAGCCTCAGGAGTACGACGACAACGACGATGGCGGCCGCCCACCCGAGCATCTCGCCCCAGCGCCCCGCGGCCGTTCTGATGGCGTTGTGCAGCTCCAGTCCGATCAGCCCGAACGCGACCCCGGTGACCAGTGTGTCCACCACGCTCCAGAACGTGTGCCCGGCGAGCCGGGTCAGCACGTCGTCGGCGTCGGTGGAGTACTCGGCCAGGAACAGCGCGGTGGTCAGTACGGCGAGCACTCCGGACCCGTGGAGCTCCTCGGCCAGGATGTAGGAGGCGTACGGCACCAGGAGCGTCAGGCCGATCTGCAGCGTGGCGTCGTCGAGCAGATCCATCAGCTTGTTCGCGGCCCAGCCGAGCGCCACTCCGATGGCGATCGCCACGACCGCGGACAGCACCAGGTCGAGCGCGGCGCGCGGCAGCGAGAAGGTGCCGCTGATCGCGGCGGCGATGGCCACGTGGTAGAGCACGATGGCCGTGACGTCGTTGAAGAGACCCTCGCCCTCCAGGATCGACACCAGCCTGCGCGGCAGTCCGAGTTGTCCGGCGACGGCGGTGGCCGCGACCGGGTCGGGCGGCGCGACCAGAGCTCCGAGCGCGACGGCGGCGGCGACCGGCAGTCCGGGCACGATCGCGCCTGCGACCACGGCCACCACCACCGTCGTGACGAACACCAGCGCCACGGCCAGCAGGAAGATGGGCCGTTTGTTGGCCGTGAACTGCCGCCACGAGGTACGCCGTACGGAGGCGTAGAGCAGCGGGGGCAGCAGCGCGGGCAGGATCAGGTCCGGCGGGATGTCCACATTGGGCACGAAATCCAGCACGGCCAGCACGATGCCGAGGAGCGTCATCAGGACCGGGGCGGGCAGCCCGAACCGGTCGCCCACCGGGACGCTCACGACGGCCCCGAGCAGCAGCACGAACAACAGGGCCAACTGATCCACGGTCAGCGCTCCGACGGTCTAGACGATCAAGGACAGCCAGAGGTCCAGCGTGCCACGCGGAGAATGCGCGCGCCGCAGCGGCGGTGCGCGCTGCGGCGGTTCCTGCGGTGCCGGGCCGACGACGCCCGCGCCCGGTGACACCCGCCGGCCGGTCGGCGGGCTCCCCGTCGCGACCGCTCGGCCGGCCCGGGTACCCGCCGGACGGTGGCTACAGAGCGCGCCGCATCGACCGGTGCGGAATGCCCGCGTCGGGGAACTCCGGCCCGTACGCCACGTATCCGAGACGCTCGTAGAAGCCCAGCGCGTGCGTCTGTGCGTGCAGGTCCACGGCCACCAGGCCACGCGCGCGGGCCGCGTCCTCGATGGCCCGCACCAGGGCGACCCCGACGCCGAGCCCACGCGCCTCGCGCGTCACGGCGAGCCGTCCGAGGGAGCCCACGAGCGGGTCGCCGGTCCTGGCGACGGCCGCCTCACCGTGCAGCAGCCGCCCGGTGCCCAGCGGTGTCCCGTCCGCGCGGAGGGCCAGGACATGCAGCGCGTCGGCGTCGTACGCGTCGTACTCGAGGTCCTCGGGGACGCTCTGCTCGACGACGAAGACCTCCTTGCGCACCGCGAAGCACGCCTCACGGTCGGTGGTGTCCTCCGCGACCCGCAGGACCAAGCCGTCGCTCATGCGTAGCTTTCCTCCCGCACCTTGTCCAGCGCCTGCTGGAGGTCCTCGGGGTACTCGCTCGCGAACTCGGCCCACTGGCCGTCACCGGGGTGCTCGAAGCCGAGCCGCATCGCGTGCAGCCACTGCCGGGTCAGGCCGAGGCGCTTGGCGAGGGTGGGGTCCGCGCCGTAGGTCAGGTCGCCGACACAGGGGTGGCGGTGGGCGGACATGTGGACGCGGATCTGGTGCGTGCGCCCGGTCTCCAGCTTGATGTCGAGGAGGCTGGCGGCGCGGAAGGCCTCGATGAGGTCGTAGTGCGTGACCGACGGCTTGCCTTCCGCCGTCACGGCCCACTTGTAGTCGTGGTTCGGGTGGCGGCCGATCGGAGCGTCGATCGTGCCGCTCATCGGGTCGGGGTGCCCCTGGACAAGCGCGTGGTAGCGCTTGTCGACGACGCGCTCCTTGAACTGCCGCTTCAGCGACGTGTACGCGCGCTCCGACTTGGCAACGACCATCAGCCCGGAGGTGCCGACGTCCAGCCGGTGCACGATGCCCTGGCGCTCGGCGGCACCCGAGGTGGAGATCCGGTACCCGGCGGCGGCGAGACCGCCGATGACCGTCGTACCGCTCCAGCCGGGGCTGGGGTGCGCGGCCACGCCGACCGGCTTGACGATGACGACGATGTCGTCGTCGTCATGCACGATCTCCATGCCCTCGACGGGCTCGGCGACGATCTGCACGGGCGCGGGCGCCTGTGGCATCTCCACCTCGAGCCAGGCACCGCCGTGCACCCGCTCGGACTTCCCGACCACCGAGCCGTCGACCGTGACCTTCCCCGCCGCGGCAAGCTCGGCGGCCTTCGTACGGGAGAAGCCGAACATGCGGGAGATGGCGGCGTCGACACGCTCGCCCTCCAGGCCGTCGGGCACGGGCAGGTTACGGATCTCGGGAATCGTGCTCACTCGTCGAGTATGCCGGACGGGTCCGACACCGCCCGACCAGAGCCCGAACATCCGTACCCGTGGAAGCCGCGGTACGTACACCCCGAGCGGCCCGTACGCCGCCCCGTGACTCAGTCCTTGTGGACGGTCCCGTCCGGGTCGAGGCCGCGGAAGGACAGCAGCACGATCAGGATGCCGCCGCAGACGATCGCCGAGTCGGCCAGGTTGAAGACCGCGAAGTGCTTGGGCGCGATGAAGTCGACGACCGCGCCCTCGAAGAACCCGGGCGTGCGGAAGATCCGGTCGGTCAGATTGCCCAGGGCCCCGCCGAGGAGCAGACCGAGCGCGATCGCCCAGGGCAGGCTGTAGAGCTTGCGCGCCAGCCGGGCGATCACCACGATGACGGCCGCCGCGATCACCGTGAAGATGATGGTGAAGGCCTCCCCGAAGCCGAAGGCGGCGCCCGGGTTGCGGACCGCCTCGAACTTCAGCCAGTCCCCGATGACCGCGATCGAGTCGTGGTGCTCCAGCTTCGCGACCACGAGCAGCTTGCTGACCAGGTCGAGGGCGTACGCCAGTGCCGCGACCGTGAACAGGACGGCGATCCGGCGCCCGCCCCTGGGCCGCTCGGCCGGGGCCTGCGCGTCCTCGGCGCCGGACGGCTCGCCCGATGCCGTGTTCTCGTCGGGCCGCTCCGGCTCGGCCCCCGAAGCGTCCGGGGTATCCGGCGTACCGATGATGCGCTCCGCCTCTGCCACGTGAGTCCCTCAACCTAGGTGCCTGACTGAGGACGAGGGTACGGCACACCCCCTCCCGGCCTCGTGCTCAGGCGGCCTCCCGCGCCGACGGGAAAACGGCCGGCCACCGGTCGGCGGCGAACGGACCACGGCGCTCCCCGGCCCGCCGTGACCGGCGGAGCAGACCGGCTCTGCGCCGCCTGGAGGGTGTCCGCAGAGTCCCGTCTGCCCCGCGACGCCTGGCACGCCCTAGTAGCGGCGCTCCTGCTTCTGCTTGCACTCGACGCACAGCGTGGCGCGCGGGAAGGCCTGCATGCGCGCCTTGCCGATGGGGTTGCCGCAGTTCTCGCAGAGCCCGTAGGTGCCCGCCTCGAGACGCAGCAGGGCGCGATCGGTCTGGTCGAGCATCTCGCGCGCGTTGGCCGCGAGGGCCATCTCGTGCTCGCGGGTGATGTTCTTGGTGCCGGTGTCCGCCTGGTCGTCGCCCGCGCCGTCCCCGGAGTCCCGCATCAGCCCCGCCAGCGCCTGCTCGGAGGCGGTGATCTCGGCGCTCAGGCGGGCCGACTCGGAGGCCAGCTCCGCACGCGCCTCCTCGGCCTCCTGCGGGGTCCAGGGGTCCTCACCGGGGCGTACCGCGAGCTCGCCGGGCTCCGCCGCGGCGATCCGTGCCTTGGGAACCGCGGTGGGGTTCTTCGCCGCCGTGGCCGTGCCAGGAGTCTTCTTCGCAACCACCGTCGTGGCTCCCGTCTTCTCCGCGGCCTCGGCCGCGCCCTCGGCCGCCGAGGCGGCCGTTTTCTTGGCCCTGCTGCTGCTCTTCCCGGCCGTGCTCTTGGCCCCCGCCCTCTTGGCGGACGCCTTCCTGGCCGGAGCCTTCGCGGCCCCCGCCTCGGAAGCGGCCGCCTCCGTAACGCCCGCCTCAGTAACCGCTGCCTTCTTGGCGGCCGTTTTCCTGGCAGGCGCCTTCTTGGCGGTCGCCTTCGTAGCCGACGTCTCCTTGACGGCCGCTTCCGTAACCGCTGCCTTCTTGGCGGCCGTCTCCTTGACGGCCGCTTCCGTAACCGCTGCCTTCTTGGCGGCCGTCTTCTTGGCAGCCGTCTTCTTTTCGGCCGTCTTCTTAGCGGCCGGTTTCCCCCCGACCGTCTTCTTGGCGGCCGTCTTCTTGGTGGCCGCCTTCCCCGCGGCCGTCTTCTTGGTGATCTTCTTCGCTCCCGAGGCCCCCTCTGCGGCGACCCCGTCCACCGGGGACCCGCTCCCCTTCGCCTTCGCGGCGGCCGCCCGCACCGTCTTCACGGGCTTGGCTCCGCCCGCCGCGGGTGCACCGTGCGTGGTCTTCTTGCCGCTCACATCCTTGGCCGCCGGACCCGTGGATCTGCCGGACGCCGACTGCTGTACGGCGGTCTTCTTCGCCACCATGGCCGCGGCCCCTTCACATATTGTGATCTTGCTCGCGAATCGTGCTGGGACGATAAATCGACTTCAGGCCCGCGGCAACGGGGCACGCCAGCGATTCGCCCGCCCCACGGGTGCCGCGCGGCAAGCCTGCAAGCGTTGTGCCCAGCTCCCCGCCCGGTAATCCGCCGAGCCCGCCGTCCCAGGATCCGGACGCCGGGACGTCGCCATTCGGGTCAGTTCGCAGGCCAGGGCGGTACCCCGGGGAAGGGCCCCGACGGCGCCTCGGCCGCGGGTCGCGCCGTACCCCCGGAGCACTCGGCCGCGGCCCCCGTAAACCGGTCGGCCGCTGTCCCCGCGGCGCCGTACACTGGGCGGAGCGAAAAGCATGGATGGGGACGAGTAGCGGCGTACGCAGCCAAGAGCGACCCGGGGACGGTGGAAGCCCGGGGGCGAGCGCGACGCGAAGATCACCCCGGAGCCGCCGGAAGAAAGCCGAAGCCCCCGGGCAAGGCCGGTAGACCCGGTATCGCGACCCCAATGAGGGGGCTCACCAGTGCACACCGCGCACAGGGGAGCCAAGGAGGGTGGTACCGCGGGAGCGCGCCGCACACGGCGTAGGACGCAGCTACTTCGTAGCAGCTCAGGCTCTCGTCCCTCCGACGGAAGGCAGAAAGTCCGTTGGAGGAAGCTCGCTGATGACAGCGCCGACGTACCGCCAGGTGCCCGCCCAGGTCGACCTGCCCGCCCTCGAGCACGCCGTGCTCGACTTCTGGCGCGAGCAGAAGATCTTCGCCAAGAGCCTTGAGCAGTCCGAGGGCCGCCCCGAGTGGGTGTTCTACGAGGGCCCGCCCACCGCCAACGGCATGCCGGGCGCCCACCACATCGAGGCACGCGTCTTCAAGGACGTCTTCCCGCGCTTCCGCACCATGCGCGGTTACCACGTCGCCCGCAAGGCCGGCTGGGACTGCCACGGCCTCCCGGTCGAGCTCGCCGTGGAGAAGGAGCTCGGCTTCAACGGCAAGAAGGACATCGAGGCGTACGGCATCGCCGAGTTCAACGCCAAGTGCCGCGAGTCCGTGACCCGCCACACCGACGCCTTCGCCGACCTGACGACCCGCATGGGCTACTGGGTCGACCTCGACGAGGCCTACCGCACCATGGACCCCGAGTACGTGGAATCGGTCTGGTGGTCGCTCAAGGAGATCTTCAACAAGGGCCTGCTGGTCCAGGACCACCGCGTCGCCCCCTGGTGCCCGCGCTGCGGCACCGGCCTGTCCGACCACGAGCTGGCGCAGGGCTACGAGACGGTCGTCGACCCGTCCGTGTACGTCCGTTTCCCCCTCACCTCCGGTCCGCTCGCCGGCCAGGCAGCGCTCCTGGTGTGGACGACGACCCCCTGGACACTGGTCTCCAACACCGCGGTCGCCGCGCACCCCGACGTCACGTACGTCGTCGTGACGAACGGCGAGGAGAAGCTCGTCGTCGCCGAGCCGCTCGTCGAGAAGTCCCTCGGCGAGGGCTGGGAGACCACCGGCGAGTCCTTCACCGGCGCCGAGATGGAGCGCTGGACGTATCAACGTCCGTTCGAGCTGGTGGAGTTCCCGGCCGGCACACAAGCCCACTACGTGGTCAACGCGGACTACGTGACGACCGAGGACGGTACGGGTCTGGTCCACCAGTCCCCCGCCTTCGGTGAGGACGACCTCAAGGTCTGCCGCGCCTACGGCCTGCCGGTCGTGAACCCGGTCCGCCCGGACGGCACCTTCGAGGAGGACGTCCCGCTCGTAGGCGGTGTCTTCTTCAAGAAGGCGGACGAAAAGCTCACCGAGGACCTCCTGGACCGCGGACTGCTCTTCAAGCACATCCCGTACGAGCACAGTTATCCGCACTGCTGGCGCTGCCACACCGCGCTGCTCTACTACGCCCAGCCGTCCTGGTACATCCGCACCACCGCCATCAAGGACCGCCTCCTCCAGGAGAACGAGAAGACCAACTGGTTCCCCGATTCGGTCAAGCACGGCCGCTTCGGCGACTGGCTGAACAACAACATCGACTGGGCGCTGTCCCGCAGCCGTTACTGGGGCACCCCGCTCCCGCTCTGGACCTGCGAGGAGGGCCACCTCACCTGCGTCGGCTCCCGCGCGGAGCTCTCCGAGCTGACCGGCACGGACCAGTCGGACCTGGACCCGCACCGTCCGTTCATCGACGAGGTCACCTTCCCCTGCCCGCAGTGCACGCAGCCGGCCACCCGGGTCCCGGAAGTCATCGACGCCTGGTACGACTCGGGATCGATGCCGTTCGCGCAGTGGGGATACCCGCACAAGAACAAGGAGCTCTTCGAGAGCCGCTACCCGGCGCAGTTCATCTCGGAGGCCATCGACCAGACGCGCGGCTGGTTCTACACGCTGATGGCGGTCGGCACCCTCGTCTTCGACAAGTCGTCGTACGAGAACGTGGTGTGCCTCGGTCACATCCTCGCCGAGGACGGCCGCAAGATGTCCAAGCACCTGGGCAACACCCTGCAGCCGATCCCGCTGATGGACCAGCACGGCGCGGACGCGGTCCGCTGGTTCATGGCGGCCGGCGGCTCCCCCTGGGCGGCCCGCCGCGTGGGCCACGGCACGATCCAGGAGGTCGTCCGCAAGACGCTCCTCACGTACTGGAACACGGTCGCCTTCCAGGCCCTGTACGCGCGTACGGCGGGCTGGTCGCCCAGCGAGGCCGACCCGGCCCCGGCCGAGCGCCCGGTCCTCGACCGCTGGCTCCTGTCCGAGCTGCACGCGCTCACCGACCAGGTCACGGGGGCCCTGGACGCGTACGACACCCAGCGCGCCGGCAAGCTCCTCTCGGCCTTCGTCGACGACCTGTCCAACTGGTACGTGCGCCGCTCGCGCCGCCGCTTCTGGCAGGGCGACAAGGCCGCGCTGCGCACGCTGCACGAGGTCGTGGAGACGGTCACGCGGCTGATGGCCCCGCTGACCCCGTTCATCACCGAGCGGGTCTGGCAGGACCTCGTCGTCCCGGTCACCCCGGACGCACCGGACTCCGTCCACCTCTCGTCCTGGCCGGAGGCGGATCTGTCCGTCATCGACCCGGAGCTGTCGCGGCAGATGGTGCTCGTACGCCGTCTCGTGGAGCTCGGCCGGGCCACGCGCGCGGAGTCGGGTGTCAAGACCCGCCAGCCGCTGTCCCGCGCGCTGGTCGCCGCGACCGGCTTCGAGTCCCTGGACCGCGAGCTGCACGCGCAGATCACCGAAGAGCTGAACGTGTCCTCCCTGGCCTCGCTCTCCGAAGTGGGCGGCTCGCTGGTCGACACAACGGCCAAGGCGAACTTCCGCGCGCTCGGCAAGCGCTTCGGCAAGGGCGTCCAGGCGGTCGCGAAGGCCGTCGCCGAGGCGGACGCGGCAGCACTGTCCCTGGCCCTGCGCGAGGGCAAGGCCTCGGTGGAGGTCGACGGCGAGACCGTCACCCTGGCCCCCGACGAGGTGATCATCACGGAGACCCCGCGTGAGGGCTGGTCGGTGGCGTCCGACTCGGGCGCGACGGTGGCCCTGGACCTCGAGATCACCGAGGAGCTGCGCCGGGCGGGCCTCGCCCGTGACGCGATCCGGCTGATCCAGGAGGCCCGCAAGAACAGCGGCCTCGACGTGGCCGACCGTATCGCCCTGCGCTGGACGTCCACGGACCCGGCCGTCATCGCCGCCCTGTCCGAGCACTCCGCCCTCATCGCCGACGAGGTCCTCGCCACGGACTTCGCCCAGGGCGAGCCCGACGACACCTACGGCCCCCCCTTCACCGACGAGCCCCTCTCCCTCACCTTCCACCTCCACAAGTCCCACTAGGCAGTTTCAGCCCGTCCGGCGTTTGAGGACGAGCGCGCAGCGCGACAAGGGGGGTCTGGGGGCGCAGCCCCCAGGGACGGGACGG
>NZ_JBHVXW010000001.1:399106-780642 GCF_042881375.1 Streptomyces sp. NPDC058274
TCTCCCTCCGCGGGGGTCTCCCCGGGTGCGGGGGCGGCGGGGGGGGGGGGCGGGGGGGCGGGGGGGGGGGGGGGGGGGGGGGGGGGGGCGCCCCCCCCCCCCCCCCGGGACGGGACGGGCAGGGGCGGAGGGGGCGAGAACCCCCGATGCCCACCCCCACCGGGCGAAGCAGAGAAGGCCCGGGGCCACCAGAAATCGGTGGCCCCGGGCCTTCGGCGTTGTTACCCCGCACACCCGCACAGGCGCCCAGCGACCGCACAAAAGGGCGGGGCCCCCGGTACAACCCGGGGGCCCCGCCCTGAACGCTGCCGACGCCTAAGGCGTACGAGAGGCCGTCAGTTGTCGTCCTCGTCGATCAGGAATCCACGCATCGGCGAGGGAGCCTGCTGCATCGGCGACGGCCCCTGCGGCCGCACCGGCGCCATCGGCTGGGTCATCGCCGGAGACATCTGCTGCTGACCACCGTAGGACGGCGGCGGCGACTGGTTGCCACCCATCGTCTGGTTGCCGCCGTACGACGGAGCACTCGCACCGGCCGGCGCCATGGACGGCGCGGACGACGGCAGCGAAGCGGTGGCCGGGGCACGCGGCGGAGCCAGCGAGTCGTCCGCCTGGGTCTCCAGCTGACGCAGCTGGGACTCGAGGTAGGACTTCAGACGCGTACGGTACTCGCGCTCGAAGCCTCGCAGGTCCTCGACCTTGCGCTCCAGCGTGGCACGGGCGGACTCCAGGGAGCCCATCGCGACGCGGTGCTTCTCCTGCGCGTCCCGCTCCAGGGCGTCGGCCTTGGCGCGGGCGTCGCGCTCCAGGCCCTCGGCGCGGCTGCGGGCCTCGCCGACGATCTTGTTGGCCTCGGAGCGGGCCTCGGCGATCGCCTGGTCGGCGGTCTGCTGCGCCAGCGAGAGCACCCGGGCGGCGCTGTCGCCACCGGGGCCCTGACCGGGCTGCGGCATCTGCGGACCGTGACCGCCCATGGGGCCACCCATGGGACCGCCCATCGGGCCGCCCATCTGCTGCATCTGGCCCTGCATCTGGCCGGGACCCTGACCCATCGGGCCCTGACCCATCGGACCCTGACCCATCGGGCCGGGACCCTGCTGACCCTGGCCGCTCGGGCCGGCGGGCAGCTGCGGCGCACCGCTCGGCAGCTGGGGCGGGCCGCCCATGGGGCCGCCCATCTGCTGCTGCGGCGGGCCCGATATGCCGGCGGGCACCGGGGCGCCCGGACCGCGCATGCCCTGCGGCGGACCCTGCTGCTGGTGCTGCGGGTCCTGCTGCTCGGGCGGCTTGCGCATGCCCTGCTGCTGGTTCTGCGCAGCCGCGCGCGTGGCCGCCGCCAGTTTGGCGCGCAGGTCCTCGTTCTCACGGAGCAGACGCGTCAGCTCGGCCTCGACCTCGTCGAGGAAGGCATCGACCTCGTCCTCGTCATAGCCTTCTCGGAGGCGGACGGTCGTGAACTGCTTGTTCCGCACGTCCTCGGGGGTCAACGGCATCTCTTCACCTCAACGTAGTCATCGGCAGTCGGCAAGACCGTATCGTCCACAGTCACCTCGCGAGATTTCCCACGAGAGTGATCAGGATGTAGACGATGATCATCAGTACGAAGAAGGACAGGTCAAGTGCCACGCCCCCGAGACGCAGCGGCGGGATGAACCGCCGCAGAACCTTGAGCGGTGGATCGGTGACAGTGTAGGTGGCCTCCAGAACGACCACCATCGCCTTGCCGGGTTGCCATGAGCGGGCGAACTGGAACACGTAATCCATGACCAAACGGAAGATCAGCACGATGAGGAAACACATCAGCGCGACGTAGAGAATATTCAAAACCACGCCCATGATCCGTGCGTCCCTCTCCCCTGCTCCCGTGCGGTGTCCGGCCTTGCGTCTCAGCTCTGGTTGAAGAACCCGCCCTCTGCGATGCGGGCCTTGTCCTCCGCCGTGACATCGACGTTAGCAGGCGACAACAGGAACACCTTCTGCGTCACCCGCTCGATGCTGCCGTGAAGACCAAACACCAAACCGGCCGCAAAGTCGACAAGTCGCTTCGCGTCTGTGTCATCCATCTCAGTCAAATTCATGATCACCGGGGTGCCCTCACGGAAGTGTTCCCCGATGGTACGGGCCTCGTTGTAGGTCCGCGGGTGCAGCGTGGTGATCCGGTACGGCTCTCGTTCGGACACGACCTTGGGCATGATCACCGGTGCGTTCTTCTCCAGGGGCTGGCGTTCTTGTGTGATGGATGCCACGGGTGCGATTCGCGCCGGACGCCCGGATTCCGCGGGGAGCGAAGCGGCACGGGACACGGAGTCGCGCTGCACCGGGGGCTGCACCACTCGTACCGATTCGTCCCGTTGGGACTGATGTGCCTGGTGCGATTGGTGCGACGGCTCGTGCCGCCTGCGGTCCCGCTCGGGTTCCGGGTCGAGCTCTGGCTCGAAGTCGTCGTCGGGGTCGAATCCCCTGCCGTCGTACCCATCGTCCTCCACGAGGCCGAGGTAGACCGCCATCTTGCGCATCGCGCCGGCCATGCTCTGAGTCCTCCGCTCTGTGGTGGATCGGCTGACGAGTTGCCAAGTGCCCGCGATCCACGAGGTCGTTATGCCCGCCTAGCAGCGGTAATGACCATATTTTCTGCTGTGGTCCGACTTCTTGGCGACGTTACCCGAGCCTGGGGCGGACGCCGAGTACCGCAGTGCCGACGCGTACATGTGTCGCTCCGGCGGCCACGGCCTGTTCGAGGTCCGCACTCATCCCTGCAGAGACCATGTTCGCAGCCGGATGGGCACGGCGCAGGACAGTCGACAAATCCATCAGCCGCTCGAACGCCGCCTGTTGGCGCCCCGCGTACGGTCCGGTGAGCGGGGCGACGGTCATCAGCCCGTCGAGCCGGAGCCCGGGAGCGTTCGCGACGAGGTCGCCCAACTCTTCGATTCCGCCGACTCCCACGCCTCCCCGCTCGCCCCGGCCGCTCTCCTCCGCGTCCAGCGCGACCTGGATCAGGCAGCCAAGTTCGCGCTCCGACCGCACCGCTTCCTTCGACAGAGCCGTGACGAGTTTGGGACGGTCGACGGACTGCACGACGTCGGCATAACCGGCCACGGACCGCACTTTGTTGGTCTGCAGCTGACCGACGAAGTGCCAGGAGAGGGGCAGGTCCGAGCACTCCGCCGCCTTGGGCGCCGCGTCCTGGTCCCGGTTCTCGGCGACGTGACGCACACCGAGTTCCGACAGGATCCGCACATCACCGGCCGGATAGGTCTTGGTGACCACGATGAGGGTCACCTCTTCTCGCTTGCGCCCGGCGGCCACACACGCCGCCGTGATGCGCTCCTCCACATTCGCCAGGTTTCCGGCGAGTTGATCCTTACGGTCCGTCATGCCCCATCAGCCCAGCCACACATAGCCCGCGAGCCGCCCGGTGGTGCGGTCGCGTCGGTACGAGAAGTGGTCGACCGACTCGAGCGTGCACACCGGCGACTGCTGCCGGTCGCGCACCCCGAGCCGCTCCAGCTGCGCGTGCACGCCGGCGGTCACGTCGACCGCCGGAGTGCCCCAGCTGGTCTCGGCGTACGCCGCGGGCTCCACGGCGGCGACCTCGGCGCGCATCAGCTCCGGCACCTCGTAGCACCGGCCGCACACGGCGGGTCCGGTGCGGGCGACGATCCGGGACGGTTCGGCACCGAGTTCCACCATGGCCGCGACCGCCGCGGGGACGACCCCGGCGATCATGCCTGGCCGCCCGGCGTGCGCGGCGGCCGCGACTCCCGCGACCGGATCGGCCAGCAGGACGGGGGTGCAGTCGGCGGTGAGCACGGCGAGCGCGAGTCCGCGCCGGGCGGTCACGATCGCGTCGACCTCCGGCACCGGACGGTCGCCCCACGGTGCGTCGACCACCGTCACGTCGGGCCCGTGCACCTGGTTCATCCAGACGACCCGGGCCGGGTCCAGGCCCAGGGATTTGGCGGCCAGTTCGCGATTGGTCCCCACGGCGCCGGGGTCGTCGCCGACCGCGCCGCCGAGGTTGAGCTCCTCGTACGGAACGGCGCTCACCCCGCCCCACCGGTCGGTGAAGGCGAAGTGGGCGCCGCTCGCGGTGCTCGTTTCGGAGCGATGTCCTATCACTTCAGGAAGTCCGGCACGTCCAGCTCTTCGGCCGCGCTGTCCGAGTAGGAGCGGGAGGGCGGGACCGGCGGGGAGACCGGCAGTTCGTTCGCCGGCTCGGGGGCGGGCGCGGGGTCCTCCTTCGGCGTGACGCTGCCGAGCGAGCCGAAGGACGGACGGCTGTCGGCCGACCGTACCGGCGTGGGCTCGTCGCGCTTGGCCGAGGACGAACCGAGGACGGTGTCCCGCTTGGACGGCGGCTGCCCCCCGTCGAAGCCGGCGGCGATGACGGTGACCCGCACCTCGTCGCCGAGGGCGTCGTCGATGACCGCGCCGAAGATGATGTTGGCCTCGGGGTGCGCGGCCTCGCTCACCAGCTGGGCGGCCTCGTTGATCTCGAAGAGACCGAGGTCGGAGCCGCCGGAGATGGAGAGCAGCACACCGCGTGCGCCGTCGATGGAGGCTTCCAGGAGCGGCGAGGAGATCGCCATTTCCGCCGCCGCCACGGCACGGTCGTCCCCGCGGGCCGAGCCGATGCCCATCAGGGCCGAACCGGCCTCGGACATCACGGACTTGACGTCCGCGAAGTCGAGGTTGATCAGACCGGGGGTGGTGATGAGGTCGGTGATGCCCTGAACACCGGAGAGCAGGACCTGGTCCGCCGACTTGAAGGCGTCGAGGACCGAGACCTGGCGGTCCGAGATGGACAGCAGCCGGTCGTTCGGGATGACGATGAGGGTGTCGACCTCTTCGCGGAGTTCCGCGATGCCGTCCTCGGCCTGGTTGGCGCGGCGCCGCCCTTCGAAGGTGAAGGGGCGGGTGACCACGCCGATGGTCAGGGCGCCGAGGGAGCGGGCGATGTTGGCCACGACGGGGGCGCCGCCGGTGCCGGTGCCGCCGCCTTCGCCGGCCGTGACGAAGACCATGTCGGCCCCCTTGAGGACCTCCTCGATCTCCTCGCGGTGGTCCTCGGCGGCCTTGCGGCCGACGGCCGGGTTGGCTCCGGCGCCGAGTCCGCGAGTGAGTTCACGGCCGACGTCGAGCTTGACGTCGGCGTCGCTCATCAACAGAGCTTGCGCGTCGGTGTTGATGGCGATGAACTCGACGCCCTTGAGACCGACCTCGATCATCCGGTTGATGGCATTGACACCACCGCCGCCGACACCGATGACTTTGATGACTGCGAGGTAGTTCTGCGGTGCTGCCACGTCGAAGGCCTCTCGCCTCGAGTTACGTGTCGCCGCCTCGCGTATTCGCGATCCGACGACTGATGCCGAATGGGACGGTCCGAACGCCGACCCGAACCCTAACGCTGAAGTTTAGGGTTACCAGTGTGTCTGTTCCTTGGACTCTCCGAACAGGACACTAAGTCGACAAGTGGCGCACGTTCAACGAACACGCCGAACCTCCCGTTTTTCTTTTCACCCTATGTGATCAGGCGTAGCGCTGCCCAACCAGGGTGCTGGCCTGCGCGGATGTGCGTCAACTCCCTGATGACGCAGGGGCGGTGGGCGCACTTACGTCGAAGTGCCGGGCCCCGGGAGCTGCTTTCATGAGAGCGGTGAGCGTCCGCGCCTTCGCGCGGCCCTTCTCGTCGCTCCCCCATGCCACCGTGCGCCCGCCGCTCAACTCCAGCGAGATGGAGTCGTACGAACGGACCTTGACGGTCCGGGTTTCACGGGCGACGTCGGCCGGAATGTCGCCGGCGACCCGCACCGCCTCGCGCACCAGCCGGTCGGTGCCGAAGCGGCGCAGCCCCGCGGACCGGGGAACCGTCAATTCCAGCGTGGGGATGCCCTTCGGGGCGTCGGAAACCGTAGCGAATCGCACGCCCTCAGCGTCCACTTCGACGAACTTTCCACCCTTTTCGACGATCAGGACCGGAGTGCGCTCGGTCACTTTCAGTCCGATTCCGTGCGGCCAGGAACGAACGACGTCAACCGTGGCAATTCGGGGCAATTTCTCACGCAATCGCGCTTCAATGGCATCGGTGTCGACGGAAATCAGGGGCGACCCGACCGGCACCTCGGCCGCTTCGCGCACCTGTCGGTCCGTCAGTACCCGCATCCCGGTGGCGGACACCTTCTCCACCCGCAGCCAGTGCGAGCCGTAGAGGACCCACACCGATCCGGCGCCCGCCAACACCAGCGCGAGCAAAAGGATGATGAGCGTACGAGGGCGCGGAAGCCGCCCGTTGCGGGGCGGCCGGGGCGGGCCGGACTCCAGCTTCTGCCGTTCGCCGCGTTGCGCGGTGCTCGGTCCGGCCACGCTCCCTGCCTTCCCTCATACGGTGCTAGTGACGGCGTGAGGCGATCGCCTCGTACACCATGCCGACGAGCAGGTCGTCGGCGTCCCGGCGGCCGAACTCGGAGGCGGCGCGGGACATCTCGTACAGCCGGTGCGGGTCGGCGAGCACGGGCAGCACGTTCGCCTGGATCCACTCGGGCGTCAGTTCCGCGTCGTCGACCAGCAGTCCGCCGCCGGCCTTGACCACCGGCTGGGCGTTGAGCCGCTGTTCGCCGTTGCCGATCGGCAGCGGGACGTAGGCGGCCGGCAGCCCGACGGCGGAGAGTTCGGCGACGGTCATCGCGCCCGCACGGCAGAGCATCATGTCGGCCGCGGCGTACGCGAGGTCCATCCGGTCCACGTACGGTACCGGGATGTAGGGGGGCATCCCCGGCATCTGGTGGACCTGCGGCAGTTCGTTCTTGGGTCCGACCGCGTGCAGGATCTGGATACCGGCCTGCTGGAGGTACGGGGCGACCCGCTCGATGACCTCGTTGAGGTGGCGGGCGCCCTGGGAGCCGCCCGAGACGAGCAGGGTCGGCAGCGCGGGGTCGAGACCGAAGGCGGCGCGCGCCTCGGGGCGCACGGCCGCCCGGTCCAGGGTGGCGATGGAGCGGCGCAGCGGGATGCCGATGTAGCGGGAGCCGCGGAGCTTGCTGTCCGGGGTGGAGACGGCGACCTGGGCCGCGTACCGCGATCCGATCTTGTTGGCCAGACCCGGGCGGGCGTTGGCCTCGTGGACGATGATCGGCACGCCCAGGCGCTTGGCGGCGAGATAGCCGGGCAGGGCGACATAGCCGCCGAAGCCGACGACCGCGTCGGCCTTGGTGCGCTCCAGCACCTGCTCGACGGCCTTGATCGTGCCGCGCAGCCGTCCGGGGACGGTGATCAGCTCGGGGGTCGGCTTGCGTGGCAGCGGCACGGCGGGGATCAGCGCGAGTTCATAGCCCCGCTCGGGTACGAGTCGGGTCTCGAGTCCGCGCTCCGTGCCCAGGGCCGTGATCCCCACGGTCGGGTCCTGCCTGCGCAGGGCGTCCGCGAGGGCGAGCGCGGGCTCGATGTGGCCGGCGGTCCCCCCGCCGGCGAGTACGACATGCACCGAAATTCACCGCTCTCCGGACGAACGCGCCGAGGCACGCCGTCGCATCGTGTTCCATCTCCGAGGCTCTCCAGAGCCTCTGGCCGCAGCACGCTTTTTACCAAAGCGGGGTTGCCGCATGGCAAGCGCAGCCCGCGCAGCGGGCTCGTCGCGTGCGAAGGCGATCAGCAGCCCGATGGCGAACATGGTCGGCAGCAGGGCGGAACCCCCGTAGGAGAACAGCGGGAGCGGGACTCCGGCGATCGGCAGCAGACCGAGCACCGCACCGATGTTGATCACGGCCTGCGCCGTGATCCAGGTGGTCACGCCTCCCGCGGCATACCTCACGAAGGGGTCCTCCGTGCGTCCGGCCACGCGGATACCCGCATAGCCTAGAGCCGCGAAGAGGGCGAGTACCGACAGCGTCCCTGCCAGGCCCAGTTCCTCCCCGGTGATGGCGAAGATGAAGTCGGTGTGTGCTTCGGGGAGTTGGCCCCATTTCTCCACACTGGCACCCAGCCCGGATCCGAAGAGTCCGCCGGAGGCCAGGGCGTAGATACCGTGCACGGCCTGCCAGCAGGTGTCGTTCGGGCCGGGTTCCGTGGCGCCGATACAGCCGAGCCGCGCCATCCGGTTGGGGCTGGTCTTGATGAGGATGATGCCGAGCGTCGCGGCGATGGAGAGCACGCCCGCGAACAGCCGGGTCGGCGCCCCGGCCAGCCAGAGCAGCCCGAAGAGGATTGCGGTCAGGATGATCGCCGTACCCATGTCGCCGCCGAGCATGATCAGCCCGAGCAGCATGAAGGTCACCGGAACGAGCGGCACCAGCATGTGCTTCCACTGGGTCAGCAGCCGCTTGTCCTGCTTGCGGGCGATCAGGTCCGCGCCCCACAGCACGAGCGCGAGCTTGCCGAACTCGCTCGGCTGGAGCTGGAAGGGGCCGCCGACGGAGATCCAGTTCTGGTTGCCGTTGACCGCCACTCCTATCCCCGGCACCTGCACCAGGACCATCAGGAAGACGGAGCCGGCCAGTATCGGATAGGCAAGGGCGCGGTGCAGCTTCACCGGCATCCGCGAGGCGATCAGCAGCAGTACGGTGCCGATCAGGGCCGCGAGGAACTGCTTCCGGAAGAAGTAGGAACCGGGCAGCGACATCTGCAGCGCCGTGATCATCGAGGCCGAGTAGACCATCACGAGGCCGAGCACGGTGATCAGCAGACTGCTGCCGAAGATCAGATAGTACGCGGTGAGCGGCCGGTCCCAGACGCGGCGCAGGCGCAGGTAGAGACCCCGCAGAGGGCTGTCGCCCGCGGGACGCGCTGCGGGACGCCTGGCGGCCCGCTGCACGGGAGGGCGGCCGGTACGGCTACTGGGCATCGGCGTCTCCGGGCCACAACGATGTCACGCGTCCGTCCCTCCCAGGGTCGCCCGGCAGGCGGCCGGGTCAGGTGCCGAGTTCGCGAACCGCCTCCGCGAAAGCGTCACCGCGCTTGTTGTAGTTGGCGAACATGTCCATCGAGGCGCAGGCCGGGGCCAGCAGCACCGTGTCTCCCGGCCCGGCGAGCCGCTGGGCCTCCTGGACAGCCGCGAGCATCGCCCCAGTGTCCGTCCGGTCCAGGTCGACGACCGGTACTTCGGGCGCGTGTCGCGCCAGGGCTTCCCGGATGAGGGCGCGGTCGGCGCCGATCAGCACGACGCCCCGAAGTCGCTTCGCCGACTTGGCGACCAGCTCGTCGAAGGTCGCGCCCTTGGCCAGCCCGCCGGCGATCCACACGATCGACTCGTACGCCGCCAAAGAGGCTTCCGCCGCATGGGTGTTGGTCGCCTTGGAATCGTCGATGTACGCGACCTGGTCCACATCGGCCACGTGCGCGATGCGGTGGGCGTCCGGCCTGAAGGCCCTCAGTCCGTCCCGTACGGCCGTGGGGGGCACCCCGAAGGCCCGCGCCAGGGCCGCCGCCGCAAGGGCGTTGGCGACGTTGTGCGGGGCCGGCGGCTGGACGTCGGAGACCTCGGCGAGCTCCTGGGCGTTCTTCTGCCGGTCCTCGACGAAGGCGCGGTCGACCAGGAGGCCCTCCACGACACCGAGTTGGGAGGGTCCGGGCGTGCCGAGCGCGAAGCCGATCGCCCGGCAGCCCTCCTCGACGTCCGCCTGGCGCACCAGGTCCTCGGTGGCCTTGTCGGCCACGTTGTAGACACAGGCGACGCGATTGCCCTCGTAGATGCGGCCCTTGTCGGCGGCGTACGCCTCCATGGAGCCGTGCCAGTCGAGGTGGTCGGGCGCCAGGTTGAGGACGGCGGCCGAGTGGGCGCGCAGCGAGGGCGCCCAGTGCAGCTGGTAGCTCGACAGCTCCACCGCGAGGACGTCGTAGGGCTCGTCGCCGAGTACGACGTCCAGCAGTGAGACCCCGATGTTGCCGACGGCGGCCGTGCGCAGGCCTGCCGCCTTCAGGATCGAGGCGAGCATCTGGACGGTCGTGGTCTTGCCGTTGGTGCCGGTGACCGCGAGCCACGGCGCCGCGTCGGGCCCGCGCAGCCGCCAGGCCAGCTCCACGTCACCCCAGACCGGGACGCCCGCCTCGGCGGCCGCGGTGAACAGCGGCTTGTCCGGCTTCCAGCCGGGCGCGGTGACGATGAGCTCGGTGCCCTCGGGCAGGGTGGCGCCGTCACCGAGGCGCACGGTGACGCCGAGCGCCTCCAGGTCCGCGGCCTGGGCCCGGGAGCGCTCGTCGTCGCCGTCGTTGACGACCGTGACGACCGCGCCGAGCCCGTGCAGTACGCGGGCCGCCGGGATACCGGAGACGCCGAGTCCGGCGACGGTGACGTTCTTCCCCTGCCAGGTGGTCACTTCTTGGCTGCCCATCCCGCGTAGAAGAGGCCGAGGCCGACGATCACGCACATGCCCTGGATGATCCAGAAGCGGACCACCACAAGGACCTCGGACCACCCCTTGAGTTCGAAGTGGTGCTGGAGGGGTGCCATCCGGAAGACGCGCTTGCCGGTGAGCCGGAAGGAGCCGACCTGGATGACGACCGACATGGTGATCAGGACGAAGAGACCGCCGAGCAGGGCGATCAGGAACTCCGTGCGGGAGCAGATCGCGAGACCGGCGAGCGCGCCGCCGAGCGCGAGCGAACCGGTGTCGCCCATGAAGATCTTGGCGGGCGAGGTGTTCCACCACAGGAAGCCGAAGCAGGCGCCCATGAGGGCGGCGGCGACGACCGCGAGGTCGAGTGGATCGCGCACTTCGTAGCAGGCGGCCGGGTTGGTCAGGGTCGCCGCGTTGGCGCAGGACTCCTGGAACTGCCAGACGCCGATGAACGTGTAGGCGCCGAAGACCATCACGGAAGCGCCGGTGGCCAGGCCGTCCAGACCGTCCGTCAGGTTCACGCCGTTCGACATCGCGAGAATCATGAACAGCGCCCAGACCACGAACAGCACCGGTCCGATGGACCAGCCGAAGTCCTGCACGAAGGAGAGCTTCGTGGAGGCCGGGGTGTTGTTGCGGTTGTCCGCGAACTGCAGCGAGAGCACCGCGAAGGCGATTCCGACGGTCAGCTGGCCGGCCATCTTCGCCTTGGCCCGCAGACCCAGCGACCGGCGCTTGACGATCTTGATGTAGTCGTCGAGGAAGCCGACCAGGCCCATCCCCGTCATCAGTCCGAGCACCAGGAGCCCGGAGAACGTCGGCGGCTTGCCGGTGATGACCTTGCTGAGGAAGTACGCGATGAGCGTCGCCAGAATGAAGGCGATACCACCCATCGTCGGCGTACCGCGCTTGGCGTGGTGCTCACGCGGGCCGTCGTCGCGGATGTACTGGCCGTAGCCCTTGCGGGCCAGCAGCTTGATCAGCAGCGGGGTACCGATCAGCGTCAGGAAGAGGCCGATGACTCCCGCGAACAGGATCTGGTTCATCATCGGGCGGAAACCTCACCCTCGGCACCGGGCTCGAGCAGCGCGAGCGCCACCCGTTCGAGCCCGACCGACCGGGACGCCTTCACGAGCACGACATCCCCCGGGCGCAGCTCGCTGCGCAACAGGTCGACAGCCGCCTGTGCGTCGGACACGTGCACCGACTCCTCACCCCACGAACCCTCGTTATATGCGCCCAGTTGGAGCCAGGACGCTTCCCTGCCCCCGACCGCGACGAGCTTGCTGACGTTGAGTCGGACGGCGAGCCGTCCGACCGCGTCGTGCTCGGCGAGCGCCTCGTCCCCGAGCTCGGCCATCTGACCGAGCACCGCCCAGGTCCGCCGCCCCTTGCCCATCGCCGCGAGCGCGCGCAGGGCGGCTCGCATGGACTCGGGGTTCGCGTTGTAGGCGTCGTTGACGACCGTCACGCCGTCCGGGCGCTCCGTGACCTCCATCCGCCAGCGGGAGAGGGAGCCCGCCTCGGAGAGCGCGCGGGCGATCTCGTCTGCGGACATGCCCAGCTCATGGGCGACGGCGGCCGCGGCGAGCGCGTTCGACACGTGGTGCTCACCGTACAGGCGCATGGTCACGTCACTGCACCCGGAGGGTGTGTGAAGCCTGAATGCGGGCTGTCCGCCGTCCGTGAGACGGACGTTCTCGGCGCGTACGTCCGCTTCGCCGGACTCTCCGAAGAGGATCACCCTGGCCTTCGTACGGGATGCCATCGCGCGGACGAGGGGATCGTCGGCGTTGAGGATCGCGGCGCCGTCCTCCGGCAGGCTCTCGACCAACTCGCCCTTGGCCTGGGCGATCTGCTCACGGCCGCCGAACTCGCCGATGTGCGCGGTGCCGACGTTCAGGACGAGACCGATCCTCGGCGGGGTGAGTTCCGTGAGGTAGCGGATGTGGCCGATGCCGCGCGCGCCCATCTCCAGTACGAGGAAACGGGTTTCCTCGGTGGCGCTGAGCGCGGTCAGCGGCAGTCCGATCTCGTTGTTGAGCGAACCGGGCGTGAAGACGGTCGGCGCCTTGCTCCGGAGCACCTGCGCGATGAGGTCTTTGGTACTGGTCTTGCCCGCGGAGCCGGTGAGCGCCACGAGGGTCGCGCCGAGGCGTTCGACCACATGGCGCGCGAGGGCGCCGAGAGCCGCCTGGACGTCCTCCACGACGATCGCGGGGACGCCCACGGGCCGGGAGGCCAGGACGGCGACCGCGCCCGCGTCGACGACCGCCCGGGCGTAGTCGTGGCCGTCCACGCGCTCGCCGACGAAGGCGACGAAGAGGCTGCCGGACTCCACTTCACGGGAGTCCCTGACGACCGGTCCGGTGACCTGTACCGCCGGATCCGGTATGTCGTACGTCTGCCCGCCGACGACTGCTGCGATCTCGGCGAGAGAGAGGGCGATCACAAGTTCATCCCTGGGTCTTCTGGATAGCTTCGCGAAGCACCTGGCGGTCGTCGAAGGGACGGACCACCCCGGCGATGTCCTGGCCCTGCTCGTGGCCCTTGCCCGCGACCAGCACGGTGTCGCCCGGCTGCGCGCGGGCGACGGCGGCGGCGATGGCGGCGGCCCGGTCCTCGAAGACCTGGACCTCGCCGCGTTCGTGCGCCGGCACTTCGGCGGCGCCCGCGAGCATCGTGGCGAGGATCGCGAGGGGGTCCTCGCCACGGGGGTTGTCGGAGGTCAGTACGGCGGTGTCGGCGAGCCGGGCCGCGGCGGCGCCCATCGGCATCCGCTTGGTCCTGTCGCGGTCGCCGCCGCAGCCGAGCACGATGTGCAGCTTGCCCTCGGTCACCTTGCGCAGCGCGCGCAGGACCGATTCGACGGCGTCCGTCTTGTGCGCGTAGTCGACCACGGCGAGATAGGGCTGGCCCACGTCCACGCGCTCCAGGCGGCCCGGTACGCCCGGCACGGCGGCGATGCCGTCGGCGGCGCCCTGCGGGTCGATCCCGGCCACGGCGAGGGAGACGATCGCGGCGAGCGTGTTGGCCACGTTGAAGGGCCCGGCGAGCGGCGACTTCGCCGTGATCCGCTCCCCCTTGGGGCCGATCACCGTGAACGTCGAGTCCATGGGCCCGACTTCGACGTCCGTGGCGCGCCAGTCGGCGTCGGGGTGGCCCTCGGCGGAGAACGTGACCACGGGGACGCCGGCTTCCTTGACGAGCCTGCGTCCGTATTCGTCGTCGAGGTTGATCACGCCGAGTCTGCTGCGTTTCGGCGTGAACAGCTGCGCCTTGGCCCGGAAGTAGTCCTCCATGTCGGAGTGGAACTCCATGTGCTCCGGGCTGAGGTTGTTGAAGACGGCGATGTCGAAGACACAGCCGTCGACGCGGCCGAGCACCAGCGCGTGGCTGGAGACCTCCATGGCGACCGCCTCGACACCGCGCTCGCGCATGACCGCGAACAGCGCCTGGAGGTCGGTGGCTTCGGGCGTCGTACGCTCCGACTTGATGCGCTCGTCGCCGATGCGCATCTCGACCGTGCCGATGAGCCCGGTGGAGCGGACCGTCTTCAGACCGCCCTCGACGAGGTACGCCGTGGTGGTCTTGCCGGAGGTGCCGGTGATGCCGACCTGGAGCAGGTCGCGCCCGGGGTGGCCGTAGATGGTGGCCGCCAGCTCCCCCATCCGGGCGCGCGGGTCGTCGACGACGAGGACCGGCAGACCGGTGGCGGTGGCCCGCTCGGCGCCCGTCGGGTCGGTCAGCACGGCGACGGCGCCGAGGCCGGCCGCCTGCGTCACGAAGTCGGCGCCGTGGAGGCGGGCGCCGGGCAGCGCGGCGTACAGGTCGCCGGGACGTACGGCACGGGAGTCATGGGTGATGCCCGTGACCTCCGTGGCGCTCGCGGGCTTCTCGGCACCCAGCTGATCGGCCAGTTCCGCCAGGGGTGTGGCGGAGACGTGAACCGGTCGCGGCGGCCCCGGATATGTCACAGGAACGCCCTTCTGGGTGGTTTGGGACTGATCAGCGTGTGGCACGGCGGTGAGCGTACCGGGCACACCCCCGCCGGAGCGAAGTGAGGGGCGCGGCGGGGTGTGGTTCCCGGGGTCCGGGGTGATCGTTGTCACGAGCTGTTCCTGGTCCGTTGTGCGGGGAGGAGCTGGTCGGGGCGTGCGCCGAGCGGGTCAGGGAGTGAAGCTGACGGGCAGCCTGGCGGGCTCGGCGCCGGTGGGCGGGACCTGGAGGGTCTTCAGCGCGAACTCCATGACCTGCTTGTAGATGGGACCGCAGATCTGGCCGCCGAAATAGCTGCCCTTGGTGGCGTTCTGAATGGCGCAGTAGACGGTCACCCGCGGTTTGTCCGCGGGCGCGAACCCGGCGAACGACGAGGTGTAGCCGTGGTACTTGCCAGTGGCCGGATCCACGCGGTTGGCCGTACCCGTCTTGCCCGCGACCCGGTAGCCCGGGATGCGCGCCTTGGCGCCGGTGCCCTCCTCGTCGTCCACCACGGACTCCAGCATCTGGGCGAGGGTCTTCGCCGTCTTCTCGCTCACGACCCGCGTCTTCTTGGGCTCGGGAGCGGGTGTGAAGCGCCCGTCGGGGCCCTTCGCGCCGCGCACCAGCGTGGGCTCGACGCGTACGCCGCCGTTGGCGATCGTCGAGTAGACGGAGGCCGCCTGCATCGCGTTGAGGGACATGCCCTGGCCGAAAGGAATCGTGTACTGCTGCGAGGTCGACCACTTGCCGGCGGGCGCGAGGATGCCCTTTGTCTCGCCGGGGAAGCCGAGCCCGGTGTAGCTGCCGATGCCGAACTTGCGCAGATACGAGTAGAGGACTTGGTTGGCCTGCTGCTGGGTCTTGCCGAGCTGGCCGGCCGCGAGGATGGTCCCGATGTTGCTGGACTTGGCGAGGACGCCGTTGAGCGTCAGGTTCCAGGTCGCGTGGTCGATGTCGTCCTGGAAGAGCCGGTCGCCGCGGTGCAGCCGGTTGGGCACGACCACATGGGTCGCGGGCGTCGCGACGTTCTCCTCCAGCACGGCGGCCATCGACATGACCTTGGCGGTGGAGCCGGGCTCGTAGGCGTCCTGGAGGGCCGCGTTGCCGAGGGCCGCCGAGTTCGCCTGCGAGAGGTCGTTCGGGTCGAAGCCGGGCGAGTTGGCCATGGCCAGGATCTCCCCGGTCCGGGTGTCCTGCACTATCACGTACCCGCGGTCCGCCTTGGACTTCTTCACCTGCTCGGTGATGGCGTTCTGCGCGGCCCACTGGATGTCGCGGTCGATGGTCAGCTCGACGTCGGAGCCGGCCACCGCGGGCGTCTCGGTGGAGCCGGCGGTGGGCACCTGCCGGCCGCCGGACTGGGCGTAGCGGATCTTGCCGTCCTTGCCGGCGAGTTCCTGGTTCAGCTTCTGCTCGACACCACCGCCGCCCTTGCCGTCGGCGTTGACCCAGCCCAGTATCCCGGCGGCGAGATCGCCGTTCGGGTACACGCGCTTGCTGGCCGGGACCGCGAGGACGCCCGCGAGGACGTTGAACGTGGTCTTGTCGGTCTCCGCCTTGGCCGCGAGGGTGTCCTTGAGGTCCTTGATCTGCTTCCAGACCTGCGGCGTCTGGCGGTGCGCGAGCAGGGTGTACCGCGTGTTCCTGGTACTGAGCTTCTTGGCGATCCTGTCCGCGTCCTGGTCCAGGATCGGGGCGAGGAGCGCGGCGGCCTGCTCGGGCGCGTCCGACGTCTTCGTGGCGCCGGACGTGAACATCGTGGGGTCGGCCGTGATGTCGTACGCGTCCACGCTGGTCGCGAGCTCGATGCCGTTGCGGTCCGTGATCCCGCCGCGCTCGGCGGCCAGGGTGCGGCCGACGTACCGGTTCTGCTCGGCCTTCGAGGCATAGGCGCTGGCGTCCACGGCCTGCACCTGGAGCAGCCGTACGACGAAGGCGACCATCACCAGGGTCAGCGCGAGGCTGACCATGCGCAGGCGGGGGCGCGGGCTGCCGAGCCGGATGACGCGCGGGCCGCTCTGCCGGGGCGCGCCCGGGCGGCGGGCGGGGCGCGAGCCGGGGCCCGGGCGCCGCTGGCCGGGGCGTACGGGCCTGGCGGGGCCGGGCACGCGGCGGCGCGGCGGTTCCCTGTCGGACACTTCCGTCACCTGCCGTATGTGGTGGGCTGCGTGAAGGGGGCGGTGGTGGGGATCTGCGGGGTGGGCGCGGCCGGGGAGACCTGCGCGGGGGGCGCGCTCACGGCCGGTGCCGGGGTCGGGACCGGGCTGGGGGGCGCCGTCGGGCTCGCGCTGGGCGCGGGGGCGACGACCTCGGGCGGAAGCGCCTGGTTGTGCACCGAGGACTGTTCGGCGGCCGCTCCTGGAACACCCTTGACGGTGCCGTCGGGATTGAGGAACGCGGGGTCGCCGCCGGGGACCATGCCCAGCTCGCGGGCGCGGCGCTGGAGGGCGTCGGGGGCCGAGTAGGAGTCGACGTCCCGCTGGAGCTCCTGCTCCTCGTCCGTGAGGCTCTTCGTCTCCTTCTGGAGGTCGTCGAGCCGGAACGACCCTTCACTGAGCGCGGAGTTCAGCACGAGGAGCCCGATCAGACCGCCGCCGAGCAGCAGGACGACCAGCAGGACGAAGGGGGTGCGGGCGGCGTGTCCCGCTCCGGCGGGCAGGAGCCGCGCGAGCCGGGCGGCCCGGCCCCTCAGTACGGGTTTCCTGCTCACGGACCCTCCCGGCGCGTCTGGATTTCCCACTCATCGGCCACCCCGTGAGTTCGGTTCTCCAACTCACTCACGCTCCCCTGCGTGCGGCTCACACGGCTCCCTTCGTGCGCCTCACTCGGCGTCCTCGCGGATGCGCAGCGCCCCCCGCAGCCGCGCGGGGGCCGCCCGCCGGTTCTCGGCGACCTCTTCCTCGGTGGGAAGTTCGGCACCGCGGGTGAGCAGCTTGAGCCGCGGCTGGTAGCGCTCGGGGACGACCGGCAGTCCGGGCGGGGCGGTGGAGGCGGCACCGGCCGCGAAGACCTGCTTGACCAGCCGGTCCTCCAGGGAGTGGTACGACAGCACGGCGATCCGGCCGTCGACGGCGAGCGCCTTCACGGCGGCGGGGATCGCCCTCTCCAGGACGGTCAGTTCGCCGTTGACCTCGATGCGCAGCGCCTGGAAGGTGCGCTTGGCGGGGTTGCCGCCGGTGCGCTTGGCGGCCTGGGGCAGCGAGTCGCGGATCAGCTCGACGAGCCGGGCACTGTTGCTGAAGGGCTCCTTGTCACGCTCGCGCACGACGGCGGACACGATCCGCTTGGCCTGCTTCTCCTCGCCGTACGCCCGCAGGATCCGCACCAGTTCGCCCGGCGGATACGTGTTGAGCACCTCGGCCGCGCTGATGCCGGTCGTCTGGTCCATGCGCATGTCGAGGGGGGCGTCCTGCGCGTACGCGAATCCGCGGTCGGCCTCGTCGAGTTGCATGGAGGAGACGCCGAGATCGAACAGCACGCCCTGGACGTGCGGGAGGCCCAGGCGGTCGAGTACGTCGGGGAGTTCGTCGTACACCGCGTGCACCAGGGTGGCCCGGTCACCGAAGGGGGCGAGCCGCTCCCCGGAGAGGCGCAGTGCCTCCTTGTCGCGGTCGAGGGCGACGAGCCGGACCTCGGGGAAGCGGGCCAGCAGGGCCTCGCTGTGCCCGCCCAGGCCGAGGGTGCAGTCGACGACCACGGCTCCCGGCCGCTCCAGTGCGGGCGCCAGCATGTCCAGGCACCGCTGGAGCATCACCGGGACGTGTCGACTCTGGCTCAAGGGGCCCTCTCAGGTCCGCGCGGCCGTACGCACCGCCGGGTCCCCGCCCGCTCGAGAAGGGGAGGCCTGCCGGCGCCGGGTGAGTGGCGTCAGCCGACCGGGAGCGGGAGGAGGCCGAGCCGTACGTACGCACCGCGCACGCGGGGAGAAACCGGAAAAGCGCCGGGTTCTCCGGGAAAAGTCCAGCAGGGAGAGCCTCGTCTCCCGCTTCGCGTCACTTTAGTCCACGGTGTCTCGCGGTCAATCAACCGGCATGCGCGTCGCGTACCCCGCTCTCCGTGAAGCGGCGACTCGGAAAGAATCATCCGTACGGGTGCGTCGCCACCGCCCGTGTGGGTTACCTCACAACAAGCCACGATGACGTTTTTTGTCCTCTCTCACAGCAGGACTACGCCCCGCGTGACCAGTAACGTCAGAGCTATGACGACTTCTGCATCCGTGCCCGCAGAGCGCGAAGGCGCCATAGCCACCGGCACCGTCACCGACCGACTCGTCGACGCGAACGAGCAGTACGCCGCCGCTTTCAGCGACCCGGGGATGGACGCCCGTCCCGTCCTGGGCGTGGCCGTCGTGGCCTGCATGGACGCCCGGCTCGACCTGCACGCCGCGCTCGGCCTGGAACTGGGCGACTGCCACACCATCCGGAACGCGGGCGGAGTCGTCACCGACGACGTGATCCGCTCCCTGACCATCAGCCAGCGGGCGCTCGGCACCCGCAGCGTCGTGCTCATCCATCACACCGGCTGCGGCCTGGAGGCCCTCACCGAGGACTTCCGGCACGACCTGGAGATGGAGGTCGGCCAGCGCCCCGCCTGGGCCGTGGAGGCCTTCCGGGACGTCGAGCAGGACGTACGGCAGTCCATGCAGCGGGTGCGCACCTCGCCGTTCCTGCTGCACACCGAAGACGTGCGCGGTTTCGTCTTCGACGTGAAGACGGGTCTGCTGCGCGAGATCGACCCCGCCTGAGCGCCCCTGCGGACTCGTATGCCACTGTCCACACGGAAACTCCCGGGTGTTGCCGGGCCCAAAAGGCCGTAAGACCTGACATAAGACGGCCAGTTATCCACAGGCGAGTGACACGAACCGGTAACGGCAACAAGAATGCGGGTGTGGCGTCACGCGGAACTTTTCCCGCGTGGTGTCCGTGTTTCGGGGTGGGCCGTTCCGCATCACAGAGCGTCGGCCCGGGCAAGGGCCGAGGAGGGCCGGGTGACGACCTATGACGATCGAGCGAGCCTCACTGATCTGACCGCCACTGCGGAGCGTGTCCGCAGTTCGGTGGAAGAGGTGATCGAAGGCAAGCCAGAGGTCGTACGGCTTTCGCTGACCGTGCTGCTCGCCGAGGGGCATCTTCTGATCGAGGATGTCCCGGGCGTCGGCAAGACCATGCTGGCCAAGGCATTGGCGCGGTCCATCGACTGTTCGGTGCGGCGTATTCAGTTCACGCCCGACCTGCTGCCCTCGGACATCACAGGTGTGTCCATCTGGGACCAGCAGCGCCGGGAATTCGAGTTCAAGCCGGGGGCGATCTTCGCGCAGATCGTGATCGGCGACGAGATCAACCGTGCCTCGCCCAAGACGCAGTCGGCTCTGCTGGAGTCGATGGAGGAGCGCCAGGTCACCATCGACGGGCAGACGTACGAACTGCCCAGCCCCTTCATGGTGGTGGCCACGCAGAACCCGGTCGAGATGGAGGGCACGTATCCGCTGCCCGAGGCCCAGCGCGACCGTTTCATGGCCCGGGTCTCCATCGGCTACCCCAGCGCGGAGGCCGAGCTGCAGATGCTGGACGTGCACGGCGGGGTCTCGCCGCTCGACGACCTCCAGCCGGTGGCCCACGCGCACGACATCGTGAAGCTGATCGACGCGGTGCGCACGGTCCACGTCGCCGATCCCGTCCGGCGGTACGCGGTGGATCTGGTCGCGGCCACCCGGACGCACCCCGACCTCAGACTCGGCGCCTCGCCGCGGGCCACGCTGCATCTGCTGCGCGCGGCGAAGGCGTCCGCCGCCCTGAGCGGCCGGGAGTTCGCGCTGCCGGACGACCTGCAGGCACTCGCCGTGGCCGTGCTGGCCCACCGGCTGCTGCCCACGGCACAGGCGCAGCTGAACCGGCGCACGGCCGAGCAGGTCGTCCAGGAGATCCTGCAGCGCATCCCGGTGCCCTCGGCACCCCAGCAGCAGGGCGGCGCCTTCATCACGGGCCGCAGTGCCACCGCGTTCGGCTCGCAGCCGCCACGGAGGCTGTGATGACCTCAGGGGGGACCGGACACGCGGAGGAGTCCAAAGGCGGACTGCGCACGGCGCTCGCCGGGCTCACCACCCGCGGTCGCTCCTTCCTCGCCGCCGGAGTGGCGGCCGCCATCTGCGCGTACGTCCTCGGGCAGAGCGATCTGCTCCGGGTCGGCCTGCTGCTCGCCGTGCTGCCGCTGGTCTGCGCGACCGTGCTGTACCGCACGCGCTACCGGGTCTCGGGCAGCCGCCGGCTCTCCCCCGCGCGCGTGCCCGCCGGTTCGGAGGCCCGGGTCCACCTGCGCATGGACAACGTCTCCCGGCTGCCCACCGGCCTGCTGATGCTCCAGGACCGGGTGCCGTACGTGCTCGGTCCCCGTCCCCGGTTCGTCCTGGACCGGGTCGAGGCGGGCGGCAGCCGTGAGGTGTCCTACCGCGTGCGCTCGGACCTGCGCGGCCGCTATCCCCTCGGTCCGCTGCAACTGCGCCTCACCGACCCGTTCGGGATGTGCGAACTGACCCGCTCCTTCTCGACGTACGACACGCTGACGGTCATCCCGCGCGTGGAGCCGCTGCCGCCGGTGCGGCTGAGCGGCGAGGCGAAGGGGTACGGCGACGGACGGCACCGTTCACTCGCGCTGGCCGGCGAGGACGACGTCATCCCGCGCGGGTACCGGCACGGCGACGATCTGCGCCGCGTGCACTGGCGGCTGACCGCGCGGTACGGCGAGCTGATG
The DNA here is from genome assembly GCF_042881375.1 of Streptomyces sp. NPDC058274. Lineage (NCBI taxonomy): Bacteria > Bacillati > Actinomycetota > Actinomycetes > Kitasatosporales > Streptomycetaceae > Streptomyces > Streptomyces sp. NPDC058274. The sequence goes on from NZ_JBHVXW010000001.1 coordinate 420,169, forward strand.
GTCCGCCGTGAGGAGCAGCCGCAGCGCGCCCGGTGCACGGTGCTGCTCGACACCCGCGGCGTCGCCTTCGCGGGCGCGGGCCCGGACTCGGCCTTCGAATGGGCCGTGTCGGGCACGGCGTCGACGCTGGTGCACATGCTCGAACGGGGCTTCTCGGTGCGGCTGTTGACGGACACCGGGAGTTCGGTGCCGGGTGAGGGCACCGACGGTTTCGCCGGTGCGAGCCAGGAGTCGGCCGACGCGGCGGGGCTGATGATGGACACCCTCGCCGTCGTCGATCACTCGGACGGCACGGGCCTGTCCCGCGCCTACGACGTGCTGCGCGGGGGCAACGAGGGCCTGCTGATCGCCTTCCTCGGCGACCTGGACGAGGAGCAGGCGACCGTGCTCGCCAAGATGCGCCAGCGCAGCGGCGGCGCTCTGGCCTTCCTGCTGGACAGCGACGCCTGGGTGCGGGAACCCACCGATGTCCCCGGCCCGTTGGACAAGAGCGAGGAACAGCTGCGCATGCTGCGCGAGGCGGGCTGGACCGCCGTGAAGGTGCCGCGGGCGGCGCAGTTCGCCGACCTGTGGCGGCAGGCGGACCGGCAGCGCATGGGCGCGGCGTCGACGGGGAGCACGGCAGGGGGCGGTGGCTCATGAGCGGGCGGGGACGACTGGCGCTGTGTGCCGCGGCGGCGACGCTGATGGCGGCCTGCGCCCTGCTCCCGCTGGTGGACCCGGCGACCTGGATCCTGCAGGCGGCCCTGCTGCTGGCGCTGCAGACGGGTGTGGGCGCGCTGACCCGGCGGGTCCCGCTGGCCCGGCCGCTGACGGTGGCCGTGCAGGCACTGGCGACCCTGATGCTGCTGACCCTCACCTTCGCCCGCCAGCAGGCCATCGTCGGAGTGATCCCCGGTCCCGACGCGTTCCACCGCTTCGGCATGCTGCTCCAGGTGGGCGCGGACGACGTGGGGCGGTTCGCGATCCCGGCGCCGCTGTCGGACGGCATCCGGCTGATGCTCGTCGGCGGTGTGCTGGTCATCGGGCTCGCGGTGGACGCGCTCGCGGTGACGTTCCGCAGCGCAGCCCCGGCCGGGCTGCCCCTGCTCGCGCTCTACTCGGTGGCCGCCGGACTGGCCGGCGGCGGCGCCGCGTGGTTGTGGTTCCTGCTCGCGGCCACCGGCTATCTGATGCTGCTCCTGGCCGAGGGCCGCGACCGGCTCTCCCAGTGGGGACGGGTCTTCGGCGGGGCGCCCCGCGCTCCGGGCGCGGAGCCCGCCGGCGCAGCCGTCGCCCCGGTCCGCACCGGGCGGCGCATCGGCGCGGTCGCGCTGGGCATCGCCCTCGTGGTGCCGCTCGGCCTGCCCGCCCTGGACGGCGGCCTGCTGGGCGCCGCGGGCACGGGCGTCGGCACGGGCACGGGCGGCGGGGGCACGATCTCCGCGGTGAACCCGCTGGTCTCGTTGCGCGACAGCCTGAACGTGAACGAGGACCGCCAGGTCCTGTCGTACCGCACCAGCACCGAGGACACCCAGGAGATGTATCTGCGGATCGTCTCCCTGGACGACTTCGACGGGACGGCCTGGAAGCCGGCCCAGCGCCACATCGAGGCAGTGCCGGACAAGTTCCCCACGCCGATCGGCCTCGGCTCCGACATCCGGCGGACCGAGATCCGCACGAGCATCTCGGCCGCGGACTGGTACGCGCAGGACTGGCTGCCGATGCCCTATCCCGCCAGCGCGGTGAACATCGGCGGCAATTGGCGGTACGAGCCCGTGGGGCGCACGCTCGTCGGCGACCACGGCCAGAACACACGCGGCGTGCAGTACGACGTCACCAGCCTGGTCGTGCAGCCCACGGCCGGGCAGCTCGCCCTGGCCCCGGAGCCGCCGGCGTCCTTGAAGCGCGAGTTCACCAAGGTGCCGGAGTCGCTGCCGGCGGAGGTGGCACAGACCGCGCGCGACGTCACCGAGGGCTCCGCGAACAACTACGAGAAGGCCGTCAAGCTCCAGGACTACTTCGCCGTCAGCGGCGGTTTCACGTACGACACCCAGGTGCAGGTCGGCAGCGGTTCCGCCGCGATCGCGCGTTTCCTGAGGGACAAGGAGGGCTTCTGCGTCCACTTCTCCTTCGCGATGGCCGCGATGGCCCGCACGCTGGGCATACCCGCCCGGGTCGCGGTGGGCTTCACTCCCGGATCCCCGCAGCCGGACGGCTCGATGTCGGTCGGCCTGCGCGACGCACACGCCTGGCCCGAGCTGTACTTCGAAGGCGTGGGCTGGACCCGCTTCGAGCCGACCCCGAACCGGGGGACGGTGCCGGAGTACACGCAGACGGACACGCCCGGCAGTGATGTCCCGACCGTCCCGAGGCCGACCCAGTCGTCGTCCACGGCCCCGTCCGCCGCCCCCTCGGCGAGCGAGAGCTGCTCGGCCCAGCAGAAGAAGCTGGAGGCGTGCGCGAGCGACTCGGCGCAGGCCGCGGTCGGCTCCGGTGACGACGGTCCGCCGTGGTTCCTGATCCTGGCGCTCACGCTGGCGGGGCTCGCCGTACTGGCGGTGCCGTTGCTGCCGATGCTGTGGCGGATACGGGTCCGGGCGGTCCGGCTCGGCGCCCACGGCCGTACGGAGGAGGGCGCGGCGGCGCACACCCTGGCCGCCTGGCAGGAGGTGACCGACACGGCGTGGGACCACGGGATCGCGCCGGACGACTCCCAGACGCCGCGGAAGGCCGCCGCCCGGCTGGTCCGGCTCGGGCATCTCGAAGCGGACGCGGAGGCGTCGGTGCACAGACTGGCGGCGGCGGTGGAGCAGGTGCTCTACGCTCCGCGGCCTCGCCCGACGGCGGGACTCGCGGAGGACGCCCGCCGGGTCGTGGCCGCCCTGCACGCGTCGGTGCGCCGTTCCACCCGGCTGCGCGCCCTCGTGGCGCCGCGTTCAGCCGTCCGGGTGGCCTGGGCGGCATCGGCCCGCTGGACGGCCCTGACATCCACCCTGAGAGCCCGCCGAGCCGCCCTGCTCCGACGCCCGTCCAACCAGAACCCCTGACCCCGTCCTGACCGCGCCCCCTGCCCACCCGGGCCAGGGGGCGCGGGGGGCCGGCACTGTGAGCCACCGCCCGGGGCAGCCGCCGTGGGCCACCGCCCGGGGCAGCCGCCGTGGGCTACCGCTGCGGACACGGGGCCCACCGGCGGACAGACGAGCGCCGCTGCGGACACCCGCCCCCACCGGCCGGCAGACGAGTCCCGCCGCCGCTGCGGACAGACGCCCACCGCCCAGCAGACGAGTACGCCACCGCTGTAGGCAGTCCCCCCACCGCCCGGCGGACGGGCACCGCCACCGCTGTGGGCACCCGCCCCACCGGCGCAGACGGGCACCGCCACCGCTGTAGACAGTCCCCCCACCGTCCAGCGGACGGGCACCGCCACCGCTGTGGGCACCCGCCCCACCGGCGGGCAGACGGGCACCGCTGTGGGCAAGCGTCCCGCAGGGCGGGACGGGTGGGCACAGCCACCAGCGCCGGGTGCCTTCGCATCCAGGGTTCCCAGCAACACCCCGACCAGGGGAGGTCGGCACCCCACCAACGCCCCCGACCCGGGGAAGGTCGGCACCCCACAGGCCCGGCGCGGAGCACCGCGGCCCCCGAGCCCCGACGCGCACCGCTGCAAGCAAGGCAAGACACGCAGACACGCAGACACGCGTGAGGGGGTGTCCTGCCCACACGGGCCAGGACACCCCCTCACGCGACGTAAGACGGCTGCGAACGCCCGGAGGGCCTAGTGGCCCTGCTGTTCGTCGCGACGACGCTGCCAGCGTTGCTCGATACGGTCCATCATGGAGCGGCGCTGCCGCGGCTGGCGCCGACCGCCGGGCGCACCCGCGGCCGGCTGCTCACCCGGCTTGGGCGCCTTGCGCCAACCGGTGACGGCGAGCACCGCGCAGCCCAGCATGACGAGGAACCCCACCACACTGATCCAGATCTGCTGTGCGACCATTCCGGCCATGAGGAGCGCGATACCCACCAGGAAGCCCGCGACCGCCTGGTAGACCCGTCGCCGGGTGTACGTACGCAGCCCGCTTCCCTCAAGCGCTGTCGCGAACTTGGGATCTTCGGCGTACAGCGCTCGCTCCATCTGCTCGAGCATTCGCTGCTCGTGCTCCGAGAGCGGCACGGAGTCCTCCTCATCGTGCAGTCGCCGGGGCGACTGGGGGTCCCCTTCAGGATAGGCAGGGAATCGCCCCCGTGAAACCCGCCCCTCTACGCCAATTAGCCAACCGGAACCCGCCATGACGGTCTCGGCCCACTGAAGCGTGCATTCCCCAGCGGCCGCCCCGTCATGCCGGGAGGTCTCCCTCGATCATACGGCGCAGAGCGCCCGATCGGGGGGCCTGTGGCGTACTCCATGTGCAGCCAAGGGCCTGATCAGCGGCGCGCGACGGGAGGGGCTCAGGCCCCTCCTGTCCCCCGCGTCTCACCGAGCACATGGAGTTGCGTGGCCACGGAGTGGAACGCGGCGACCTCGGCCGCCGCGGCCTCCAGCTTCAGCAGTGCCTCCATGGCGCCCGGTTCGGTGTCCACCAGGACTCCCGGGACCAGGTCGGCGAAGACCCGCACCCCGTGTACGGCGGCGACGCGCAGGCCCGCGCCCTCGACCAGCGCGGTGAGCTGTTCGGCGGTGAAGCGGTGGGGCACGGGATCACCCTCGCCCCAGCGTCCGTCCGGGTCGGCCAGCGCCTGCCTGGCCTCCTTGAAGTGCCCGGCGAGAGCCCGCGCGAGCACGGCGCCGCCCAGCCCGGCGGCGAGCAGGCTGAGGACGCCCTCGTCGCGCAGCGCGTCCACCACGTTGCGGACGCCGTCGGCAGGGTCGTCCACGTACTCCAGGACGCCGTGGCACAGCACCGCGTCGTAGCCGCCGCGCTCGACCACGTCGAAGAGGCCGTGCGCGTCGCCCTGGACGCCCTTCACCCGCTCGGCGACGCCGGCTTCGGCGGAGCGGCGCTCCAGCGCGAACAGGGCGTTCGGGCTGGGGTCGACGACCGTGACACGGTGGCCGAGACGGGCGAGGGGCACCGCGAAGTTGCCGCTGCCGCCTCCGGTGTCGAGCACGTCGAGCGACTCGCGCCCCGTGGCCTTCACGCGGCGGTCGAGGGCGTCCTGGAGGACCTCCCACACCACGGCGGTACGGAGAGAAGCGCGGGGGCGCATCGGGTCCGACACGGCAGTTGACTCCTCGGCGCGGCACCGCCTGTTGGTCGGGCGGAGCGATCGGGACGCCCCCCACCGGCGGGAGGCGTATACGTCTCCCACCCTATTGCCTCCGTCGCCGGACCCGGCCCCCGTCTCACGCGCCGGGAAAGCGGGCGGGCCGCGACCCCAGCGCCGGTCACCCCCGCTCCGCAGGCACACGGCCCACCAGCGGTCGGCGTCTTCGCCCACGCACCCGGAGCTCCCGCCCAGGGCACTCGACCCGCTCGCCGTCACGGGCCGGCAGCGCTCTCGCTCGCAGGCACCCGCCCGGCCGCTCGCGGTCATCAACACCGGGCGCTCCCGCCCACCGGTGCTCAACCCGCGTCCGGGACCCCGTGGTCCACGTCCTGGCGTGGCTGGGGCAGCACCGGCTGGAGGACCAGCATCCGCTCGACGAGGCGCAGGAACATCGCCACGTCGCGTATCAGATCGTCGGCGTCGCGGTTGGTCGCGGCGCCCTGGATGCCCGCCTCGGCGCGGGCGCGGCGCCCGGCTCCGGCGGCGAACAGCGCGCTCCACTCGGCGAGTTCGGGAGCGATTTCGGGGAGCACTTCCCAGGCGCTCCGGATGCGTGCCCTGCGTCGCTGGGTGGGTTCGGGGCGGCCACGCGCTGCGAGCACGGCGGCGGCGGTGCGCAGGGCGGCCAAGTGCGCTGTCGCGTAGCGCTCGTTGGACGTCTCGAGGGCGGTCGCCTCGTCGAGTCCGGAGCGGGCCTGGGCGAGCAGGTCGAGGGCGGCGGGAGGGGCTGTGGTCCGACGCAGCACGGGGTGCACGTCGCTCGCGGGGCCGGTCAGTGAGGGGGCAGGGCCGGTGGCGCGGCGCCGACGGGCGGCGGCTGCGGATGAGTTGGCCATGACGAACCTCCTGTCGTCGTGTGACGGCACTGTGGCCGTATGTGCCCATCGTGAGGTATGGCACTGACAATCCGTTCTGACCAGGCCTTTTGCTTCGATCGAAGGTTCGAGATAGTTTTTGCACTGACCAGTCAGTTCAAAACAGGGGACCTTGACCCGGCCCCCTGCTCAGGGGAGCGAGGGGGACATGGGCGAGCCACAGGCACCGGCCGCGATCGCCGTCAGCGCGCGGGGGTTCGGGCTCAAGGGCCCGCGCGGCTGGGCGTTCAGGGGCGTCGGCATCGATGCGGAACCCGGCTCACTGATCGCGGTCGAGGGGCCGTCCGGTACCGGCCGGACGTGTCTCCTGCTCGCGCTCAGCGGACGGATGAAGCCCACCGAGGGGCGGGCCTCGGTCGGCGCTTTCGAGCTGCCCCGGCAGATGTCGGCCGTACGCGGGATCAGCGCGCTCGCCCATGTCCCCGGCGTCACGGACCTGGAACCGGCCCTGACCGTCGGGGAGCACCTGCTCGAACGGGCCCTGCTGCAGCGGCGGTTCACCGGTTCCGTGGGCGACTCCCTGCGGGACCTGCTGCGGCCGCGCGCCGAGCGGGCCGCCGAGGCGAGGCTGCGTGTCGACACCGCGCTGGCCGCGGCCGGACTCGACCCGTCCGCGCTGCCCAAGGGCTCCCGGACCGCCGTGCGCGACCTGGAGCGGCTGGAGGCGCTGCGGCTCTCCGTGGCGCTGGCCCTCATCGGCAGCCCGCGTCTGCTGGCCGTCGACGACATCGATCTCAAACTCTCGGACGCCGAACGGGACGAGGCCTGGGCCCTGTTGAGGTCGCTGGCCGAGTCCGGCATCACGGTCGTGGCGGTGTGCAGCGAGGCTCCCGAGGGAGCGGTCGTCGTGTCCACGCACCCCGAGGCCGAGCGGGACGAACACCCGGACGCCGCGGACCGCACAGAGACCGGCGACGACCCCGAGCCGGAGGAGCACCGCGATGCCACCGGCCGCGAAGAGACCGACGACAAGGAGACGGCGGATGCGCTCCCCGAAACTGGCCGCGCTTGAGATCAGGCGATTCGGCAGGGGGAAGCTGCCCCGCGCCGCGCTGGCCGCGCTCCTGCTGCTGCCCCTGCTCTACGGCGCCCTCTACCTGTGGTCGTTCTGGGACCCGTACGGGCGTCTCGACCGCATTCCCGTGGCGCTCGTGAACGCCGACGAGGGCGCGACGGCCGCCGGCAAGAAGGTCACCGCCGGCGACGACATCACCAAGGGGCTGCGCGACAGCGACACCTTCGAGTGGCACGAGGTGAGCGCCGCCGAGGCCCGCGAGGGCGTCGAGGACGGCACCTACTACCTGTCGCTCACCATGCCGGAGGACTTCAGCGAGCGCATCGCCTCCAGCTCCGGGGACTCCCCCGAGACGGGCGCCCTCCAGGTGCGTACGAACGACGCGAACAACTACATCGTCGGGCAGATATCCCGGACCGTGTTCAGCGAGGTGCGCACGGCCGCGTCCACGAAGGCCTCGCGGTCGTTCCTCGACAGGGTCTTCATCTCGTTCTCTGACATCCACGGGAAGACCGAGAAGGCCGCCAAGGGCGCCGACAAGCTCACGGGCGGGATCGGCAAGGCCAAGAAGGGCTCCAAGGACCTGGCCGACGGCCTCAAGGACGCCAAGGCGGGCAGCGGGAAGCTGGCCGGCGGCCTGAAGAAGCTCAGCAAGGGAGCGGGCGATCTGGAGGACGGGTCGCAGCGCGTCGCGGACGGAACCCAGACGCTGGCCGACAAGGTCAACGGGATCGCCGACGGGTTGGGGCCCTTCCTGAAGGACAACGAGAAGACGATCGGTGACACCGCCCAGCTCGTCGCCGACTCCGCGTCCGGGATCCGCAAGAACCTCGACAGCCTGGTGAAGGCGGCGCCGATCGCCGCCAAGGGCGCCCACGCGGCCTCCGACACGCTCGACCGCGTCTACAAGGCGCGCTGCGAGACCCCGGTGATCCCCGACCCCGCGTGCCCGGACCTGAAGAAGGCCAAGCAGGCGGCCGCGGACTCGGCCAAGGTCGCCGACGACGTGAACGCGCTGGTGGCCGACCAGGACGGCGACCTCGACAAGCTGGACAAGAACCTGGCCACCCTCCAGAAGCAGGCTCAGGCGCTCGCCGACCGCTCACCACACCTCTCCGAGGACCTCGACGACGCGGTCTCGAAGATCAACCAGCTCAACAGCGGTGCCGGCAAGGTCGCCAAGGGAGCGAAGACGCTGCACACCGGGCTCGGCACGGCGAAGCGGGGCGCGGCGGACCTCGACGAGGGCGTCGGCAAGCTCGAGACCGGTGCGGTCGACCTCAACGGCGGCATGTACAAGCTCGTCGACGGCTCCGGAAAGCTCGCGGGCGGACTGCACGACGGCGCCGGCAAGATCCCCGACTACGACAAGCAGGACCGCGACCAGCGCACCGACGTCATGTCCGACCCGGTGCAGCTCGCCTCGCGGGACCTGCACAAGGCCCCGAACTACGGCACCGGTTTCGCCCCGTACTTCATCCCGCTGTCCCTGTGGGTGGGCGCGATGGTGGCGTACATGCTGATCCCGCCGCTCAACCGGCGCGCGCTCGCGGCCGGCGCCCCGGCGTGGCGGATCGCGGTGGCGGGCTGGCTGCCGGTCGCGGCGCTGGGCGTCCTGCAGACCGTCGCGCTGATGTCGGTGCTGCACTGGGCGGTCGGCCTGGAGATGACCCGGGCGGCCGGGACAGTGGGCTTCCTGTGCCTGGTGACGGCGTGTTTCGCGGCGATCGTGCAGTGGCTGAACGCGCGCTTCGGAGCGGCGGGCCGGATCCTCGTCCTCGCCCTGCTGATGCTCCAGCTGACCTCGGCCGGCGGCACGTACCCCGTGCAGACCAGTCCGGGCTTCTTCAACGCGATCCACCCCTTCCTGCCGATGAGTTACGTCGTCGACGCCCTCCGCAGGCTCATCACGGGCGGCGGTCTCGGCCCGGTCTGGCAGGCCTGTGCCGTCCTCGCGGCCTTCACCGCGGGTGCCCTCGCCCTGACCGCCCTGTCCGCCCGCCACAAGCAGGTGTGGACGCTCGACCGGCTGCACCCGGAGCTGACCCTGTGACCGTTCCTGTGACAATCAAGGCCATGGACAGCACCAGCGCCACGGGGGCCGGCAGCAGCCGTCGCGAGGCGACCCGGCAGAAGCTCTACGAAGCGGCCGTCACCCTCATCGCCGAACAGGGGTTCTCGGCCACCACGGTGGACGAGATCGCCGAGCGCGCGGGCGTCGCGAAGGGCACGGTCTACTACAACTTCGCGAGCAAATCGGTGCTCTTCGAAGAGCTGCTGCGACACGGCGTGGAACTCCTCACCGCGTCGCTCCGGGAGGCCGCCGAGCGGACCGCGCGGGACGGCGGCAGCAAGGTCGACGCGCTGGACGCGATGATCCGGGCCGGGCTCGTCTTCATCGACCGCTATCCGGCCTTCACTCAGCTGTACGTCGCCGAGCTGTGGCGCACCAACCGCGCCTGGCAGTCCACGCTCATGGTGGTGCGGCAGGAGGCCGTCGCCGTCGTGGAGGGCGTGCTGCGCGACGGCGTGGCGAACGGCGAGCTCAGCGACGAGATCGACATCCCCCTGACGGCGGCCGCGCTGGTCGGCATGGTCCTGGTGGCCGCCCTGGACTGGCAGGCGTTCCAGCCGGAGCGTTCCCTGGACGATGTGCACGCGGCGCTCTCCCGGCTCCTCCAGGGGCGCGTCGGCGGCCGCCGCCAGGACTGATCCTCCGGCCGGCTCCCGCACACACGAGAGCGCCGGTCCGCTGTGGCCGCGTCCCCCGCGGGCCACCTCGAACCGGCGCTTCGCCGTACTCCCCCGTGCTTCCCCCGTACCCCGTCGGGCCCCCGTGCGGTCATTCACCGGGCCCCCCGTGCCTCGCTCCCGCCGACGAGAGTCGGCGGAAGGAGCGGTCCAGGGCCTGCCCCGTTCCGCCGCCCCGTGTCGGCGGTGCCGGAGCCGTGCCCCTTTCCGTGCCTCCACTCTGTCGTTCCCGCTGGTCGGGCCCATCCGCGCGGGTACTCATCTACCTCCCTGAGTACGTGTACTCAGACCTGCGCACTCAGACCCAGGACGCACCGCCGCCAAGTGGTTACGATCGCGTCCGTGTCCGTACTCCCCCTGGTCTTCACCAGCGGCTGGGCCAGCGGTGTCAACGCGTACGCGGTGGTGCTCCTGCTCGGCGTCTTCGGCGCGACCGGCCTCAGCGACGACGTTCCGGAGTCCCTGCAACGCCCTGAGATCCTGATCACAGCGGGCGTCCTGTTCCTCTGCGAGGCGGTCGCCGACAAGATCCCCTACGTCGACTCGGTGTGGGACTCGGTGCACACCGTGATCCGGCCGGTGTCGGGTGCGGTGGTCGGAGCGCTGCTCGCCGGGCAGAGCGGTTCGCTGCCCGATCTGGCGGCCGGCGCGATCGGCGGTTCGACGGCCCTGGCGAGCCACGCCGTCAAGGCCGGGACCCGGATGGCGATCAACACCTCGCCGGAGCCGTTCAGCAACATCGCCGTGAGCACCGCCGAGGATCTCGGGGTCGCCGGGATCCTCACCTTCGCGATGTTCCATCCCGAGGCCGCGGCGATCATCGCGGGTGTCCTGCTGCTCGCGGGGCTGCTGCTGCTCTTCTTCCTGGTCTCGCGCATCCGGCGGTTCCTGCGCCGCCGGGCCCAGCGCCGCGAGGAGAAACGGCTCGGGGCGCAGGTGGGACCCCCGCCCGGCTGACCCCGCCGCCCTGGCCCCGGCCCGCCCCGGAGGGAAAGGGCGGACCCGTGGCTGTCAGTGGCGGCCGATAAAGTCCCTGGCATGGCACGGATTGCGGTGATCGGCGCCGGGATGGGCGCGATGGCGTCCGCCGCCCGGCTGGCCGTCGCGGGCCACCGGGTGGTGGTGTACGAGCGCGCGGCGACGTACGGCGGAGCGGTGGGCCGCTTCGAGCGCGACGGCTTCTCCTTCGACCTGGGCCCGGGGCTGCTTCCGCTCCCGGCGGTCTACCGCGATCTGTTCGTCAAGACGGGCAGGGAGCCCCTGGAGGCCTGTGTCGAGCTGGTCCAGGTGGACCCGTCCGCACACCACGTCTTCGCCGACGGCACCCAGGTCGCCGTACCGAACGCTTCGCGCGCGGGTGTCGTGACCGCACTGGACGAGGCCCTCGGCGCCGGCTCAGGCAGCCGTTGGGGCGACTTCCTGGTCCGGGCCCGGGAGGCCTGGGACCGGACACGCCGGCCGCTCCTGGAGGAGCCGCTGTGGCCGAACTGGTCGGTGCTCGCCGACCGCGAGCCCTACCCGGCGGTGCCGCACAAGCGGCTGCTGCGCACCCGGCGGGCCGCCACCCTCGCCGAGATCGGCGCCTGGGAGCTGCGCGACCCGCGTCTTGCGGCCCTGCTGGAGAGCCACGCGCTCGCGTACGGGCTGGATCCACGCGTCACCCCGGCGAGCGCCGCCGTGCTGCCCTATCTGGAGCACGCCTTCGGCACCTGGTCCGTGCGCGGCGGCATCCGGGAGCTGGCCCGCGCCGTCCACGAGCGGTGCGTCGCCTGCAAGGTGGAGTTCGTCTTCGGTGCCGAGGTCACGGGGATCGTCGAGAAGGACGGCCGGGCCGCGGGCGTGGAGCTCGCCGACGGGACGGTCGCGGACGCCGACTTCGTGGTCGCCGGGGTCGCCCCCGTGGCCCTGGACCGTCTTACCCCGGGGACGGCGGTCCGCGGTGAGGGCGAAGTGCCTCCGCAGCGCGGGGCGTTGAGCCGGCTGACCGTATTGCTGGCCCTGCGGGGCGGCCGGCCGCAGGGGGCGGCGCACCGGACGGTGGTGCACGCGGCGGACCGTGACGAGGAGTTGGACCGGCTCTTCGGCGCGCACCCGGGCCTCCCGGCCGCACCCACCGTCACGGTGCTGCGCCCGGACGACCCCGCGTCGGCCCCCGATCAGGAGCACGAGGCGCTCACCCTGACCGTCACCGTGCCGGCCGGCCTGGAGGTCTCCGATTCCGATGTCGAGCGAGTGCTCGCTGTCGCCGGCCGCGCCCTGCCCGGCCTCCGCGACCGCCTGCTGTGGCACGAGGTCCGTACGCCACTGGACATCGCCAGGGCGACCGGCGCGGACGGTGGAGCGGTCCCGGCGCCGGCCCTCGCCGCCTCGGGCGGCCGCCTGCTGCACGCGTCGAACGTCACCCGGCTCCCGGGGCTGTTCGCGGCGGGCGGCTGGGCGCATCCGGGCGGCGGGCTGCCGCACGCGGGGATGTCGGGCGCACTGGTCGCCGGACTCATCGTGGAGGGACCGGAGTTCCGCGGCTCGCAGTGAGCCGGCCGGTCGCCGGTGGCAGTTCCGCGGCCGGGCGTCAGCAGAAACAGGTCAGCACGTCAGTAGGTCGGTAGGTCGGTACGTCAGTAGGTCGGCAGGTCAGTAGCGGTACTGCTCATCGAACCCGTTGCCGTTGCCGTTGTTGTTCCCGTCGCCCTGGTACGGGTACTGCTGCTCCGGCGGGAGTTCGCCGCCGTACTGGTCGTCGGTGGTGCGCTGCTGGGGGACCCAGACCCCGCCGGACGGGGTCTCGCCGCCATAACCGCCGGCCGCGTACTGGGACTGGTCGTAACCCTGCTGGTCGTACCCCTGCTGGCCGCCGTAGCTGTTGTCGTACGTGGCTCCGCCGTAGGTCTGCGTGCCGATGTACGGGTCGGAGTAGGCGGCGTACTGCTGCTGCCCGGCGTCGTAGCCGTACTGCTGCTGGTCGTATCCGGAGTAGCCGTCGTACGCGTAGGCCTGCTGGTCCTGCGGCTGGGCGGCGCCGGCGTAGGACGGGTCGGTGGCGGCCGCGTAGGCGTTGTCGCTGTAGACGCCGTAGGAGCCCGTGTCGTCGGGCAGGGGCTGCGGCTCGTACACGGCGGTGCTCTCGGCGGCGGAGGGCATCGCGCCGGGGTGCGCGGGGGTGAAGACGTCGTCGCGGTCGTAGTCGTCGTCGTCCGCGTACTTCTCCGCGGGGTTCGCATCGAGGTCGGTGACCTCGAGCGTCGGGTCCTGGCGGTCCGGCTCGCCGCGGCGGCGCTTGCTCTTGCCGGCGCTCTTGCCCGCTCCCGGCCGGCTGCCCACGGCCCAGCCGGCCGCGAAACCGCGGCGGAAGGAGAGCGTGACGTAGGTCTGGCCGACGGCGAAGGCGGCCGCGCCCAGACCGATGACGATCACGGAGGGGATCAGCACCCCGAGGACAACCCCGAGGAAACCCACGAAGGCGAGCAGTCGCCAGCGCAGCCGCGCCTTGTACTGCAGCAGCACCTCGCCCAGCAGCCACAGCGCGACAATTCCGAACGCGATGTAGAGGACCGTCCAGCCCATGTACGCCCCTCTCCCAGTGACCGCTACGCAGTGTGTCGTATGCCGGTGCGGCGGTCTAGGCCTGCTGTGAGTGGTGCAGGCCCAGATTCTCGTAGATTTCCAGCGTCGCCGTGGAGTTGTTGAGCGTGATGAAGTGCAGTCCGGGGACTCCCTCGGCCAGCAGCCTCGCGCAGAACTCGGTGGCGAAGTCGATTCCAATCGAGCGTACAGCCGCCGGATCGTCTTTGGCTGTGACGATCCGCTCTTTCAACTCGGCCGGAATGGAGGCGTTGCTGAGCTTCGGCAGCCTCTCCAGCATCTTCACGCTCGTGACCGGCATGACCTCGGGGATGACCGGCGTCTCGCAGCCGGCGGCGACGACCCGGTCACGCAGCCGCAGATACGACTCGGGCTGGAAGAACATCTGGGTGATCGCGTAGTCGGCGCCGGCCCGGCACTTGTCGACGAAGTGCGAGACGTCCAGGTCCCAGGTCGGGGAGCGCGGATGCATCTCGGGGAAGGCGGCCACGCCCACGCAGAAGTCGCCGGACTCCTTGATGAGCCGGACGAGTTCGGCCGCGTAGGTCAGGCCGTGGGGGTGCGGCACCCAGTCGGCCATGGGGTCGCCCGGCGGGTCACCGCGGACCGCGAGCATGTTCCGGATCCCGGCGTCCGCGTACTGGCCGATGATGTTGCGCAGTTCGGCGATGGAGTGGTTGACCGCGGTGAGGTGGGCGACCGGTGTGAGGGTGGTGTCCGCGACGATCTGCTCGGTCTCCCTGACCGTGCCGGCACGCGTGGAGCCGCCGGCGCCGTAGGTGACGGAGACGAAGTCGGGTGCGACGGCCTCGACCCGGCGGAGGGCGTTCCACAGGTTCCGCTCACCCTTGGGGGTTTTCGGCGCGGAGAACTCGAACGAGTACGTCTTCTTGCCGGTCGCGAGCATGTCGCGCACGGTGCGTGCGCGATCAGTCCTGGTGGAGGCAGATCCGAGGGCCATATCCGCAGGTTAGCCAGGGGACGCCGGTCCCCCAACCGAACCGATGAGATTTGTCCGATTTGTCGACTTCTTGTCCACCCTTCGGACACGCAGCGTCAAGCTCCGGCGCCTTACGCCGCCGGAACCGCTGTGCGAGCTGGTCAAGCCGCCCGGAGCCGCTTCGCGAACTCTCCGGCCGCCGCCGCGGGGTCGTCCGCCTCGGTGATCGCCCGCACGACGACGACGCGGCGGGCGCCCGCTTCGAGCACCTCGTCCAGATTGCCGAGGTCGATGCCGCCGATGGCGAACCAGGGGCGGTCGGTGCCCAGCGAGGCGGTGTGCCGCACCAGGTCGAGGCCGGGGGCGTGACGGCCGGGCTTGGTGGGGGTGGGCCAGCAGGGGCCCGTGCAGAAGTAGTCCACGCCGTCCTGGACGGCGGCGGCCGCGGCCTCGGGCCCGGCATGCGTGGAGCGGCCGATCAGGACGTCCTCGCCGAGGATCGCGCGGGCGGCGGGGACGGGGAGGTCACCCTGGCCGAGGTGCAGCACGTCGGCGCCGACGGCATGGGCGACGTCGGCACGGTCGTTGACCGCGAGGAGCTTGCCGTGGCGGGCGCAGGCGTCCGCGAAGACCTGGAGGTGCTCCAGCTCCTCGGCGGCCTCCATGCCCTTGTCGCGCAGCTGCACGATGTCGACCCCGCCCGCCAGGGCCGCGTCCAGGAACTCGGCGAGGTCGCCCTGGCGCTTACGGGCGTCCGTGCACAGGTAGACCCGGGCGTCGGCGAGCTGTCGGCGGGCGGTGGCGGCGGTCTCGGGCATGCGGGTATGTCCCCCGTGGTCGGTGGCACGTACGGACCGCGGCGGCCGGGTGGAGCGGCGAGCCGTGGTCCGTACGCCGGACGGTTGTCGGATCAGACGGCGAGCGCCTGGGCGCGGCGCTTCACCTCCGTGCCGCGATTCTCGCTCAGAGCCTGCGCGGGGGTGCCGGGCAGGGTCGGGTCGGGGGTGAAGAGCCACTCGAGCATCTCTTCGTCGGAGAAGCCGTCGTCCCGCAGGAGCGTCAGGGTGCCGGTCAGGCCCTTGACGACCTTCTGCTCGGCCCCGTCGATGAATGCGGCGGGGACGTGCAGCGCGCGGTTCTCACCACGGCGTACGGCGATCAGCTGGCCTTCCCTGACCAGCTGCCGGACGCGGGTCACCTCGACGCCGAACTGTTCGGCGATGTCGGGGAGGGTGAGCCAGGCGGGGACGAGAGCATCGATCTTTGCGTCAATCTCGGTCACAGGACAAGCCTGCCATCCCGGACTGACAGTCGGAAGCCAGACCCCTCCGACCTGGGGTGACGGATAGTGCCTGTCCGGTGGATCGTGCGGTGGATCGCGGGGTCAGCCCTCTTTCCCGGCACCGCCGGGACGGAACCGCCGGACGGAACCACCGCAACCGGACCAACGGAACGGAACCGCAAGATCCGCCGGACGGCCCCAGGTGCCTAGGCCGCGGCGGCCTTCAGTGGCCGCGCCGGGTCCGCGAGGAGTTCCGGATCCATGGGGATCCCCGCCTCGATGACCTTGCGGCCCTGGGCCAGGTCCCGGGGGCGGCCGACCGCGAGAAGCGCGACGAGCCGGCCCTCCCGCAGCCAGCAGACCGTCCAGGCCGCCCCCGTCGGGTCGCCGCGCCACACCGTCGTGTCGGCGGGGGCGTGATGGCCGACGTACTGCACGAAGCGGCCGAACTGCTCGGACCAGAAGTACGGAACCGGGTCGTAGGCCGCCGGGGCCTCGCCGATGATGTTCGCCGCCACCGTGCGCGGCCCCTGCAGGGCGTTGTCCCAGTGGTGGACCAGAAGACGCCCCTCGTACCGCCCCGAGGGGAAGGAGGCACAGTCGCCGACCGCGAACACATCCGGCGCGGAAGTGCGCAGATGGGCGTCGGCCAGCACCTCGCGGTGGGCGCCGAGCGTGATCCCGGAGCCGGCCAGCCAGGCGGTCGCGGGGCGGGCGCCGATGCCCACGACGACCGCGCCAGCGGGCACCCGCGAACCGTCGTCCAGGATCACCGCGCCGGGCTCGACGCGCTCCACGCGCGCGTGGGTGCGCAGCGTGGCACCGCTGTCGGCGTACCAGGCGGCCATCGGCGCGGCCACCTCGGCGGGCAGCGCTCCGGCCAGCGGCCGGTCGGCGGCCTCGACGACGGTCACCGCGCAGCCGGCCTCACGCGCCGCCGTGGCGAACTCGGCCCCGATCCAGCCCGCTCCCACGACCACGATGTCGTGCTGCTGGGCGAGCACGGGACGCAGCCGCTCGGCGTCGTCGAGGGTGCGCAGCAGATGGACCCCCGGCACGCCCTCCGTGCCCGGCAGCCGGATCGGTTCGGCACCCGTCGCGAGGACGAGGACGTCGTACGGCACCGGACCGGAGTCGGTGTCCAGCTCGTGGTCCCCGGGGCGCACGGCGAGTGCCTCGCGGCCGAGCTGCAGTTCGATGCCCAGTCCCTCGAAGTCCACGTCGAAGGCGGACCCCTCCGACTTGCCGAGCAGCACGGCCTTGGACAGGGGCGGCCTGTCGTAGGGCTGGTGCGGCTCCGCGCCGATCAGGGTCACGCTGCCGGTGAAGCCCTGTTCCCGCAGGGCGACCGCGGTCTGCACCCCGGCCATGCCCGCGCCCACGACGACGACCCGTCGTGCGGTCCGCTCCTGCGCCTGCGTCTGCTCGCTCACCTGATCACCTTAGACACCTGACAAATTGTCAGTCAGGGGACGTGCTCAGTGACCTGTTCCACACTTCTCGTGGATCTGTTCCACCACGCTCGTCCCGCTGCCCGCCTGCGATTCCCATTGCCAGGTCTCCTCCAGGCGCACCCGGCCGTCGGCCAGTTCGACGACCGCGGACACGCAGTGCCCGGAGGAGGTCGTGCCGTCGTGCTTCAGCTGCACGTAACGGAAGTCGAGCCGGTCACCCTCCCGTCTACCCACGAGATGACCACGTACGACATCACCGCCCGCGTACTCGGCCCAGATCACTCCGTCCTTCTCGTGGTACGTGAACCGGGTGCGGGTGCCGACCTGACCCGGCGCCTGGTCGGCGACCGGGGCCAGGACGAGACCGTCGAGCGAACGGGCCATGCGCGGAGGCTCCTCTACTGAGGTTCGAGACGAAGGGCTAGGCTGGCCAACGTAAAGCACACGCGGGAGCCCGGACGCACCGGGCTGAGAGGGAGGCTGGGACGGCCTCCGACCGTACGAACCTGATCCGGGTCATGCCGGCGAAGGGAGGGGCTGGACGCCCATGTCGCGTACCTCAGACGTCCTGGTCATCGGGGGCGGAATCATCGGTCTGGTGACCGCCTGGCGGGCCGCTCAGCGCGGGTTCTCCACCGCGGTCGTGGACCCGGAACCGGGCGGCGGAGCGGCGCAGGTGGCCGCCGGGATGCTGGCCGCCGTGACCGAACTGCACTACGGCGAGCAGACCCTGCTGGGGCTCAACCTCGCCTCCGCGCGCCGCTATCCGGACTTCGTGGCCGAGCTGACCGCGGAGACCGGCCTGGACCTCGGCTACCGCCAGTGCGGCACGCTCGCCGTCGCGCTCGACGCCGACGACCGGGCCCATCTGCGCGAACTGCACGCCCTGCAGAGCCAGTCGGGCCTGGAGTCCGAGTGGCTGAGCGGCCGCGAGTGCCGCCGCCTGGAGCCGCTGCTGGCGCCCGGGGTGCGCGGCGGCCTGCGGGTGGACGGCGATCACCAGATCGACCCGCGCCGGCTGGCCAGGGCCCTGGTCACCGCATGCGAGCGCGCCGGGGTCGTCTTCCACCGGACCTGGGCCGAGCGGCTCTCCGTCGCCCGGGACCGGGCCACGGGCATCGGCACCGCGCACGGCACCGCACTCTCGGCGGGCCACGTCGTCCTCGCCGCGGGCAGCCTCAGCGGGCGGCTCGCCGGGGTCCCCGACGCCGTACTGCCGCCCGTGCGGCCGGTGAAGGGGCAGGTGCTGCGGCTGACCGTGCCGGGCCGGTACGCGCCCTTCCTGAGCCGGACCGTGCGGGCCGTCGTCCGCGGCAGCCATGTCTATCTGGTGCCGCGCGAGAACGGCGAGCTGGTCGTCGGCGCCACCAGCGAGGAGCTGGGCTGGGACATGACGGTGACCGCGGGCGGCGTGTACGAGCTGCTGCGCGACGCCCATGAGCTGGTCCCCGGGATCACCGAACTGCCGCTCACCGAGACCCGGGCGGGTCTGCGCCCCGGCTCGCCGGACAACGCGCCGCTGCTCGGCCCGACCGAGCTCGACGGCCTCCTGCTGGCCACCGGGCACTTCCGCAACGGCGTCCTGCTGACGCCCGTGACCGGCGACGCCATGGCCCACGTACTCGCCACCGGTGAACTCCCGGCCGAGGCACGCCCCTTCACCCCCAAGCGCTTCAGCACGGCCCTCACGGAGCAGCCCGCATGAACATCATCGTCAACGGCGAACAGCAGCGGATCGCCGCGGGCACCGCGCTCGACACGCTCGTCTCGACCCTGACCCCGGCCCCGTCCGGCGTCGCCGCCGCGCTCAACGAAACCGTCGTCCCACGCGCGCGGTGGTCGTCCACGTCCCTCTCCGAGGGTGACCGCGTCGAAGTCCTCACCGCCGTCCAAGGAGGCTGACCCATGGCCGACGATCCCTTCGTCCTCGGCGGTACGACCTTCTCGTCCCGGCTGATCATGGGCACCGGCGGCGCCCCCAGCCTCGACGTGCTGGAACGCTCGCTCGTCGCGTCCGGCACGGAGCTGACGACGGTCGCGATGCGGCGCGTGAACCCGGCGGCGCACGGCTCGGTCCTCTCCGTGCTCGACAGGCTCGGCATCCGGGTGCTGCCGAACACGGCGGGCTGTTTCACCGCGGGTGAGGCCGTGCTGACCGCTCGCCTGGCCCGCGAGGCCCTCGGCACCGACCTGGTCAAGCTGGAGGTCATCGCCGACGAGCGCACGCTGCTGCCCGATCCGATCGAGCTGCTGGACGCCGCCGAGACGCTCGTGGACGACGGCTTCACCGTGCTGCCGTACACGAACGACGACCCGGTCCTGGCACGGAAGCTGGAGGACGTCGGCTGCGCCGCCGTGATGCCGCTGGGCTCGCCCATCGGCTCCGGGCTCGGGATCCGCAATCCGCACAACTTCCAGCTGATCGTGGAGCACGCACGCGTGCCGGTCATTCTGGACGCCGGTGCCGGCACCGCGTCCGACGCCGCGCTCGCCATGGAACTGGGATGCGCCGGTGTGATGCTCGCCTCGGCGGTGACCCGCGCGCAGGAGCCCGTCCTGATGGCGGAGGCCATGCGGCACGCGGTCGAGGGCGGGCGTCTGGCACGGCGCGCGGGACGCATTCCGCGCCGGCACTTCGCCGAGGCGTCCTCCCCCGCGGAGGGCATGGCCCGGCTGGATCCGGAGCGGCCCGCCTTCTAGACCCTGTCACTGAGAGATGTCCCACCCTCGGCGGCCGCGGTTCCCCGTCGGGGTGGGACAGGTCCGTCACAGGTCGGCTGCAGTCATGCGCCGGTATCGGCCGAACGGGCGGTGTGTCGGTGACGGATCGTAGACTCACCCGCGTGGATACGACCCTTCAGGACCCGCTCGTCGGGCACGTGCTCGACGGCCGCTATCGCGTCGACGCGAGGATCGCGGTCGGCGGGATGGCCACGGTCTACCGGGCCCTGGACACCCGCCTCGACCGCGTGCTCGCGCTCAAGGTGATGCACCCGGCGCTGGCCGCCGACGGCTCGTTCGTCGAGCGCTTCATCCGTGAGGCCAAGTCGGTGGCACGGCTCGCGCACCCCAATGTGGTGCAGGTCTTCGACCAGGGGACGGACGGGTCGTACGTCTATCTGGCCATGGAGTACGTCGCCGGGTGCACCCTGCGTGACGTGCTGCGCGAGCGGGGCGCGCTGCAGCCGCGGGCCGCGCTCGACATCCTGGAGCCGGTGCTCGCCGCGCTGGGGGCCGCGCACCGCGCCGGATTCGTGCACCGCGACATGAAGCCGGAGAACGTCCTCATAGGGGACGACGGCCGCGTCAAGGTGGCGGACTTCGGGCTCGTCCGCGCGGTGGACACGGTCACGAGCACGACCGGGTCCGTGCTCGGCACCGTCTCGTATCTCGCTCCCGAGCAGATCGAGCACGGCACGGCCGACCCCCGCGTCGACGTGTACGCGTGCGGGGTCGTGCTCTACGAAATGCTCACCGGCGAGAAGCCGCACTCCGGCGACTCCCCCGCCCAGGTGCTCTACCAGCACCTGCACGCGGACGTGCCGGCGCCGTCGGCCGTCGTGCCGGGGCTGGCCTTCGCGCTCGACGACCTGGTCGCCTCCGCCACCGCCCGCAACCCCGAGGTGCGCCCGTACGACGCCGTGGCGCTGCTCGCGCAGGTGCTGGAGGCGCGCGCCGGGCTCAGCCCCGAGCAGCTCGACGCCGTACCGCCGAAGGCCCTGACCCCGGACCACGACAACGCCGAGGACCGTACGAGCGTGATCCCGCGCTCGCTGTCCGGGCAGCGGCCGCTGCCCGTGAACGAGGACGACGCGGCCGTACTCAACCGGACCAGCCGTTTCGAGAGCCCGCCGCCGCCTCCGCGGCGCCGCGGGACCCGGCCCCGCCGCGGGCTCTTCGCGATCATCGCGGCGGTGCTGCTGGCGCTCGGCCTCGGCGCCGGTGTCTGGTACATCAACTCGGGGCAGTTCACCAAGGTCCCGCCCGTGCTGGCGAAGACCGAGGCGCAGGCGAGGGAGCGGCTCACAAAGGCGGGCCTGGACGTCAAACAGGTCAAGCAGGCCTACAGCGACACGGTGAAGCGGGGCACGGTCAGCACGGTCGACCCCGGGGTCGGCGCCCGCATCCGGGAGAACGACGGGGTGACCCTGACCATCTCCAGGGGCCCGGAGACCGTGAAGGTGCCCGATGTGGCGGGTTCCTCCCTCAGCGAGGCCAAGGCGCAGCTGAAGGACAAGGGCCTGGCGCCGGGCATGGTCACCAGGGTTTTCAATGACGACGTCGACCAGGGTTCGGTGATCAGCACGGCCCCAGCAGCGGGCACCGAGCGGCACGCCGGTTCGGCCATCGCGATCACCGTCAGCAAGGGCAGCCGGATAGAGGTGCCGGAGGTCACCGGCGAGTCGGTGGAGGACGCCACCGCGGACCTCGAGGACGAGGGCCTGAAGGTGAAGATCGCCTCCCAGCGCGTGACGTCCGAAGTCGACAAGGGCGAGGTCGCCGAGCAGACACCGGTACCGGGCCGCTACCTGGCCGAGGGTGACACCGTCACCCTGACCATCTCCAAGGGTCCCGAGATGATCGAGGTCCCGGACGTCGTGGGGGACAGCGTGGACGACGCCACGAAGGCGTTGAAGGGCGCCGGGTTCGAGGTCGAAGAGGACCGAGGGCTGTTCGGGCTCTTCGGGGACACGGTCAAGAGCCAGTCGGTGGACGGCGGGGACGAGGCCCCCAAGGGGTCGACGATCACTATCGAGATCCGCTGAGGTGGTCCTCGTGCGATGCGCTGAGGCGGTCCTCCTGAGATCTGCTGAGGCGGGGCTCGTGAACTGCGCTGAGCCGGCCCGGGTGAGATCCGCCGACCGGTCACCGCTCAGCGCGTGACACCCTGAAGTACGTGACCAGCGAGAAACTCCGCAATCCTGTCGGCGGCCATGTGCCCGTGGCCGGCGGCCTCAGCTCCGTCGGCCTGACCTACGCGCGCGAGATGGGCGCCGAAGCCGTCCAGGTCTTCGTCGCCAATCCGCGCGGCTGGGCGACCCCGCCCGGCAACCCTGAGCAGGACGAGGAGTTCCGCGCGGCCTGCGCCGCCGAGTCGATTCCGGCGTACGTCCATGCCCCGTACCTGATCAACTTCGGCTCGCACACCGAGGCGACCGCCGAGCAGTCGGTGCACTCCCTGCGGCACTCGCTGCGCCGGGGCCGGGAGATCGGCGCGCTCGGCGTCGTCGTGCACACCGGGAGCGCCACCGGCGGCCGGGACCGGGCCACGGCCCTCGCGCAGGTACGCGAGCGGATGCTGCCGCTGCTCGACGAGCTCACGCACGACGACGACCCGTATCTGCTGCTGGAGTCGACGGCCGGCCAGGGCGCTTCGCTCTGCTCCCGCACCTGGGAC
Source organism: Streptomyces sp. NPDC058274 (assembly GCF_042881375.1). Taxonomy (NCBI): domain Bacteria; kingdom Bacillati; phylum Actinomycetota; class Actinomycetes; order Kitasatosporales; family Streptomycetaceae; genus Streptomyces; species Streptomyces sp. NPDC058274. The sequence goes on from NZ_JBHVXW010000001.1 coordinate 442,710, forward strand.
TTCGCGCCGTACTTCGAGGTGCTGGACGCCCATCCGAAACTCGGCGTCTGTCTCGACACCTGCCACATCTTCGCGGCGGGGCACGACCTGACGGGGCCGAGCGGGATGCGCCAGACCCTCGACCTGCTGGTCGACACGGTCGGCGAGGGCCGGCTCAGGCTCATCCACGCCAACGACTCCAAGGACGTGGTCGGCGCCCACAAGGACCGCCACGCGAACATCGGCGCAGGTCACATCGGTGAAGATCCGTTCCGGGCGCTGATGACCCACCCCGCCACCGAGGGCGTACCCCTGATCATCGAGACGCCCGGCGGGAAGGAAGGGCACGCGGGGGACGTCGAGCGGCTGAAGAAACTCCGCGACATGTGAGTCGGTGGCCGGCGCGGTTCCTCAGCCGCTGCCGAGGCCTCCGCAGCGCCCATCCGAAGCGGCTTCCGGAGCTGCTCCCGGTCCTTCCGAAGCCGCACAGGCGACGCTGCACTGCCTCACCGGCTGCGCCATCGGCGAGGTGCTGGGCATGGTGATCGGCACCGCGCTCGGCTGGGGCGATGTGCCGACGATGGTGCCGGCGATCGCGCTCGCCTTCTTCTTCGGCTACTCGCTGACGCTGCGCGGGGTGCTCAAGGCGGGCGTCGGCTTCAGGACGGCCTTCCGGGTCGCCCTGGCCGCGGACACCCCGTCCATCGCGGTGATGGAGCTGATCGACAACGGCGTGATCGCGCTCTGGCCGAGCGCGATGGAGGCACACCTCGACGACCTGCTCTTCTGGGGCGCGCCGGCGATCTCACTGGTGATCGCCTTCGTGGTCACGACCCCGGTCAACAAGTGGATGATCGGCCGCGGCAAGGGTCACGCGGTGGTGCACCAGTACCACCACTGACCGCGCCAGGCGGTACTCGGGAGACCTCAGAGCTCGGGGCCGTCCCCGAGCTCTTCCTGGTAGGAGTAGCGCTGCTCGCGCCAGGGGTCGCCGACGTTGTGATAGCCGCGCTCCTCCCAGAAACCGCGGCGGTCGGCCGTCATGTACTCGACGCCGCGGACCCACTTGGGGCCCTTCCAGGCGTACAGGTGGGGCACCACCAGGCGGAGCGGAAAGCCGTGTTCCGCGGTGAGCAGCTCGCCGTCCTTGTGGGTGGCGAAGATCGAGCGGTCGGAGGCGAAGTCGTCGAGGCGCAGGTTCGAGCTGAAGCCGTACTCGGCCCAGACCATCACATGAGTGGCGGTGGGCGCGGGCGGGGCGATCTCCAGGATCGTCCGCGCGGGAATGCCGCCCCATTCGGCACCGATCATGCTGAACTTCGTGACGCAGTGCAGATCACCCACCACCGTCGCGTACGGCAGGGCCGTGAACTCCTCGTGGGTCCAGCAGTGCTTCTCGTTGTCCGCGGTGGCGCCGAATACCCTGAACTCCCAGCGCTCGGGGCGGAACTTGGGCACCGGGCCGTAGTGGGTGACCGGCCAGCCGCGCTGCAGTCGCTGTCCCGGCGGGAGCTCCGACCGTGCCGCTTCTCCAGATTCACGCTCCACCGGCTGACCCATGACTCCATCCTGACAGACCTGGGACGGTGCACATGACCAGCCTTGTTCCGATTCGGGCAACTCCTACTAAGCATGCACTTACTGGACGGCCCTGAGCGCCGGTGCAAGGATGCGGCGCAACCTGCCCAGTCCCCCCACTTGGAAGGAGCCTCTGCAATGCAGGGCGACCCCGAGGTCATCGAATTCCTCAACGAGCAGCTGACCGGTGAGCTGACCGCGATCAACCAGTACTTCCTGCACGCGAAGATGCAGGAGAACTTCGGCTGGACGAAGCTCGCGAAGTACACCCGGCACGAGTCGTTCGACGAGATGAAGCACGCCGAGGTGCTCACCGACCGGATTCTCTTCCTGGAGGGCCTGCCGAACTACCAGCGGCTCTTCCATGTGCGGGTGGGACAGACCGTCACCGAGATGTTCCAGGCGGACCGGCAGGTGGAAGTCGAGGCGATCGACCGCCTCAAGCGCGGGATCGAGGTGATGCGCACCAAGGGTGACATCACGTCCGCGAACATCTTCGAGTCGATCCTCGAGGACGAGGAGCACCACATCGACTACCTGGACACCCAGCTGGAGCTGGTGGAGAAGCTCGGCGAGGCGCTCTACATCGCGCAGCTCATCGAGCAGCCGGACAGCTGAGCCGCACTGGCGGCCCGCGGAGGGAGCCCGGGGCCCGAGTGCTAGGCGGCCTCGTTGAGTACGGCGACGTCGGAGGCCTCGGCGGCCTCGGCGAGGACGGGCCGGCGCCGGTCGGTGAGCTCACCGGGCGGGCAGGCGCCCCGGCCCAGCAGGGCCTGGATGCGGCGTACGCACGAACCACAGTCCGTGCCCGCCTTGCATGCCGACGCGATCTGCCGGGGGGTGCAGGCACCCCCCTCCGCGTGCTTCTTCACCTGCGCCTCGGTGACACCGAAGCAGTTGCAGACGTACACGCGGGTTCACCTCCCGACGGGATGCTGGGTCGTGCCGTCCCGATTGTGTTCGGTGAGGCAAACCTAACCTTACCCATAGGGAAGCCGCCACAAAAGTGGAAGGGGGCGCGGATCGTATGTGATCCGCGCCCCACTTCACGTCGGTGCAATGACCCGACCGACTCTTGATCTGCTACTGGTCGCGGTACATCTCGGCGACCAGGAAGGCCAGGTCCAGGGACTGGCTGCGGTTCAGCCGCGGGTCGCAGGCCGTCTCGTAGCGCTGGTGCAGATCGTCGACGAAGATTTCGTCGCCGCCGCCCACGCACTCGGTGACGTCGTCACCGGTGAGCTCGACATGGATGCCGCCCGGGTGGGTGCCCAGCGCCTTGTGGACCTCGAAGAAGCCCTTGACTTCGTCGAGCACGTCGTCGAAGCGGCGGGTCTTGTGGCCGGAGGCCGCCTCGTAGGTGTTGCCGTGCATCGGGTCGGTGATCCAGGCCACCGTCGAACCGGAGGCGGTGACCTTCTCGACCAGCTCGGGCAGCTTGTCGCGGACCTTGTCCGCGCCCATCCGCACGATGAAGGTGAGCCGGCCGGGCTCGCGGTCCGGGTCGAGGCGCTCGATGTACTGCAGCGCGTCCTCGGGAGTCGTCGTCGGACCGAGCTTGATGCCGATCGGGTTGCGGATCTTCGAGGCGAACTCGATGTGCGCGCCGTCCAGCTGACGGGTGCGCTCGCCGATCCACACCATGTGGCCCGAGACGTCGTAGAGCCGGCCCGTGCGCGAGTCCACCCGGGTCAGCGCCGACTCGTAGTCGAGCAGCAGCGCCTCGTGGGAGGCGTAGAACTCGACGGTCTTGAACTCCTCCGGGTCCGTGCCACAGGCCCGCATGAAGTTCAGCGCCTGGTCGATCTCACGCGCCAGCTGCTCGTAACGCTGGCCCGAGGGGGACGACTTCACGAAGTCCTGGTTCCAGGCGTGCACCTGGCGCAGGTCGGCGTAACCACCGGTGGTGAAGGCGCGCACCAGGTTGAGCGTGGAGGCGGAGGCGTTGTACATCCGCTTCAGGCGCTCGGGGTCCGGGATGCGGGACTTCTCGTCGAAGGCGAAGCCGTTGACCGAGTCGCCCCGGTACGTCGGCAGGGTCACGCCGTCGCGGGTCTCGGTCCCCTTGGAGCGCGGCTTGGAGTACTGGCCGGCGATCCGGCCGACCTTCACGACCGGCACCGAGGCGGCGTACGTCAGCACGGCGCCCATCTGGAGCAGGGTCTTCAGCTTGTTGCGGATGTGGTCGGCGGACACCGCGTCGAAGGCCTCGGCGCAGTCGCCGCCCTGGAGAAGGAACGCCTCTCCCTTGGCGACGGACGCCAACCGGGCGCGCAGCTGGTCGCACTCGCCGGCGAAGACGAGAGGCGGATACGACTCGAGGTCCGCGATCACTGCGCGCAGAGCCTCGGTGTCGGGGTACTCGGGCTGCTGCGCCGCGGGCAGGTCTCGCCAGGTGTTGCCAGCGCTTGCGCTGGACTTAGCGTTCACGGTCACCCCCACAACATTACGGGGTCGTGTCGGGCGTCCATTCACCTGCTCATCAAGTGAGACAGGGGGCGCTCGTACGGCATGCGGCACCGGGCAGCCGTACGACGGGCCTGCGGGCCCCTCCGGAGAGGGGCCCGTCCGTGGTGCCGGGACGTCAGGGGCCCACGTCCAGCTGGTTGCGGTCGATGCCGATCTTCACGCCGCCATGGGTCTCGGTCCGGTCGCCGGCGTACTGGTGGATGCGCTGGTGATCGGCCCACAGGCGGGCGGGGATCGCCGAGTCCTCGGTGGTGGCGGAGTCGTTCCAGCGGGCGAAGTGGATCACGTCGGGGAGCGTGATGCCGTCCGCGCCGGCGACGAGGTCCTGGATGAGGGACGAGGAGCTGCCGTACGCCCCGGAGCGGTAGCCGAGCTCGTGCAGCCGCTTGGTGTAGGCCTCCAGGTAGGTGAGCACGCGGGTGGTGACGGCTCCGCCGGTCGTGTAGTGCTCCAGGTCGTTGTAGATCACCGTCCCCTTGCCGAGCCCGACGGCGGCCGCCTGCCGGGCCGCGTCGTCGGCGGCCTCGGTGCCCTGCGGGGCCGCGTCGGTGATCGCCGCGCAGCCGCTCCCGCAGCTGCCGCCGCTCGCCGAGGGCTGCCGGCCTACGTAGAGCGGGATGAACCGCCAGCCGCTCGCGTACTGCTTCTGCACCCAGCTCGCGGTGAGGTTCGGCTGGGCGCAGGCCCGGTTGATGCCGCCGATGTAGATGCCGACGGCGCCGTAGCCGGAGGTGTCCTTCCAGGCGTCCATGGCCGCCTGGCTGGGAGCGGTGCAGGCGTCGAAGCCCTTGCCCCGGAAGGACGTCGCGTCCGCGGGGACGGCCAGCGCGGCGGGCGCCTCGGCGACCGTCTCGGCCCGCGCGGAGGCCACGTTCAGGCCCGCGGTACGGAGGATCTCCTGGATCCGCGTCCGGTCCTGGCCGTACGCGGCGGTCACGGCGATCCGGTCGGCGGTGGCCCGGTAGGTGCCGGCCGTGCGGTTCTCGGTGACATCGGTGCCGGCCGCTCCGGTGGGCTGCAGCAGCAGCGCCTCGGTGCGTCCCGTCGGGTCCGCCGGACAGTTCTGGCGGGAGCCCGGTGTGCCGAGGTACACGACGTGCCGGTCGAACCGGACGCAGGTGTCGGGGTCCTTCTCCAGGTCCACGACCCGCCAGGAGGCGGGAACGGTGAAGACATGGCCGCGATAGGTGACGTGGATGGTGTCGTCGGAGGTCCGCTGGGACGCCGGGGCGGTGCCGGGCGAGCCGGTGGCGAGTGCCGTGGCCGCGGCGAGCACCGTGAGCACACGTGCGCCGCGGCGGAACAGGGGGGAACGAGCTGGGTGGATGACTCTCTCCTCGGTCGGGCTGCACGGTCGGGCTTTCTGCCCATGAATGGCCGGACGGGGTGTCGTCCGAACCCCTCTACGGCCCGGTTCACGCTGTTGCCGGGCCGCGGACGTCGGGTAAGGTGCGGCGCATGTTCGCGCACTCGATCCAGAACTGGTGGTGGACCGCTCATCCGGCGGCCCACTGACTGCGCGTACGCAAGACTTCGCGAAGGCCGCCCGAGGGGCGGCCTTCGGTGTTTTCGGACCCGGCCGTTCCTCTCCGAGTGAGCTCTCCGCGTGAGACCTCCGGGCGGAGGTCTCCGTGGGAGGACTCTCCGCACTCCCGAGAGAAGGAACAGGACCGATGAACCTGCTCGATCTGCTGGACGATCCCCGTCCGTTCGCCCTGCTGCGCCGTCGCACCCCCGGCCGTGACCACGACGTGGTCGAGCTCCTGCGCGGTCCGGTGACCGAGGTGGACCGCCTCGCCGACATCCCCGTCGGCGAGGGTCCCTCACTGGCCCTGGTGCCGTTCCGGCAGATCCGGGAGCGCGGCTTCGACGTCCGCGACGACGGCACCCCACTGGCCGTCCTCACCGCCGAGGACCGCTGCGAACTCCCCCTGGCGCAGGCCCTGTCGCAGCTCCCGTCGCACGACGTGCGCGTGACGGGCGGCGGCTTCGACGTCCCCGACGAGGAGTACGCCGGGATCGTCGGCCGTGTGCTGCGGGAGGAGATCGGGCGGGGCGAGGGCGCGAACTTCGTCATCCGGCGTACGTACGAGGGGGAGATCCCGGGGTTCTCGAAGGCCGACGCCCTCGCCCTCTTCCGGCGGCTGCTCGTCGGCGAGCGGGGCGCGTACTGGACGTATGTCGTGCACACCGGGGAGCGCACGCTGGTCGGGGCGAGTCCCGAGGTGCATGTGCGGATGTCCGGCGGGACGGTCGTGATGAACCCGATCAGCGGCACGTACCGCTACCCGGCCGGAGGGCCCACGCCGGAGCACCTGCTGGAGTTCCTGGCCGACGGCAAGGAGATCGAGGAGCTCTCGATGGTCGTCGACGAGGAACTCAAGATGATGTGCACCGTCGGGGACCGGGGCGGTGTGGTGATCGGGCCGCGGCTGAAGGAGATGGCCCATCTCGCGCACACCGAGTACGAGCTGCGGGGCCGGTCCTCGCTGGATGTCCGCGAGGTCCTGAGGGAGACGATGTTCGCGGCGACCGTCACCGGGTCGCCGGTGCAGAACGCGTGCCGGGTCATCGAGCGCCACGAGGTGGGCGGACGCGGCTACTACGCGGGGGCGCTGGCCCTCGTCGGACGGGACGCGGGCGGGGCGCAGACCCTCGACTCCCCCATCCTCATCCGCACCGCCGACATCGACGCGGACGGACGGCTGCGGGTGCCGGTGGGCGCCACCCTCGTCCGGGGGTCGGATCCGGCGAGCGAGGTCGCCGAGACCCACGCTAAGGCGGCCGGGGTGCTGGCGGCGCTGGGGGTGCGTTCCGGCAGGCCGCGCGAGGAGGGCGTACGGCCCGGGCTCGCCGACGATCCGCGCGTGCAGGCGGCGCTCGACGGACGGCGGGGCTCGCTCGCGCCGTTCTGGCTGCGGATGCAGGAACGGGCCGGGTCCCTGGAGGGGCACGCGCTCGTGGTGGACGCCGAGGACAGCTTCACGGCGATGCTCGCGCATGTGCTGCGGTGCTCGGGGCTCGACGTGACCGTACGGCGCTACGACGAGCCGGGCCTGCGGGAGGCCGTCCTCGCGCACGAGGGGCCGCTGGTGCTGGGGCCGGGCCCGGGTGATCCCTCGGACGCGGCGGACCCCAAGATGCGGTTCCTGCGCGCGCTGACCGCCGAGGTGCTCGCCGGGCCCGGGCACGGGGTGCTCGGCGTCTGCCTCGGCCATGAGCTGATCGCGGCCGAGCTGGGCCTGGAGACCGTGCGCAAGGACGTGCCGTACCAGGGGGCGCAGACGGAGATCGACCTGTTCGGGCGCACCGAGACCGTCGGGTTCTACAACAGCTTCGTGGCGCACTGCGACGACGAGGCGGCGGCGGAACTGGCGGCCCACGGCGTCGAGGTCGCCCGCTCCGCCACCGGTGAGGTGCACGCCCTGCGCGGGCCACGTCATGCCGGAGGCGCGCCCATGAACGCATTCGCGGGCGTGCAGTTCCATCCGGAGTCGGTGCTGTCGCTGCGCGGTGCGGAGATCGTGCGGGAGTTGCTGGGTCAGCTGCGCGGGACGGCGGGGACCAGCACGTTCTCCGAGCGGCGGCCCGCCTTGTAGTCGAGGACGTTGCGCACCGTGGCGTCGACGATCTGGCCGACGGCGTCCACGGTGTAGTACGCCTGGTGGGAGGTGACCAGGACGTTCGGGAAGGTGACGAGGCGGGCCAGGGTGTCGTCCTCGACGGCCTCGAGGGACTTGTCGAGGAAGAACAGGCCGGCCTCCGCCTCGTAGACGTCGAGGCCGACGCCCGTGAAGCGGCCCGCGCGCAGTTCGGCGACGAGCGCGCGGGAGTCGATCAGGCCGCCGCGGCTGGAGTTCACCAGGATCGCGTCGTCCTTCATCGCGCGCAGGGCGGCCGCGTCGATGAGGTGCTGGGTCTCCGGCATCAGCGGTACGTGCAGGGTGATCAGGTCGGACTCGGCGAGCAGCTCGTCCTTGGGGACGTATGTCATGCCGAGTTCCAGGCAGGCGGGGTTCTCGACGACGTCCCAGCCGAGCAGCCGCACGCCGAAGCCGTGGGCGATCCGGGCGAACGCCTCGCCGATCTTTCCGGTGCCGAGGACGCCGACGGTGCGGCCGTGCAGGTCGCGGCCCATCAGACCGTCCAGCCGGAAGTCGAAGTCGCGGGTGCGGTTGGCGGCCCGCACGACCCGGCGGTTGACGGCCATGCCCAGCGTCCAGGCGAACTCGGCGACCGAGTACGGCGAGTAGTACGAGACCCGGGCGACCGTCATGCCGAGGCGCTCGGCCACCTTGAGGTCGATGTTGTTGAAGCCGGTGGAGCGCTGGGCGATCATCTGCGTGCCGCCGGCCGCCAGGGTCTGCAGGACGCGGTGGCCGAGTTCGGCGTTGACGCTGGTGGAGATGATCTCGTAGCCGGCCGCGATGGGGGCGGTGTCCTCGTTCAGGAAGACGCCCAGGCAGCGGACCTCGTGGTGCCCTTCGAAGGCCTTCTCGATCAGGGGCTTCTCGTCGGACTGCACGCCGAACGCGAGAATTTCCACGGTTTCTCCCACCTGGTCTGCATACAGCTGGTTACCGCCGAATATAGGGCGGTAACCAGCGCTGTGCAGCGGCTGCGGCCGGGGCCCGGACCCGGGCCGCCGGTCAGGTCCTAGCCGAAGAAGACCCCGACCTCCTCGTACAGCTTCGGGTCCACCGTCTTCAGCTTCGCCGTGGCCTCCGCGATCGGGACCCGGACGATGTCGGTGCCCTGCAGCGCGACCATCTTGCCGAAGTCGCCGTCGCGGACGGCCTCGATCGCGTGCAGCCCGAAGCGGGTGGCGAGCCAGCGGTCGAAGGCGCTGGGGGTGCCGCCGCGCTGGACATGCCCGAGGACCGTGGTGCGCGCCTCCTTGCCGGTGCGCTTCTCGATCTCCTTGGCGAGCCATTCGCCGACGCCGGAGAGCCTGACGTGTCCGAAGGAGTCGAGCGTGCCGTCCTTGAGGACCACGTCGCCGTCCTTGGGCATGGCCCCCTCGGCGACGACCACGATCGGCGCGTACGACGACTTGAAGCGGGAGGTCACCCAGGCGCAGACCTGGTCGACGTCGAAGCGCTGCTCGGGGATGAGGATGACGTTCGCGCCGCCCGCGAGGCCCGAGTGCAGGGCGATCCAGCCCGCGTGCCGGCCCATCACCTCGCAGACGAGGACCCGCATGTGCGACTCGGCGGTGGTGTGCAGCCGGTCGATCGCCTCCGTCGCGATGCCGACCGCCGTGTCGAAGCCGAAGGTGTAGTCGGTGGCGGACAGGTCGTTGTCGATGGTCTTCGGGACGCCGACGACGTTGATGCCGTATTCGTCGGTGAGCCGCGCGGCGACGCCGAGGGTGTCCTCGCCGCCGATGGCGATGAGCGCGTCGACCTCCTGCTTGGCGAGGGTCTCCTTGATCCGGCGGATGCCGTGCTCCTGCTTGAGAGGGTTGGTGCGCGAGGAGCCGAGGATGGTGCCGCCGCGGGGCAGGATGCCGCGCACGGCCGGGATGTCGAGCCGTACGGTGTCGTTCTCGAGCGGACCCCGCCAACCGTCCCGGAAGCCGACGAAGTCGTAGCCGTACTCCTGCACGCCCTTACGGACGATGCCCCGGATGACGGCGTTGAGCCCGGGGCAGTCGCCGCCTCCGGTCAGTACTCCGACCCGCATGGAAAAGTCCCTTCGCCGCGGTTGCCTGATGGGACTCACGCTAATAGTGATCCAGGTCACTTCGGCATGGGGCGGAAGGTCAATTCCGGTGAATTGTGCGGGAGTTGATCACTCGCCTTCACTCGATGGTGGGGTGCGGAGGGTTTACACCTCCGCGGGGCGGCGGCTTCGGGCCAGGACGTACGACGGAGATCAGGCCACGCCGAACCGCACTCCGACGGCGATCAGGCCCTGTCGAACCGCCCTCGGACGGCGGATCAGGCCTCGTCGAGACCGCGCTCTATGGCATAGCGCACCAGCTCGACCCGGTTGTGGAGCTGGAGCTTGCCCAGGGTGTTCTGCACGTGGTTCTGGACCGTGCGGTGGGAGATGACCAGGCGCTCGGCGATCTGCTTGTAGCTCAGCCCCTTGGCGACCAGGCGCAGGACCTCGGTCTCCCGGTCGGTGAGCTGGGGCGCCTTCGGCTCGCCGCCGCCGGTGGCCGGCGCGGGCTCGGAGGCGAGCCTGCGGTACTCGCCGAGGACCAGACCGGCGAGCCCGGGGGTGAACACCGGGTCTCCGACGGCCGTACGGCGCACCGCGTCGATCAGCTCCTCGGTGGACGCCGACTTCAGCAGATAGCCGGTGGCGCCGGACTTGACCGCCTCCAGGACGTCGGCGTGCTCACCGCTTGCCGAGAGGACCAGGACGCGCAGGGCGGGATGGGCGCCGACCAGCTCCTTGCAGACCTGGACGCCGGGCTTGGCGGGCAGGTTCAGGTCCAGCACGAGGACGTCGGGGGTGACGGCCCGGGCACGGCGCACGGCCTGCTCGCCGTCGCCGGCCGTGGCGACCACGTCGAAGCCGGACTCGGCCAGGTCGCGGGCGACGGCGTCGCGCCACATGGGGTGGTCGTCGACGACCATCACCTTGATCGGGTCCTCGCCCACCTGCTGTGCCGCCTCCGTCGTGTCCGTCATCGCTGTCCCGCCGTCTTCGTCATCGTGGTCCGTCGTGTTCACCGGCGCCGGCGCGCCGTCCTCGTCGTGTGTGCGGTCGCGTCATCGCGGTCCCGCGGTCGTCAGCGCGCGGTCGCCTTCCCCCGCGTCGCCTTGGGGACCTTCAGCTCGACCTCCGTGCCCTGGCCCGGTACCGAGATCAGCTCGGCCGAGCCGCCGATGTCGCGCAGCCGGCCGCGGATCGAGAGGGCCACACCGAGGCGCCCCTCCCCCTCGGCCTGGGCGAGCCGCCCCTCCGGGATGCCCGGTCCCTCGTCGCGCACGGTCACGATCACCTCGTCCGGCTCGTCCTCCACCAGGATCCAGGCCCGGGCGCTCTCGCCGACGTGCTTGCGGACGTTGTCCAGGGCCGCACCGACAGCGTCGGCGAGTTCCCTGGCGGTGGCCGGGGCGAGCGGCACGGGGGCGCCGGGCTCGGACAGGGTCACGCGCGCGCCGGCGTACCGGGCGAGCAGGGAGCGCAGGTCGAGCGGGCCCTCGTCGTCGTCCGGCTCGTCGACGGCGCGTACGAGCGCTCCGAACGCGGCGTCCTCGGAGACCCGGGAGACGGGCACCAGGCCGCCGGAGACCAGCGTGCGCAGGGCCACCTCCTGCTCGCCCGCCATCCGGCCCAGCTCGGCCGCCTCGCCGCCGAGCACGGCACCGCGCCGCTGCACCATGGCGAGCACCTGGAGGACGCTGTCGTGGATGTCGCGGGCCAGCCGCTCGCGCTCCCGGGTGGCGGCCTCGATCTCCAGGGCGCGGGCGAGGGTGCGCTCGGATGCGCGGGCGACCTCGACCACGTATCCGATGGCGATGGAGGCGACCCAGACGAGGAGCACGTTGTGGACGGTGTCCCGGGTGGGGGCGCCGCGCTCGACGAGGTTGGCGGCCGCGACGAGCGTGGAGGCGAAGGCGGCCCAGCGCCAGCCGCCCTTGATCGCGAAGGCGAGGACGGAGCCGGCGGTCCATATCGACGGCAGCGTCGGGCCACCGGCCTCGATCCGGGAGGAGGCGTCGGCGACCCGGGTGAGCAGGATGCCGGCGAGCGCGATGGTGAGGTCGGCGGTGAGGAACCGCTTGGTGCAGCTGGCGGCGCCGGCGACCCGGGGCAGGGTCGCCAGCGTCCAGACGCACATCACCGCGAAGTAGGCGACGGCCACCCCGGGCCGGGGGAACTCGCGGTACGCGGTGCTGAAGAGCCCGATCGCGTAGAACATCGTCAGGACGCGATACGCGGTGAGCGCGCGCCACAGCGGCTGCTCGACCGACATCCTCATGACCCTCTCGCGCTTGGCCATGTCCCCCACCCCCCTCTGCTCTGCGGTCGTTCGCCCCCGGAGTGCCCGGACCGGGAAACAGCCGTGGCCGGCCCTTCGGCCCCCGCGCGCGAACTCCCCGCGCCGGCGCGCCCCTCCGGCCCGCTCACTCCCCTGACGGACGCGGCTAGGAGCCGGACCGTTCCTTCTCGGCCTGTTCCTTCTCGGCCTGCGCGAGCGCGGCCCTGGCCGCCTTCTCGGCTTCCTTCTCCGCCTTCGCCGCGTCCGCGATCTGCCGCTTGGCAGCCGTCGCGTACACGTCGACGTACTCCTGGCCGGAGAGCTTCATGATCTCGTACATGACCTCGTCGGTCAGCGCGCGCAGGACGAAGCGGTCGTGCTCCATGCCGCTGTAGCGGCTGAAGTCGAGCGGCTTGCCGATGCGGATGCCCGGGCGCATCAGCTTGGGCATCACCTGCCCGGGCGGCTGGATCTTCTCCGTGTCGATCATGGCGACCGGGATGACGGGCGCGCCGGAGGCGAGCGCCACGCGCGCGAGGCCGCCGGGCTTGCCCCGGTAGAGCCGGCCGTCGGGCGACCGCGTGCCCTCCGGATAGATCCCGAACAGCTCACCGCGCTCCAGGACGTCGATGCCGCTCTTGACGGCCGCCGCGCCGGCGCCGCGCGCGCCCGAGCGGTCCACCGGAAGCTGGCCGACGCCCTTGAAGAAGGCGGCGGTCATACGTCCCTTGATGCCGGGCGTCGTGAAGTACTCGGCCTTGGCGATGAAGGTCACCTTGCGGTCGAGGACCGCGGGCAGGAAGAACGAGTCCGAGAACGACAGGTGATTGCTCGCCAGGATGGCGGGGCCCTCGGCGGGAATGTTGTCGATGCCTTCCACCCAGGGCCTGAAAGCGAGCTTCAGCGGCCCTCCGATGGAAAACTTCATTGCGCCGTAGATCAACCGACTGCCTCCTGTGTCGTCGTTCAGACCTTAACCCGGAGCACTGGCAAAGGACCCGACGACCCTGGTCGGTGTCAGTGCGGTCGCGTACGGTGAAGTACGCCTCGAACCCTCGGGGTCCGACCCGCGGGGTCGAATCGAGCTTCCGCCGACGTGCCGCGTGTGCGTCGCCGGGTCCTGCGTCCGTTCCACCCACCTGATGAACAGGAGACCGAAGGTGCCGGTCCTTCCTGGAGCCGAGCCGTACCGCCACGAGGGCGGAGAGATCGGTGTGCTCCTCTGCCACGGCTTCACCGGTTCCCCGCAGTCGCTGCGCCCCTGGGCGGAGTATCTCGCCGAGCGCGGTCTGACCGTGGCGCTGCCGCTGCTGCCCGGGCACGGCACCCGCTGGGAGGACATGCAGCTCACCGGCTGGCAGGACTGGTACGCGGAGGTGGACCGCGAGTTGCGCGCCCTGCGCGAGCGGTGCACACAGGTGTTCGTCTTCGGTCTCTCCATGGGCGGCGCCCTGACCCTGCGCCTCGCCGCGAAGCACGGGGACGAGGTGAGCGGCATCGTCGTCGTCAACCCGGCGAACAAGGTGCACGGCCTGTCGGCGTACGCCCTTCCGGTCATCCGCCACTTCGTCCGGACGGTGAAGGGCATCACGAGCGACATCGCCAAGCAGGGCAACATCGAGATCGGCTACGACAAGGTGCCGCTGCACGCCGCGCACTCGATGCGGAACTTCTACCGGATCGTCGACGCCGAGCTGCCGCAGGTCACCCAGCCGTTGCTGCTGCTGCACAGCCCGCAGGACCATGTCGTGCCGCCCGCCGACTCGGCGCGCGTCCTCAGCCGGGTGTCGTCCACGGACGTGACCGAGATCCTGCTGGAACAGAGCTACCACGTCGCGACGTTGGACCATGACGCGGACCGGATCTTCGAGGAAAGCTACGCCTTCCTCGCCCGGCTCGCGCCCGGCCTCGGCAAGGACTCCGAAGCGGGGCGGACAGGTCAGGTGGGTCAGCAGGAAGGGACGGCCACTGGTGGCTGAGCACGACGCGGACCGCGGCGACCCCGACGAGAAGGACCCGCCCCTCGGTGACGAGCAGAGCGTGCCCTTCGACGAGGCCGCCGCATGGGCGGCCATCGTCGCCGGGTACGGCGACGAGCCGAAGGACCCGCCCGGCGCCAAGCCCTTCAAGTCGGTCGAGGACCTGGCCCTGCTGGACCCCGAGACGAACGACTCCGAGGAGAAGTCACCGGAGCCCCCCGCCTCGGCCAAGCCCCTCGGCAGTTCCGTCGCCTTCGCCCCCGGAGTCACCGGCGGCCCGCGCGACTACGCGGCGCCCGACGCGTCCGAGGACGACTTCGACGAGGACGACGAGGGCCACTTCGTACCGCCCGAGCCGCCTCCGCTGCCCGCGGCCGACGCGACGGCCAGGTTCGCCTGGCTGGCGGTGGTCGGCGGGCCGATCCTGCTGCTCCTCGCCGTCCTGCTCGGCTGGGACATGACCTGGTGGCTCGCCACCCTCGGCATCGGCGGCTTCCTCGGCGGCTTCGCCACGCTGGTGATGCGCATGCGGGACGACGACGAGGAAAGCGACGGCCCGGGGCGCGGCGCCGTGGTCTGACCCGTCCGGCCCGTCCGGCCCGTCCGTTCACCGATCCGCACGACAGGACCCGCCCTGAGACGCTCCGGGCGGGTCCTGTCGTGCGGGTCACCGGCGTCGCCGGGAGTGGGCACGCCGAGTGTGGCCACGCCGTGATCGACCGGACAGGGCCTAGCCGGCAGGCACCCTGAGCGCGGTCAGCACCGGCAGGTGGTCCGTGGCTGCCCGCAGGTCCGCCTCCGTGACCCCGGGCTGCCCGAGCGGCACCCCGCAGCCGAGGACCTCGATGCCCTCGGTGGCGAAGATCGCGTCGATGCGCTGATGGGGGTCGGCAGGGGTCGACGTGTACTCGGCGCCCCAGGGAACCGTGGCCCAGCCGTCCTGGAGGGCGGCGCCGAGGCGTTTGAAGCTGCGGCCGTCCGGGCGCTCGTTGAGATCGCCGCCGACGACGGCGTGCGGGGTGCCGAGCCCGGCGAGACGGTCCAGGAGCAGGCCCGACTGCTCGTACCGCTCGTCCTTCTGGAGCGAGAGATGACAGCTCAGGACGCCGAGCCGGGCCCCGCCGAAGCGCACCACCGCCGTCGCGAAGCCACGCCGGTGCAGGCCCGGTGTGAGCGGGAGCAGTACGTCCTCGGTGCGCTCGACCGTCGCCCGGAGGCTGCACAGGATCGCCGGCCCGGACGCCGTGGCTCCGCCCGACAGGATCACCTGTCCGGAGGCCGCCGCGAGCCGGGCCAGCTTCTTGCGCCAGCGGAAGAACCGCGGAGCCTCCTGGACGAGGACCAGATCGGGGGCGCAGGCACTGATCACCCGGGCGAGCGCGTCCGTGTCGTCGCGCATCGAGCGGATGTTGTAGCTGAGCACCCGGACGACGGCCGAACCGTCGGCTTCGGTGCGGGAGTTGGGCAGCGGACTGGTCGCGCTGGGCGTGCTCGTCGGCATGGCGATCAAGATACGACAGGTACGGGCCACGGGGTGACCGGGCGACACGACGGCCCCGCCGCAGGGTGACCCGGCGACACGACGGCCCCACCGACGCAGGCCGCAGGGTGACCCGGCGACACGACGGCCCCACCGACGCAGGCCGCAGGGTGACCCGGCGACACGACGGCCCCGCCGACGCAGGCCGCAGGGTGACCCGGCGATACGCGGCCCCGCCGACGCAGGCCGAGGCCGGCTCCCCCGACGACGGACGCCCGCCGGTCCCCGTAAGGGAACTCGGCGGGCGTCGGCCGACGGCAGGCGTCTCACATGATCGGGTCGGGCTCCCGGGCCAGGTCGGCGGCGCCCACCATGCCGGCCTTGTTGCCGAGCTGCGCGGCGATGACGTCGGCCACCGGGCGCCAGTTGCCGCCGACCAGCCAGCGCTTGTACGACTTGCGGATGGGGTCGAGGACCAGCTCGCCCTCGTCCGAGAGGCCGCCGCCGACGATGAAGGCGGACGGGTCGAAGAGGGAGGCCAGGTCGGCGAGACCGGCGCCGGCCCAGCGGGCCAGCTCGCGGTAGGAGTCGACGGCCACCGGGTCACCCTGGCGGGCGGCCATCGAGATGTGCTTGCCCTCGATGCCGTCCGGAGTGCCGTCACCCAGCGAGAGCAGGATGTCCGCGTTCTCGGGGGTCGCGTTGGCCCGCTGCTTGGCGTAGCGGACGAGGGCGCGGCCCGACGCGTACTGCTCCCAGCAGCCCTGGCTGCCGCAGCCGCACAGCAGCCCGTCCGGGACCATCCGGATGTGACCGAACTCGGCGGCCACGCCGAAGTGCCCGCGGCGCAGCTTGTTGCCGATGATGATGCCGCCGCCGAGGCCGGTGCCCAGCGTGATGCAGATGACGTTGCGATGGCCCTTGCCCGCGCCGAACCTGTACTCGCCCCACGCGGCCGCGTTCGCGTCGTTCTCGACGACGACGGGCAGGCCCACGCGGCCCTCGACCTCGTCCTTCAGCGGCTCCTGCCGCCAGTCGATGTTCGGCGCGAAGTAGACCGTGGAGCGCTGACGGTTGACGTAACCGGCAGCCCCGATGCCCACGCCGACGATGTCGTGCCCCGCGCGGGCACCCTCGACGGCCGCGGCGATGGCGTCGACGATCGCCTGCGGTGTGGTGGGAGTCGGCACCTTGAAGGTCGAGAGGATGTTGCCTTCCTCATCGACCACGCCGGCCGCGATCTTCGTGCCGCCGATATCGACGCCGATGGTGAGTCCCATGAATCCCTCAGTTTCGGTCGAGCCCCGCTACGGCCAACCGTACCCGAGGGGCTCTCAGTCCAGGTCGATGTGTTCCCCGGGACCGGTGCCCTCGTCGCGGGGGCGCGCGTCCCGGGCCGTCCAGCGGCGCTCCTGTGCCTCGACGGCCGAGCGGTAGGCGGCGAGCAGCTCGGAGCCGGCGGCGGCCAGGTGGTCGAAGACGGCGGGGTTGCGCTCGATGACGGGTTCGACGGCGGCCTTCGCCTGCTGGACGACCTGGCTGACCATCTGCTGCGCCGTGCCGGAGGCGACGGCGCCGAGGACGGGCGACTGGAGTCCGGACAGTTTGTCGGCGACCGCGTCGACGAGCTTGCGCAGTTCCTCGGCGGCGGAGCCGGGCGGGGTGCCGTACTGAGTGCGGCGGCGGGCCTTCTCCGCCGCGAGGTCCTCGGCACACGCCTTCGCCCAGGCGTCGGCGTCGGCTGCTCGCACCTCGTCGGCCCTCTCCTGAGCGGCGTCGGACATGGGGCGCTCTTCGCTCATGGCGGACTCCTGACTACGGTTCGTCTCTCCGACGTTACCCGAACGGGGGTACGCGGTTCACCGGGTCCGCGGCCATGGACCGCGACTCGGTCAGCTTGCGCCGGCTCCCGGCGGCCACAGACCGGGGTCCGGCGTGAAACGGATCCGCAGCTCGCCCTCGCGCAGGGCGGCGCCGGCCACCCTGCAGCGGCGCAGGGCGGACGGGAGCGGGACGATCCGGCGGAACGGGCCGACGGTGACGACGAGTTCGTCGCCGCGGCGCAGGAGGTCCAGCTCCTCCCGTATCGCGCCGGGCAGCGGGATGTGCCAGACGAGCACCCCGTCGTCGGCGAGCGCGTCGGTGACGGGCCACACGACCGGTTCTCCGGCTTCACCCGCGCCCGGGACCGCGAGCGCGCCGAGGTCGTCGGTGCCGCGGGGGTCGCGCCCGAGGTGGCTGACCTCGTGGACCTCGTACGTCTCTCGCCACTCGTCCAGGGCCTTGCGCTGCCGGCCGGCGAGGGCGGCGAGCCAGGCGTCTTCGCCGGCCCCGGGCAGCACCCGGTTGGCGACCAGGGCGTCGAGCCGCAGGCCGCGCAGGGCGAGGGCGGTGGCCGCGCCGCGGACGGCGTCGGCGCCCGCGGGGCCGGGCTCGGCGACCAGTCGTACGGTCGTCGCGCGGTCCTCGACGACCGCCTCCACGGCGGCCAGTTCGACGTCCCAGCGGGCCGCGGTCTCGTACAGCCACTCCGACGGCATCGGCACGCCGGCCAGCCGGCCGAGGACGGGGCGCAGAGCTCGGGCCGCCTGGCGCTCGGGCGGGAGCAGCCGGCGCAGATAGCGGCGCAGTTCACCGGGCAGGGCGAGGAGGGCGAGCGCCTGCGGTGTCGGCGGGAGGTCCACGACCAGCAGGTCGTACGGACCCGCCGTCGCCGCGTCCCGCAGGGCGCGCAGCAGCGCGAGCTCCTCGGCGCCGGGGAGGGGGGTGACTTCCTCGGCGTCCAGACGGGCGGCGCCGAGCAGGTCCAGGGCGGTGGTCGCGCGCTTCTGGAATGCGGTGAGGTCCTCGCGGAAGCGTTCCGCGGCGTCGGGGCGCCAGGTGGTGAGGTGGTCGGCCGCCTCCACGGGGGCGGGGCCTGTCCGTACGCCCAGGGCGGTGCCCAGGGTGTCCGTGCGGTCGGCGCTCAGCACCAGGGTGCGGGTGCCCTCGCGGGCGGCTTGCAGCGCGGTGGCCGCGGCGACGGTCGTGCGGCCGGAGCCGCCGGGGCCTGTGATCAGGAGGGTGCGCATGTAGGTGAACGGTACCTGTGCCGGCGGGGCGCGGGGTGCGAGGCGGATTTCGCCCCCTCCGCCCCTACCCGTCCCGTACCCGGGGGCTCCGCCCCCAGGCCCCCGTATCGCGCTGACGCGCTCGTCCTCAAACGCCGGACGGGCTGAAGCCCCTCAGCCCGCGTCTCCCGATTCGACGCGCTTCTTCAGGCCCGCCAGTGCCCGGTCGATGATGACCTTCTCGGCCTTGCGCTTGATCATGCCGAGCATGGGGATCTTGACGTCGACGGTCAGCTGGTAGGTGACCTGGGTGGCGCCGGTGCCGGCCGGCTTCAGGATGTACGAGCCGTCCAGGGAGCGGAGCATCTGGGACTTGACCAGGGTCCAGGAGACCTCGTGGTCGCCGGTCCAGGTGTAGCCGAGGGTCTGGTCGTCCTTGATGGCGCCCGCGTCCATGACGAGACGCACCTGCTCGGCGCGGCCCCGCTCGTCCGTGGCGAGCACCTCCGCCTCCTTCACCTCGCCGGTCCAGTCCGGGTAGCGGGCGAAGTCCGCGATCACCGCCATGACGTCGGCCGATGCCGCCTCGATCGTGATGCTCGAGCTGGTGTGTTCCGCCATCGCGGGGGCTCCTCCAGATGCGGTCCGGTGAGGGAGGGTGCTGCGCACGTGTGTGCAGCGTGAAGGCTACCGCGCACCGGAGGGGGTGCCGTCACCCGTACCGGGTCCGGAGGGCCCGCGGGCTCACCACTCCAGGGCCCAGGGCCTCCCGGACCCCGCGAAGTGCCCGACGTTGACGCATTCCGTCGCGCCGATCCGCATCCGCCGGACCAGTGGCTGGTGGACATGGCCGAAGAGGGCGTAGCGCGGGCGCGTGCGGCGGATCGCCTCCAGCAGGGCCCGGCTGCCGCGCTCGAAGCGGCGGGCCACCGTGTCGTAGACCAGCTCCGGCACCTCCGGCGGGATGTGGGTGCACAGCACGTCCACCTCGCCGACCGCCTCGATCTTCGCGGCGTACTCCTCGTCGCTGATCTCGTACGGCGTGCGCATGGGGGTGCGCAGACCGCCGCCGACGAAGCCGAAGACCCGGCCGCCGATCTCGGCCCGCTCGCCGTCGAGCACGGTGGTGCCCGGTCCGGCGTACTCCCGCCAGAGGGTCGGCATGTCGACATTGCCGTAGGTGGCGTACGTCGGAGTGGGGAAGGCGGCGAACAGCTCGGCGTACTGCTTGCGTACCGCCGTCTCGATGGCCGCGGCCCGGTCCGCGCCGATGCCGCTCCACAGCCGGGACCCGAACTCCCGCGCCTCCTCGTAGCGGCGGGCGGTGCGCAGCTCGACGATCCGGTCCGCGTTCTCGACGCCGAAGAGATCGGGGAAGATGCCGCGCGAGTGGTCGGCGTAGTCGAGGAAGAGCACCAGGTCACCCAGGCAGATCAGGGCGTCGGCGCCCTCGCCGGCCCTGGCCAGGTCGCGCGCGTTGCCGTGCACGTCACTGACCACGTGGATACGCGTCCTGTGGTTTCCGCCTGGTGTGAATGCCATGACGATCAAGCGTAGGCGTGTGCGGCAAACGTGAACAGAGGCGGTCGGACCTGCGGTTACTGGCTAGTCAGGAAGGGCGTGGACTACTCTGCGCCAAGGAAAGCCAACACGTGTGACGCAGGGAACATCTCGGTGGGACCCCCTATCGAAACTGCCGTACCGGTGGGTAACGTCCGGGCAGTCCAGTCGTGCTCAGGATTTCAACAATGACGTCCCGGAGCACCCGCCCGAGCCTTGGACCGCACCGTCGCATCACACAGAGTCGTGGCGCCGGCGCCCTATGAGGAGCAGCAGTCTTGCGCGAGTTCAGCCTTCCGGCTTTGTACGAGGTCCCTGCGGACGGAAATCTCACCGACATCGTCCGTAGAAACGCCGCGCAGCATCCTGACGTCGCCGTCATCGCCCGCAAGGTGGGCGGCGCCTGGACGGACGTGACCGCCACCACCTTCCTCGCCGAGGTGCGCGCCGCGGCCAAGGGCCTGATCGCGTCGGGCGTGCAGCCCGGCGACCGGGTCGGCCTGATGTCCCGCACCCGCTACGAGTGGACGCTGCTCGACTTCGCGATCTGGAGCGCCGGCGCGGTCACCGTGCCGGTGTACGAGACCAGCTCGGCGGAGCAGGTGCAGTGGATCCTCGGCGACTCGGGCGCGACCGCCTGCATCGTCGAGCTGGACACGCACGCGGCCTGCGTGGAGTCGGTGCGCGACGGGCTGCCCGCCCTCAAGCGCATCTGGCAGATCGAGGGCGGCGGGGTCGAGGAGCTGGGCCGCGCGGGCAAGGACGTCACCGACGAGACGGTCGAGGAGCGCAGCTCGCTCGCCAAGGCCGACGACCCGGCGACCATCGTCTACACCAGCGGCACCACCGGGCGCCCCAAGGGATGCGTCCTCACCCACCGCAGCTTCTTCGCCGAGTGCGGCAACATCGTGGAGCGCCTGCGCCCGCTGTTCCGTACGGGCGAGTGCTCGGTCCTGCTCTTCCTGCCCCTCGCGCACGTCTTCGGCCGTCTGGTGCAGGTCGCGCCGATGATGGCGCCGATCAAGCTGGGCTGCGTCCCGGACATCAAGAACCTCACCGACGAACTGGCCGCCTTCCGGCCGACGTTGATCCTCGGTGTGCCGCGCGTCTTCGAGAAGGTCTACAACTCGGCGCGCGCCAAGGCGCAGGCGGACGGCAAGGGCAAGATCTTCGACAAGGCGGCGGACACGGCGATCGCCTACAGCCGGGCGCTGGACACCCCGTCGGGCCCCTCGCTCGGCCTGAAGATCAAGTACAAGACCTTCGACGCGCTGGTCTACAGCAAGCTGCGCGCCGTGCTCGGCGGCAAGGGCGAGTACGCCATCTCCGGTGGCGCCCCGCTGGGCGAGCGCCTCGGGCACTTCTTCCGCGGCATCGGCTTCACGGTCCTGGAGGGCTACGGCCTGACCGAGTCCTGTGCGGCCACCGCCTTCAACCCCTGGGACCGCCAGAAGATCGGCACGGTCGGCCAGCCGCTGCCCGGCTCGGTCGTGCGGATCGCGGACGACGGCGAGGTGCTGCTGCACGGCGAGCACCTGTTCAAGGGCTACTGGAACAACGAGGCCGCCACGGCCGAGGCGCTGGCCGACGGCTGGTTCCACACCGGTGACATCGGCACCCTCGACGAGGACGGCTACCTCCGGATCACCGGCCGCAAGAAGGAGATCATCGTCACCGCGGGCGGCAAGAACGTCGCCCCGGCCGTGATCGAGGACCGCATCCGCGCGCACGCGCTGGTCGCGGAGTGCATGGTGGTCGGCGACGGACGCCCGTTCGTCGGCGCGCTGGTCACCGTGGACGAGGAGTTCCTGGGCCGCTGGGCCGAGGAGCACGGGAAGCCGGCCGGTTCCACCGCGGCCTCGCTGCGGGACGACGCGGATCTGATCGCCGCGATCCAGGACGCGGTCGACGACGGCAACGCCGCCGTCTCCAAGGCGGAGTCCGTGCGCAAGTTCCGTATCCTCGCCTCCCAGTTCACCGAGGAGTCGGGGCACCTGACGCCGTCGCTGAAGCTCAAGCGCAATGTGGTGGCCAAGGACTACGCCGACGAGGTCGAGGCGATCTATCGGGGCTGACGCCCCAGCGGGTGGGCTCCCGGCGCGGGCGGGGCAGCGGGGTTCCCGCCGCGGGGGCGGGGGCAGTGCAGCCGGCCTCACGCCGAGGGGGCAGTGCAGCCGGCCTCACGCCGAGGGGGCAGTGCAGCCGGCCTCACGCCGAGGGGGCGGTGCAGCCGGGCTCACGCCGTAGCGGCGGGGGTTTCGGTCCGGCTCGCCGGTCGTGCGTGGTTGCTCGCGCAGTTCCCCGCGCCCCTGGGGGGCGCCCCAACAGGGGCGCCTTACAACAGGTCCTTGAGGCGCTCGGCCAGCAGGTCCCAGCGCCACTTCTCCTCGACCCAGGCGCGGCCCCGCTCCCCCATCCGGCGACGCAGCTCCGCGTCGCCGAGGAGGGTGACGACGCGGTCGGCCGCCGCCTCCGGCGAGCCCCCGCGGACGACCCAGCCGGTCTCCCCGTCGAGCACCGCGTCCGGCGCTCCGCCGGAGTCCCCGGCGACGACGGGCAGCCCGGTCGCGGACGCCTCCAGGTACACGATCCCGAGCCCCTCGACATCGAGCCCGCCCCGGCGGGTGCGGCACGGCATCGCGAAGACGTCCCCGGCGCCGTAGTGCGCGGGCAGTTGTGACCAGGGCACCGCGCCGGTGAAGCGGACGGAGTCGGCGACCCCGGTCTCCCGCGCCAGCTTGCGCAGTTCCCTCTCGTAGGGGCCACCGCCGACGATCAGCAGCACCGCCTCCGGCTCCCTGGCCAGGATCCGCGGCATGGCGAGGATCAGGGTGTCCTGGCCCTTGCGCGGGACGAGGCGTGAGACGCAGACGACCACCGGGCGCTCGGTGAGCCCGAGGCGGGCGCGCACCTCGGCGCCGCCCGAGCCGGGGTGGAAGGTCTTCTCGTCGACGCCGGGCGGCAGTTGGACCATGCGGGCGGCGGCCTCGGGGGTCAGCGCGGCGGCGACGCGCGACCGCGTGTACTCCCCGAGATACGTGATCGTGTCCGTGGACTCGCCGATCCTGCGCAGGAGTTGACGGGCGGCGGGCAGCTGCGCCCAGCCGGCCTCGTGTCCGTGCGTGGTCGCCACCAGCCGCCGCGCACCCGCCTTCCGCAGCGCCGGCGCCATCAGCCCGAGCGGGGCCGCCGCCCCGAACCACACCGACGTACAGCCGTGCTCGCGCAGCAGCCCGACGGCCCGGCGGGTCACCGCGGGCGTCGGCAGCAGCATCGTCGTCCGGTCCCGTACGACGGTGAAGGGCTGCTCGGCGTCGAAGGCGGCCGTCGCCTCGGCACCCTCGCGGCCGCGCTTCCAGGTGGAGGCGTAGACGACGAGCTGCCCGGGATCCAGCCGCAGCGCCATGTTGTGCAGGAAGGCCTGGATGCCGCCCGGCCGGGGCGGAAAGTCGTTGGTGACGATCAGGGTCTTGTGCATCGCGCCCGACCCTACCCAACCCGCTCTCCTGGCTGTACGTACAGCTCCGTACGGCCGCGCTTCACGGCTCCCGCACAGCCCGGCACGCCATCATGACTCCGCGAACCACACAAGATCCGGACGAACAAGGGCCAGGTGGGCATGACGGGCACACGGGGGGACAGGTTCCCGTACGCGCTGCTGGGGACCTGGGGTCTGACCAGGCTGGTGCTGCTGCTCTTCGTCTTCCGGGTGTTCGTCTTTCCCGGTCCGGACGTGACGAGCGACGTCTCGGTGATCTACCAGGGCTGGTACGAAGTGCTGCGCACCGGCACCTTCCCGCTCGACGACGTCACCTGGCAGTACCCGCCGGCCGCCGCGCTCGCGATCCTCTCCCCCGGCCTGCTGCCCTTCCTGGACTACACGTCGGCCTTCTTCGTCCTCGCCTTCCTCGCGGACGTGCTGGTGTTCGCGCTGCTCCGCTACGCGGGCCTGCGTCCGGGCAAGTCGCTGCGCGGCGCCTGGGTGTGGGTGGCGGGCGTGCCGCTGCTCGGACCGACCGTGTACGCGCGGTACGACGTGATGGTGACGGCCGTCGCCGTGGCGGCGCTGCTGGCCGGTGTGCGCCATCCGCGTCTGATGGGGGCGCTCGCGGGCTTCGGCGCGATGGTGAAGGTGTGGCCGGTCCTGCTGCTGGTGGGGGCCGCCAAAGGGAGCGCCAAACGGGCGTGGGGCTCGGCGGCGGTGACGACCGGCGGGCTCGCGCTGCTGTTCGCCGCGTCGATGCCCGGCGCCTTCTCCTTCCTGGCCTTCCAGCGCAACCGGGGCACCGAGGTGGAGTCGCTCGGCTCCCTGGTCTTCCATGTCGCCCGGCACTTCGGCTGGGACGGCGAAGTGCTGCTCAACTACGGCTCGGTGGAGTTCCTGGGACGGTACGTCGACGTGGTGAGCGGGGCGGCACTGTTCCTCACCGCGGTCGCGTTCGGCTGGGTGCTGCTGTGGCGGCTGTGCGCGAAGCGGTTCCTGGCGCACACGCTCGCCGAGGCCGCGTTCGTGGCGGTGCTCATGTTCACGGCCACCAGCCGGGTCATCAGCCCGCAGTACATGGTGTGGCTGGTCGGACTCGCGGCCGTCTGCCTGTGCTTCCGCGGCACCCGGATGACCGTGCCCGTGGTCCTGGTGCTGGCGGCGGCCCTCGTGACCGTCCTGGAGTTCCCGGTCTGGTTCTCGCACGTGGTCGCCAGTGACGCCCTCGGCATCACCCTCCTCTTCGTCCGCAACGGCCTGCTGGTGGCCGCCGCGCTGACCGCCGCCGTCCAGCTGTGGCGGGGCACGGTCTCCCGGCCGGCCCCGACCGTGCCCAGTCAGGCGGCCCGCACCAGGGAGAGCCTGGCGTCGTCCTGACGCCGCAGGAGGACGAGGACGGCGGCCCACTGCACCACCATCGACAGGCACATCGCCAGACAGATCCCCGGCAGGCCGAGCCCGGACAGCGCGAGGGCGAGCGGAAGGTGAACCGCCGTGCCGAGCAGGGTCACCCGGAGCAGCACGGGTGCGCCGCCACTGCCCTCGAAGACTCCGGCCAGCGCGATGAACCCGGCCATCAGCAGCAGATACGGTCCGGCGCAGCGCAGGAACACCACGCCCGCGTGCGCGACCGCGGGCCCGGCGCCGAAGGCCCGCATGATCCACGGCGCGAGCACCGCCAGCAGGACGGCGGCCAGGGCTCCCACGGCTCCGGAGACGAGGACGGCCTGCCGCCCGATCGCCCGCCGCTCGTCCCGGCCGGCGCCCCGCGTATGGGCGGTGTGGATCGAGGCGGCCTGGCGCACCGCGTAGAGGGCCATGGTGGCGACGTACATGACCTTGTAGGCGATCGAGTAGGCCGCCACGGCGGTGACCCCGAGCCGGGCCACGATCGCGACGAGCACCAGTGCCCCGCCCTGGCGCACGGTGAAGTCGGCGGACATCGGCAGCCCGGTCCTCAGCGTCCGGCGCAGGGCGGCTCCGGTGGCCTCTGCGGGCGGGACCTGCGCGGCCGTCCGCAACAGCGCGTTCCGGCGCAGGGCGAGCAGCCCGGCACCCAGGGCCAGGCACCGGCACAGCACCGTGGAGGCGGCGGCACCGCGGACGCCGTAGCGGTGGATGAGCAGGGGGTCGAGGCCCAGGATCAGTCCGTTGGCGAGCAGGGCGAGGCGCATCGGGGTGCGGGTGTCGCCGGCGCCCTTGAGGATGCCGTCGACGAGGTTCTGCGCGAAGAACACGGCGATACCCGGCAGGGAGATCGCGAAGTAGCCCGCGCAGAGGGCCAGGGCGGGCCCCTGACCGCCCAGTACGAGCCGGGCGAGGGGTTCGCGCAGCAGGTAGCCACCGGCGGCGGCCAAGGGCGTGACAAGGGCGCACAGCGCCCACCCCCCGCGCACGGCCGCCCGCACGGCTCCCGGCTCCTCCGCTCCCCTGGCGTGCGCGACCAGCACGGTCGTGCCGGAGGCGAAGACGAGGGCGATTCCGAGGAGCACGTTCTCGGTGTTGGTGGCGACGGCGACGGCCGCCACGGCGGGGCCGCCGAGCCGGGAGACCCAGACGGTGTTGATGATCCCGGCGGTCACGGAGGCGAGCAGCGAGAGGTAGACGGGGTGGGCGAGCGCCACGAGCCGCCTGCGATGGGCGGCGGATCCCTGTAACTGCACGGACTCCTGGGACTTCTGGGACTCCTCGGACCGCACGGACCGCACGGACCGCACGGACCCCTGGGACCGCACGGACTCCTGGGACGGCACAGACTCCTGGGACGGCACAGACTCCTGGGACGGCACGGACTCCTCGGGACTGGACTGCACGATGATCCCCCTCGATTCGAGCTACCTCGTTTAGAGGTAGCTCGATAAGAGGTAGCATTCCCGGTACGAGACGCGCAACCGTCCGCAGCCCAGGGCGTCCCGGGCGCCACGGCGGCCCGTCCGAGATCCGCACGAAGGGACCCGATCGCATGCTGGAGCTGTCGATCCTGGGCTTTCTCTCCGAGGAGCCCCTGCACGGATACGAGCTGAAGGAGCGCATCAAGGCGCTCAGCGGCCATGTCCGCCCGGTCAGCGACGGCGCCCTGTATCCGGCGATCACCCGGCTCGTCGCGGCGGGCAGGCTGGAGCAGCACACGGAACCCGGGGCCGGCGCCGCCCCGCGCCGCATCCTGTCGCTCACCGAGAGCGGCCGGGAGGACCTCCTGGAGCGGCTGCGCCGGCCCAAGCAGGCGGAGATCACCGACCACGTCCGCTTCAACACCCTGCTGGCGTTCCTGCGCCGGCTTCCCGATCCCCGGGAACAGGCCGCGGTGCTGCGCCGCCGCCTGGACTTCCTGCAGACACCCGCGAGCTTCTTCTACCGCGACGGAGAGCCGGTCCGCGCCGAGGAGACGGACGACCTCTTCCGGCAGGGCATGCTGCGGGTGGCGCGGGCGACGGGCGAGGCGGAGCGGGCGTGGCTCGCCGAGGCCATCGCCCGGCTGGAAAGCTGAAGTCCCGCGCAGCTCAGCCCAGTTGGGCCCGCAGATACTCCCGCCAATCCTGCGTGAACTTCTCCGGTGTCGTATGCAGTACGTCCTTCAGCGCGCCCTCGACGGCTCCCGGCCGCCGCCCGTGGTCTCCGACGGCCCGGTAGAAGTCGTTCAGCCGGACCTCGCCCCAATGGTCGGCGATCAGCCGGCAGGCCAGCCAGCCGCCCTCGTAGGCCCGCGCCAGCTCGGCCGCGTCCCCGCTGAACCCGAAGTCCGCGTCCGCCGGGAGATCGGCCGGGAGGTGTCCCTCGACCACGGCACTCTCCAGCTCCGGGGCGGCCTGGGCGGCGGTGCGGCCGGTGCCGAGGTAGCCGATCCAGTCGGCGTACCCCTCGGAGAGCCACAGGGGCGTGGCCGGCGTGGTGTGGGCGCGCGTGGCGACGTGGGTCGTCTCGTGGGTGAGCACCACCTGTCTGCCGAGGTCGCCCAGGACGCCGTACGCCTCGGGGTTGACGATGATCCGGTCCGCGGGCGCCCGCGCCGAGGCGCCCGCCTCACCCGTGGTGACCGCCGCGATCCCCCGGTACCCGGACGCCGGCGCGCCGAGCAGCTCGGCCATGCCCTCCAGCGACTTCGGTACGAGGACGACGACATGGCCGGCCCAGTCCGTGCCCCAGGCCTGCGACACCGCGGGCGCGGCGCGGTCCGCCAGCCGCGCGTACCCGCGCAGCGTCTCGTCCGACTGCCCCACGCCGAGCACCAGGCTGTGCTCACCTCGCACGGCGCGGACGGCGCCCTGCTCCCACAGCTGTTCGGGCGCCTTCTTCGCGGGGAGATCGGAGGCGACGTACCAGTGCCCGCCGCTGCGGGTCAGGTGCA
Organism: Streptomyces sp. NPDC058274; assembly: GCF_042881375.1. Taxonomy (NCBI): domain Bacteria; kingdom Bacillati; phylum Actinomycetota; class Actinomycetes; order Kitasatosporales; family Streptomycetaceae; genus Streptomyces; species Streptomyces sp. NPDC058274. The sequence goes on from NZ_JBHVXW010000001.1 coordinate 470,576, forward strand.
GGGTGCGGGCGGCGACCAGAGGCGCGCTGTCGTAGCCCTTGATGCGGTAGCTCAGGTCCGCCTCGGCGGTGGCCCGGTCCCCGGAGCGGTCGAAGCCGGTCAGGCGGTAGGTCCAGGAGGCCAGCGGGACGGCCCGCAGATTCCCGAACCCGGCGTCCTGCGCGGTCCGTTGTCCGTCGCCCGCCGCCTCGGTCGCCCGGTAGGCCGCCGCGTCCCCGGCGAGGACCGCCGCCGCGCGCCGGTCGAGCACCTGCTGCACCGCGTCGGCCGCGGTGTCGTGCGCCGGCCCGCCACCGCACCCGACCAGGGCGGCGAGCAGCAGCACACAGCTCGCAACGACCCCCGGAACGCGCCCACGACCAGCCACGTTCCGATCGTACGGCGCGCGTGCCGGACCGCAGGGCACGCGTCACGGACCGGACCGAAACCGCCGTGCCGCAGCAGGGCCGGAGCGGGCGGTCAGACCCGCGTCACGGACGACACCGGCATCATGCCCACCGGGTCGTAGCGCACCGGTGCGCCCGGGTAAGGGGCGTGGATCACCTGTCCGTTGCCCACGTACATCCCGATGTGACTCGCGTCGGAGCGGTAGGCGACCAGGTCGCCGGGCCGGGCCTGGGAGAGCGGGACCTGCCGCCCGGCGTACCGCTGCGCCTGCGAGGTGCGCGGGAGACCGACGCCGGCCTGCGCGTACGACCACTGCATCAGGCCCGAACAGTCGAAGCCGGTGGGCCCGCTGGCGCCCCACACGTAGGGGCGTCCGATCGCGGAGCGGGCGGCGGCGACGGCTGCGGCCGCACGGCCCGAGGCGGGGGCGGCATCGCCGAGGTCGGGGATGTCCCGGCCGGAGCGGGAGGCGCGGTCGTAGGCGGCACGCTCCGCGAGCGGCAGCGAGTTGAGCAACTGCCGCGCCTTGGTGAGCTTCTGCTCGACGGTCTTCTTGTGCCGGGCGACGGCCTTGCGGCTCTTCTCCAGCTCGGCCAGCTTGCCGGTCGCCTCCTCGCGGCGCTGGGCGAGGTCGCGCATGGCCATCTGGAGGTCCTTGAGCTCACCGGCCTGGTGGGCACCGATCCGGTCGAGCGCGGCGGCCTTGTCGAGGTAGTCGTCCGGGTCGTCGGAGAACAGCAGCGCGAGCGAGGGGTCCATACCGCCGGAGCGGTACTGGGCTCCGGCCAGCGAACCGAGCGCGTCCCGCATGGTGTTGATGCGCTCCTGCTGACGGGCGATCTCGTCCTGTGCCGTGGACACCTGCTTGCGCAGCGAATCGGCGCGTTCGTCGGCCTTGTTGAACGCCTCGGTGGCCTGCTCGGCCTGCTCGTACAGGCGGTCCACCTTGGCGCGGGTGTCGTCCTGGGGAGCGGCGAGGGCCGGCACGGCCCCGAGTGCCGCGGCCGCGGCGGACAGCACACAAACGGCGGCGCTGGTCGCGCCCCGGTCGAACCCGGACGGTGCAAGGCGGCGATGGAACCCCACGGGTGGCCGCTCTCCCTTCCGCTGACGAACCCCCGGAGTTGGGGGAAACGCGCCAGACAGTAGCCGTGCGACTACGCACCGGCCAAAGACCCCGACGGGCACACAACGTGACGCCCCGCCTCAGACGCAGGTCATCAGCGGGGCGTGGGGTCAGCGGGAGTCACCGTAATTCGCCCGTTTGGGCGGTGTGGCGGGGGCCCTCAGGAGACGCGGGAGACGGTTCTCAGATGCGGACGCCGAACTGGAAGGGCATGTTGCCGATCGACTCGTAGCGCACGACGGTGCCGGTGCGCGGGGCGTGGATCACCTGGCCGTTGCCGGCATAGAGGCCGACGTGGTGCTGGTCGCCGTAGAAGATGACCAGGTCGCCGACCTGCAGGTCGCTCTGCGAGTAGATGCGCGTGCCGGCGTTGGCCTGCTCCTGCGAGGTCCGGGGTATCGAGACACCCGCCTGCGCGTAGGCCCACGAGGTGAGACCGGAGCAGTCGAAGGAGCTGGGGCCCGTGGCGCCGTAGACGTACGGCGAACCGAGCTTGGTCTGGGCGGCGGCGTACGCGGCGCCGGCGCGGCCGGAGGCCGCCGTGCCGCCGGAGTCGAGGGCGCTGCGCTCGCTGGTGCGGCTGGCGCGGGCCTGCTCGGCGTCGAGGGCCGCCTTCTCCTTGGCCGTCAGGGTGTTGAGGAGCTTCTGCGCCTCGGCGAGCTTGCCCTGGACTTCCTTCTTCTTCTTGCCGAGCTCGGTGCGGGTGTCGGCGAGGTCCTTGAGCTTCGCGGAGGCTTCCTCGCGCTGCTGGGCGAGCGAGCGCTGCTTCTCCTGGATCTTCTTCAGGGCCTCGACCTGCTGGCCGCTCAACTGGTCCAGCGTGGAGGCCTGGTCCAGGAAGTCATCCGGGTCGGAGGAGAGGAAGAGCTGGACGGAGGGGTCGATGCCGCCGGAGCGGTACTGGGCCGTGGCGAGCGAACCGAGGCCGTCGCGCAGGGTGTTGAGCTCTTCCTGACCGCGGGCGACGTTGTCCTGCAGGGTGCCGATCTGCTTCTCGAGCTTGTCCTGCTTCTCCTTGGCCCCGTTGTACTTCTCGGTGGCCTTCTCCGCCTCTTCGTAGAGCTTGTCGACCTTGGACTTGACCTCGTCCTTGCTCGGCTTCTCGCTCGGCGCGGCGTTCGCGGCCTGCGAGCTGAGGGCAACTGCAGCGGCTGCGGCGGTGGTGAGCACGGTCACACGGGTGCGGCTCGGCTGCTTGGGTCGACGGTGGGACGCCACGAAGGCGAGCTCCTTCTTCCTCCAGCCGCCTGCCGATGCGCCGACGGGCGGTGTCCCTCCACCGTCACTCCCAATGAGTGATCACCCGAGCGGAGGTTCGAGGCCTGACCCTAGTGACCTTCTTGTGATCAGTTCAAATCCTCACAGGAAAAATCTCGGTCACCGAGTGCATTCTTTGCCGACAACTCACGTGCAGTAATGCGCGTTTGACGCTACGTTGCGTGAAGGTTCCGCCAATTCGGGCATCAGGCCCAGAAGTTACGCATGGTGCGTACGTTGCCCTATGAGGCCGTACGAGCGGAAAGGCACCGCGGCGGAACCGGCCCCGGAAACGGTTTGGTTCCGGTTCGGCGAGCCGACTGGAAAACGGGCTGATATGGGCGGGTTCAGCCCCGTGAGAACCGCTTGAGGAGCACCACCGAAGCCACCGGACGCGCACCCGCCTTGGCGATCCCGTCGGCCACCTCGCGGTCGGTCGAGACCACGATGACCGGCCGCCCCGGCGGCTCGGCGCGCACCAGCTGACGGATCAGCTCGTCCGCGGTGACACCCGCCTTGGAGAACAGCACCCGCACCCCGCGCGGCGGCGCGAGCAGCACGGGCGCGGCCAGCTCGGCCCCGTCGAAGACACACGTCACCTCGGCGCCGGTCTGCGCGGCGAGCTGCGAGAGCTGGCCGAGCAGCCGCAGCCGCTGCTTCTCCAGCGGCATCTGCGGATAGCCGGTCTTGGTGACGTTGTAGCCGTCGACGACCAGATGCGCCTGCGGCAGCGCGAGCAACTGGTCGAGAATCGCGGGGTCGTTCTCGGACAGGGCGCGCGCGGCGATGTCCTTCGGGGTCATCCGTCCCGGTTCGACCGCGTCCACCGTCTCGGCGGGCCGTACCGACACCGGCGGCAGGGCGAGTTCGCGCCGCAGTCCCTGGGCCGCGTCGAGCACCGTGTCGAGCAGCAGCCGTACGCGCATGTCCTCGACGCTGCGGCCCTCGCGCGCGGCCCTGCGGGTGGCCTCGAGGGCCGCCTCGACCTCACCGAGCCGCGCCTTGAGCCGCCGGCTCTCGCTCTCCGCCGCGGACACCTGGGACTGGCCCTCGGTGCGCGCGGTCTCCAACTCGCTCTGGATCTTGCGCACGGCCGCCTCGCCGCGCTTGACGTCACTGAGGGCGCTGCGCAGCTTGCGGTGCAGCGATTCGGCTTCCTTCTTCGCCGAGTCCAGCTCCGTACGCAGCCGTTCGGTCTCGGCCTTGACCTGGCCGCGGGCCGCCGTGAGCTCCTCGCGCAGCCGTTCCAGCTCGGCCCGGTTCTCCTCGTCGACGCGCTCGGCGTCCGCCCGCAGGGCCTCCTCGCCCGCGGCGGCCACCAGCTTCACCCAGCCCGTGGGACGCAGCACATAGGCCGCGGCCGCCACATCCAGCGGATCCGCGGCCGGAGGCGGCGCGCCCGAGTCGAGGGCGCCGGTGAGTTCCGGCTGGACCTCTCTCAGCTTCTCGGCGATGCGCTGTCTGAAAAGGGGGTCCGTCTCCAGGGCGGCGGCCATGGCGTTGCCCGCGAACTTGGCCCGCCGGTTCGGGGCGAACCGCGCGTACTGCCTCAACTGGGCCGGCAGCTCGCCCACGGTCAGTCCGCCGAAACCGTCGGAGACGATCTGCACGACCCGACGGCGCACGCCGTCGGGCAGCGGACGGTCGAGCACCTCGGCGGTGCCGTCGTCCGGCTCCCCGCCTGTGGTCTCCACCATCCGTCACCCCAAAATCCGTGCGGGGGCCGCTCCCTCAGGAGCCGGCACCCGGCCTGTCCACCAGTTCCACCTGATCCACGGCATTGCACCAGCGGCACCGCACCGACTCGATGGTCTCACTGACCACCTCGCGCTCCTCGACCTTGGGATCACCGGCCAGGTCGAGGTGCACGTACTCGACGACCTTCGACGAGCGGGTCACGTCGAAACGGGTGAGGTTGCCGCAGAGCGTGCAGCGCCACCGGGTCTCGGCAGTCGGCAGGGGAACCGTCATCGTGGCTGTTTCGCTTTCCTTCTAGTGTCCGTGATGCGCCAGCTTCCCTGGTGCGTGTGGGTCGTAACCCTAAGGCCTGGGGGGTCCTCGACGCTCGGCCGTCCACGCGGCGAGGCGGTCTGTGCGCTTCGGTCCTGTTACGTCATGCTCTGTTCATGATCAGCAAGTGGAGTGCGACGGTCGGCCGGGCGGTCCGCGGCCAGTCGGCACCGGTGACGTACGGACTGATCGCCGTCTGCTGTCTGATCTTCGTGATCGGCCCGGCGGCGGGCCTCAATCCGGCGTACGGCACCGGGGACGAGCTGCTGGCCGCCCAGCGTGCCTACTTCCGCCGCTGGGGCGTGGTGCCGGCCGAGCTCTTCGGCGGCGACCCGCGTGCCGCGCTCACCCCCGCGACGGCGCTCTTCATCCACGGCAGCTGGCTCCACCTCCTGGGCAACATGCTCTTCTTCTACGTCTTCGGGTTGATGGCCGAGGAACGCATGGGCCATGTGCAGTTCGCCCTCTTCTACGTCGGCTGCGGTTACCTCGCCCTGCTCGGTTACGCGATCGCCAACGCGGACTCCGTGCAGACCCTGGTCGGCGCCTCGGGGGCGATCTCCGCGGTCCTCGGCGCGTTCCTGTACCTGTTCCCCGGCGCCCGGGTGACCAGTCTCTTCCCGTTCCTGTTCTTCCTGCCGCTGCGCTTCCCGGCCTGGGTGGTCCTGCCCTTCTGGGTGGTCCTGCAGTGGCTGGCGGCGGGCCACGACAACTCGGGACCGGGGGTCGCCTATCTGGCCCACCTGGTGGGGTTCTCCGTGGGGTTCCTCTACGCGTGGGTGCGCTTCGGCCGGGCGGCTACAGTGAAAACCCCAGCGACGGCCCCCGAGGGAGAAAAACAGCCGTGATCACCGCGATCGTGCTCATCAAGACCAGCGTGGACCGGATCCCCGAGATCGCGGAGTCGATCGCCGCCCTCGAGAGCGTCAGCGAGGTCTTCTCCGTCACCGGCACGTACGACCTGATCGCCATGGTCCGCGTCAAGGCGCACGACGACCTGGCGGACGTCATCCCCGGCAGCATCAGCAAGATCCCGGGCGTCGAGGGCACCGACACGCACGTCGCGTTCCGCACGTACTCCCAGCACGACCTGGAGGCGGCGTTCGCGATCGGCCTCGACTCCTGAGCCGGGACCTGCCGTGAACGCCGCCTCCGGGCGCTGAGCTGTTCTCGCGAGACGGTCTCCGGGACCTCAGACGGCGGGCACGCAGCGCCCGTCCTCGGTCCGGTACTGCCAGCGCGCACCGTCCCGCACGAGCTCCTTCACAGCGCGCACGAAGCGCTCCACGTGCTCGTCCGGGGTGCCGGCGCCGAAGCTGACGCGGATCGCGTTGAGGGACTTCTCACCGGGCGCGGCCTCGGGGGCACCGCACTCGCCCTGGCTCTGCGGGTCGCTGCCCAGCAGCGTGCGCACCAGCGGGTGGGCGCAGAACAGACCGTCGCGCACGCCGATGCCGTACTCGGCGGACAGGGCGGCCGCGAAGTGCGAGCTGTTCCAGCCCTCGACGACGAAGGAGATGACGCCGACCCGCGGGGCGTCGTCACCGAAGAGGGACAGGACACGCACCTCGGGCACCTCGGCGAGGCCCGCGCGGACCGTGTCGATCAGATACCGCTCGCGGGCCACCAGGGTGTCGAAGCCGGCCTCGGTCAGGGCCTTGCAGGCCGACGCGATCGAGTGGACCCCGATGACGTTCGGCGAACCGGCCTCGTGACGGGCGGCACTCTCGTGCCACTCCACGTCCACTCCCCCGTCCTGGCGCCGCGAGACCTTGCGGCTGGCGCCGCCGCCCGCGAGGTACGGCTCCGCCTCGGTCAGCCAGTCGGCGCGGCCCGCGAGGACACCGGAGCCGAACGGGGCGTACAGCTTGTGGCCGGAGAAGGCGACCCAGTCGACGTCGAGCTCCCGCACCGACACGGGGTGGTGCGGGGCGAGCTGCGCGGCGTCCAGGACGATGCGCGCACCGTGCGCGTGGGCAGCCGCGGCGAGTTCACGCACCGGCCACAGCTCGCCGGTGACGTTCGAGGCACCGGTGACGCACACCAGGGCCGGGCCGTAGGGGTCGCGGTCGGCGAGCGCGCGCTCCAGGGTCGCCACGGCCTCACCGGGCGTCCGCGGGGCGTTCAGGTACGTCACCCGGGCGTCCCGCCAGGGCAGCAGCGAGGCGTGGTGCTCGGTCTCGAAGACGAAGACCTGGCAGTCGGCCGGCAGCGCGGCGGCGAGCAGGTTCAGCGAGTCGGTGGTCGAACGAGTGAACACGACCTGGTCGTTCTCACGGCAGTCGAGGAACTCGCCGACGGTCCTGCGGGCGTTCTCGAACAGGTCGGTGGAGAGCTGGGACAGATATCCGGCCCCGCGGTGCACGCTGCCGTAGTACGGGGCGTACGCGGCCACGTCGTCCCACACCCGCTGGAGGGCCGGCGCGCTGGCGGCGTAGTCGAGCGCGGCGTACGTGACTTCGCCGCCGGTGACGAGCGGGACGGTGACATGCCGGCCCAGAACCGGCAGCGGGGCACAGACGGACGGGTCGGCGGCAACGGTGGAGACAGACATGGCGAACTCCCGTATGAGGCAGGCGAAATCACCACGCGAGCGGGTACGGAACGTACGGCCGGCTCGGCGCAGAAAAGGTGAAAGGGGTATGCGGAGGCGGGGCTCTACGCCCTATCGCATTCGCTTGCTCACAGAAGGCTCCCTGAATGACCAGGACCCCTGGGCTGTAGCCACTCGGAAGAGGGCGAGGGGTCCGCGCTTGCCGCAGACCTCGCTGCCTGCGGCCTGGTCTTCACCCGGGGCACCCCGCCACGGACGGAGGGTTGCCGGACAGCCGGCCGGGGCCTGATGGCTGTCGCTCATGACCTGCCCAGCATCTTGCCACATGATCGTCCCGTCGCAACCCCGTGTCCGGATGCCGGGACGACGACGGCCCGGCCGGCTCGGGGGCCGGCCTCTTGGGCCCTGGGGCCCGGGTACCGCAGGCAGCCACGGCGGCCGGGCCGAGCCGGCGCCCCCCGTAAGGCCGAGCCGGCGCCCCCCGTACGGCCGAGCCGGCGCCCCCGTACGGGCTGAAGCGGGCGGGGGCCGCACCCCCGCCCGCCACGGGCGCTACGCGTTCGTGGCCGCCACCCACCGCTCGAGAGCCCGCTTCGCGGCCCCCGAGTCGATGGCCTCCGCCGCCTGCTGCATCCCGGCGTGGATCTGCTCGGCGAGCGACCCGTCGCCCGGCGACAGGGCGACCAGCGCAGCCGCGGAGTTCAGCAGCACCGCGTCCCGCACCGGCCCCTTCTCCCCGTTCAGCAGCCGGCGCGCGACATCCGCGTTGTACGACGCGTCGGCGCCCCGCAGTGCCTCCACCGGGACCAGCTCGATCCCGACGTCCCGCGGATCGAAGCTCTCCTCGTGGACCTTCCCGTCGCGTACGACCCACACCTTCGACGTCGACGTGGTGGTCAGCTCGTCGAGGCCGTCGTCGCCGCGGCAGACCAGCGAGGAGTTCCCGCGCTCGGCGAAGACTCCGGCCACGATGGGCGCCATCCGGAGATCGGCGACACCGACCGCCTGCGCCTTGACCCGCGCCGGGTTGGTGAGCGGCCCGAGGACGTTGAAGGTCGTCCGGATCCCCAACTGGCCGCGTGCCGCCGCCACATGACGCAGCGCCGGATGGAACTTCACCGCGAAGCAGAAGGTGATCCCGGCCTCCTCGGCGACCTCGGCGACCCGCTTCGGGGTCAGCTCCAGGTTGACGCCGAGCTTCTCCAGGACGTCCGAGGCGCCGGACGCGCTGGACGCGGCCCGGTTGCCGTGCTTGACGACCTTGGCACCCGTGCCGGCCACGACGATCGCCGACATCGTGGAGATGTTGACGGTCTTCGCGCCGTCGCCGCCGGTGCCGACGATGTCGACGGTCGGCCCCGGCACCTCGATCACGTTGGCGTGCTCGTACATCGTCCGGACGAGCCCGGAGATCTCCTCGACGGTCTCGCCCTTGGCACGCAGCGCCACCACGAACCCGGCGATCTGCGCGTCCGTCGCCTCGCCCCGCATGATGCGGTCCATCGCCCAGGCCGTGTCGTCCGCGCTCTGGTCACGGCCTTCGAGAAGGCCGTCCAACACCACGGGCCAGGAGCGGCCCGCCGCGATGCCGCCTCCAGCGGGGGTCACAGCACTCATATGCCGCTCCTGGGTTCGTAGACACGTACAAGAAGACACGTACACGACGTGTAACAAGCAGGGTCCACCCTATCCAGGCCCAAGGACGGCAAAGAGCCCCGTCCATGCAATGGACGGGGCTCCAGCCGTGGCGGTCAGCGCGGACCGGTCAGGTGATCAGTGGTGGCCGTGGCCGCTCGTGATCTCCTTGTACTCCTCGACCGTGGGCTTGGGGATCTGGCTGTCCTCCCCGTAGAAGCCCTCGCTCAGCTTGGCGCGCAGCTTCTGCGAGCCCTTCACCTTGCGCTCGACACCGTTCTCGTCGACCGCGGGGCCGATCTGGGCCGGCTGGTACTGCTCGTGCGCGGTGAGCGTGTGCAGTGCCTCCTGGCTGAGCGGCTCGTGCACCTCGATGAACTCACCGTGCGGCAGGCGCTTGATGATGCCCGACTCGCGGCCGTGCAGCACCTTGTCCCGGTCGCGGCGCTGGAGGCCGAGGCAGATCCGCTTGGTGATGAGGAACGCGATGACCGGTCCGACGAAGAAGAAGATCCGGACGAACCAGGTGATCGAGTTGATCGACAGGTGGAAGTGCGTGGCCCACAGGTCGTTGCCGCCGCCGATCAGCAGACCCAGGTACAGCGTCACCCAGGCCACACCGAAGGCGGTGCGGGTCGGCACGTTGCGCGGGCGGTCCAGGATGTGGTGCTCGCGCTTGTCGCCGGTGACCCAGGACTCGATGAACGGGTAGACCGCGATCGCGACCAGGACCAGCGGGAAGATCATCAGCGGGATGAACACGCCCAGTACGAGCGTGTGACCCCAGAGGTTGATCTCCCAGCCCGGCATGAAGCGGATCAGGCCTTCGGAGAAGCCCATGTACCAGTCGGGCTGGGCGCCCGTGGACACCTGGTCCGGACGGTAGGGACCCATGGCCCAGATCGGGTTGATCGAGGCGATCGCCGCGATGGCGGTGATGACACCGAAGACCAGGAAGAAGAAGCCGCCCGCCTTGGCCATGTAGACCGGCAGCAGGGGCATGCCCACGACGTTCTTCTCGGTCTTGCCCGGACCCGCCCACTGCGTGTGCTTGTGGTAGAAGACCAGGATCAGGTGCCCCACCACCAGACCGAGCATGATGCCCGGCAGCAGCAGGATGTGGATCGAGTAGAAGCGGGCCACGAAGTCGCCGCCCGGGAACTCGCCTCCGAAGAGGAAGAACGAGAGGTACGTGCCGACGATCGGCACCGACAGGATGGCGCCTTCCATGAAGCGCACACCGGTGCCGGAGAGCAGGTCGTCCGGGAGCGAGTAACCGGTGAAGCCGGTGAACATGCCGAGGACGAACAGCAGGAAGCCGAACATCCAGTTGATCTCACGCGGCTTGCGGAACGCGCCCGTGAAGAACACGCGCATCATGTGCACGAACATGCCCGCGAGGAAGATCAGCGCCGACCAGTGGTGGATCTGCCGGATCAGCAGACCGCCACGGACCTCGAAGCTGATGTGCAGCGTCGAGCTGAACGCCTCGGACATCATCTGTCCCTGCAGCGGGATGTAGCTGCCGTGGTACTCCACCTCGTTCATCGACGGGTGGAAGAACAGGGTCAGATACACACCCGTGAGGATGATGATGATGAAGCTGTAGAGGCAGATCTCGCCCAGCATGAAGGACCAGTGGTCCGGGAAGATCTTGCGCATGTTGGACTTGGCCAGGGAGTAGATCCCCAGTCGGCCGTCCGCCCAGTCGGCCACCCGCTCACCGGCGGGCGCCTTCTCGCGCGAACGCGGCTCGTTGTTTTCAGTGCTCATCCGCGCTCCCAGAAAGCAGGACCGACGGGCTCTTCGAAGTCGCCGAGCGCCTGAAGGTAGCCCTCATCGTTCACGCCGATGCGCAGCTGCGGCAGAGCGTGACCGGCCGGGCCGAAGATCACTCGGGCACCGTCGGAGAGGTCGAAGGTGGACTGGTGGCACGGGCAGAGGACGTGGTGCGTCTGCTGCTCGTACAGGGAGATCGGGCAGCCGACGTGGGTGCAGATCTTCGAGTACGCCACGATGCCCTCGTGCGCCCACTCGAGCTCGCGCTTGTCCTTGATGTTGTCCGGCTGCAGCCGGACGATCATCAGGGCCGCCTTGGCGATCTCGGTCTGGAACTCCTCGTCGTGCTCCTCCAGGCCCTCGGGCTTGGCGAAGGTGAGCGAGCCGACGGCGACGTCCGAGGGACGCAGCGGCTCGTTCGTGTTCATGTTGACGAGGAGCTTGCCCTTGGACCAGAGCGTGTGGCGCAGCTTGTCCTCGGGCAGCGGGCCCAGGTCGCGCAGCAGCAGCACGCCGGACAGGGGCACCAGGGTCAGCGCGCCGAACATCGTGTTGCGGATCAGCTTGCGACGGCCGAACCCGGACTCCTTGGCACCCTGCGCGAAGTCGGCGTGGACCTTGGCCCGCACCTCCGGCTCCGCCTCGATCGGGTGCCGGTCGTCGGCGATCTCCACGTCGGACATCAGCGTGCGGGCCCAGTGGACCGCGCCGGCGCCGATCGCGAAGAGCGCGAAGCCGAGCGTCATGCCGAGCGCGAAGTTGAGCGCGCTGATGTGACCGAGCGGGAAGATGAAGACCGACTTGTCGGCCGGGATCGTCACGAACGAGACGATGAACCCGATCGTGGCCAGCATCGACAGCGTGAACAGCATGGCGACCACGCGCTCGGAGCGCTGGGCGGCCCGCTCGTCGATGTCCTGGACACGGTGCTCGTGGGGCGGCAGCCCCGGGTTGGCGAACGGGTTCTGCTCGTCCGCTACGTCGACGGCACCGTGCCCGTGCTCGTCGGTGGCCCGCTCGGCGGGCAGCTTCTCTTCTGGAATGTCTTGGCTACTCATGACTTCTTGGCCTTTGCGGTCCGAGCGGCGACCCAGACGGCGACGGCGATCAGGGCGCCGAGTCCGAAGATCCAGGCGAACAGACCCTCGCTGACCGGCCCGAGGCCGCCCAGCTCAAGACCACCGGGGCTCTCGGTGTCGCTTCCGTTGACCGCGTGGAGGTACGCGATGATGTCCTTCTTGTTCTTCTCCGACATGGTCGTGTCGGGGAAGGACGGCATGTTCTGCGGGCCGGTCTGCATGGCCTCGTAGATGTGCTTCGGGTCGACGCCTTCAAGGCTCGGCGCGTACTTGCCCTCGGACAGCGCACCGCCCTTGCCGGTGAAGTTGTGGCACTGCGCGCAGTTGGTGCGGAAGAGCTCGCCGCCCTTGGCGATGTCCGCGCCTTCCGGGCTGTACTGGTTCTTCGTCGGCACCGAGGGACCGGCGCCGAGCGAGGAGATGTACGCCGCGAGCTGGTCGATCTCGGCCTGCGAGTAGATGACCTTCTTCTTCGGTACCTGCGCGCCCGGCTGCTGGGCCGGCATACGGCCGGTGCCGACCTGGAAGTCGACGGCCGCGGCGCCCACGCCGGTGAGCTGCGGCCCGTCAGAGGTGCCCTGACCGCCGGTGCCGTGGCAGCTGGCGCAGCCCACGGCATAGAGCTTCTTGCCCTCGTCGATGGCGAGGGACTGGGCGGTTTCGTCGGCCTGCGCCTTGCTCGCGGGTGCGAACGCGGCGTACAGCCCCCCGGTGGCCGCCAGCGCGAGGAGTAGGACGACGACCGCCGCCAGCGGATGGCGTCGTCGTGCGGAGAGCTTTTTCACGGATTACCCCGGTGTCAGGATCTTCTGCGTCGGTGCTTCTGGAATGTGTTCGGTGGGTCGTCGGACGACGCACCGGCTACTTGATCAGGTAGATCGTGGCGAAAAGGCCGATCCAGACGACATCGACGAAGTGCCAGTAATAGGACACGACGATGGCTGCGGTGGCCTGCTCGTGAGTGAACCTCCTGGCCGCGTAGGTGCGGCCGAGGACGAACAGGAAGGCCAGCAGACCGCCTGTCACGTGCAGACCGTGGAAGCCGGTGGTCAGGTAGAACACCGAGCCGTACGGGTCGGAGGAGAGCGAGAGCCCGTCCTTCTTGACCAGTTCGGTGTACTCGAAGATCTGACCGCCGATGAAGATCGCACCCATGATGAAGGTGACGATGAACCACGCCCGGAGCTTCTTCACGTCGCCACGCTCGGCGGCGAAGACGCCGAGCTGGCAGGTGAGTGAGGAGAGCACCAGGATCGTGGTGTTCGTCGCTGAGAACGGAACGTTCAGCGACTCGGCCATGTCCTTCCAGTGATTCGACCCGGTCACCGATCGCAGGGTGAAGTACATCGCGAAGAGGGCCGCGAAGAACATCAGCTCGGAACTCAGCCAGATGATGGTTCCGACGCTGGTGAGGTTCGGCCGATTGACCGACGGGTGCGCGTGCCCGGTTTCTACTGTCGTTGCTGTCGCCACGACCGACATTATGTCGGTCGCTTATCCCGCCCTCACCCCGGGGGGTGCCGTTCGGAGTGTCCGAGGGGTGTGTCCTGCCCGTATGGCCCATCGAAGCCCTGTCCGAACCGGTGTTGACGAGGTGTTTGAGGGAGTAGCATCCGCGCATCGGTTCACGCCCGTACGACGCCAGAGTCGCCGAAGTCACGGAGGAACAATGCAGCCGACCGCCACGGTGCTGGTCTACAGCGACGACTCCAACACCCGCGAACAGGTCCGGTTGGCGACCGGCCGCAGGCCGGCGGCCGACGCACCCCAGGTCGAGTTCCTCGAATGCGCCACGCCGGCGGCCGTACTGGCCGAGCTGGACAAGGGCGGCATCGACGTCTGCGTCCTGGACGGCGAGGCGGTGCCGATGGGCGGCATGGGCGTGTGCCGCCAGATCAAGGACGAGATCTTCAACTGCCCGCCCGTGCTGGTACTCATCGGCCGCCCGCAGGACGCCTGGCTGGCCACCTGGAGCCGCGCGGACGCCGCGGTGACCCTGCCGGTCGACCCGGTGGAGTTCGCGGCCTCGCTGGCCTCGCTGCTGCGCCGCAAGGCCCTGCTGGGCACCTGAGCCGCCGCTGCGGGGCTTGCTCTCAGGCACTCTCCGGGCGCAGCCGCGCACGGTCCGCGGGGCGGGGTCCGTCCGGGGTCCCGCCCAGCAGCGCGCTGCCCGTGCGCCACTTCTTCCAGTCGAGGTTCCAGTCGCCGAACCCGTTGCCGAACGGGTCCATCATGTCGCCGTTGGAGTTCTGGACCTTCACGATGTCGCCGGCGCGGACGTTCTCGAAGAACCAGGCGGCGTTGGCGGTGCTCATGCCGGTGCAGCCGTGGCTGACGTTGGCGGACCCCTGCGAGCCGGTGGACCAGGGCGCCGCGTGGACGTACTCACCGCTCCAGGTCACCCGGGTCGCGTAGTACACCGGCAGGTCGTACGAGTCCGAGCTGCCCTCGGAGATGCCGATGCTGGTACCGCGCATCCGTACGAAGTACTCCTTGCCGAGCACGACCTTGACGCCGTTGCGGGTCTCGAAGCCGGGCTTGCCGGTGGTGACCGGGATCTCGTTGATCTCGTCACCGTTCTTGTAGACCGTCATCGAGTGCGCGGCGGCGTCGGTCACCGCGATGACGCGGTCGCCGGTGGTGAGCTTCAGCGGCTTGGCGTTGCCACCCCACATACGGTCGCCGATCTTGATGCCCGCGAGGTTGGCGTGCGCCTGGATGGTGGCGTTGGTGGGCCAGTACTCCTTGGGGCGGAAGTGCAGTTCCTTGTCGTCGACCCAGTGCCAGGCGCCCTCGACGGCGGGCGTCGAGTCCACCTTCAGGGCGCGCTCGACGATGGCCCGGGAGGCCTTGTCCTTGATGGGGGCGCTGAGTTCGGCGGTGACGGGCTGACCGACGCCGTACTTGCCCGCGTCCGGCCCGAAGGTGACGTCCAGCCGCTTCTTCGTGGAGGGCTTGGTGGTGTCGAAGGAGAGGACCTTGCGCCCGGGCGCGCCGTCCTCGTCCTCGGTGCTCACCGACACCGTGTAGTGGGCGTCGGCGGCGAGCGGTGAGGTGCTGTGCCAGCGGCGGCCGTCGGCGGACAGCTGGCCCGCCAGATACCTGCCCGTGGCGTCCACGGCCGTTACGTCCGTGATGCGCCCGTCGGAGCCTCTGGAGGTGATCTCCAGGGGCTTGTCCGGGTCGGCCTTGCGGCTGCCGCCGGCGGGGCCGTTGAAAGCGATCTGACCCGCCGCGTCGTACGGCTTGGCCGAGAGCGGGTTGCCGTCCGAGCTGCAGGCGGTGGACCCCGCGCCGAGGGCGACCACCAGCGTGGTGCAGCTGACGACCGTGCGGATTCGCGGTGAGTGGTTCATGAGCCCACGCTAAGAAGCCCCACCGGCTCCGGCGCGGTGAGTGAGCCGTGCGAGGGACAGGAGGTGTGGCAAAAGGGGGAGCCCGGTCACTCCTGACGGAGTGTCCGGGCTCCCGTGCGCTCAGCGCGTGCTACTGGGTGCGGTCTTCACCGCGGTAGTACTCGAAGACCCAGCCCCACAGGCCGATCAGGATGATCGGGGCCGAGAAGTACATCAGCCACCAGCCGAAGACGACGCCCAGGAAGGCGAGCGCGCCACCGGTGCCGAGGGCGAGCGGCTGCCAGCTGTGCGGGCTGAAGAACCCGACCTCGCCGGCGTCGTCCGCGACGTCGGCCTCCTTGTTGTCCTGAGCGCCCGCGTCGACCCGCCGGGCCGTGAAGGCCAGGTAGTAGCCGATCATGATGCTCAGGCCGAAGGCCAGGAAGAGTGCCGTGGTACCGGCGGGCTCCTTCGACCACACGCCATAGACGATCGCCATGACGAGGATGAAGACGGCGAGCCAGATGAACATCTTGCCCTGGATCTTCACTTGCCGGTCTCCTTGCTACCCGCGAGGGCGCTGGCACCGTGGCCGCCGTGTCCGAGCTGCTCGAGAGCGGCGATCTCCGGGTGGTGCAGGTCGAACGCCGGGGATTCGGAGCGGATCCGCGGCAGGGTGAGGAAGTTGTGCCGCGGCGGCGGGCAGGAGGTCGCCCACTCGAGTGAACGGCCGTAGCCCCACGGGTCGTCGACCTCGACCTTCTTGCCGTACTTGGCCGTCTTCCACACGTTGTAGAGGAACGGCAGGATCGACAGGCCGAGCAGGAAGGAGCTGATCGTCGAGATCGTGTTCAGCGCGGTGAAGCCGTCGGCGTCGAGGTAGTCCGCGTAACGGCGCGGCATGCCCTCGGCACCCAGCCAGTGCTGCACCAGGAACGTGCCGTGGAAGCCCACGAACAGCGTCCAGAAGGTGATCTTGCCGAGCCGCTCGTCGAGCATCTTGCCGGTCATCTTCGGCCACCAGAAGTGGAAGCCGGAGAACATCGCGAACACCACGGTGCCGAAGACCACGTAGTGGAAGTGCGCCACCACGAAGTACGAGTCGGAGACGTGGAAGTCCATCGGCGGCGAGGCCAGGATGACGCCGGTCAGACCACCGAAGGTGAAGGTGATGAGGAAGCCGACGGCCCAGAGCATCGGTGTCTCGAAGGACAACGAGCCCTTCCACATCGTTCCGATCCAGTTGAAGAACTTCACGCCCGTTGGCACGGCGATGAGGAACGTCATGAAGGAGAAGAACGGCAGGAGTACGCCGCCGGTGACGTACATGTGGTGCGCCCACACCGTCACGGAGAGACCCGCGATGGAGATGGTGGCGCCGATGAGGCCCATGTAGCCGAACATCGGCTTGCGGCTGAACACCGGGATCACTTCGGAGATGATTCCGAAGAACGGCAGGGCGATGATGTACACCTCTGGATGGCCGAAGAACCAGAAGAGGTGTTGCCACAGCAGCGCACCGCCGTTCGCGGCATCGAAGACATGTGCCCCGAATTTCCGATCCGCCTCCAGCGCGAACAGCGCGGCGGCGAGCACGGGGAAGGCCAGCAGGACCAGTACCGCGGTCAGCAGGACGTTCCACACGAAGATCGGCATGCGGAACATCGTCATGCCCGGTGCGCGCATGCAGATGATCGTGGTGATGAAGTTGACCGCGCCGAGGATGGTGCCGAAGCCGGAGAAGGCCAGACCCATGATCCACATGTCGGCGCCGACGCCCGGTGAGCGGACCGCGTCCGACAGCGGGCTGTAGGCGAACCAGCCGAAGTCGGCCGCGCCCGACGGGGTGAGGAAGCCGCCGACCGCGATGGTCGAGCCGAACAGGTAGAGCCAGTAGGCGAACATGTTCAGCCGTGGGAACGCCACGTCGGGCGCGCCGATCTGCAGCGGCATGATCCAGTTGGTGAAGCCGGCGAACAGCGGCGTCGCGAACATCAGCAGCATGATCGTGCCGTGCATCGTGAACGCCTGGTTGAACTGCTCGTTCGACATGATCTGCAGACCAGGACGCGCGAGCTCGGCGCGCATCAGCAGCGCCATGACGCCACCGATGCAGAAGAACGCGAACGACGTGACCAGATACAGCGTGCCGATCGTCTTGTGGTCGGTGGTGGTGAGCCACTTGACCACGACGTTGCCGGGCTGCTTGCGCCGGACCGGCAGCTCGTTCGCGTACGAGCCTTCGGCCTCGGCGGCACCCTGAGGTTCGTTGAGGATGCTCACAGGTTGTTCGTCTCCCGGTTCTTCTCGTGGCCCGTCTGCTCAATGCCGGCCGGGACGTAACCGGTCTGCCCCTTCGCCGCGAGCTCCTTGAGGTGGGCCTCGTAGCGCTCGGGAGAGACGACCTTCACGTTGAAGAGCATCCGGGAGTGGTCGACGCCGCACAGTTCGGCGCACTTGCCCAGGAAGGTGCCCTCCTTGTTGGGGGTCACCTGGAAGGAGTTGGTGTGGCCCGGGATGACGTCCTGCTTCATGAGGAACGGCACCACCCAGAAGGAGTGGATGACGTCACGTGAAGTGAGGATGAACCGGACCGTCTTGCCCTTGGGCAGCCAGAGGGTCGGACCGGGGTTGTGCGTCTGCGGGTTCTGCGAGGCCGGCGTACCGACGTCGTAGACACCACCGGCGTTCGCCGGGAACTGCTTGGTGAACCGGTCCGGAATGGCGGCCAGGTTCTTGTCCGTCGTCGCGTCGCCGGTCGAGCCGTCGACGTTCTCGATGTAGTTGAAGCCCCAGCTCCACTGGAAGCCGACCACGTTGACCGTGACGTCCGGCTTCTTTGAGAGGTCCAGGAGCTTCGACTCGTCGCGTGCCGTGAAGTAGAAGAGCACCGAGACGATGATGAGCGGGACCACCGTGTACAGCGCCTCGATGGGCATGTTGTACCGGGTCTGCGGGGGAACTTCGACCTTGGTGCGGCTGCGCCGGTGGAAGAAGGTGCTCCACAGGATCAGGCCCCAGACCAGCACGCCCGTGGCGAGTGCTGCGGCCCACGACCCCTGCCACAGGGAGAGGATCCGCGGAGCCTCTTCCGTGGTCGGGGTGGGCATACCAAGGCGGGGGAAGTCCTTGTATGTGCAACCGGTGGCGGTCGCCAGGACCAAGCCCGCTGTCAGTGCCTGCAGCAGCTTCCGCCGCATCGGGCGCCGCGGCGAGCGGTCGGAGCCGTAGGGACTCACGTAGCGCCTTCCCGAGAGTCTCGCCCGCGCTGGTTGGCTACGGCCTTCTCGCTGGTCGCTCGCCGCCCTGGCACACGGGCAGGGGTTTGGATGTTTATGCGGACCAAACCCTACTGGACGCTATTTGGGGTCGCGCGGGGAGGGTGCCCAACGCGCCGTCCGACACCCCGAAGGAGTGGAATGCCCCGCTCCGGCCGCCTTCTGACACCCCCTCCGGACCAGGAGTTAGCGTGGACACGTGCCTTATTTCGACGCCGCCTCCTCGGCCCCGCTCCACCCGGTAGCCCGGCAGGCCCTGCTGGCCTCGCTCGACGAGGGGTGGGCGGACCCCGCCCGCCTGTACCGCGAGGGGCGCCGGGCCCGGTTGCTGCTCGACGCCGCGCGCGAGGCGGCCGCCGACGCGGTGGGCTGCCGCCCGGACGAGCTGGCGTTCACCTCGTCCGGGACGCGGGCCGTGCACTCCGGGATCGCGGGCGCCCTGGCGGGCCGTCGGCGCGTCGGAGGCCACCTGATCGTGTCAGCGGTCGAACATTCTTCGGTGCTCCATTCGGCGGAGGTCCATGAGACGGGCGGCGGGACGGTGACCCAGGTCCCGGTCCGGCGCACCGGTGCCGTCACCGCCGACGCGTACGCGGCCGCCCTGCGCCCCGACACCGCGCTCGCCTGCCTCCAGTCCGCCAACCACGAGGTGGGGACGGAGCAGCCGGTGGCCGCGGTGGCGCAGGAGTGCCGGGCGGCCGGCGTACCGCTGCTCGTGGACGCGGCGCAGTCGCTGGGCTGGGGGCGAATCGAGGGCGACTGGTCCCTGCTCGCGGCGAGCGCCCACAAGTGGGGCGGGCCTTCGGGGGTCGGGCTGCTCGTCGTCCGCAAGGGGGTGCGGTTCGCCGCTCAAGGGCCCGTGGACGAGCGGGAGTCGGGGCGGGCGGCCGGCTTCGAGAACATCCCGGGGATCGTGGCCGCGGCGGCCGCGCTGCGCGCCGTACAGGCGGAGGCGGCCACGGAGGCGGCGCGACTGCGGGAACTGACGGACCGGATCCGCACGCGGGTGCCCGAACTGATCCCGGACGTGGAGGTGGTCGGCGACCCGGACCGGCGGCTGCCCGGCATCGTCACCTTCTCCTGTCTCTATGTCGACGGAGAGACTCTGCTCCACGAGCTGGACCGCGCGGGGTTCTCGGTCTCCTCGGGGTCGTCGTGCACGAGCAGCACGCTGACGCCGAGCCATGTCCTGAAGGCCATGGGCGTGCTCAGCGAGGGCAACGTCCGCGTGTCGCTGCCGCCGGGCACGCCGGCGGCGGACGTCGACCGCTTCCTTTCGGTCCTCCCCGCTACGGTCCTGGCGGTCCGCGAGAAACTGGGCGCCCCGGCCGAGCCGACGAAGACCCCCGCCGCCGCCCATGCGCTCCTCGTGGACGCCCTGGGCAAGCGGTGCCCGATCCCGGTCATCGAACTGGCCAAGGTCATCGGCGACGTCCCGGTGGGCGGCACGGTGCGCGTCCTCTCGGACGACGAGGCGGCACGCCTGGACATCCCGGCGTGGTGCGAGATGCGGGGACAGGAGTACGTCGGGGAGGAGCCGGCGGAGCGCGGTGCGGCCTATGTGGTCCGCCGGCTGTCCTGACGTCGTGACCGGATGAGCTAGGCCAGGTGGACCTGCACCTCGGCGGCCGCCTCGTGGCCGTAGGCCTTGGTGAAGCGGTCCATGAAGTTGGTGCGGCGCAGCTGGTACTCCTGGGTGCCGACCGTCTCGATGACCAGGGTGGCCAGCATGCAGCCGACCTGGGCGGCCCGCTCCAGCGAGACGTTCCAGGCGAGGCCGGAGAGGAAGCCCGCGCGGAACGCGTCGCCCACGCCCGTGGGGTCGGCCTTGCGCAGCTCCTCCGGGCAGCCGACCTCGATCGGCTCCTCGCCGGCGCGCTCGATGCGCACGCCCTGCGCGCCGAGGGTGGTCACCCGGTGGCCGACCTTGCCCAGGATCTCCTCGTCGGTCCAGCCCGTCTTCGACTCGATGAGCCCCTTCTCGTACTCGTTCGAGAAGAGGTAGGTGGCGCCGTCCAGCAGGGTCCGGATCTCGTCGCCGTTCATCCGGGCGATCTGCTGGGAGAAGTCGGCCGCGAAGGGGATCGCGCGGGAGCGGCACTCCTCGGTGTGGCGCAGCATCCCCTCGGGGTCGTCCGCGCCGATCAGGACGAGGTCGAGACCGCCGACCCGGTCCGCCACGGCCTTCAGCTCGATGAGCCGGGCCTCGCTCATCGCGCCCGTGTAGAAGGAGCCGATCTGGTTGTGGTCGGCGTCCGTGGTGCAGACGAAGCGCGCGGTGTGCAGCACCTCGGAGATGCGGACGGAGCCGGTGTCGACGCCGTGGCGGTCCAGCCAGGCGCGGTACTCGTCGAAGTCCGCGCCGGCCGCGCCGACCAGGATCGGGGACGTACCCAGCTGGCCCATACCGAAGGCGATGTTCGCGCCGACACCACCCCGGCGTACGTCGAGGTTGTCGACCAGGAACGAGAGGGAGACCGTGTGCAGCTGGTCCGCGACGAGCTGGTCGGCGAAACGGCCGGGGAAGGTCATGAGGTGATCGGTGGCGATGGAGCCGGTGACTGCGATACGCACGGCGGGGACACACTCCTGCAGGGGAGGGGATTGACAGTTCACGCTACCCGGCGGGGCGCGTGCTCTGAAGCGGGCAAAACTACCCGATAGTAGATCTTTCTTCGTGCGGTGATCAGTGCTTACGGTGCGGGTATGACGAACCTCAAGGTCCACGGCTCCGCTCCGCTCGACCTCGAAGGCGGTCTGGCGTCGCTGCGCGGCGACTGCGCCCGGATGGTCCCGCACTGGACGGCGCCCGACCGCAGCACCCCCCACCCCGTCTCCCCGTCCCTCATCCACGGCGTGACCGTGCCCCCCACCTCGGCCCGGCTGCTGGACGCCATGTCCGACTACGGCGACTGAGGGCGCCGGGCGAGCCGGCGGACCCGGCGCCCGCAGGGAACCGCGCGCTCCCCCGCTGCGTCCCATCGCTGTCCCCCGTAAAGGGGATGCGGTATACGACCCTTCGGCCCGACTTTTGACAGGGCCGGGTCATCATGGACAGCAGCGGAGGCGAAGGAGCGATGCGGTGAGCACCGAGCGACCCGACAACGACGCGGCCGAACCCACCGAGGGCGGCGAGGCGGCCAAGGCGCGTCGGCGGCATTCCCCGGTGGCCGTCGTCTCGGTCGCGGCCGCGGTTCTCCTCGTCGGAGGCGGTGGGGCGTACGTCGCCACCACCGCGTACGACGGCGGGGGCGGCCGCGCCGGCTCGGGGGCCGCCGGCGGCGACGGCACTCCCCCGCCGCTGGCCCTCGACGGCTACTCCGAGGGCGGTTCGGGCACGGGCGACACGAACGGCATCGCGCCGGGCGAGCCCAATCCCTATGGCACGAGGTATCGCGCGGACGGCAAGCTGCCCGGCGGTCCGGACTCCGCGCCCGTGTACGCGGCGAAGGGGGAGGTCACGAAGGCCGAGGTGGCCCGGCTCGCCGAGTCCCTGGGGCTCAAGGGCACACCGCAGGCGTCCGGCGAGGTCTGGAAGGTCGGGCCGGACAAGGACGGCTCCGGGCCCAGCCTCCAGGTGAACAAGCGGGCGCCGGGGACCTGGACGTTCAGCCGGTACGCGCCCGGGAGCGACAACCTCTGCAAGAGCCCGACCGTGTGCGCGGGAGGCTCCGCGAGCTCCGGCAAGGCGTCCGACACCAGTGCCGCGGTGACTGAGGCCGCCGCGAAGAAGGCCGCCGCGCCCGTGCTGAAGGCGGCCGGACAGGACGACGCGAAGCTGGACGCGCGCCAGCTCATGGGCGCCGTACGGGTGGTGAACGCGGATCCGAAGGTCGGCGGCCTGCCGACGTACGGCTGGGCCACGGGCATCCAGGTCGGCGCGGACGGGCAAGTGGTGGGCGGCAGCGGCCAGTTGAAGACACCGGTGAAGGGCGACACGTACCCCGTCATCGGCGCGCAGCGGACCCTGGATCTGATGAACGGGTCGGCGCCGGGCGGCGGGCGCAAGGGCATCGGCGGCTGCGCCAGCCCCGTCCCGCTGAAGGACCGTGACGAGGCGCCGTGCGGGGCGTCCACCGCGACGCCGGCCCCCGAGTCCGTGGCGGTCGAGAAGGCGACCTTCGGGCTCGCCTCGCACGTCGTGGACGGACGGCAGACGCTGGTGCCGTCCTGGCTGTTCGAGGTACGGCCGAAGGGGGCCGACGACGGCATCACCGTGACGCATCCGGCCGTCGACCCGCGGTATCTGACCGCGCCGGGGCCCGCCCAGAGCCCGACCGGGCCGCCGAGCCCGCGGCCGACCGGCCCGGGCGACGAGCCGACCTCGCAGCCGTCGTCCCGCGCGGTGCCGGTGGAGGGCTACACGGCGGACGGCAAGGACCTGACCGTGAGCTTCACCGGCGGGGTCTGCGCCGACTACTCGGCCTCGGCGAGCGAGACCTCGGACAAGGTGACGGTCACGGTGACCGAGAAGCCGTGGAAGGGCAAGGTCTGCGTCCTGATCGCCAAGGTCTACGAGAAGACGGTGCACCTCGACCAGCCGCTCGGCGACCGCAAGGTCGTGGGAGCCGACGGCAAGGCGGTCAAGAAGGGCGAGGTCACCAACCCGGGCGGCGGGGCGGGTCCGCAGTGACGCGGCATCGGTGACTCAGAAGGGCCGGGAGCGGCCCTCCTGGCGATCTCGGCGGCTCTTTGGGCCGGGGGGCCGCCCTGCGTACGACCTCGTGGCTCTGGAGGCACCCAGGGTCACTTCAAGGCCCCACTCACTCCCGCGGCCCCTTCCGAGGGCGCCGCGGACGTGCGAAGGCGGCGTCCCTGTCGGAGGGGGACGCCGCCTTCGTCATGACGCGCGGACCGAGCCGCACCACCGGCTACGCTCGGTCGGGGGACGATTCAGCTGAAGGAGTCGCCGCAGGCGCAGGAGCCCGTCGCGTTCGGGTTGTCGATCGTGAAGCCCTGCTTCTCGATGGTGTCCACGAAGTCGATCGAGGCGCCGCCGAGATACGGGGCGCTCATGCGGTCGGTGACGACCTTGACGCCGTCGAAGTCCTTGACGACATCTCCGTCGAGGGAGCGCTCGTCGAAGAAGAGCTGGTAGCGCAGGCCGGAGCAGCCACCGGGCTGAACGGCGACGCGCAGCGCCAGATCGTCACGGCCTTCCTGGTCGAGCAGGCCCTTGACCTTGGCAGCGGCGGCTTCGGACAGGATGATGCCGTCGCTCACGGTGGTGGTCTCGTCCGATACGGACATCTGCTTCTCTCCCGGGTTGTACGGAGACTGCTTGCCGACGGTTGCAACCGGCATGGCCGCGGATTCATTCCGGGCCGGGTCTTGTCTTTTCGCTTCTCCCTTCATGCTCGCACATGCGCCGTGAAGCGAACACCGGCCTGTGGACAACCCCACGGACACCGGGATGTCACCCGCCATCGGGGCGGCCAGGATTCACGTCACATCGACGCAATGGCCGTCGTCAAACTGACGTGAAGCGGTTATGATAGATAGCGTCATATCGACGAAAAGGCATGTCCCGCAAGTCCCGCGGGGATCGATCGGACTCCCCGCGAGCCGCAGAACAGAAAGGGTGCGTGTCGTGACCACCGCCCAGCCCCAGGAGCTCGACGTACAGCCGACGCCCCTCGCCCTGCTCCTGCTCGGCCGCGAGGCCGACCCGAGGAGCGAGCGTGGCGTCGAGTGTCCCGGCGACCTGCCCTCACCGTCCGACCCGGACCTGGTGGAGCGCGCCCGCGCGGCGAAGGAGAAGCTCGGGAACAAGGTCTTCGTCCTCGGCCACCACTACCAGCGCGACGAGGTCATCCAGTTCGCGGACGTCACCGGCGACTCCTTCAAGCTCGCCCGGGACGCCGCCGCGCGCCCCGAGGCCGAGTACATCGTCTTCTGCGGCGTGCACTTCATGGCAGAGTCCGCCGACATCCTCACCTCCGACGACCAGAAGGTGGTCCTCCCCGACCTCGCCGCCGGCTGCTCCATGGCCGACATGGCGACGGCCGAGCAGGTCGCCGAGTGCTGGGACGTACTGACCGAGGCCGGCATAGCCGAGCAGGTCGTGCCCGTCTCGTACATGAACTCCTCCGCGGACATCAAGGCCTTCACGGGCAAGCACGGGGGCACGATCTGCACCTCCTCCAACGCCAAGAAGGCGCTGGACTGGGCGTTCGAGCAGGGCGAGAAGGTGCTCTTCCTGCCGGACCAGCACCTGGGGCGCAACACGGCCGTGCGCGACATGGGGATGTCCCTGGAGGACTGCGTCCTCTACAACCCGCACAAGCCCAACGGCGGGCTGACCACCGAGCAGCTGCGCGCCGCGAAGATGATCCTGTGGCGCGGCCACTG
This sequence comes from Streptomyces sp. NPDC058274, assembly GCF_042881375.1. Lineage (NCBI taxonomy): Bacteria > Bacillati > Actinomycetota > Actinomycetes > Kitasatosporales > Streptomycetaceae > Streptomyces > Streptomyces sp. NPDC058274. The sequence continues at coordinate 495,367 of NZ_JBHVXW010000001.1, forward strand.
CTCCGTCCACGGCCGCTTCTCGGTGGAGTCGGTGGAGGACGTACGGGCCCGGATCCCCGGGGTGAACGTGCTGGTCCACCCCGAGTGCAAGCACGAAGTGGTGGCCGCCGCGGACTACGTGGGCTCCACGGAGTACATCATCAAGGCCCTGGAGGCGGCTCCGGCCGGATCCAAGTGGGCCATCGGCACGGAGCTGAACCTGGTCCGCCGGCTGGCCAACCGCTTCGCGTCAGAGGACAAGGAGGTCGTCTTCCTCGACAAGACGGTCTGCTTCTGCTCGACCATGAACCGCATCGACCTCCCGCACCTGGTCTGGACCCTGGAGTCCCTGGCCGAGGGCAACCTCGTCAACCGCATCGAGGTCGACAAGGAGACTGAGGCGTTCGCGAAGCTCGCGCTCGAGCGGATGCTGGCGCTGCCGTAGCGCGTGTCGCCGGACGCGACCACGTCCGTACGCGGGTAAGGGGTGCCCCTCCATGGGGGGCACCCCTTACCGCATGCGGGACCGGTGTCAGCCGCACAGGACCGGTGTCAGCCGTACTGGCCCGGTGTCAGGCGGACGAAACCCGGTGTCAGCAGTACAGGTTCGATCCGGGCGTGACGCCGAGGATCGAGGTGAAGCGGTTGTAGGCGTCGACACGGCTCTGCACCTGGGCGGGGTTCTTGCCGTCGCACTCCAGGGAGCCGTTGATGCTGCGGATCGTCTGGCCGAATCCGGCACCGTTGACCATCGCGTTGTGCGGGGTCATCGTGCCCGGGCCGGACTGCGTGTTCCAGTACCAAAGGCCCGTCTTCCAGGCCACCGCCGCGTCGTTCTGCACGAGCCAGGGGTTGCCCAGCAGGTCGATGCCCAGCGCGTCACCCGCGGCCTTGTAGTTGAAGTTCCAGCTCAGCTGGATGGGCCCACGGCCGTAGTACGCCGACTGACCGGCCGGGCAGCCGTAGGACTGACCCCAGTCGCAGTAGTGGGAGTAGTTCGCGGTGTTCTGCTCCACCACGTACACCAGACCACCGGTCTCATGGTTGACGTTGGCCAGGAACGCCGCCGCCTCCTGCTTCTTGACCGTGTCACTGCCCGTGTTCGCGAACCCGGGGTAGGAGCTGAGCGCGGCGGTCAGACCGCTGTAGGTGTAGAAGGAGTTCCGGCTCGGGAACATCTGGTTGAACTGCGCCTCGGAGACGACGAATCCGCTGGGCGTACCCCCACCGGAGGAGGGAGCCGTCCACTTCTGGTTCGCGGCGCCGGTGCAGGTCCAGATCTGCAGCCGGGTGCTGTTGGCCGAGTTGTTGCCGGTGACGTCGACGCACTTGTTCGCCGAGATACTGACGATGTCCTGGGCGGAGGAGACGGCCCACTTCTGGTTGGCGCCGCCGCTGCAGTCCCACAGCTGGAGCTGGGCCCCGTCGGCGGTCGAATTGCCGGTGACGTCCAGACACTTGCCGAGCGCCCGGATCGTGCCGTCGGAGCCGACGTTCCACTGCTGGGCCGCGCTGCCGTTGCAGTCGTACAGCTGCACCGCCGTGCCGTTGGCGCTCGACGCGCCGGCCACGTCGATGCACTTGCCCGCGAGTCCGCTGATCTGGCCGGTGGCCGCCGCGGCGGGGGACGCGGGCAGCACGCTCAGCAGGCCCACGACGAGGGAACAGGCAGCGGCGTAGGCCGCCTTGCGGGCCGTGGGGAGGCCCCGCCGGACGGCCGTGCGTCTCCACTGGAATTTCATGCCCATGTCATACCTTTCGCCGCAATATGCTCAAGTGGGGAGTCGAAAGAGGGGTGTTCACCGCTTGTTTTAAGGCGTGAACCAAACGGAGTCAAGTCAGGTACGGACCAGCGATCGGCACTGCGGGCAGGGCGGCCGAAAACGACCGGGCCCCCGTCCCGGCGCACGATGCGCGGGGGCGGGGGCCCGGGTGGCGATCCGGATGACAGCCGGCCGACAGCGAAGTGACAGCCGGCCGGCAGTCGGGGTGACCGAGCGTCAGACTCCGGCGGGCTCCGGGGACTTGTCCGCCTCGTCGGAGGCGGTGGCGTCGCCGGACTTGGCCGACCTCTTCGTCGCCTTCTTCTTCGCCCGCCGCTCCTTGCGCAGTTCGATCATCGCGTAGAGCGTCGGGACGAGGAGGAGGGTCAGCAGGGTCGACGTGATCAGACCGCCGATGACGACCACGGCCAGCGGCTGGGCGATGAAGCCGCCCTCGCCGGTCACACCGAGCGCCATCGGAAGGAGGGCGAAGATGGTCGCCAGCGCGGTCATCAGGATCGGCCGCAGACGGTGCCGGCCGCCTTCGATCACGGCCTCGACAACTCCGCACCCCTGCTTGCGGTACTGGTTGATCAGGTCGATCAGCACGATCGCGTTGGTGACCACGATGCCGATGAGCATCAGCATGCCGATCATCGCCGGGACACCCATCGGGGTGCCGGTGGCGACCAGCAGACCGATCGCGCCCGTGGCCGCGAACGGGATGGACACCAGCAGGATGAGCGGCTGGACCAGCGAGCGGAACGTCGCGACCAGCAGCATGAAGACGATCGCGATCGCCGCCAGCATCGCGAGGCCCAGCGAGGCGAACGCGTCGTCCTGGTCCTGCGAGACACCGCCGATCTCCGCCGTCGCCCCCGCCGGGAGCTTCAGCTTGTCCAGCTTGGCCGTGAGGTCCGCGCTGACCGCGCCGGTGTTGTCGCCGGTCGGCTTCGCGCTGATGGTGGCTGCCCGCTGACCGTCGATACGCGTCATGGAGACCGGGCCGTCCACGAGCTTCACGGTCGCGATGTCACCGAGCTTCACGGCACCGAGGCGCAGGCTCTTCAGCTCGTCCAGCGTCCGGGCCGGCTCGGCCGACTTGATGACGACGTCCCGCTCGGTGTCGCCCAGGATCGCCTTGCCGCTGGTCGTGCCGCGCACCGCCTGGGCGACGGCCGCGCCGAGTGTCGTGTCGTTGAAACCGGCCGCCGCCGCACGGGAGTTGGCCTTGACGGAGATCCGGGGCACGCTCTGCGCCAGGTCGCTCGTCACGTCCGTGACGTCGTCGAGCCCGGCCACCTCGTCGCGGACCTCGTCGGCCGCCTTGCGCAGGACGCCCGCGTCGGCCGACTTCACGACGACGCTCAGGTCCTGGCTGCCGAAGCCGTCGCCGGCCGCCACCGTGGTCGTCCCGATCCCGGAGAGCTTGCCGAGACCGTCCTCGATGCTGTCCTGGACATCGTCGTACGACGCCGAGTCCTCCAGCATGACCTGGTACGAGGCGTGGTTGGTGTCCGTGCTGCCGCCGAAGGCCGCCATGAAGCCGGACGAGCCCACCGTGACCTGGTAGTCCTTGACGCCCTTGACCCCGTCGAGCATCTTCTCGACCTTCCTGGCCGAGGCGTCGGTCGCCGCCAGGCTGGTGCCGGGCTTCAACTCCTGCTGGACGGAGAGGACTTCCTGCTCGCCCTGGTCGAAGAAGTTCGTCTTCAGCAGCGGCGCCATCCCGAACGTGCCCACCAGGATGACGATCGCGATCGCCACGCTGGTGAGGCGGCGACGGGTCGCGAAGCGCAGGACCGGCACGTAGAAGCGCTGGAGACGGCTGCGCGCCTCCTTCTCCTCCGCCTTGCGGCGTGCCTCGTCGGCGTCCGCCGGGGTGCCCTTCGGGGCGCGCAGGAACCAGTACGACAGCACCGGTACGACCGTGAGCGAGACGAGCAGGGACGCGAGCAGCGCCGCCGTGACCGTCAGGCTGAACGAGCCGAAGAGCTCGCCCACCATGCCGCCGGTCAGGCCGATGGGCAGGAAGACGGCGACCGTGGTGAGGGTCGAGGAGGTGACGGCGCCCGCGACCTCGCGGACCGCCTTGAGGATCGCCTCCTCGCGCTCCTCGCCGTAGCCGAGGTGCCGCTTGATGTTCTCCAGGACGACGATCGAGTCGTCGACGACCCGGCCGATCGCGATGGTCAGCGCGCCCAGCGTCAGCATGTTGAGCGACAGGTCGCGGGTCCACAGCACGATCAGGGCCAGCACCACCGACAGCGGGATGGACACCGCGGTGACGAGGGTGGAGCGGATCGACGCCAGGAAGACCAGGATGACGAGGACCGCGAAGAGCAGACCGAGCGCACCCTCGGTGGTCAGTCCGTCGATGGACTTGGACACCGCCGGACCCTGGTCGCTGACGACCGTGATCGTCGCGTCCTTGCCCAGGTCCTTGCGGAGGTCGGGCAGCTTGTCCTTCACCGCGTCGGAGATGGCGACCGCGCTGCCGTCGTGGTCCATGGTGACCACGACCGCGAGGCTGGGCCGGCCGTCCGTGCGCGTGATGGAGTCGGCCGTGGCCTGCTCCTGCTCGACCGCGGCGATGTCACCGAGGCGGACGGGCTTCTTCCCGCCCGCGCCCGTGACCATCAGGTCCTGGATCTGCTTCAGCGAGGTGAAGCCGCCGCCGACCTGGACGGTGCGGTTGCTGCCGTCCTCGTCGAAGGAGCCCGCCGGGACGGTCGCGCCGCCCGCCTGCAGCGCCTGGCCGAGGGCGGCCGTGGTGAGACCCGCCCGCGCCATCTTCTTGTCGTCGGGCGTGACGGCGACCTGGAGGTCCCGGACGCCGTCGACCGTGACCTGGCCGACGCCGTCGATGTCCTTCAGCGCCGGTACGACGGTCCGGTCCAGCTGATCGGACAGGGCCTGCTGGTCCTTGTCCGAGGTGACGGCCAGCGTGACGGTCGGGATGTCGTCGGTCGAACCGGCGATGACCTGCGGGTCGACATCGTCCGGGAGCTGGACGCGGGCCCGGTTCACGGCCTGCTGGACGTCGGCGACGAGCTGCTTGGTGTTGTTGCCGTAGTCGAAGGACGCCATGATCACGGCGTTGCCCTCGCTCGCCGTGGAGGTGACGCCCGTGATCCCGTCGACGGATTCGAGGTTGTCCTCGATGGGCTCGACGACCTGCTTCTCGACCACGTCCGGGGACGCACCCTGGTACGGCGCCAGGACGGACACCATGGGCAGTTCGATGGTGGGCAGCAGCTGCTGCTTGAGCTGTGGGATCGCGATCGCTCCGAAGGCGAGCGCGACGATCGACATCAGCCCTATCAGGGCCCGTTGCGCGAGGCTGAATCTGGACAGCCAGGACATGGGTGGCAGGTCTCTTTTCCGTGGTGTGAGCGGCAGGCGGGCACATGTGAGCGCCTCTTGTCACACCCTGAGCCATCACCGGCGGCCGATCCGTCGCCCCCAGGTCCATTTCCTTATACGGCGCCTACTGCGGCCGCAGTAGGCGCCGGTGGAGCTCACTCCACCCTTGGACGTACCAGGCCCGACTCGTACGCGATGACGACCAGTTGGGCGCGGTCGCGGGCGCCGAGCTTGGCCATGGCCCGGTTGACGTGCGTCTTCACCGTCAGCGGGCTGACTTCGAGGCGCTCGGCGATCTCGTCGTTGGAGTGCCCGCCGGCGACCTGCACCAGGACCTCGCGCTCCCGGACGGTGAGGGTGCCGAGCCGTTCGGAGCGGGCCGGGTCGCGCCCGTCGTCGGCGGGATCGCCCTGGGCGAGGAACCGGGCGATGAGCCCCTTGGTGGCGGCGGGCGAGAGCAGTGCCTCTCCGCCGGCCGCGATCCGGATGGCGCTGAGCAGTTCATCGGGCTCGGACCCTTTGCCGAGGAACCCGGATGCCCCGGCCCGCAGCGACTGCACCACGTACTCGTCGACCTCGAAGGTGGTCAGCATGACCACGCGGACCTGGGCGAGACCGGGGTCCGCGCAGATCAGCCGGGTGGCGGCCAGCCCGTCGGTGCCCGGCATCCGGATGTCCATCAGCACCACGTCGGCGCGCTCCTCGCGCGCGAGCCGCACCGCCTCCGCGCCGTCGGCCGCCTCGCCCACGACCTCCATGTCGGACTCGGAGTCGACCAGGACGCGGAAGGCACTGCGCAGCAGCGCCTGGTCGTCGGCGAGCAGGACGCGGATGGTCATGCGGAGTCCCCCGTGGCAGGCGTGCGGTTGTTGACGGGAAGGATCGCATGGACCCGGAAACCGCCGCCGTACCGGGGACCGGCGGTGCAGGTGCCGCCGAGCGCGGTGACCCGCTCGCGCATGCCCAGCAGCCCGTGCCCGCCCCCGTCCTGCGGTCCCTCGTCCTGCCCAGGCCCGTTGTCGAGCACGGTGACCTCGACGTTCGGTCCCACGCGTACGACGCTGACCTCGGCCTTCGCCGCGGGGCCCGCGTGCTTCTGCACGTTCGTCAGGGCTTCCTGGATGACGCGGTAGGCGGCCAGGTCGACGGCGGCCGGCAGGGCGGTGCCATGGTCGGCGCCGGCGACCTCGACGGGGAGACCGGCGTTGCGGAAGGTGTCGGCGAGCTCGTCGAGCCGGTGCAGGCCGGGGGCCGGCTCGGTGGGGGCCTCCGGGTCCCCGCTCTGCCGCAACAGCCCCACCGTCGCCCGGAGTTCGTTCAGCGCGGAGCGGCTGGCCTCCCGCACATGGGCGAGCGCCTCCTTGGCCTGGTCGGGCCGCTTGTCCATCACGTGCGCGGCGACGCCGGCCTGCACATTGACCAGGGCGATGTGATGGGCGACGACGTCGTGCAGATCGCGGGCGATCCGCAGCCGCTCCTCGGCGACGCGGCGGCGCGCCTCTTCCTCCCGGGTTCGCTCGGCCCGCTCGGCACGCTCCCGTATGGCGTGCACGAAGGCGCGCCGGCTGCGTACGGCGTCGCCCGCGGCGGCGGCCATTCCGGTCCACGCGAAGATGCCGAGGTTCTCCTGGGTGTACCAGGGCAGGGGGCCCGCGAGCATCGCGACCGCCGTCAGCAGGGTCATGGTGAGCAGACCGAGGCGCCATGCCGTGGGCCGGTCGGTGGCCGAGGCCACGGTGTAGAGGGCGACGACGGCGCACATCACCACGGGGCCGCGGGGGTCGCTGGACACCAGCTCCACGAGCGAGACGGCGACCGTCGCGGCGAGGACCGGGATGGGGGCGCGGCGGCGGAGGACGAGGGCCGCCGCGCCGAGCACCATGAGCGTGAGGCTGAGGGGGTTCGGGGTGCGGACGCCCCAGGTCGCGGCGTGATCCGCGTGCGGGTCGATGACGGAACTCGCCGCCATGCAGACCAGGACGCCGGCGGCGAGGGCCGCGTCGAGGGCCAGCGGGTGGGCCCGGGCTCTGCACCTGGTGCGCTCTAGCGTGCTCACCCGTGCAAAGGTACGGGGCCCTTGGCGGGGGCGGAACGGTGCTACCCGGGTACCTGGGGTGGTGCGGAGGGCCCACGCGCGCGGGCCCCTGCGGGGGGCGTGTACGCGGGTCACCCCGCCCCGCCCCCTACAGGCTGCCGCTGCCCGCAGCTACGACGTCACCCCGGGATCAAGCCGTCGTCCCGGAGCATGGCCCGGACTTCTTCCAGGGTGGCGTCCGGGGCGGGGAGGATGAGTTCCGACGGCTCGAGGGAGTCGTCGGGGAGCGGCGTGCCCAGGCGGCGGACCGCCTCCAGGAGGGCGCCCAGCGTGCGGCGGAAGCCGTCCTGGTCGCCGCTCTCCATGGCGGCGAGCAGCTCGTCGTCCAGCTTGTTGAGTTCGGCGAGATGGCCGTCGGCCAGCTCCACCTGGCCCTCCCCCATGATCCGTACGATCATGTCGCCCTCCTCAGGCGTGGGCCCCGACTACTGCTTGTCGAAGCGTGGAGTGTCCTGTGGCTGCTGGGACTGGGCCTTGCCCGAGCCGCCCTCGATCGCCTGCTGCGACGAGGAGCCGCCCGCCAGCTCCGCCTTCATCCGCTGCAGCTCCAGCTCTACATCCGTACCACCGGAGAGCCGGTCCAGCTCGCTCTGGATGTCGTCCTTGGCCAGTCCGGACTGGTCGTCGAGGGCGCCGGAGGCGAGCAGCTCGTCGATCGCGCCGGCCCGCGCCTGGAGCTGAGCGGTCTTGTCCTCGGCGCGCTGGATGGCCATGCCGACGTCGCCCATCTCCTCGGAGATGCCGGAGAAGGCCTCGCCGATCCGGGTCTGCGCCTGGGCCGCGGTGTACGTCGCCTTGATCGTTTCCTTCTTGGTGCGGAAGGCGTCGACCTTGGCCTGGAGGCGCTGGGCCGCAAGGGTGAGCTTCTCCTCCTCGCCCTGGAGGGTCTGGTGCTGGGTCTCCAGGTCGGTGACCTGCTGCTGGAGCGCGGCCCGGCGCGAGAGCGCCTCGCGGGCCAGGTCCTCACGGCCGAGCGCGAGCGCCTTGCGGCCCTGGTCCTCCAGCTTCGTCGACTGCGACTGGAGCTGGTTGAGCTGCAGCTCCAGACGCTTGCGCGAGGTGGCCACGTCGGCGACACCGCGGCGCACCTTCTGCAGCAGCTCCAGCTGTTTCTGGTACGAGTAATCGAGGGTCTCGCGCGGGTCCTCGGCCCGGTCAAGGGCCTTGTTCGCCTTCGCGCGGAAGATCATCCCCATACGCTTCATGACACCGCTCATGGGCTTCGCGCGCCCCCTTCTGACGGACTCCGGATCCAGCACCTGCGACAGAACCCACAGTACGGGCCCTGCATCCATTACTGCACTGTTCGGGGACGGATGCGCTCATCCCCAAGGACGACTGCGTACGGCCCCACTCCGGCGTAGGGAGTAGGTGTCCCCCGAGGGTCCACGAGGGATCCTGCGGGATTCACCCGGCCGAACCGTGAGCAACGTCCGCTCTGTCCCCTACAGACGCCCGGTGTTGCCGGATCGTTCCCCAGTCCGCGGCGGTCCATGCCCCCGCACCCCGTACCCTTGGGTTTTGTGTTCCGTAGCCGTGCCAAGGAAGAGAAGGCACCCGCCGACAAGGCGCTGGTGACCGACTCCAAGATGCCCCGTGACCCGCAGGCCCCCAAGGGTCGCCCCACGCCCAAGCGCAGTGAGGCCCAGACCCAGCGCCGCAGCGTGGCCAAGACTCCGACGTCGCGGAAGGAGGCATCCAAGCGGCAGCGTGACGACCGCCGAGTCCAGCTGGAGAAGCAGCGCGCGGCGCTGGCCAGCGGCGACGAGCGTTATCTGCCCGCCCGCGACAAGGGTCCCGTGCGCAAGTTCGCGCGTGACTTCGTGGACTCCCGGTTCTGCGTCGCCGAGTTCTTCCTGCCGCTGGCCGTGCTGATCCTGGTCCTGAGCATGGTGCGGATCGGTTCGCTGCAGAACATCGCGCTGCTGCTGTGGTTGATCGTGATCGTGCTGATCGTGCTCGACTCGGTCGGCATCGCGATCCGCCTGAAGAAGCAGCTGAACACCCGCTTCCCGGACGCGCCCAAGAAGGGCGCCGTCCCGTACGCGCTGATGCGCACGCTCCAGATGCGTCGACTCCGGCTGCCGAAGCCGCAGGTCAAGCGCGGAGAGCGGCCCTGAGCGCGACATCTTTCTCCGGGGGCGCGGCGGATGCCTGGCTGAGCAAGCTGGGCGGGCTGCGTGATGTCGTACGACAGGAGCTGGTGGCCCGGCAGCTCGACGAGCAGATAGCGGGCCGCTACCCGGTCGGACAGCGGCTGCGGGTCCTCGATGTCGGGATGGGCCAGGGCACCCAGGCGCTGCGCCTGGCCCGGGCCGGCCATCAGGTGACCGGTCTGGAGCAGGACGCCAGGATGCTCGCCGTGGCCCGGGAGGCGCTGGCCGCCGAACCCGAGGGCATTCGGGGGCGCGTCCGGCTCATCGAGGGGGACGGCCGGGAGACCGGGGTCCACTTCCTGCCGGGCAGCTTCGACGTGGTGCTGTGCCATGGCGTGCTGATGTACGTCGAAGAGCCCGATCCGCTGCTCGCGGGCCTGGCGCGGATGCTGGCGCCCGGCGGCCTGCTCTCCCTCCTGGTGCGCAACGCGGACGCGCTGGCCATGCGGCCGGGCCTGTCCGGCGACTGGGCCGGGACGGTCGGCGCCTTCGACTCGGTCTCCTACACGAACCGCCTCGGTCTCGACGTCCGCGCCGACCGGCTCAGCACGCTGACGGCGACCCTCGCGGGCATCGGGGCACCCCTGGGGACCTGGTACGGCGTGCGGGTCTTCACCGACACGGCGGCGGACGAGGCGGTGGTCCCGCCGGACCTGGAGGCGCTGTTGGCCGCGGAGGAGCGGGCGGGGCGTACGGATCCGTACCGTCAGGTCGCCGCGCTGCTGCACCTGTGCGGTGTGCGCGGCTGACGACGCCGCCTGTTCGGGAGTACGGGCCCGGGGTGCCGCCTGTTCGGGAGTACAGGCCCGGGGTGCCGCCTGTTCGGGTGTGCACCGGAGGCTGAACCAACCGCCAAAAGGGACACTTCGGGCATGGATGCTTTCCCTGCCCGCGCCTTCACCCGTACGCGCACCCGTAGCCGAGTGCGCCGGATCCTTCCCGCGGCCGCCTTCGTCTGGTGCGTGACGCTGCTGGCCGGCTGCTCGGAGTCCGGGTCCGCGTCCGGTGAGGACGGCGTGACGACGACCCAGGCGGCCGCGCCGAGGGCCGCAAGCGACCTCCAGGACGACTACCAGAAGGTCATCAAGAACGTCCTGCCCTCGGTCGTACAGATCCAGGCGAGCAGTGATCTGGGGTCCGGGGTCGTGTACGACGGCAACGGGCACATCGTCACCAACGCCCACGTGGTCGGGAACGAGAAGACGTTCAAGGTGACCACGGCCAACAGTGAGGACGTGCTGACGGCGCGGCTCGTCTACTCCTATCCGGAGCAGGACCTGGCCGTCATCAAGCTGGAGAAGGTGCCGGACGGGCTGAAGGCGGCCGCCTTCGCCGACTCGTCGAAGGTGGCGGTGGGCCAGATCGTCCTGGCGATGGGCTCCCCGCTCGGGCTGTCGTCCAGCGTGACGCAGGGCATCGTGTCGGCGACCGGACGGACCGTCAGCGAGGGCAGCAGCGGCGGCGGCACCGGGGCGACCATCGCGAACATGGTGCAGACGTCGGCCGCGATCAACCCGGGCAACAGCGGGGGCGCCCTCGTCGACCTGGACGGCCGGGTGATCGGCATCCCGACGCTGGCCGCCTCCGACCCGGGCCTCGGCAGTACCGCGCCCGGCATCGGATTCGCGATCCCCTCGTCGATGGTGAAGACGGTCGCCGACCAGATCATCAAGGACGGCAAGGTCACCGACTCGGGGCGGGCCGCGCTCGGCATCACGGGCCGGACGGTGGTCGACGACAACTACACGGCCGCAGGTGTCGCCGTGGTCGACGTCAAGGACGGCGGCGCGGCCGCCAAGGCGGGCATCCAGCCCGGGGACATCATCACCGGGCTCGGTGGCACGGACATCAGCTCGATCACCTCCCTGTCCGAGGCGCTGGCCGCCGAGAAGCCGGGCGACCGGACGAAGCTGACGTACACGCGGGGCGGGGCCGAGAAGACCGTCGACGTCACCCTGGGCGAGCAGTGAGCGGGGCTGCCGGGAGCGGTACTCCCGGCAGCCCCGTGGGCCTGCGCGCGCGACGCCCGGTACGGGACCTACGCGTCCTCGGCGTGCAGGCTCATCGGCCCGTAGATCTTCGTGGTGTCCTCGAACAGCAGGACCTGGTCGGCCCCGCCCTCCGCGAGATCCTTCCAGTGCTCCCCGATCCAGGACTCGGCGTCCCCCTGCGTGGTGAACTCCTCAGGCGCGACCGAGGGCTGGACCTCCGCCCCGTCGGCCTTCTCGAACCGCCACGTCCATGCCGCCATGTACGCCTCCAAGGTATGAGCACACTGCACAGCAGTCCCCGGACAAGATCCGGTTCCTGTCCGAAGCCTAGCCGGACGCGCAAGACCAGCACCGACAGGCGAAAATCATCCCCGTGGAACTGACTCTGCTCGGCACCGGCGCCCCGGCGGGCCTCCCCCGCCCCGACTGTCCCTGCGCGGCCTGCGCCACCGCGGTCGGCGCGGACGCGCGGGCGGCGACCGCGCTGCTGGTGGACGGGACGCTGCTGCTCGACCTCACGCCCGGAGCCGCGTTCGCGGCCGCCCGCGCGGGCCATTCGCTGGGCGGCGTACGGCAGGTGCTGCTGTCGCACCCGCACAACGGGCCGGCGGTGGAGGTCCCGGCGGGGCTCCCGCAGCCCGGACGGGTGCCCGACGGTCGGGAGTTGGCGCTGCTGACCGGGCACCGGGTGCGGGCGGTGCCGATGGACGCGCCGGGGACCGGGTACGCGGTCACGGGCCCCGACGGACAGCGGCTGCTCTATCTGCCGCCGGGTGCGGCGCCCGCCGGACTCGACGAGAACGGCGAGCCGTACGACATGGTGGCCGTCGACGTGGTGGGCCGCCCGGACGCGTTGGCGAAGCTGCGCGCGGCCGGTGCGGTCGGTCCGGCGACGGACGTCATCGCCGTCCATCTCGACCACGACGTGCCGCCGGGGCCCGAACTGCACCGCCGGCTCGCCGCCGCCGGAGCGCGCACGGTGCCGGACGGTGCGACGCTCGTGGTCGGCGTCTACGAGGACGTGCCGGACGTGCCGCGCCGCACGCTGGTCCTCGGCGGTGCCCGCTCCGGCAAATCCGTCGAGGCCGAGCGGCGCCTGGAGGCGTTCCCCGCGGTGCTGTACGTCGCGACCGGCGGCACCCGTGACGGGGACAGCGAGTGGGCCTCGCGCGTGCACACCCACCGTGAGCGCCGCCCCGGGTCCTGGCGTACGACCGAGACCTGCGACCTCGTGCCGCTGCTCGCGGCGGACGGCCCCCCGCTGCTCATCGACTGTCTGTCCCTGTGGCTGACGGACGCGATGGACGCGGTCGACGCGTGGGACGACGCGGAGTGGGCGAGCGGCGGTGAACGCGCCCTGCGCAAGCGGGTGGCGGAGCTGACGGGCGCCGTGCGCGCCACCCGCCGGACCCTCGTCGCCGTCTCGAACGAGGTCGGCTCCGGCATCGTCCCGGCCACCGCGTCCGGCCGCCGCTACCGCGACGAACTGGGGCGGCTGAACGCGGCGTTCGCGGCGGAGTGCGAGCACGTGCTGCTGGTGGTGGCGGGCCAGGCGCTGCCGCTTCGGGGCTGACGGCGGCCGGGACCGGGCGCCGAGACGGCGGCTCAGGCGATGCGACGGGCGATGATCCGGTACGTGTTCGAGAAGCGGGTCCGGCGGAGCAGCGGGGCGAGGGCGTGGTCCAGGGCGGAGGCCACGGCCAGGAAGGGGACCGTGATCCGCGTCAGGGCGGTACGCACCAGGCGCTGGAGTTCGGTGGGGGGCTTGGCCCGCCAGGGTGCGTCGATGTCCGGCAGCAGCCGTGCGCAGAGCAGGGAGACGGCGCCCGTCAGGTCGTACGGGATGTGCGGTTCGCGGCGGTCGGTGGAGACGACCTCGAAGCCGAGGGAGGTGAGTTCGGCGAGCAGGTTGGCCAGCGGCATCAGGTGCAGGTGCTGCGGCTGGCCGTACGAGACCCACCACTTGCCGAGCAGGGTGCCGAACACGCAGGCGGGGTCCGGGACTTCGACGAGGAGGTGGCCGCCGGGGCGCAGGACCGCCAGGGCGGCGCGCAGCTCCTCGCGCGGGTCGGGGGCGTGCTCCAGGTGGTGGAACATGCTCACGACGTCGTAGCGGCCGCGCAGCCGCTCGGCGAGCTCCGGGTCGGTCAGGCGCCCGAGGTGGGCCTCCTCGACCCGCCCGGCCTCACGCGCCTTCTCGACGCGCACGGTGAGGTCGACGCCGTCGAAGGCGGTGTAGGGGTGGACCTCGCGTGCGGTCTCCGGGAAGTGCCCGTGTCCGGTGCCGACGTCCAGCCAGCTCTCCGGTTCGGGGAAGCGCAGCATCGCGCGGGCCGCGGCCCGGTGGCGTCTTCGGCTGCCGCGGGCGGCGAGGATGCGTTCCGCGAAGCCTTCGTGGCCCTCGTGGAAGTCCAGGTGGTAGAAGGCCAGGCCCTCCGCGGTGAGCCGGGGGTTCTGGAAGGCGTGGCCGCAGTCCAGGCACTCGTCGACGACGAAGGTGCCGGGCTGGTGCCGGCGCAGATCCGTGGTGCGCAGCCGGGTGCGGAGCCGCTGCGCGCCGCACCAGGGGCAGTCCTCCCTGCGGGGCTCGTGGAACCGTTCCGTGCCCAGGGCGAGTTCGCTCAGGTACGCGGCGCGGCGCGAGGCGCTCGTGTGCGGGATGGAGATCATGGCGGCTCCTGGACCCGAGGGGCAATTCACTGCAAAACGGAACGTATGGGATTCCGATCATGGGTGCAATGACGTGGCGCAGCCGTGTTCGATCGCGGCCGGTACTGTTCGGCGAATGAGCTCGCTTAATCTCGACGACTTCACCGATCTGATCGAGCGCCCCGACGGTGGTGTGCGCCGCGACGCCGAGGCGCGCAGGGAGCGGCAGAGCGTGCCGCCCGGGTCGCTGGGGCGGCTCGACGACCTGGGTGAGTGGCTGGCGGCCGCGCAGTCCGCGGTGCCGGTGCGGCCGGTCGAGCGGCCTCGCCTGGTGCTGTTCGCGGGCGACCACGGTGTCGCCGGACTCGGCGTGTCGGCCCGCCCCGCGGGCACCGCCGACCAGTTGGTGCGGACGCTCCTGGAGGGCGGCAGCCCGGCCGCGATCCTCGCCCGCCGGCTCGGCGTACCGGTGCGCGTGGTGGACATGGCCCTGGACTGCGAGCCCGAGTCGCTGCCCGCGGACGTCGTACGGCACCGGGTGCGGCGCGGCTCCGGGCGGATCGACGTCGAGGACGCGCTGAGCACGGAGGAGGCGGAGGCGGCGTTCCTGGCGGGCGTCGCGGTCGCCGACGAGGAGGCGGACTCCGGCACCGATCTCGTCGTACTCGCCGATGTGAGCGTCGGCGGGACGACCGCGGCGGCGGTGCTGATCGCCGCGCTGTGCGGGACCGATGCCTCGGTGGTCACCGGCCGGGGCGGACGGCCCATCGACGACCTGGCGTGGATGCGCAAGTGTGCGGCGGTCCGTGACGCGCTGCGTCGCGCCCGGCCCGTCCTCGGGGACCAGCTGCAGCTGCTCGCCACGGTCGGCGGGGCCGATCTCGCGGCGATGACCGGGTTCCTGCTCCAGTGCGCGGTGCGCAAGACGCCGGTGATCCTGGACGGCGTCGTCTCCGCCGCGTGCGCTCTCGTCGGGCAGCGGATCGCCTTCCGGGCCCCGGACTGGTGGCTGGCCGGGCAGAACAGCGGCGAGCCGGCGCAGGCGAAGGCGCTCGACCGGATGGCGCTCGAACCCCTGCTCGACCACGGGGTCACGGTCGGCGAGGGCGCGGGCGCGCTGCTCGCGCTCCCCCTGGTCCAGGCGGCGGCCGCGCTGGCGGCGGAGCTGCCGGAGACTCCCGGGAAGGACGCGGAGGCCGCCGGCCCGGAACAGGAAGCGGAGGCCGCCGGCCCGGAGCCCGAGCCGGCGACCCCCGGCCCGGAACAAAAGCCGGCGACCCCCGGCCTGGAACAGGAGCTGGAGACCCCCGGCCCGGCACCCGAAAAGGAATAGCCGGAAACCGGTCCAGCCGCCCCGCCACCACAACACGGCGCCCCGGCCCCGCCGGAATCCGCCGTCCCCACCCAGCACGGGGCGGCGGATTTTTCCTGCCTCCGCCATGGCCCGGGGCCCGGAGAACCCGCGGTCACGGCGTGCCTCCACCACGGTATAACGCCCCATATCATCGCCATTTATGGGAGATACCCGAATTGCCGCTGTACACGAACGGGTTCCGGCCCGCCACGACCACGGGGACCGCCGGTCCACCGGGACCTCCCGGCGAAGCGCCGCCTTCGCCGTCTGGTACGTGCGGACCGTCGCGTTCGTCAACTTCCTGAGCGCCGCCTGGGTGTCCCTCGGACAGGACGTACGGCGGCACAACACGGAGAACTACTTCACGCCGTATCTCCTGACGGCGGGGTTCGCGTCCGGGGTGTTCACGATGTTCCTCGCCCTCACCCTGCGCCGCCGCAAACGGGCCGCGTGGATCCTGAACCTCGTCCTCAGCGGGTTGTTCCTGATGCTGTTCGCCTTCGCGATGGCCTTCCCGGAGATCCGGCAGTACGCGCAGAACTGGATCTCGCTCGGTCTGACCGCGGCCTTCGTCGCCTCGCTCGTCGTCGGCCGCCGGGAGTTCTACGCGAAGGGCGACCGCTCGAACCCGAAGCTCGCCGCGGCCGTCGCGGTCGGCGGTCTGCTGGTCACCTCGCTGCTCGCCGCGCTCCTGGTCACGGTCACCAACCACGCGCACGACGCGCACCGTTCGACCTTCCTGGACCGGTGGCGCTACGGCACCCTGCGGCTCGTCTCGGTCGCCGCCGACGACGCGCACGTCCCCGGGATCACGACTCCCAACTGGGTCAACGTCACCATCAACGTGTTCAGCACCCTGCTGGTGCTCGCCGTCCTCTACGCGGCCTTCCGCTCCCGCCGCGCCGTCGACCCACTCACCGAGGACGACGAGAAGCAGTTGCGGCAGCTGCTGGAGAAGAACGGCGACCGGGACTCGCTCGGCTACTTCGCGCTGCGGCGCGAGAAGAGCGTGGTGTGGTCGCCGACCGGCAAGGCGGCGGTGGCGTACCGGGTCGTGGGCGGTGTGTCACTGGCGTCCGGCGACCCGATCGGCGACCCCGAGGCCTGGCCCGGCGCCATCGAGCCCTGGCTCGCCGAGGCGCGCGAGCACGGCTGGATCCCGGCGGTGATGGGCGCGAGCGAGGAGGCCGGCACCATCTACGCCCGCCATGGCCTTGACGCACTCGAACTGGGCGACGAAGCCCTGGTGGAGACCGCCGAGTTCACCCTCGAAGGGCGGGCCATGCGCACGGTCCGCCAGGCCTACAACCGGGTGAAGCGGGCGGGCTACGAGGTCCGCATCCGGCGGCACGAGGACATCCCCGCCGAGGAGATGGCGTACCTGCTGCGGCGCGCCGACGACTGGCGGGACGGCGCCACCGAACGCGGCTTCAGCATGGCCCTCGGCCGGCTCGGCGACCCCGAGGACGGGCAGTGCGTGATGCTCGAATGCACGGACGCGCACGGGGAGTTGAGGGCCGTGCTGTCCTTCGTGCCGTGGGGGCCCGGCGGGCTCTCCCTCGACCTCATGCGACGCGACCGCGACTCCGAGAACGGACTGATGGAGTTCATGGTGATCGAACTCCTGCGGCGCGCCCAGGAGATCGGGATCACTCAGGTCTCGCTGAACTTCGCGATGTTCCGCTCGGTCTTCGAACGGGGCGCACGCCTCGGCGCGGGGCCCGTGCTGCGGCTGTGGCGCTCGCTGCTCAGCTTCTTCTCGCGGTGGTGGCAGATCGAGTCGCTGTACCGCGCCAACGCCAAGTACCGGCCCATCTGGGAGCCGCGGTTCCTGCTCTTCGAGAAGAGCGCGGACCTGCTGCGCATCGGCGTCGCCTCGGCGCGTGCCGAAGGCTTCCTGGAGGCGCCGGGCCTGCCGAAGTGGCTGCACCGCAAGCACCTGGAGTCGCACCGATGAGCCACGACTTGAGCACGGTCGCGCGGACCGCCGGATGAGGGCACTCGCCCGCTTGGCCCGCGCCGAGTGGGGAGCGCTGTACGTCACCGTGCGCGCGGCCCTGGCGGCCGGGCGCCTGCGGGCGATCCCGATGACCCTCGGGGCCGTGTGCCTCACGGCGCTCCTGCAGTTCGTGCAGAACCAGTCCTGGGGCTTCCGGTTCGTCCAGAACATCGGCGCCGTACAGGCCCAGGACCCGCTGTGGCTCGCCCTGCTGCGCTCCCCGCTCTCCCTCTTCGTGCCGGCGCTGGATCTCCCCGTGTGGGGCGCCCTGGCCCAGATCCTCCTCGTGTTCGGGATCGCGGAGATCTGTCTGGGCTGGTGGCGCACGCTCGTCCTCGCGTACGTGGCCACGCTGGCGGGCACGCTCTACGCGCGCGTGGGCATCGCGCTCGGCCCCCACCACCCGCTGGGGCTGCCCGCCTCGGACGCGCAGATCGTCGACACCGGGCCCTCGGCGGCCGTGGTCGGGCTCGCCGTCTTCGTCGGCTGGCGGTTCGGCGCGCACGTCACGGCCGGACTGGTGATCGCGTCGATGCTCGTGGAGGTGGCGTTCAAGGACAACCTGGCGGGCAAGGAGCATCTGGCGGCCATCGCGGCGGTGCTGGTGGTGTGCGGACTCTCCGCGCTGCGTCACCGGCGGCACCGGCGTCACCGGCCTCCGGGCAGCGAGCGGGCGGGCTCGGGGTCCGGCTTGCCGCCGATCCACTCCTGAAGCCTGCGGCGGGGGCGCGCCCAACGGCGGTCGTGATGGTAGGCGCGCAGGCTCGACCTGGCCCGGGCGCGCGGCCGCCGGCGGTAGAAACGCTTGGCCCAGGGCGAGCCCGGGCGGGCCAGCCGGATCGCGCCGACCAGCGCGACGAGCGGGACGATCACGCCGAAGATCGCCGTACGTCCCTTGCCCTTGCTCAGGGCGAGCAGCGCGAACACGAAGTTGACCGCGACGCTCACGACGACGCCGCCGCGGTCCTGGAGCTCCTGGTGGCTCAGGTCGTTGACCCCGAACGGCAGGAATCCGCCGAGCACCAGCCCCACCAGGGCCGCCGTGACCACCACGACCTCGACGCTCTTGCGGCCGGCCTCGGACCAGTAGACGTCGTCGAGGTGCAGGATCAGCGCGAACTCGTCCAGCACCAGGCCCGCGCCCATCCCGAAGACCACCGCGAACGCGCAGGCGCCGAAGCCGTGCCGGGCGCTGGCCACCGCGCCGAAGCCGCCGATCACGGTCAGTACGACACCGGGGACCACGTGGTGGATGTGCAGCCCCCCGGCCTTGACGTTGCCGAACGGGCCCTTGCCCGCGCGGATCAGCCGGACGACGACACGCGTGATCACGAAGGTCAGCACGAAGGAGGCGAGTGCCAGCAGCAGGGGGAGCTTGCCCGGCTCGACGATGTTGCGATGCAACCAATGACCCATATGCGAACTTTATCCATGGCCGCCGTACCCGCTCCTCACCCGGCCGGATAACCTGCGCCGGTGTCCAGGACCCCCCTCGCCGACGGCCTGCGCTTCGCGTTCGGCACCCTTACCGTGCTGCCCGTCAAGGTGACCCGCTGGGATCGCGGGGCCGCGCGCGGCGGGATGCTGTGCGCGCCCGCGGCCGGGCTGGTGGTGGGTCTGGGCGCCGCCGCCGCGGGCGTACTGCTGCTGGCCCTGGGCGCGGGCCCGCTGCTCGCCGCCGTGGCCACCGCCGCCGTACCGGCCGCGCTCACCCGGGGACTGCACCTCGACGGGCTCGCGGACACCGCGGACGGGCTGGGCAGCGGGAAGCCCGCCGAGGACGCCCTGCGGATCATGAAGCAGTCGGACATCGGCCCGTTCGGCGTGGTCACCCTGCTGTTCGTGCTGCTCGCCCAGGTGGCCGCGCTCTTCCAGGCGTACGACGTCTCATGGGCGCGGGGCGCGTGCGCGGCGGTCGTCTCGGCGGCCGCGGCCCGGCTCGCGCTCACGCTGGCCGCCCGCAGGGGCGTGCCCCCGGCCCGGCCCGAGGGTCTGGGCGCGGCCGTCGCGGGCACGGTGCCCGTGCGGGACGCGCTGCTCGTGGCGGCCGGGGTGGTGGGCGCGGCGGCGGGCACGGGCGCGCTCTTCGGGACGTACGGCGTCGTGCGGGGCGCGCTCGCGGTGCTCGCCGGCTGCGCCGCCGCCGAACTGCTGCTGCGCCACTGTGTCCGGCGGTTCGGGGGCGTCACGGGCGACGTCTTCGGCGGGCTCGCGGAGACGGCGGCGACCACCGCGCTGGTGGTTCTGTCCCTCACCCCCTGACGGTCGGTCCCCCGGGACCGGCCGTCTGTCACCGCACTGAAACGATCAGCCGCAACCCGTCGATCCTGCGTCGCACCGCCACTAATCTGAGCCGCCGAACAGACAACAGATCGTGATCGGGGGACGTCTGTGCCGAAACTTCGCCGTGCCACGGCCTGGCTCATCGACTTCGCACTGGTGCTCGCGGCGGCGTCCGCGCTCGCCGTGCTCACCTTCCACCGGATATCCGCGCTCGTGACGGACGTACCCGAGCTGGCGACGCGGGGCGGCTGGGACCTCCTCACCTCGCGCGGCGACGTCATCGACGCCTCCGAGGGCTTCGGGATCCATGTGTGGGAGAAGGTGGTCCGCGATGTGGAGCAGGCCTTCGGACTGCTGGTCGTCGCGACCTTCCTCTACCAGTGGGCCACGCTCGCCCTCGCCGGCCGGACCGTCGGCAAGGCCCTGCTCGGTCTGAAGGTCACGCCGAGCCGCCCGCGCCGGGCCGCACTGCGGGCGGCGGTGACGACGACCGCCGATGTCGCCGTGTACGCGCTGGCCTGTGTGCTGCTGGTCGAGGGCGAGTTCGTGCTCTCGGTGCTGGTGTGGGCCGTCGCCGTAGTGATCTTCTTCCTCAACGCGCTGCCGGTGCTCTCGCCGACCCGGCGTTCACTGGCCGACCGGCTGGCCGGGACGGCGGTCACGGGCTTCGGGCTCAGCACGCCCGCCGCCACACCCCCAGTGCGTACTTTTTGAGCATCGAGCTCAGCTTCATACGGCGGGCCTCCGGGCAGAAGCTGCCGGTCGTCAGCTCGTACTCGACATGGAAGACGGCCTTGCCCGCCTTGATGAACGGCTCCAGCTCCCCGCACTCCTCGTACTGGGCGCACTGTTCGTTGACCGCGAAGTCGAAGTCCCCCACCAGCTGGGGGACTTGGCCGAGGTCGTTCTTCAGTCCGACGGCCAGGCCGCGTTCGTGGGCCAGTTCGGCGACGAGCCGGTTGTAGCGGAGCTGGTCGGCGGCCTTGAGCGGGAAGCCGGTGCGATTGCGGTAACCGTCCATGTTGTCCGGCTCCACGGCGTCGAAGCCCTTCTCGCGGCACATGTCGATCCGGGCCGCCATCAGCGGCTTCAGGACATCGGTACGGCGGATGTCGAGCCAGCGCTCGCCCTGCCAGCCGTTGCCGCGCCCCAGCACGGATTTGGGGAACTTCCCGGCGTCCGGGCGGAACTCCTCCCAGGCGCCGGCCGACAGATAACAGATGGCCTTGCGGCCGTCGCGGTGCAGGCCTGCGACCGTCGCCTGAGAATGGTCGAAGCCGTCGATGTCGTAGACCGGGACGTCGACGGAGGTGTCGAGGTGCCCGCTGAGCTGCCACTGCCAGGCGGTGCCGGGGCGCGGCTGCCAGCGGGCGGCCGGTTCCTTGTCGTCGGACCCGCTCGTGCAGCCCGCGATCAGCAGCAGCAGTACGGCGAGCAGGGCGGGGCGTCTCATCGAGCGGGCTCCAGGGCGTGCGGCAACGTACCCCAAGGATGATCCCCGACGCCCGGCACCGCGCAGTGGACGGTGGCCCCCCGGGCCCGGGACGGGCCCGTGAGGTCGATGCCGGACGGCACGCCGTAGACCAGGTGGCACAGCCGTGTGCCGGCGCCCTGCCACGGCGTGAAGCGCTGGGTGCGGTACGTCTCCCAGCTGCCCTCGAAGGTCACCAGGAGATCGGCGACCCTGGCGTACGAGGGGTGCGGTGCCGTGCCGTGGTTGAGGACGAGGGTGCCGCAGCCGGCGCCCCACGCGGCCGCGGCTAGCCGCCGGTAGTAGCCGAACTCGGCGATTCCCGCGGCCGCCTGGTCGAGGAACGCGCCGTCGGCGCCGTACCAGGAGCGGTGCCGGGCGAGGTCGCGTACGACATCGGCGTGCGGCCTGCGGCCGTAGTCCGTGTCGGCGTACCCGAGCACGCGTACGTCCGCCGCGCGCAGTTGGGCCGCGACCTCCGCGAAGGCCGGGTCGGGGCCATCGCCGGGGCCGCTGGCCGGATTCAGCACGACCCCGTACAGGCGGGGTGCGGCGGCGACGATCGCCCGCCACTCGGCAGGGCGGACGGACGGGTGCTCGTAGTAGGGCACGAGGAGGGTCCCCGGCCCGGTGGGCGTGCTCATCGGTGGGCCGTCGCCCTCCCCAGCAGCCCGCAGACGAGCCCCGCCAGCGCGGTGGCCGCCACGCCGTACACGATCAGGCCGATCCGGTGCGGGCTGCCCGCGTGGGTCGCCAGCGCCACGGTCTGGGCCAGCGCCGCGACGCAGCAGACCACGGCGGCACTCAGCACGGCACCGAAGGACTGGAGCAGCAGCCCGGTCCAGAGCACCACACCCAGCACCAGCAGCGACACGAGACGGATGCCGCCCACGCCCGGCGCGTGCGGCCACAGGACGGAGGTGGCGAGGCCCAGGGCGAACAGCGCCGCCAAATATCCGCCGAGGCACTGGACCAGGGTGCGCGCGGTGGTCCGCCAGAAGTCCCTCGACGTGCTGCTGGAGCGCAGGCCCGCGAGGCTACCGCTGCGGAACCGGTGGAGCAGCCACTCGGCCGGGCCCATGCTGAGCGTCAGGGCGACCGCGGCCGGCGCGGCCACCGCGGTGTGCGTGCCCGCCAGTACGTCCCCGAGCGCCGCGTACAGCACGAGGACCCCGCTGCCGAGCCCGAAGAGGGCGTACGGCAGGGAGCCGGCGAGCCAGGGTGCGGCCGACCGCGGCCGGTGCCCGGGGTCGCTGCCGAACATCCCGAAGGGCAGCAGTGCCGCCCAGCCGGCGGCCCAGCTCCCCTCCCCCAACTCCCGCACTGCGGGCGTCACTTCGAGCAGGGCGAGCAGGGCGACGGCGGCGAGCGAGCCGAGCAGCAGGGCCAGTCTCACCAGGTCCGGGACCGGATGGACGAGCGCCAGGACCGCGCCGCCGGCCATCGGCAACAGGGCCCCGAGCAGCGCCCGTTCGCGGCCCAGCACCAGCAGGACGGTGGCGGCGGCGAGGTAGCAGGACTGCCCGGCGGCGAAGGCGACGGCGCCGGGATGCGCCGCACCCGCCGCGGCCAGGGCGACCACCGAACCGAGCAGCGCCCCCACCGGGGCACCGACGAGCAGCGAGCGGCGGGCGGCCGCGCGGTCGCCGAGGCCCAGCCAGGAGTAGGCCCGGTGGGCGAGCCCCTGGTTCCAGGTCCAGCCGCAGAGGGCGCCGGCCAGCAGGGGGATCGTCCCGGCCGGGAGGCCCAGACCGTCGCGGGGGCCGGCGAGCAGCGGTGCGCCCAGGACGTATCCGAGGCCGGGCAGGGCGAAGACGACACCGCGCAGCAGACAGCCGAGGAGGCCGATCTGCCACGGGTCGTGGACGGGTCCCGCGGGCTCGGGATGGCGGCGCTCGACGCGCTCGAAGAGTTCCTCGGCGAGCGCGAAGGAGTTCTTGCATCCGTAGCGCTCGCGTATCTGGTCGTCCGACATGCCGTCGGACTCCAGCAGCGCGGCTATCTCGTCGGGGTGGACGGCAGCCGCTATGAAGTCGTCCAGGCGCTCGGCGAGTTCGTCGACCGGGTCGGGGCCGGCCCAGCTGGGCGCGCGGCGCTGCCGCGGCACGTACGGGAGCGTGTCCTCGTACGTGCCGGGTGGCATCCGCAGCGAACCGCTCACCAGTCGGCCCCGTCGGTGGCGACCGCCTTGTACCAGGGGTCGCGCAGTTCGAGGGTCCAGTCGGCGACGGTCTCCAGGGTGGGCTCGTACACCTCGGGCAGCCCGGCGAGCTCCTGGTAGATCGTCCGGAAGGCGTCCACGGAGCGGCGGAGCGTGAAGCGGTCGATGACCCGCTGGCGGGACAACTGACCCAGTTCCAGGCGCCGTTCGTCGTTGCGCAGCAGGGTGAGCGCGGCGGCGGCCATCTTCTCCGGCTCGCGCGGCGGCACCACGATCCCGGTGTCGCCGACCGCCTCGCGCACTCCGCCGACGTCGGTCGACACGGTCGTACGGCCGCAGGACATGGCCTCGATGATCGAGAAGGGGAAGCCCTCGGAGATGGAGGAGAGCATCACGACGTGGCCGGCCGCGTAGGCCCGCCACACCTCGCTGATCCGCCCTTCGAAGGTGAGCCCGTCGGTGACGCCGAGTTCGGCGGCGAGCTTCTCCAGCCGGGTGAGGTAGGCCTCCCCGCCGGCCGGTACCGGGCCGAACAACCGCAGCCGGGTCTCGGGGAGTTCGGCGCGCACCATGCCGTAGGCGCGCAGCAGGGTCTCCAGGTCCTTGATGGGGTCGACGCGGCCGCACCAGGTGAGGGTCGGCACCTCGGGTTCGGGGCCGGCGTGCGGGAAGGCGTGCGGGTCGACGCCGTTGTAGACCGTACGGATCTTGTCGGCGTCGGCGCCGCCGCGCTCCTCCCAGCGGCGGTTGTACTGGTTGCAGGGGGTGATGAGGTCGGCGGCGCGGTAGCCGAGGGAGTTCAGCTCGCGGTAGAAGCCGAGCATGAACGCCTTGACGGGCCAGCGCTGTTCGGCGCTGCGGTAACCGAGGTAGCGCTCGCGCAGATAGATGCCGTGCTCGGTGAGCAGGAACGGGACGCCGTCGAGGTGGTGCGCGGCGAGGGCGGGCAGGGTGGCGAGGCCGCTGCTGACGGCGTGGGCCACGGAGTCCTCGGGGATGCGCACCCCCAGCGGGCGCAGTGCGTGTTCCAGGAGGTCGGTGGCGGTCAGCGCGTCGTGCACGGTGGGCCGGGCGGCGGCCGTGGACAGATGCGGCATCGTCCAGATCCACATCAGCGAGCGCAGCGCCGACTCGGTGCGCAGGGCCGCCGACAGCCGTCCGTCCCGGGCGAGTTCGGCCAGTTCGTAGAGCGCCTGGCCGAAGTCGCAGTGCGCCTCGGGGTCGAGGAAGGACAGCAGGAAGCGCTCGTAGGTGTCGGTGAAACGCCGGCGGGCCCGGCCCAGCGGCGCTCGCGCGCGCCCCGGCCGCGGGCCCCAGGTCGGCACGGAGGTGTGCCGGTAGATGTTGGGCGGCAGCTCCCAGGTCACGGGTTCGCGGCCGCTGCCGGTGAGCGAGACGATGTGGAAGTCGACCTCGGGCATGCCCTTCACGAGCTGGTCGCACCAGGTGCTGACCCCGCCGTGGACGTGCGGATAGGTGCCCTCGGTGAGCATCGTGACATGACGGCCGGTGCGCATCATGCAGTTCCCCCCTGTGGAACATGACATACGGCTCGGTAGCGCACCCCGGCCGGTCCTGGCCGGGGTGCGCCTGGTGCTGCGGTGCCGCCTTACGAGGGCAGGGTCAGCGTGAGAGCGGTCTGCAGTAGTTCCGGCGTGGTCCAGGCCGAGCGCTCTCCCGCGTACGGCGTCCCGAACGCGGTGGTGCCGAGCAGGGTGTTCTTCTTGGTCCCTTCGGGTGCGGTCACCGGGATGTGGATCCCGGAGGGAGCGGTGACGGTGACGGTCGTGCCGACGCGGTACGCCGTGACACTGCCGTTGCCGACGGCGCTCTGCCAGGCGGCCCGGTACTTGAGCTCGGTGCCGATCGCGCTCTGCCGAGGGTTCTCGAGCGGGGTGTTGTCGGCGTAGAGCGCCCGGTAGTCGGCGAGGACCTTGTCCAGGACCGGGTACAGCAGCCGGTCCTCGGCCAGGTTGGACTGGTGCGCGTAGTGCGGTCGCGGGTCGTTGCTGATGGCGTGCCCGAGCGCCGTGCGGGCCTCCTGCGGCACGATGTACGAGTCATATCCGGTGCTGCTGGACAGGGGCTCGGACAGACACGTGGACGTGGGGTTGTCCTCGCACAGACCGCTGCCGCCGTCGGCCTTCGAGGTGTAGATCCAGTTGTACTCGTCGGCCATCTCGGCCTCGGTGCCGGTGTTGTAGTACACGTTCATCGGGTAGCGCGGCACGGTCAGCGCGCTGCCCGCCGCACGCTGCGCCGGTTCGCGGGAGTTGTCCGACGCCGTCCACTTGACGCCGTTGTCGGCGAGGGCTCCGGCCAGGTTCGGGTTGTCGGCGGGCTGCTGCGGCAGCGACTTCAGACCCGAGTGCTCGCCGGTCACCAGCTCGGTGCGGTCGGTCGAAAGGCCGTGGGAGAGCGCCCAGTTGTAGTTGTTGCCGATCTCCGCCGAGATGTCGGCGCGGCTCACGTACTGGGTCGAGCCGTCCGCGTTCTTCGCGCAGCTCCACGGCACCGTCGAGGTGTCCTGGACGCAGCCGAGGAAGGCGTGCGTGTACGTGTGGTTCACCCAGCGGTACTTGGCCTTGTCGGCGAGCAGCTTGTCGGTGAGGGCGTCGACGTTGCCGTTCTCGCTCTTCCACTCCTCGCCCGAGCCGGCGTTGAAGGCCAGGTCGAGCGTGAAGCCGCTGGCCGCCTCCCACTGGGCGGCGTAGGCCGCGTCGTCCGCCGTCATCCGGATCGGCGTGGTCCCCTCGCCGTCACCGCCCACGCAGTCGAAGTCTCCGGGCGTGCAGTTGCGCACGGTGTCCCAGCGACTGTCGGGTGCGAAGACATCGTCGACATGGACAGAAAAGTAGTTCCTGTTCTGCCCGAGGTGTACGCCCTGTGTCAGCCATTCGACGATGCCGCGCGCCAGCACCCGGAACTGCTGCTGGTACTGGTTGTACGCGAAGGTGACCACGAGCTCGCGGCGCCCGTCGTGGGCGTACTCGCCGATGAGGCTGCCGCGGCCGGTTCCCGACGGCACGGCGATGTCGACATAGCTGGTGAAGCCCGTGCGGGGCTTCGCCACATAGCCGTAACTCTCCTGGATGTCCGGGGCGTTGTCCTCGAACGCGACCGGTCCGTCGAGGTACCCGAAGGCGCCCGCCCTGCCCTCGGTGGTGACGGCGGCCTGCTTGCCGTCCAGGCTGCCGCTCCAGCCGCCCGCGGTGGTGTAGTCGAGACCCACCTCCGGATGCGCCCAGGTGTAGGCGTCGACCTGCGGGATGCCGTAGGTCTTCTCGTACGTCTCCAGGGCCGTCTGCTCGGCCGAGCCGGCGCCGAACGGCGCCTCGTTGGGCAGGACCACGCCCTGGTACTTGGCCCGGGGCGTGCCGCCGACGGTGTCGCTCAGGAACGCCGTGTCGATGGTCGGACGGCCCGAGGCGTTGAGGTCCACGGTGGTGTACGGGATGCCGGTGTTCTTCAGTTCGGCGGTGATGGCCTCGACGGGGCTGTCCCCGTTGTCCACCACCAGCACCTTGAGATCGATGCGTGGTGCCGGCGCGGCAGACGCACCGGGCGCCCCCAGACCCAGTACCAGCAGACCGGCGGCCGCCATTGCGGCGGCCGCGTCTCTCCATCTGTGCGCGCTCTGCGCCATGTTGGTCCCTCCCCCAGCAAGATCCTCTTGTGGTCGATACGAGGAGGATCCGTGGAAATCATGCAAAGCGGCGAGCCGCATGCTCACCGGAACCCGACGAGTGTGACTCAGGTCACACGATGGGGTGGGTGATAAGTGGCTACCACGCCACTGACGGGTGAACGCCCGGCCGGATGAGCGAAACGCCGCCCGCGCGTAGGCTCGTCCTCGGCGCCCCCGGGCCCGGTCCGAGCCCCTGCCGCGCACCGATCTAGGGTCTGTCGTACAGGCCCGGTCGACCCACCCCCGCTCGACCAGCGCAATTTCAACGGAAGCGAGATTTCACCACCGTGACTGCTCTCACTCTCAGCACCGCAGCGGTGTCCGGCCTGCGCGCCGACGCCGTCGTCGTCGGTGTCGCGAAGGGCGCCCGGGGCCCGGTCGTTGCACCGGGCGCCGAGGCCGTGGACAAGGCCTACGACGGCAGGCTCGCCGACGTCCTGGAGACCCTGGGCGCCTCGGGTGCCGAGGGCGAGGTGACGAAGCTGCCCGCGCCGTCCGGCTTCAAGGCACCCGTGGTGGTCGCGGTCGGCCTGGGCTCCGTCCCGGAGAAGGACGAGACCTACGGCGCCGAGTCCCTGCGCCGCGCCGCCGGAGTCGCGGCCCGCGCGCTGGCCGGCACCAAGAAGGCCGCCTTCGCGCTGCCGCTCGCGGACGCCGCGGACGCCGGCGCCGTCGGCGAGGGCGCGCTCATGGGCGCGTACACCTTCGACGCGTACAAGGAGAACGGCAAGGAGGCCAAGGCCGGCGGCAAGGCTCCGCTCGCCGAGGTCACGCTGCTCGGCGGCAAGCCCCGCGACAAGGCGTTCAAGGCCGCCGTCGAGCGCGCCGTCGCCGTCACGGAGGAGCTCAACCGCGCCCGCGACCTGATCAACACCCCGCCGAACGACCTGACGCCGGAGGCCTTCGCCGCCGTCGCGCAGACCGCGGCCAAGGAGCACGGCATCAAGGTGCAGGTGCTCGACGAGAAGGCGCTGGAGAAGGGCGGCTACGGCGGCATCCTCGGCGTCGGCGCCGGTTCCGCCGCCGCTCCCCGCCTGGTCAAGCTGTCGTACACCAGCTCCAAGGCGAAGAAGCACCTCGCCCTCGTCGGCAAGGGCATCACCTACGACTCGGGCGGCATCTCGCTGAAGCCCCCGGGCCACAACGAGACGATGAAGTGCGACATGAGCGGCGCCGCGGCGGTCTTCGCCGCGGTCGTCGCCGCCGCGCGCCTGGGCCTCGAGGTCAACGTCACCGGCTGGCTGGCGCTGGCCGAGAACATGCCCTCCGGCTCGGCGACCCGCCCCGGTGACGTGCTGCGCATGTACAGCGGCAAGACCGTCGAGGTCCTCAACACGGACGCCGAGGGCCGGCTGGTCCTCGCCGACGCCCTGTGGAAGGCCTCGGAGGAGAAGCCGGACGCGATCATCGACGTGGCGACCCTGACGGGCGCCATGGTGCTGGCCCTCGGCAACCGCCTCTTCGGCGTGATGGCCAACGACGACGCGTTCCGCACCGCGGTCGTCGAGGCCGCGGAGGAGGTCGGCGAGGAGTCCTGGCCGATGCCGCTGCCGACCCACCTGCGCAAGGGCATGGACTCCCCCACCGCCGACATCGCCAACATGGGCGAGCGCATGGGCGGCGGCCTGGTGGCCGGTCTGTTCCTGAAGGAGTTCGTCGGCGAGGGCATCACCTGGGCGCACCTCGACATCGCGGGACCGGCCTACAACGAGCAGGGCCCCTTCGGCTACACCCCGAAGGGCGGCACCGGCTCCGCCGTGCGCACCCTGGTCCGCCTGGCCGAGCTGACGGCGGCGGGGGACCTGGGCTAGCCCCGGACACAGCCCCGCGCCACCGCGCGGGGCGCTGTCACGGCCCCGGGCGCACGACCGCCCGGGGCCGTTTTGTCCACCGGGAACAGCACACTGCGACGTCTCACACATGGGCCCGGCGTCTCGAACGGCGCCGACAAGTGCGAAGATGGGTTCTCGGCAGGACAGGGCCCCCACCACAGGGCCGAAGAAGAGCGGCCGGACACCAGCCGCCGACCGGTCACTGCAGACCGGCGTGGCGCACATGCATGGAGGACGTGACGTGGCGAACGACGCCAGCACCGTTTTCGACCTAGTGATCCTCGG
Source organism: Streptomyces sp. NPDC058274 (assembly GCF_042881375.1). Classification (NCBI taxonomy): domain Bacteria; kingdom Bacillati; phylum Actinomycetota; class Actinomycetes; order Kitasatosporales; family Streptomycetaceae; genus Streptomyces; species Streptomyces sp. NPDC058274. The sequence goes on from NZ_JBHVXW010000001.1 coordinate 524,439, forward strand.
CGGCGGTAGCGGCGGTTACGCCGCGGCCCTGCGCGGAGCGCAGCTGGGCCTGGACGTCGCCCTGATCGAGAAGGACAAGGTCGGCGGTACCTGCCTGCACCGCGGGTGCATCCCCACCAAGGCTCTGCTGCACGCGGGCGAGATCGCCGACCAGGCCCGCGAGAGCGAGCAGTTCGGTGTCAAGGCCACCTTCGAGGGCATCGACGTGGCGGCCGTCCACAAGTACAAGGACGGCGTCATCTCGGGCCTGTACAAGGGTCTGCAGGGGCTGATCGCCTCGCGCAAGGTCACCTACATCGAGGGTGAGGGCCGTCTGTCCTCCCCGACGTCCGTCGACGTGGACGGCCGGCGCATCCAGGGCCGCCACGTGCTGCTGGCGACCGGCTCCGTGCCGAAGTCGCTGCCGGGCCTGGAGATCGACGGCAACCGCATCATCTCCTCGGACCACGCGCTGGTCCTGGACCGCGTACCGCAGTCCGCGATCGTGCTGGGCGGCGGCGTCATCGGCGTCGAGTTCGCCTCGGCGTGGAAGTCCTTCGGTACGGACGTCACGATCATCGAGGGTCTCAAGCACCTCGCCCCGCTCGAGGACGAGAACTCCTCCAAGCTTCTTGAGCGCGCTTTCCGCAAGCGCGGCATCAAGTTCAACCTGGGCACCTTCTTCTCGAAGGCCGAGTACACCCAGAACGGTGTCAAGGTCACCCTTGCCGACGGCAAGGAGTTCGAGGCCGAGGTGCTGCTCGTCGCCGTCGGCCGCGGCCCCGTCTCGCAGGGCCTGGGCTACGAGGAGCAGGGCGTCGCGATGGACCGCGGCTACGTCCTGGTCGACGAGTACATGCGCACCAACGTTCCGACCATCTCCGCCGTCGGTGACCTGGTCCCGACGCTCCAGCTCGCGCACGTCGGCTTCGCCGAGGGCATCCTGGTGGCGGAGCGTCTGGCCGGTCTCAAGACCGTTCCGATCGACTACGACGGCGTCCCGCGGGTGACGTACTGCCACCCCGAGGTCGCCTCCGTGGGTATCACCGAGGCCAAGGCCAAGGAGATCTACGGCGCGGACAAGGTCGTCGCTCTGAAGTACAACCTCGCCGGCAACGGCAAGAGCAAGATCCTCAACACCTCGGGTGAGATCAAGCTCGTCCAGGTGAAGGACGGTGCCGTGGTCGGCGTCCACATGGTCGGTGACCGTATGGGCGAGCAGGTCGGCGAAGCCCAGCTGATCTACAACTGGGAGGCGCTGCCGGCCGAGGTCGCGCAGCTCATCCACGCGCACCCGACGCAGAGCGAGGCGCTCGGCGAGGCCCACCTGGCCCTCGCGGGCAAGCCGCTGCACTCCCACGACTGACCGGCCCCCGGCAGATCAGTCCCTGCGTCGCACCTGGGCGCGACGACCACAGACTTCCGCACATTCGTAAGGAGCAACCGAAACCATGCCGGTTTCCGTAACCCTTCCGGCGCTCGGCGAGAGCGTCACCGAGGGCACTGTCACCCGCTGGCTGAAGGCCGAGGGCGAGCGCGTCGAGGCCGACGAGCCGCTGCTGGAGGTATCGACCGACAAGGTCGACACCGAGATCCCCTCGCCCGCCGCCGGTGTGCTCGCCTCCATCAAGGTCGCCGAGGACGAGACGGTCGAGGTCGGCGCCGAGCTGGCCGTCATCGACGACGGCACGGGTGCTCCCGCCGCCGCCCCGGCCGCCGAGCCCGCTCCCGAGGCTGCTCCGGAGCCGGCCCCGCAGTCCGCCCCGTCCACCGAGGCCGCCGCTCCCGCGCCCGCCCCGACCGCCGAGGCCGCCTCCGGCGGCGGCAGCGCCGAGGGCACCGACGTCGTCCTGCCCGCGCTGGGCGAGTCGGTCACCGAGGGCACCGTCACCCGCTGGCTGAAGGAGGTCGGCGAGGAGGTCTCGGAGGACGAGCCCCTGCTCGAGGTCTCCACGGACAAGGTCGACACCGAGATCCCGTCGCCCGCCTCCGGCGTGCTGCTCGAGATCGTCGTCGGTGAGGACGAGACGGCGGAGGTCGGCGCCAAGCTGGCCGTCATCGGTGCGCCCGGTGCCGCTCCCGCGGCGGCCCCGGCGCAGGCTCCGGCCGCCCCGGCGCAGGCTCCGGCCGCCCCGGCCGCCGAGCCCGAGCCCGAGCCGGCTCCCGCTCCGGCGCAGGCCGCCCCCGCGGCCCCCGCCCCGGCCGCCCCGCAGGCGCCGTCGGCTCCCGCGCCGCAGCAGCAGACGGCTCCCGCGCCCGACCCGGCGCCGGCCGCCCCTGCTCCGGCCCCCGTCACCCCGGCCCCGGCGCCCGCCGCGACCTCCGGTGACGAAGGCGCGTACGTGACCCCGCTGGTGCGCAAGCTCGCCGCCGAGAACGGCGTCGACCTGTCCACCGTCAAGGGCACCGGCGTCGGCGGCCGCATCCGCAAGCAGGACGTCATCGCCGCCGCCGAGGCCGCGAAGGCCGCCGCTGCCGCTCCGGCTCCGGCCGCTGCCGCCGCTCCGGCCGCGAAGAAGGCCCCGGCCCTGGAGGCCTCTCCCCTCCGCGGCCAGACCGTGAAGATGCCCCGCATCCGCAAGGTCATCGGCGACAACATGGTGAAGGCCCTGCACGAGCAGGCCCAGCTGTCCTCGGTCGTCGAGGTCGACGTCACCCGTCTGATGAAGCTCCGCGGGAAGGCGAAGGACTCCTTCGCGGCCCGTGAGGGCGTCAAGCTCTCCCCGATGCCGTTCTTCGTGAAGGCGGCGGCCCAGGCGCTGAAGGCCCACCCGGCCGTCAACGCCCGGATCAACGTCGAAGAGGGCACGATCACCTACTTCGACACCGAGAACGTCGGTATCGCGGTGGACTCCGAGAAGGGCCTGATGACCCCGGTCATCAAGCACGCGGGCGACCTGAACATCGCCGGTATCGCCAAGGCCACCGCCGACCTGGCGGGCAAGGTCCGGGCGAACAAGATCACCCCGGACGAGCTGTCCGGCGCGACCTTCACCATCAGCAACACCGGTTCGCGCGGTGCGCTGTTCGACACGATCATCGTGCCCCCGAACCAGGTCGCGATCCTGGGTATCGGTGCCACGGTCAAGCGTCCGGCCGTCATCGAGACGGAGGAGGGCACCGTCATCGGTGTCCGCGACATGACGTACCTGACGCTCTCCTACGACCACCGTCTGGTGGACGGCGCCGACGCGGCCCGTTACCTGACCGCGGTCAAGGCGATCCTGGAGGCGGGCGAGTTCGAGGTCGAGCTCGGCCTGTAGTCCCGCACGCTGGTACGGCGCCCCCGCCCGGAGCTCTCCGGGCGGGGGCGCCGTCTTTCCCGTGCGCCCCCGCCTGCGGGATCGCCCTCCGGGTCCGTGCGGCCGGTCCCGCCCCGAGGGCGTGTAAGTCTCGTCTCACCTGCACGAAAGCGCCGCCGTGTGCTCCTCCCCGGCGGGGAGGCGGCCTTATTGTCTAGACGTCAACGCCCTCGGGGCAGGTGCGCCCCCTTCGAAGGAGCCCTCATGACCGCGCCCGTCGTCCACTCGCTGCGCGAACAGATCCGCGAGCACATCGTGGAGGGGATCGTCAGTGGGCGCTGGCAGCCGGGTGAGCGGATCGTCGAGCGGCGGATCGCCACCGAGCTCGAGGTCAGTCAGACCCCGGTCCGGGAGGCCCTGCGCGAGCTGGAGTCGCTGCGGCTGATCGAGTCGGCGCCCAACAAGGGCGTCCGGGTGCGGAATCTGACCGCGGCCGACCTGGAGGAGAGCTATCCCGTACGGGCCGGCCTCGAGGCCATCGCGGCGGAGCTGGCGGCCGAGCGGCTGGCCGAGGACTGCTCGGCCCTGGAGCCGCACGTCACGGCCCTGTACGAGGCCGACCGGCTGGCGGACGGCACCGGCCAGGTCCGGCACACCGTCGGTTTCCACCGCGAGCTGGTACGCGCCGCGGACAACTCCGTGCTGCTGCACACCTGGGAGGGCCTGGGCATCGAGGTGTTCACGGCTCTGTCCATCCGCTGGCTGGGGACCGTCCAGCAGTCGTACGCGGAGGAGCACGAGGCGCTGGTGGACGCGTTCCGCCGCCGGGATCCGCTGATCGCGGAGCTGGTCAAGGCGCATGTGCTCGGTTGCGCTCCGCGCGCCTGAGCGTTTCCCCGCGCGAGCGGAGGAGCGCACCGGAGCATCCCCGCGCGAGCCGAGGAGCGCACCGGAGCGTCTCCCGCCGCCCGAGCAGAGGAGCGCACCCCCGCTCAAACGCCGCCCCGACCTGCACAAAGCTTCGCATTCAAGGCACCCGGTGCCTGAGGTGGAGGCACCGGGTGCCGACTTTCCCGGAATGAAGAGGTTTTCCCCTGGAACCCTTTGATCGATCATCGATCAGGGAGTTACAGTCACCGACGGGCTCGAACCAGAGCCCGCCGCCCTGTCCTGCCAAAGACCAAGGGCAACCCCCGAAAACCCCTTGCCGATGAGGGAACCCCCCTCCGCATCCGGAAGGCGGCGCAATGACCGACCCCACCGCAATCCAGCCGAGCGAGCTCGACCAGCTCCCGGACCGCGACCCCGAGGAGACCGCCGAATGGCAGGCCTCCCTGGACGCCGTCACCCAGGCGGCCGGGCCGCACCGTGCCGCGTACCTGATGCGCCGCACGCTGGAGCGCGCCGAGGGCACCGGCCTCGCGCTGCCCAAGCTGCTGGAGACCGACTACGTCAACACCATCCCCACCGCCGCCGAGCCCGCAGTGGACGGCGACGAGGAGATGGAGCGGCGGATCACCGCGTGGAACCGCTGGAACGCGGCCGCGATGGTGAGCCGCGGCAGCAAATACGGCGTCGGCGGCCACATCGCCACCTTCGCCTCCGCCGCCTGGCTCTACGAGACGGGCTTCAACCACTTCTTCAAGGGCAAGGAGGGTGACGGGTCCGGCGACCAGCTCTACATCCAGGGCCACGCCTCCCCCGGCATCTACGCCCGCGCCTTCCTCGACGGCCGGCTGACCGAGCACCACCTCGACCGCTTCCGCCAGGAGTCCGGCGGCGACGGCCTGCCGTCCTATCCGCACCCGCGGCGCCTGCCGTGGCTGTGGGAGTTCCCGACGGTGTCGATGGGCCTCGGTCCGCTGTCGGCGATCTACCAGGCGCGCTTCAACCGCTACCTCACCAACCGCAACATCAAGGACGTGTCCGCGTCCCACGTGTGGGCGTTCCTCGGTGACGGCGAGATGGACGAGCCCGAGTCGACGGCCGCACTCGCGCTGGCCTCCCGCGAGGGTCTGGACAACCTGACCTTCGTCATCAACTGCAACCTGCAGCGCCTCGACGGCCCGGTCCGCGCCAACTTCAAGATCGTGCAGGAGCTGGAGGCCCAGTTCCGCGGCGCCGGCTGGAACGTCATCAAGTCGCTGTGGGGCACGGCCTGGGACGAGCTGTTCCAGCTCGACACCACGGGCGCGCTGGTACGCCGGCTGCGCCAGGTACCCGACGCGCAGGTGCAGACGTACCAGACCCGTGACGCCGCCTACATCCGCCAGGACTTCTTCGGCGCCGACCCGGCGCTCGCCGAGATGGCGAAGCTGCTGAGCGACGACAAGATCCTCGAGTGTTTCCACCTCTCCCGCGGTGGCCACGAGTCGCGCAAGGTGTACGCGGCCTACAAGGCGGCCGTCGAGCACAAGGGCGCGCCGACGGTCATCCTGGCCCAGACGGTCAAGGGCTTCACGCTCGGCGAGGGCTTCGCGTCGAAGAACGCCAACCACCAGATGAAGAAGCTGACGACGGACGAGTTCAAGCAGATGCGTGACCTGCTCGAACTGCCCATCTCCGACAGCCAGTTCGTGGACGGTGTCGTTCCCTACGGCCACCCGGGCGCCGACGCCCCCGAGGTCCGCTACCTCCAGGAGCGCCGCGCGGCCCTCGGCGGCCCCGCCCCGGCCCGTCGTACGCACGCGCTCGCCCCGCTGCCCGCCGCCGCGGACAAGACGTTCGCGTCCTTCGACAAGGGCTCCGGCTCGCAGAACGTGGCGACGACCATGGCGTTCGTCCGCCTGGTCAAGGACCTGGTCCGCGACAAGGAGACGGGCAGGCGCTGGGTGCCGATCGTCCCCGACGAGGCACGCACCTTCGGCATGGAGAGCCTCTTCCCCTCCCTCGGCATCTACTCGCCCAAGGGCCAGACGTACGAGCCGGTCGACCGCGACCAGCTGATGTACTACAAGGAGGCCAAGGACGGCCAGATCCTCAACGAGGGGATCACCGAGGCCGGTTCCATGGCGGACTTCATCGCCGCGTCGACCGCGTACTCCACGCACGGCGAAGCGATGATCCCCTTCTACATCTTCTACTCGATGTTCGGCTGGCAGCGCACGGCCGACCAGATGTGGCAGCTCGGCGACCAGCTCGGCCGCGGCTTCCTGGTCGGCGCCACGGCCGGCCGTACGACGCTCACCGGTGAGGGCCTCCAGCACGCCGACGGGCACTCGCCGGTGATCGCGGCGACCAACCCGGCCGCGATGTCGTACGACCCGGCGTTCGCGTACGAGATCGCGACCATCGTCAAGGACGGTCTGCGCCGGATGTATGGCGAGGCCGCCCCCGGCGAGGACCCGAACGTCTTCTACTACCTGACGGTCTACAACGAGCCGGTGCCGCAGCCCGCGAAGCCGTCCGGCCTCGGCATCGACGAGGGCATCGTCAAGGGCCTGTACCGCTTCAACACCGCGGAGTCCGCGGGCCTTTCCCCGGCCGCGAACGCCGCCCGCATCCAGCTCATCGGCTCCGGCACGGCGATCCACTGGACGCTCAAGGCCCAGCGGCTGCTCGCCGAGGAGTGGGGCGTGGCCGCCGACGTGTGGTCCGCGACCTCCTGGACCGAGCTGCGGCGCGACGCGCTCGACGCCGACGCGGCGCTGCTGCGCGGCGAGGAGCGGGTGCCGTACGTCCGTCAGGCGCTGAACGGCGCCGAGGGCCCGGTGCTGGCCGTCAGCGACTACATGCGCCAGGTGCCGGACCAGATCGCCCAGTGGGTCGAGCAGGACTACTCCTCGCTCGGCGCCGACGGCTTCGGCCTCTCCGACACCCGCGAGGCGGCCCGCCGCCACTTCGGTGTCGACGCCGAGTCGATCGTCGTCGCCGCCCTGGCCCAGCTCGCCCGCCGCGGCGAGGTCAAGGCCTCGGCGGTCAAGGAGGCCAGGGAGCGGTACGGCCTGTAACGGCCGGCACGAGGGCTCAGCTTCGCTGAAGGGGTACGGCGGCCGCCGTACCCCTTCGCTGTCGGTGGGGCCCGGCATCATGACCGTATGCGTGCTGCCCGCCTGATCAAGATGGTGCTACTGCTTCAGTCCCGGCCGTCGATGACCGCCGGCGAGCTGGCGCGGGAGCTGGAGGTGTCCGAGCGTACGGTCACGCGGGACGCCCAGGCCCTCTCGGAGGCGGGCGTCCCGGTGTACGCGGACCGGGGCCGGGCCGGGGGCTATCGCCTCATCGGCGGCTACCGCACCCGGCTGACCGGCCTCGCCCGCGGTGAGGCGGAGGCGCTGTTCCTGTCCGGAGTGCCGGGCGCGCTGCGGGAGATGGGCCTCGACGACGCGGCCTCGGCGGCCCGGCTGAAGGTGTCCGCCGCGCTGCTGCCCTCGCTGCGGGACGCCTCGCGGACGGCCGCGCAGCGCTTCCATCTCGACGCGCCCGCCTGGTTCCGCGAGCCGGAGACGCCCGGGCTGCTGCCGGCGGTCGCGGAGGCGGTGTGGGACGACCGGCGGATCAGCGCGCGCTACCGCCGGGGCGCCGACGAGGACGAGGTGGAGCGGCTCCTGGAGCCGTACGGGCTCGTGCTCAAGGCGGGCGTCTGGTACCTGTGCGCCCGGGAACCGGAGTCGGGATCCTTCCGGGTCTACCGCATCGACCGGTTCACGGCGGCCGCCGCCGAGGAGGAGCGCTTCACCCGGGACGACGGTTTCGATCTGCCCGGCTTCTGGGAGGAGCGCGCCGAGCAGTTCGCCCGCTCCCTCCTGCGGGCGGAGGTCGTCGTCCGGCTCTCGCCCGAGGGTGTACGGAGGCTGCCGTACGCCCTTGATCCCGCGTCCGCCCGGGAGGCGCTGGCCGCTCCGGGCGAGCCTGACGACCTCGGGTGGGTGACCGTCACCCTGCCGGTCGAGTCCGAGGAGGTGGCGCACACCCAGCTCATGGCCCTGGGGCCGGAGGCGGAGGTGCTGTCGCCGGCGAGCCTGCGCGACCGTTTCGCGGAGGAGGCGGTGCGGCTGGCCGCGCTGTACGGGTGAGGGCGGCCTGCGGCTCGCCGCTCGGCGTGCGCCGGGTGTCGTGCCGGGCGATGGCGGGCGGCGCGCCGGGCGGGCGGGCGGGCGGCGGGGTTGAGCCCGCCGAATGCCGAATGCCCCCGCACCTGCCGGTTTTACCGTCGGCATGTGCTCGCATAACAATCTGCGGCACTCCACGTGCGTCCCTCCCCTCCAGGACCGATGCTTGACCCGTGATGGACGAGACGGAGTTCTGGGAGCTGGTGGACGCGACCCGCGAGGGCGCCGAGGGTGACCCCGAGGAGCAGGCGGACCTGCTTGTCGAGCGGCTCCTCCAGCAGGATCCGGACTCCGTGCTGGACTTCGCCCGGCACTTCGAGGCCCGCTACAACCGCGCCTACCGCTGGGATCTGTGGGGCGCCGCCTGGATGCTGCTCGACGGGGCCAGCGACGACGCCTTCGATTTCTTCCGCTGCTGGCTGATCGGTCAGGGCCGGGAGGTCTTCGAGGGCGCGGTGCACGACCCGGACTCGCTGGCCGATCTCCTGGACGACTTCGACGAGGAGGTCGACGGGGACGCCGAGGAGCTGGGCTACGCGGCGGACGAGGCGTACGAGCAGCTCACCGGCGCCGTCGCGCCGGACCTGGGCCTCCCGCCCGCGCCCCCCGAGCCCGAGGGCACGCCGGTCGACTTCGAGAACGAGGCCGTGCTCGCCGAGCGGTACCCGAAGCTGTGGGAGCGGTTCAAGGACTGACCTCAGGGCGCGGTCGGCCGCAGGGGGTGCCCGGGCCGCTCGCCCTCCGGGGCCGCGTGCCGGGGCGGCGCCGCGTTGGCCCGGTCCAGGGCGGACGCCGTGACCGCGGCCGGGCCCAGCACGACCGTCACCACCGCGCAGAGCACGGTCCACGGGCTGCGCAGGGCGCCGGTCCAGCGGCCGTCCCTCTTCGTGCGACTGCTCCTCATGTCCCCACCTCCACTCAAGGCCTGCACGCCAAGGCTAGGCACCGGGGTTCTGAACTCCCGTGGGGGCGCCTGTGGGGTGCCTGTGAACCCCCGCGGCAGCCGAATCTCTCCCCCGGCCGGGCTGGAGGTTCTCAGCCCGTCCGGCGTGTGAGGACGAGCGCGTCAGCGCGATACGGGGGTCTGGGGGCGGAGCCCCCCGGGTACGGACCGGCGGCGGGAACAACCGTCAGCGGCCCTGGAGACGCGCCGCGCGTTCGCGGATCTCCGGGAGCCGGGCCGTCAGCGCGGCCCCCGGGCAGCTGGTCATGAACCCGGCGTTGTGACCGGCAATGGCGGGCAGCATCGCCGCGACCCCTGACTTGAACCGGGCGAGGTCGTTGCTGGACACCAACCGCACCCGCGCCCGCGGATCCGTGTCCGAAAGCCCCAGCTTCCACGCGGCAAGCGCGGCGATCGCGTCGGTCATGGCCCGCGGCACCGGCGTCCCCGCCGTGAAGGTCCCGATGGCCGCGACCCCGACGGTGCCGTGGTTGAAGCCCTGGGTGTGCGCCCCGGTGACCGGCCGGTCGACACCGCCCGCCCGGCCCTCGTAGATCGTGCCGCAGCGGTCGACGAGGAAGTTGTAGCCGATGTCATCCCACTGCCGGGCGCCGATCTGACCGGCGTACAGATAGCGGATGATGCGGGGCGCGTCGGCGCAGGCGTACCCGTTCGGCGAGTCGGTGTGGTGGACGAAGACCGCGGAGACCCGGCCGTCGTAGCGCGGCGGCGGCTGGATGTGCGCGCCGTCGTCGATCCAGCGGGAGCGTGGCACGATCGGCGGCCGGGGGGCGGAGTGCGGTCCGCCCTCGCGCTGTACGGCGGGCCGCGCGGCCGGCCGCGCGGAGTGGCTCCCCGTACCGCCCACCCCCACCGCGCACAGCAGCAGCGCGACGACGGCGGCCAGACCGGGCAGACAGGCGACCATCACCCACAGGACGCTCGGCGCGCGCAGGGCGCGCGGCAGTCGCGGAACGTGCAGGACCGCCGGGAGACCCGGAACCACCCGCAGCGGCCGCGGCAGCCGCACCGTACGCCGGGGGCGTACGGCACCCTCCGGCGGCCTCCCGCGCCCCGCGGGCGACGGGCGCCCGGCACGGGGCGGTCGGTCGGCGCGGGGGTGGCGCAGCCGGCGCACCGCGGCCGGCAGGCGGGCCGCTCGTGGCAGCCGCGCCGTGGCCCTGGCGAACCCTGCGGTCCGCCGGGGTGCGGCGCCGGATATTCGTCTCCTCCGCGCTCTGGGGAAGACACGCATGCCCCCAGCCTCACCTTGATCCGTTCCATCCGCGATGTGTGCTGTGCCACCCGGTGGAACCATCCTCACGGTCCGGGACGTTTCTACAGGTCCACGCACGCGTGACCGATTCCCGGGCCCTACGCGCGCGTGCCTGATCACTGGGCCCGCCCCACGCGTACTAAGGGGCCCGAGAGAAAGGGCGGCTCCGTGGACCTGCTCGACCTTCTGCTGCTGCTGGTGATCCTGGCCTACGCGGCGTCCGGCTACCGGCGCGGCCTGGTCGCCGGCTGTGTCTCCCTGGCCGGTTTCGTGGGCGGTGCCGTCATCGGCGTGTGGATCCTGCCGTGGACGATGAACCTGGTCACGGCGGCCACCCCGGCGGCGACGGTGACGGCGGTGCTGACGGTGCTGATGCCCGCGGTGGTGGGACACGAGCTGGCGGGACGGCTGGCGGTCAAGCTGCGCCGCGAGCTGGACAGCGGACCGCTGCGGGTGGCCGACGGCGCCGGCGGTGCCGCCGCGAACACGGTCTCCGTGCTGCTGGTGGCCTGGGTCGCCGCCAGCGTCCTCGGCGCCTCCTCCTCACCCGTGGTCACCCAGTCGATCCGCAACTCGGCCCTGCTGGGCGCCGTGCAGAGCGCGATGCCGGACACCACCCCCGCCTGGTTCTCGCGCGCCACCTCGGCGCTCGCGCAGGCCGGCTTCCCGCAGGTCTTCAACCCGTTCGAGAACGAGCCGGCGGCCGGGGTCGCCAAGCCCTCCGGGGACAGCGTCACGGCGAGCGCGACGAACGCGGCCAAGCTCAGCACCGTCAAGGTCGAGGGCTCCTCCGGCACGCAGGGCCGCGAGGGCAGCGGCTTCGTCTACGCGTCGCAGCACGTGATCACGAACGCCCATGTGGTGGCGGGCATCGACGGGCCGACCGTCCGCGTGGGCGGCGTGGGCACGCCGTACGAGGCGGAGGTCGTGTTCTTCGACCCCGAGAAGGACGTCGCGGTGCTGTACGTCCCGGGGCTCAAGGCGCCCGTCCTGCGCTTCGACGACACCGCTTCCCGCGGCGACTCGGCGGTCGTCGCCGGCTATCCGCAGGACGGCGGCCTCGATCTCCAGGCGGCCACGGTCGCGAACCGCATCGACGCGACGGGCCGGGACATCTACAACACGGACACCGTCACGCGCGAGATCTACTCCATCCGTTCCACGGTCCGCCCCGGCAACTCGGGCGGCCCCCTGCTGACGACCGACGGCAAGGTCTACGGCGTCGTCTTCGCCCGCTCCACCTCGGACGACGAGACGGGGTACGTGCTGACGGCCGACGAGATCGCGGGCGACGTCCAGCGCGCGGTGAAGGCGACCACGCCGGTGGACACCGGCGACCTGGTCACGTCGTAGGACAGCCGCCGCAAGGGGCGGGCGTCAGAGCGAACGCCCCATCAGGACGTCGTCGACGTACTCGCCCTCGATGCGGAACTCCTCGGGCAGGATCCCCTCCACCACGAAGCCCTCGGACTCGTACAGCTTGCGGGCCGGGGTGTTGTGCCCGAGGACGCGCAGCGTGATGCGCCGGGCCCCCTGGCCCCGGGCCTCGTCCTGCACGGCCCGCAGCAGCGCCCGTGCGACTCCGGCGCCGCGCGCCTCCTCGGCGACGACGAGCCCCTGGATCTGCCGGACATGGGAGTTGCAGTCGAGCGGGGTCGGGAAGCCCAGCCGGATGTACCCGACGACGGCGCCCGCGATCTCGGCGACGAGATGGTCGCGCGGCCCGAACCGCTCGCTGTAGAAGGGCTCGTACGGCGGCTCGGGGCGGGGCTGGACCGCGTGCACCGGGGACCAGGTGACACGGTCGAGCCGGCCGAGGGCGTCCTCGTCGTCGAGGGTGGCGTGACGTATGTGCGAATCCGGCATGCGGGCCATCGTACGGCGGGCACGGGACCGTCCGGACAGGGTTTTTACGGGGTGACGGGCAGGATGGGTCCATGAGCGATTCCCCCCTTTCCCCCGGCTCCCGTGTAGCGATCGCCGGTGCGTCCGGTCTGATCGGCTCCGCGCTCGCGCGCTCCCTCACCGCGGACGGCCACGAGGTGGTCCGGCTGGTGCGCCGCGCACCCCGAGCCAAGGACGAGGTCCGGTGGGATCCCGACGCGCAGCGGGTCGACACGGCCGGCCTCGCCGGGTGCGCGGCGGTGGTCAACCTGGCGGGGGCCGGAATCGCTTCCCGGCGCTGGACGGCGGCGTACCGGGCGAAGATCCGCGACAGCCGGGTGCTGGGCACGGCCGCGCTCGCCGAAGCGGTGGCCGCGCTCGACTCGCCGCCGCGCGTCTTCGTGAACGGCAGCGCGATGGGTTACTACGGCGACACCGGCAGCCGTGCGGTGGACGAGACGGCGCCGCCCGGGGACGGGTTCCTGCCGTCCGTGTGCGTGGAGTGGGAGGAGGCGACGGGCGCCGCGCGGGAGGCCGGCATCCGTACCGTCTTCGCCCGTACGGGGCTGGTGGTGGCCCGTGGGGGCGGGGCCTGGGGGAAGCTGTTTCCGCTCTACAAGGCGGGGCTCGGCGGGCGGTTGGGGGACGGCAGCCAGTACTGGAGCTACATCGCGCTGCATGACGAGGTGGCCGCGCTGCGCCATCTCATCGACACGGAGTCGCTGTCCGGGCCGGTCAATCTGACCGGCCCGGAGCCGCTCACCAACGCGGAGGTGACGGAGGCGATGGGGCGGGTGCTGAACCGGCCCACGCTCTTCGCGGTGCCGGCGCCGGTGCTGCGGCTTGTCCTCGGGGACATGGCCGGGGACATTCTGGGCAGTCAGCGCGTGCTGCCCACGCGGCTTCTGGAGTCGGGGTTCTCCTTCGCGTTCCCCTCGATCGAGGGGGCGTTGCGGGCCGCGTTGCGGTGAGAGCGGTTTTCGCCCCCGCCGCCCGTCCCGTCCCTGGGGACTGCGCCCCAGACCCCCTCGTCGCGCTGCGCGCTCGTCCTCGAACGCCGGACGGGATGGACCGGACGGGATGGAAGTGCGCACCCCCCGTGCGTCCGTGCGAGGGTTCCGCGCGGCTTGCCGGGGCCGTCGGCGGACCTACCCTCGATCCGAACTCGGGTATTCCGGACGCCTGTTGGGGGCATGACGTCCCCACAGGTGCGCGACCTCCAGGAGGAGCACGTGCTAGAGCCGGCACGCGAAGCGGAGATCTCGGAAGCTGTGGACGTGGTGGTCGTGGGGGCCGGAGCCGCCGGACTCGCGGCCGCTCATCACCTCACCAGGGCGGGCCTCACCACGGCCGTCCTGGAGGCCGCCCCGCATGTGGGCGGCCGTATGTCGACGGAGAAGGTGGACGGTTTCCGGCTCGACCGGGTGGGCCGGCTGCTGTCCACCTCGTATCCCGAACTGCGGCGCACGCCGGGCCTGGACGACCTGGCGCTGCGCCCGTTCTCGCCCGGCGTTCTGCTCCACAGTGACGGCCGCCATCACCACGCGGGCGCCCCCGCCGGCGCTCGGAGCGCGAGGGGCGCACTCACCGTCGTACGCGCCCTCGCGAGCGCCCCCCGCCTCCCCCGGTCGCCCGGCCCGCACGGGCGGCCCGGTCCTGCGGTCGCCCACCCGGGGCCCGCAGGCCCTTTGAGCCGCCCCACAGGGACCCTGGGGCGCTCCGCGGGACCGACGGGGCGCCCACTCGACCAGGCCCGGCTGGGGACCGCCCTGACGCGCCTCGCCGCGTGTTCGCCGGACGACCTCCTGGGCCGCCCCGAACTCCCCGTCGCCCAGGCGCTGTCGGCCCGCGGCTTCCCGGCCCGCACCGTCGACGGCTTCCTGCGCCCGCTGCTCGCCGCCCTGCTGTGCGACCCGGCCCTGACGACCTCAAGCCGCTGCGCGGACCTGGCCCTGCACTCCTTCGCGACAGGCCGCCTGTGTGTCCCGGAGGGCGGCGCCGACGCTCTTCCCGAACTCCTCGCGGCCGGCCTGCCACCCGGCACGCTCCGCCTCGGGGTGCAGGTGACGGCGGTCTCCACCACCTCCGTGACCACCCGGGACCACGGCGACATCCCGTGCCGGGCGGTGGTGCTGGCGACCGGCGCCCGGGCCGCGGCCGGACTGCTGCCGGGACTGCGGGTCCCCGGCTTCCACCCCGTCACCGTCATCCACCACACGACCGACGAGCCCCCGCTCACCGAACCGGCGCTGGTCCTGGACGCCGACCGGAGCGGCCCGGTGACGCACACCGCGGTGATCAGCCAGGTCGACCCGAGCCGTGCGCCGGCGGGCCGCGCTCTCATCACCTCGACCGTGCTGGGCACTCCGCCGGCCGCCGCTCACCTGGACGCGACGGTCCGCGCCCAACTGGCCCGGCTCTACCGGACGTCCACCGCCCGCTGGGAACTCCTCGCGGTCCACCACGACCCCGAAGCCGTCCCCGCGATGCCCCCGCCGCACGATCTGCGCCGCCCGGTGCGGCTGCTTGCGGGCCTGTACGTGTGCGGGGACCACCGCGACACCAGCACCGTCCAGGGCGCCCTCCACTCGGGCCGCCGGGCCGCCCAGTCCCTGCTCAGGGATCTGGGCGCCCGCCCGGTCCCGGTGGAGGAACCCCTGGAAACCGCCGCGTGAGCCCCGCTCACCCCAGCGCGGCCACCCGGTCCCGGTAGCCCCGCACGGGAGCGGCGTCCCGGTACGGCTCGAGCCGGCGTTCGAAGTCACGGACGTACTCGACCGCCCGTACCGACCGCATCTCCGCCGCCTGTCCGGCGGCCTCGGCCGCCAGCTGGCAGGCCTGGTCGAGTTCACCGAGGCCCAGCCGGGCGGTGGCGAGCACGACCCGGCAGAAGAGGCGGCTGCGCGCGTACCCGGGCGCGCGCAGCTGCAGGGAGCGTTCGGCGTGCTGGGCCGCGACGCGGTACTGCTGCAGATCCCGGTGGCAGTGCCCGAAGTCGTCGGCGAGCTGGGCCTCGTCGAAGAAGCGGGCCCAGTGCGGCACGTCGTCCGCGGGGCGCGCGGCCTCCAGCGCACGCTCGGCGCGCACCAGCGAGGCCGTGCACGCCCGCACCTCCCCCAGTACCCCGTGCGCCCGCGCCTCGACGGAGTGCAGCATCGCCTGCATCACCGGCGGAGCGGACGAGCCGACGCCCTGCTGCGCCACCCGGGCCAGCTGCACCGCCTCCCGTCCGTGGCCCAGATAGATCGCCTGCCGGCTCATCGTCACCAGCACGTACGACCCGTACGCCCGGTCCCCGGCCGCCTGCGCGAGCCGCAGCGCCTGGACGTAGTAGCGCTGGGCGAGCCCGTGCGCGGCGATGTCGTACGAGGTCCAGCCGGCGAGCCGGGTGAGGTCGGCGGCGGCGGCGAACAGGCGGCGCCCGGTCTGTTCGCCGTAGGTGCCGCGCAGCATCGGCTCGGCCTCGTGCTCCAGATAACGCACCAGGGCCTGGCGGGCGTGGCCGCCGCCGTACGCGTGGTCGAGGGACCGGAACAGGTCGCCGACCGAGCGCAGCGCGGCGAGGTCACCGCCGGTGACCTTCTGGCCGGGTCCGCGCTCGGACTGGCTGCGCTGCCGGGGCACGGCGGGCCGGCCCTGTGCGGGGACCCGGGCGGGGGCCGGTTCGCCGCGGCTGACCCGGTCGTCGGCCCGGCCGATGAGCCAGTCCCGGCTGGGGACGACCAGTCCGGCCGGAGTGAAGGCGATCTTGCGCAGTTCGGCGTGGCTGCCGGAGTCCTTGCGCCACAGACCGCTGACGATGTCGACGGCCTCCTCGGGGCTCGCGGCGAACTCGAGACCGGCGTACACGGGGGCGCACGCGTCGAGCCCGAGATCCTGTGCGGTCAGCCGGCGGCCGAGGCGACGGGTGAAGACCTCGGCGATCAGGGCGGGGGTGGTGCCCCTCGGCTGCTGCCCGCGCAGCCACCGGGTGACCGATGTCTTGTCGTATCTGAGATCGAGGCCGTGTTCGAGCCCGAGCTGGTCCACGCGTCGGGCGAGACCTGCGTTGGAGAACCCCGCTTCTGCGATGAGCGCGGCGAGCTGTCGGTTGGGAGTGCGCTGCGCGGGTCGTTCCGTCATCTGCGGTGCGGTCTCCTGCCTTCCGGGCACGTCAAGTGCCCGGATTGCCTGTGAGCAGCCCTTATGGCCTCGTGAACGGCGCGAATGTAGCGGTCTGTAAGCACCCCGTCGCACATCTCGACATTCATTCATCCGATCGTGTGAGGATTGGTCCCAGGGCTGACGGACCCGGGGCGGACGTACAGTGGCGTAGGCGCGTTCGTGCCTTACGAGCTTCTAGGGAGGCCTTGCCGTGAGTGAGCTGCGGTTCGTCCGGATGGGATTCGGTGCGGAGGCGGTCGAGTACCAGGAGGCCTGGGACGAGCAGCGCCGTGTGCACGGCGCCCGCTTCCTGGACGAGGTCCCCGACACCTGCCTGCTCCTGGAGCATCCGCCCGTCTACACGGCGGGCCGGCGCACGGCGGACAGCGAGCGCCCCCTCGACGGCACCCCGGTGATCGACGTGGACCGCGGCGGCAAGATCACCTGGCACGGCCCGGGCCAGCTGGTGGGCTATCCGATCCAGAAGCTCCCCCGCCCGGTGGACGTCGTAGCACATGTACGCCGTCTCGAAGAGGCTCTTATCCGTACGTGTGCGGAATTCGGCCTGGAGACCAGCCGGGTCGAGGGCCGCAGCGGGGTGTGGGTGCTCGGCGACCCGGTCGAGCAGCGGCCCTCGCTCGGCGGGCTCTCCCTCGACTTCGACCCGCGGCTGCAGGACGAGGAGTTCGACCCCCGCCTCGACGGACCGGAGTACGCCCCGTCGAACGCGGGCCAGCGCCGCGAGGACCGCAAGATCGCCGCGATCGGCATCCGGGTGGCCAAGGGCGTCACGATGCACGGCTTCGCGCTCAACGTGAACCCGGACAACGCCTGGTTCGACCGGATCATCCCCTGCGGCATCCGCGACGCGGGCGTGACCTCCCTCGCCTACGAGCTGGGCCGCGACCTCACCATCGCCGACGTCCTGCCGGTCGCCGAGCGGCATCTGCGGGACGTACTGGAGAACGCGGAGCTGAAGCCGCGCGAGACCGAGGGCGCGACCGTCTAGGACAGGGTCCCCTCACGGGGGAATGCACCCCCGGACCCGAAGGTTGCCCAGACGCAGGGCCGAAAACAGCACGGGCGTACCCTGGTGTACGCCGAGGAATCGAAGTTGTAGGGAGCCGGACGTGTCCGCAGTCGCACCCGACGGACGCAAGATGCTGCGCCTGGAGGTCCGGAACAGCCAGACCCCCATCGAGCGCAAGCCCGAGTGGATCAAGACCCGGGCGAAAATGGGCCCCGAGTACACGAAGATGCAGAAGCTCGTGAAGAGCGAGGGCCTGCACACGGTCTGCCAGGAGGCGGGCTGCCCCAACATCTACGAGTGCTGGGAAGACCGCGAGGCCACCTTCCTCATCGGCGGCGACCAGTGCACCCGGCGCTGCGACTTCTGCCAGATCGACACCGGCAAGCCCGAGGCGCTGGACCGTGACGAGCCGCGCCGCGTCGGTGAGTCCGTCGTCACGATGGACCTGAACTACGCGACGATCACCGGGGTCGCCCGCGACGACCTGGAGGACGGCGGCGCCTGGCTGTACGCCGAGACGGTCCGCCAGATCCACGCCCAGACGGCGGGCCGTGAGGCCGGCCGCACCAAGGTCGAGCTCCTCGCCCCCGACTTCAACGCCGAGCCGGAGCAGCTCGCCGAGGTCTTCTCCTCGCGCCCCGAGGTCTTCGCGCACAACGTCGAGACGGTCCCCCGGATCTTCAAGCGCATCCGCCCCGGCTTCCGCTACGAGCGCTCGCTGAAGGTCATCACCGAGGCCCGCGACTACGGCCTGGTCACCAAGTCGAACCTGATCCTCGGCATGGGCGAGACCCGCGAAGAGGTCAGCGAGGCCCTCCAGCAGCTGCACGACGCCGGCTGCGAGCTGATCACCATCACGCAGTACCTGCGGCCTTCCGTGCGCCACCACCCCGTGGAGCGCTGGGTCAAGCCGCACGAGTTCGTGGAGCTGAAGGACGAGGCCGAGCAGATCGGCTTCTCGGGCGTCATGTCAGGGCCGCTGGTCCGCTCCTCGTACCGTGCCGGCCGGCTCTACCAGATGGCTGTCGAGAAGCGCGGTGCCTACATCGCCTCGCAGGCTGTCTGACACCCGGCACCCCCTCGCCCGTGGCACGGAGTGCCATCTGCGCGTGTGAATCTGCGCACAAGCAACCGCCGCCCGGTGGCGGCCCGTTGGACGCGGTCCCGACCGTCCCCGCAGCTGGGGACAGCGTCAGGGCCGCGTCAGCGTTTGCGCTCGCCCCATCAAGGCTTCATTGGCGTTTGACCGCTCGGTCACGCCCTGGTAACACCAATCAGTGACGCTGGTCTTACGCCACGTACAGCCTTCGCCAGAGCCGCCATCCCGAGGGGGGACCCCCATCATGCAGGCCGCGCCCGTCCGCGCCACAGCGATTCCTTCGTTCACCGATGCACTCCGTGCCGTCGAGTCACTGCTCCTGAGCAGCGGCCAGCGCACCGCGCGCCGCAACGCCTGGACCTCCGTCCTGGAGGACCGCCGTCGCGCCAAGGACCGGTTCGAGGCGCAGCGCGTCCTCGAAGAGGCCGTGTCCACCCGGATGTCCTAGCGACGACACCGCCGTCGTCGGCGCTCTCCCGGCCACGTAGACTTCGTGGCATGGCGAGGAAGGAAACCGCAGCGGACGCTGCGAACCCCGGGCGACTCAAGCAGATCGCCCTGACTTACAAGATGACCCGCAAGGCCGATTCCACCATCGGTCTTGTGCTCGCGGCTGTCGGAATCGTCACCCTCGGTGTCTTCCTCGCGATCGGCTTCTTGATCGGCCACCCGGTCTATCTCGGCATTCTCGGGCTCCTGCTCGCCTTCCTCGCGACGGCGATCGTCTTCGGACGCAGGGCCGAGCGCGCCGCCTTCGGGCAGATGGAGGGTCAGCCCGGCGCAGCCGCGGCGGTGCTGGACAACGTGGGCCGCGGCTGGACGACGACCCCGGCCGTGGCGATGAACCGCAGCCAGGACGTGGTGCACCGCGCCGTCGGCAAGGCGGGCATCGTGCTGGTCGCCGAGGGCAACCCGAACCGGCTGAAGACCCTGCTGGCGGCCGAGAAGAGGAAGATGGCGCGGATCCTCTCGGACGTGCCGGTGCACGACGTGGTCGTGGGCAACGGCGAGGGGCAGGTCCCGCTCAAGAAGCTGCGCACGACGCTGCTGAAGTTCCCCCGGGTCCTGAGCGGACCCCAGGTCACGGCGACCAACGACCGGCTGCGCGCGATGGGCGACCTGATGAGCAACATGCCGCTGCCGAAGGGTCCGATGCCCAAGGGCATGCGGATGCCGCGCGGTGGGCCGAAGGCCCGCTGACATCCCTCCGACACGAAAGGGGGCGCCCGGATCTCTCCGGGCGCCCCCTTCGTCGTATGCGGCTTCTCGTCGTATGCGGCTTCCCCGGCTTCGCCGTAGGCCGCTTCGTCGTATGCGGCGGATCAGCCCCGTATCGCGCGGATCAGCTCCGCACCTCGACGGTGCGGGCCAGCCGGTCGTGCAGACCGCGGCCGTCGCGGTCCCAGATCAGGGCCGGCAGGGCGACGCACAGAAGCACCGTCCGCAGCAGCGCGCGCGGCGGGCTGAGCCGGCCGCCGGCCTCCGGGACGACGCGCAGCCGGAAGAGCCGCTTGCCCGGCGTGAAGCCGACCGTGCCGACGGTCAGCACGCTCAGGGCGAAGAAGATGAGCAGGGCCCAGTTGCCGGTCGCCTGGTTGTAGCCGTCGGTGAGCAGCCCGTATGCGATCAGCAGGCACAGGGCCCAGTCGACGGCGAGGGCGCCCAGGCGCCTGCCCGGGCGGGCGATCGAGCCCGGTCCCTGCTCCGGCAGACCCAGCTGCTCGCCCCGGTATCCGAAGTCGGCACCGGCCTCTTCCGCTGCCGCGCGGGGTCCGGAGAGCCACGACCCGATTGCTTGCCTGTTGTCCACCCGTCCACGGTACTGCGACCGTACGTACGCCCCGCCGCTCGGGGTGTGCGTAGGCTGCGGTGGGACCCGGGCCGGTTAACTTCGACGAAACAAATGGGTCACGCTTGAGAAATCCCCCGTCCTTATGGTCGGGTCCAGCGTGTGCCACCGCACTGGCCGCACGAACGAACTACCACCCCGGTCCCTGTGGGCGGGAGTAGGAGGAGCTGGATGTTCCAGAACGCCGACGAGGCCAAGAAGTACATCGCGGACGAGGGCGTCAAGTTCGTCGACGTCCGGTTCTGCGACCTGCCGGGCGTGATGCAGCACTTCACGATTCCGGCCGAGGCCTTCGACCCGGCCGAGGAGCTCGCGTTCGACGGCTCCTCGATCCGCGGCTTCCAGGCCATCCACGAGTCCGACATGGCGCTCCGCGCCGACCTGTCCACCGCGCGCGTCGACCCCTTCCGCCGCGACAAGACGGTCAACATCAACTTCTTCATCCACGACCCGATCACGGGCGAGCAGTACTCCCGTGACCCGCGCAACGTGGCGAAGAAGGCCGAGGCCTACCTCGCGTCGACCGGCATCGCCGACACCGCGTACTTCGGCCCCGAGGCCGAGTTCTACGTCTTCGACAGCGTGCGCTTCCAGACCTCGGCGAACGAGAGCTTCTACCACATCGACTCCGAGGCCGGCGCCTGGAACACCGGTGCGGTCGAGGACAACCGCGGCTACAAGGTCCGCTACAAGGGCGGTTACTTCCCGACCCCGCCGGTCGACCACTTCGCCGACCTGCGTGCCGAGATCTCCCTGGAGCTGGCCGCCTCCGGCCTCCAGGTCGAGCGTCAGCACCACGAGGTGGGCACCGCCGGCCAGGCCGAGATCAACTACAAGTTCAACACGCTGCTCGCCGCGGCCGACGACCTCCAGCTCTTCAAGTACATCGTGAAGAACGTCGCCTGGCGCAACGGCAAGACCGCGACCTTCATGCCGAAGCCGATCTTCGGCGACAACGGCTCGGGCATGCACATCCACTCCTCGCTGTGGGCGGGCGGCTCCCCGCTCTTCTACGACGAGGCCGGCTACGCGGGTCTGTCGGACACCGCCCGCTACTACATCGGCGGCATCCTCAAGCACGCCCCGTCGCTGCTCGCGTTCACCAACCCGACGGTGAACTCGTACCACCGCCTGGTCCCGGGCTTCGAGGCGCCGGTCAACCTGGTGTACTCGCAGCGCAACCGCTCCGCCGCGATGCGTATCCCGATCACGGGCTCCAACCCGAAGGCCAAGCGCGTCGAGTTCCGCGCGCCCGACTCCTCCGGCAACCCGTACCTGGCCTTCTCGGCGCTGCTGCTCGCCGGTCTCGACGGCATCAAGAACAAGATCGAGCCGGCCGAGCCGATCGACAAGGACCTCTACGAGCTGGCCCCCGAGGAGCACGCGGGCGTCGCCCAGGTCCCGACCTCGCTGCCGGCCGTCCTCGACCGCCTCGAGGCCGACCACGAGTTCCTCCTCGCGGGCGACGTCTTCACGTCCGACCTGATCGAGACGTGGATCGACTTCAAGCGGACGAACGAGATCGCGCCGCTGCAGCTGCGTCCGCACCCGCACGAGTTCGAGCTCTACTTCGACGTGTAAGCCGCGCCGAGGCCCACGGCTCATCGCCGGAGCCCCGTCACCGCCTTCGGGTGGTGGCGGGGCTCCGTCGTTGCGTGGCCATGGTGTGCGCCGCATAAATAAGTGGCTCTTGACAGGGCAGATCTTTGCTCTCCGAGGGGGCGATCGGGGCCTGTTCATGGGAGGCGGCGGGCGCACAATGGAGGGCGGGACGAGTGCCTGACCGCGAGGTGATGCAAGATGCAGAGCCGCTTTCACAGCGACCGACGACTGACTGTCCGGATGACGGTCACCCTTTTTCTGCTCGGTCTGCTGTACGTGGCATTCGTCGCCGCGTTGATCGTGCTGCTGAAGTCCTGGGTGCTGGTCGTCGTCATCGCGGCGCTGCTGCTCGGGGCGCAGTACTGGTTCTCGGACCGGATCGCGCTGTACGCGATGCACGGACGGATCGTGGAGCGCGAGGAGTATCCACAGCTCCACGGGGTCGTCGACCGGCTGTGCGCGGTGGCCGACATGCCGAAGCCGCTGGTCGCCGTGTCGGATCTGGACATGCCCAACGCGTTCGCCACCGGGCGGAACGCCGATCACGCCGTGCTGTGCGTGACCACGGGGCTGCTGCACCGCCTGGAGCCCGATGAGCTCGAAGGCGTTCTCGCGCACGAGCTGTCGCACGTGGCGCACAAGGATGTCGCCGTGATCACCGTGGCGTCCTTCCTCGGGGTGATCGCCGGACTGATCGTGCGGTTCGCCTTCTACTCGCAGCTCTTCGGCGGACGGGGACGCAAGGACCAGAACACCTTCGCCGTCTTCATGGCCGTGATGGCGGTCTCCGCGGCCGTGTACGCGATCAGCTTCCTGCTCATCCGGGCGCTGTCCCGGTACCGGGAGCTGGCCGCCGACCGGGCCGCGGCCCTGCTCACCGGGCGCCCCTCGGCGCTGGCGTCCGCACTGACCAAGGTCACCGGGGACATCGCCCACATCCCGACCAAGGACCTGCGTACGGCCCAGGCCTTCAACGCCTTCTACTTCACACCGGCCTTCGGGGCCAACCCCGGGATCCAGCGGTTCTTCTCCACCCACCCGAGCCTGGAGCAGCGGCTCGAACAGCTCGCGCGCATCTCTGCGGAGCTGGGTGAGGCGGCGACGCCCGGACAGGTGGGCTGAGCATGGGTCTCCTGGATGTGCTGCTCGGTCGTACGAAGGCCGTGGCGCCCGATCTCGACCAGCTCTTCGGGCTGCCGTCGGCCGCGGTGACTCTGCAGGCCGCCGCCGGGTTCACCCCGACCGGGACCGGAGCGGTGTGCTTCGCGTCGGTGGAGGGCGCGGCGTTCGCCGAGGCGCACCAGGAGGTACGGGCGCTGCTGGACGCCGACTTCGAGCGCGGCCGGGACGCCGGGGGACGACCGCCGGTGGAGCTCAGCCGGGACGAGTACGGGTATTCGTGGCTCGTCTCCCGGCGGGCGCCCGACGACCTGCCCGCACTGGTGAGTGATCTGCACGCGGTCAACAGCGCGCTGGAGAGCAGTGGCTTCGGGCCCCAACTGCTCTGTTCCGTGGCCGGGTTCCAGGAAGCGGAAGGCCAGGAGGATTCCGGCGTCGGCGGACGGCGGCTCGGGCTCGTCTATCTCTACAAGCGCGGGACCTTCTATCCCTTCGCGCCGCTGGCCGGGGAGGGCGCCCGGCGCGACAACGCGCTGGAACTCCAGATCAAGGCGGCGCTCTCCGACGATCTGCGGATCGAGCAGGACCTGACCCGCTGGTTCCCGATCTGGGGTGCCCCGGGGCTGACTTGAGCCTCGGGGCACCCGGACGGCACTGGCTGGCTAGCTGCCCTTGCTCCGGTCCTGCCGGCGGGCCTCCATGGGGCGCTCGCGGCGGTAGCGGCGCTCCCACTTGGCCTGCCGGTCACGGCGGTCGCGGTAGGCGCGGTAGCTGGAGTCCGTGCGGGCCGCGGATCCTCCCGGGGCTCCGGGAGCTGCCGGTGAGCCGGGCGAGGACGCCGTGGACGCGCCTGAACCGGCGCGGCCGTAGCGGACGTAGAGGAAGAGCAGTCCGATCGCGGCGAGCCACAGGACGTGGTTGGAGAAACCGAGGACGACCAGGATCACGGTCGCCGAAATGATCAAGGTTCCCATGACGGGACTCCTTGGGGCGTGGGTTGCTGGCGGTGATGGAGGGTGCGACAGGGCTCCGGAGGCGGGGCGCCCGTCCGACGGTGCGTAGAGAGTAGCCCTGAGTCCGCCTCCTGATGCCTGTCCGGCACCAAGCGGTGTTCCACAGCTGCGGAACGGGTGTCCAGCGTAGGGAGCGGGCCGGGACACTCGCATCCGAATTTGTACCGGCCCGTCCCGTTGGACCCGCGTGTCCCCTGACTCAGACGCCGGGGGCCGCCCGGACCACGCCGGCCGCCACGGCCGCGCACAGGCTCCCGTGGTCGGCGGCGTTCTGGTCGGCGTACCGCAGGGCGAAGTCGCCGACGGCGCGTTCGAAGGTGTCGGCGTCGCCGAGGTAGCCGGCGATGGCGATGCGGTCACCGGAGCGGGCATGGGCGCGGGCCAGCGCCGTGCCGCACAGCCGGGCGTAGTTCAGCAGCTCGTCCGGGTTCATGGCGCCGACGTCCGCGGCCCCCTTCATGTCGCGCAACTGCCGCCAGTAGTACGGCCGTCCCTGCGGCCCGGTCATCCAGCCGAGGAAGATGTCGCCGACGGCCTGCAACAGCCGCTGGCCCGCGACGACCCGGTGTCCGGGGTGGACGTAGGGGCCGCTGGGCAGATGCTCTTCGAGTACGGACTCGGTGGCTTCCTTGATCTGCAGGAACAGCGGGTCGTCGGTGTCCCGGCCGACGAGCAGCACGATGAAGCAGCGGGTGCCGACGCTGCCGACGCCGACGACCTTGCGGGCGGCGTCGACGAAGCGGTAGCGGTCCAGCAGGAGACGGCGCTCCTCGGCGAGGGTGGAGCGGTAGTCGCTGAAGATCTTGCGCAGGGCCGCCATGTCGGGTGGCCCCGCGGGTTCCAGCAGTGGCGGGTCGTGGACGATGCGGGGCAGGCCGTCGACGGTCTCGGTGAGCTTGCCCAGGGCGTGCAGACTGGTGCGGCGGCGGGCCCGCGCGAGGCTGGACTCGACGCGTCTGCGGTGGTGGGCGGAGCGGACCAGCGGGAGCAGGCGGTCGGCGTCGATGCGCTCGTACCAGACGGCCAGTTCGCCCCGGCCGGCGAGCCGTCGCATGGAGTGGCGGTACTCGGCGGCCGCGGCGCGGGCCGCCCGGCGGGCCCGGGCCTCGGAGTGGCCGTTCTCGCGGGCGGCGACGGCGACGCTGGCGGCGAGCCGTTTGACGTCCCACTCGAAGGGGCCAGGACAGGTCTCGTCGAAGTCGGTGAGGTCGAAGAGCAGGGCGCGTTCCGGGGAGGCGAACAGACCGAAGTTCAGCAGGTGCGCGTCGCCGCAGAGCTGCACGGTCAGGTCCGTGTGCGGCTGGGCTGCCAGGTCCGCGGCCATCACGGCGGCCGCTCCGCGCAGGAACGCGAACGGCGACGCGGTCATCCTGCCGTAGCGGATCGGCAGCAGCTCCTGGAGCCGGTCCCGGCCCTGCCGCTCCAGGACGGCCACCGGGTCGGGGCGGTCGACGGCGGCCAGCCACTCGGCGTGCGCGGAGCGGGGGACGCGTTTGCGGGCGGCCCTGCCCTTCGCGGTGCGGTCGGCGGGTGAGGTCCCGTTCATGGGCGGGGGCGCGGGCAGTCCGCCGGGACCAGGGTTCGTCCCCTCTGGTTCGCCATCGCCGCACCGCCCTTCCCCACGCCTGTCGCTGCCTGCCTCCCGTTGCCCCAGTGAAGGCCGCCGGGCGGGTCGTACGCATGCCGGGTACGGCAATCGGGTGACGTGGACCCGCGGGCGGCCGGGCGTTCGAGAGGATGTCCGCGGCATGGGAGCGGTACAGGCGCGGTGGGACGGGTGGAGGCGGCGTGGGCGGACAGCGGCGGCACATCGGGGTGGCGGAGCGGCGGGCACGGCTCGCGCTGCGGCACCGGCTGGCGGGGACGGCGCGCGCGGCGGCCCCCGAGGAGGTCGCCGGGTCGCTCGTCGCGCTGCACGGGACGGATCCGGCCACGGTGTATCTCGCACTGGGCGCGCGCCTGGCCGACTCCGGGAAGACCGTGAGCGAGGTGGAGCGGGCGCTGTACGAGGACCGCACGCTGGTGCGGATGCACGGGATGCGGCACACGGTGTTCGTGTTCCCCACCGGGCTGGCCGCCGTGGTGCACTCCTCGACCGGGCTCGCCATCGCCGCGAAGGCCCGGGCGGGGCTGATCAAGGACCTGACGACCGGGAGCGACGGCCGGCTGACCGCGGAGTGGCTCGCGGAGGTCGAGACATCCGCGCTCGCCGCGCTGGCCCGGCGCGGGCAGGCCACGGTGAACGAACTCACCCGGGACGAGCCGCGGTTGAGGGAGCAGTTCACCTATGGCGCGGGCAAGAAGTACGAGAGCCCGCAGGCCGTGTCGTCACGGCTGATGCGGGTGCTCGGTGTCGAGGGACGGGTGGTGCGCGGGCGGCCGCTCGGCGCCTGGACATCGAGCCAGTTCCGCTGGGCGGTCGCCCCGCCGCACCCCGAACTCGCGCCCGCCGAGGCCCAGTCGGAGCTGCTCGGGCGCTGGCTCGCCGCATGCGGTCCGGCCACCGAGGCGGACCTGAAGTGGTGGACGGGGTGGAAGGTCACCGACGTCCGCAAGGCGCTGAGCGCGGCCGGGGCGGTGGCCGTGTCCCTCGACGACGGGGTCACGGGGTACGTGGCGGACGGCGACGAGGGTCCGGTCGCCGGGCCGGCCGAGCCCTGGGCCGCGCTGCTCCCCGGGCTCGATCCGACGGCCATGGGGTGGCAGGAGCGGGACTGGTATCTCGCGCCCTCGCTGCGTGCTCCCCTCTTCGACGGGAGCGGCAATGTCGGGCCCACCGTGTGGTGGAACGGGCGGGTGGTCGGCGGGTGGGCGCAGCGGGACGGGGAGATCGTGTGGCGGCTGCTGGATGCGGACGGGGTCGGCCGTGAGGCTCGCGCCGCGATCGACGTCGAGGCCGCGCGGCTCTCCGCCTGGGTGGGCGCGACCCGGATCACTCCGCGGTTCCGGACGCCGCTGGAACGGGAGTTGACGTCGGCGTGAGGTTTCCGGCTCCGCCGCCGGATGGGGTGAATTCCTCGCCGGCCGGGGTTGCTTCTCACCGGCCGGGGCTGGAGATTTTCAGCCCGTCCGGCGATTGAGGACGAGCGCGCGGCGCGATACGGGGGTCTGGGGCGGAGCCCCATGTCGGCACCGGTGCGACACGGGGCTCCGTGGTTCAGCGCGAGTACCGCATCAGGGCTCGCACCATGTGACACGTGGTGTCCGACGGCGGATGGACACCGATCAACTCCGCCGCACTCCGGATCGTCTCGTTGCGCGCCTGGTTCGGCAGATGGACGCCGGAGTCGAGCAGGGCGATCGCGAGGCGCATCGCCTTGAGCCGGCGGTTGTGGGTGACGTACCAGTCGCGAGGGCGCCCCGGCGGCAGCGGGCGCTTCTCCACGGGCTCGTACGGCAGATCGAGCGGGACCGCCCTCTTGGCGGTGGACTGGGTGGGTTTCGGCTTCAGTGCGGCAGCGGGCACGGGCATCCTCCTGTCGCGGTCAGGGCACCGTCCGGACCTCCCGGCGACACCCTCGAACACTGCTTCTATTCTACCGCCCGGCACTGACAAATGCCGCTGCCCACAAGGGCGTTGAACGAGGCTGTGACGCAGGTGAGAGGGGGTGTTCCGCGTACCGGGTGGGCATGGAGATCCGGCGGCCGACGGCTCTCGGCTCGGCTCTCGGCTCTCGGCTCTCGGCTCTCGGCCAACTCCCGCCCGGATCAAGGGAATTCGATCACTCCCTCTCAACACTCGTGTGGCCCACGTCACTTCCGTGACTCCCGTGACCGTTGAGTAACCCCGTTCGGGATCTCGTACATAGCGGCGAACGCTCCCCCCGCAACTCAGGAGGCGCGCATGTCGCGTAGGAGAACTCTCAGTACCAAGAAGAAGCTCGCCCTGCTGGTCAGCGCGGCAGCCGTGGCCGGTGGCGGAGCCTTCGCCATGGCGGCCACCTCGAACGCGTCGCCCGTGCAGAACGCGAAGAGCTCCACGGTCTGTCAGGGGCTGGCCACCGCGCTCGGCAACAACCAGAAGTTCATCGCCGACCAGAAGGCCAGTCCCGACAGCCAGTCGGAGGCCCGGATCGCCAACCGTGAGGCGGTCGTCGCGCAGATCAAGGTTCAGCAGGAGGCGTCCGGCTGCGAGGTCGGGGAGTCGGCTCAGGACTCCCAGGCCGCCGAGCCGGCGGAGACCGCACCCGCGGAGACCGCGCCCGCCGACAACGCGGGCACCGGAGGAGCCGACGAGAACGCCGGAGGCGCGGGAGAAGGCGCCGGGGCGGGAGGCGCCGACGACAACGCCGGTGGCGCGACCGGTGAGCAGGTCTGCACCGGTTCGACCGTCACGCTCTCCGGCGAGGGCGGCGCTCCGGCCGCGTCCAGCAACCAGTTCCCGGCCGGTACGCAGCTCAAGGTGACCAACCTGGACAACAACAAGTCCACGACCGTGGAGGTCACCTCGGTCTCGGGCAGCTGCGCGCTGCTGAACAACGCGGCGTTCGAGGAGGTCCGGGAGCCCGGCAAGTTCCTGATCCGCAACGCCCGTATCGAGAAGGTCGGCTGACGTCCGTATCGAGAAGGTGGGCTGACGCGCGCATCGAGAGGGTGGGCTCGCACCCGCATCGAGCGCAGGTCGGCTGACGCCGGCATCGAGGGGCCGGCTGACCGCCGCCCTGCGGATCGCACGCGGGAACACCGCGCATCACCGCCGAGGGCCCCGTTCCTCCCGTCCGGGAGGGGAGGGGCCCTCGGCCGTTGTCGCCGGTGCGGGTCCGCACAGCCATGGTTCGTGCGTGCCGGGGCGCACGGCAAGCCCCTCGTTCTCGCCGGTGCGCGCCCGCACAGCCATGGTTCGTGCGTGCCGGGGCGCACAGCAAGCCCCTCGTTCTCGCCGGTGCGCGCCCGCACAGCCCTGGTTCATGCGTGCCGGGGCGCACAGCAAGCCCCTCGTTCTCGCCGGTGCGCGCCCGCACAGCCCTGGTTCATGCGTGCCGGGGCGCACAGCAAGCCCCTCGTTCTCGCCGGTGCGGGTCCGCAAACCCATCGCATACGAGCCGTCGCGGCCCCGGTGGCGGGCGGCGCCCGCACCCCGCACGGCCCCCCTCACCCCGTGCCACCGGGCACACAGGCCCCCCGGTAACACGGGGTTCATCGTCGGGCAATGATCGGGAAATCCCCTGTTGACAGGCTGCCGGGCGTCCCCAGCGGCGCCCCAGTGCCGCAGCGCCGCAGCACCTGCGCAGAGACCCACCCCCGAAGGATGTGGCCCGTGACCTTCAAGGCTGAGTACATCTGGATCGACGGCACCGAGCCGACGGCCAAGCTCCGTTCGAAGACGAAGATACTGGCCGACGACGCGAAGGGTGCCGAGCTGCCGATCTGGGGCTTCGACGGCTCCTCGACGAACCAGGCCGAGGGTCACGCCTCCGACCGCGTACTCAAGCCCGTCGCCACCTACCCGGACCCGATCCGGGGCGGCGACGACATCCTGGTCATGTGCGAGGTCCTCAACATCGACATGACGCCGCACGAGTCCAACACCCGTGCCGCGCTGGCCGAGGTCGAGGAGAAGTTCGGCGCGCAGGAGCCGATCTTCGGCATCGAGCAGGAGTACACCTTCTTCAAGGGCTCGCGCCCGCTCGGCTTCCCCGAGGGCGGCTTCCCGGCCGCGCAGGGCGGCTACTACTGCGGTGTCGGCTCCGACGAGATCTTCGGCCGTGACATCGTCGAGGCGCACCTGGAGAACTGTCTCAAGGCGGGTCTCGCCATCTCCGGCATCAATGCCGAGGTCATGCCCGGCCAGTGGGAGTTCCAGGTCGGCCCGGTCTCCCCGCTGGAGGTCTCCGACCAGCTGTGGGTCGCCCGCTGGCTGCTCTACCGCACCGCCGAGGACTTCGACGTCTCCGCGACGCTGGACCCGAAGCCGGTGAAGGGCGACTGGAACGGCGCGGGTGCGCACACGAACTTCTCCACGAAGGCCATGCGCGAGGGCTACGACGCGATCATCACCGCCTGCGAGTCCCTCGGCGAGGGCTCCAAGCCGCTCGATCACGTCAAGAACTACGGTGCCGGCATCGACGACCGCCTGACGGGCCTGCACGAGACCGCCCCGTGGAACGAGTACTCGTACGGCGTCTCCAACCGCGGTGCCTCGGTGCGTATCCCGTGGCAGGTCGAGAAGGACGGCAAGGGCTACATCGAGGACCGCCGTCCGAACGCGAACGTCGACCCGTACGTCGTGACACGGCTGCTCGTCGACACCTGCTGCAGCGCTCTGGAGAAGGCCGGCCAGGTCTGATCCGCGCGCTTTCCGGAGGGGCGTCCACCGATCCGGTGGGCGCCTCTCGCGTTGTCAGTGGCGCGTGCCAAGGTTCGTCCATGCGGAACGACGACGGCCTCGCCATCAAGGTCGAGACGGAGAACTGGCAGACGCACTCACGGGTTTCGGCCGAGCGGCTGCGGGACCTGGTGCACCGGATCGGGGGCGAGGGTGATCACTATCTGGTCGTACAACGCATCCCCGACATCCCTGACGTCTTCATTCAGGTGTGGCACGAGGAGGGCGGGGACTACCGGCTGGAGTACCGGGACAGCCGGGAGCTGTTCTTCGGGACGGATCTGGCCGACCGGGACCGGGTCGCGGCGGCCCTGACGGGCTGGGCCCGGCGGGACGAGGGCTGGGACGCGGGGATCGGCTGGGAGCCGGTCGCGTTCGACCCGCCCGCGGAAATCCCCGAGCTGCCGGGCGAGGTGCGGGAGAAGGTCGAGACGCGGATTCGGGAGCTGCTGCGCTGTGGGTACTTCGACCGCAGGACGCTGACCGAATCGGCCGAGGACTACCTGGTCGACGGTGACGAGCGCCCGGTGTCGCGGGCCCAGGCCGGGCAGCTCGTGGACCGGCTGTGGCTGGAGCGCCTCGCCGAGCAGGAGTCGTGGACCGGGACGACCGACCCCGAGCGCCTCACGGGGGCCTTCGAGGCGCTCGACGCGAGCGGCATCACGGCCCGGGAGAACTTCACCTGCTGCCGTGGCTGCGGCATGGCCGAGATCGGCGCGGAGTGCGAGGACTCAGGCGCCCGCGGTTTCGTCTTCTTCCACCAGCAGTGCACCGAGGGCGCCGCCACGGGCGGCGGACTGTCGCTGTACTACGGCGGCTTCGACGCCCCGGAGGAGCGGACGACGGAGATCGGCCACGAAGTCGTCGCCGCCCTCACCGCCGCCGGTCTGTCCACGGAGTGGGACGGCTCCCCCGCCAAGGCGATCGAGGTGAGGGATCTGGACTGGCGCAAGCGGCTCACCGGGTGAGGTGAAGAGGGTGTTTCGCGCCAAGGTTCCGTATCACGTGCCGAGAAGGTCTGTACCGGATCTGCTGTGTGTCACCGTCATCTGCTTCAATGGGCCCATGGCCAGCATCCAGAAGTACACCGCGACGGGTCGTCCCGACCTCGAGCCCTTCTGGCCCTCCCGTCAGCACCACGACTTCGACCGGGTGTGTTGCCGCGCGATGAACGCGCAGGCCCTCTAAAGCCGCACACCCCGGCCTTCGGCCAGCGCGCACGACGTACGTCTCTCGACGGTCCCGACCAAGAACTCGCGGACGTCGACACCACACGACGACTCCTCGCGCGAAAGAGCTGACCTCTCATGGCGAACACCCGTTCTTTCTCCACCGCCGGCACCCTCACCGCCTCACCCACGGGCAGCGCACGGCACCGACTGCGTGCCGTCGACCGGGACGAGGTGGTGGACGTCGCGGACTTCCTGCCGCCGGGCGCCACCTGGCTGCCCGCTCCCCAGCACACCCTGCCCACGCTGCCCGGCCAGCCGCCGATGATCGGCTACCTGGTCCTCGTCCCGGCCGACCAGCAGCCCCTGCTGCCGGTGGCCGTGCCGGACCGCCCGGAGCCGACGGTCCTCGACCAGGACGCCGACGCGCCCCTCGTCCGGATCGACACCGTGCAGCGCACCGCCGAGGTCGACGGGCGGCCGCTCGACCTCACCTACCTGGAGTTCGAGCTGCTCGCCCATCTCGTCGCGCACCCGCACCGGGTGCACACCCGGGACCAGCTGGTCACGACCGTGTGGGGCTACGGGCACGTGGGCGACGGACGCACCGTCGACGTCCATGTCGCCCGGCTGCGGCGCAAGCTCGGCGTGGAGCACCGCAAGGCGATCCAGACGGTCCGGCGGGTGGGCTACAAGTACGCCCCGCCGGCCGGGCGCTGACCAGGCTCTGACCGGGCACCGCTGACGGCGGATCTTCTGACAGCAGAATCCCGTTCCGTGCGGCCGGTGGGGCGGGCAGAGTCGTCGGCATGAGACTTCTGATGCTGGGCGGTACGGAGTTCGCGGGGCGCGCCGTCGTGGAGGCGGCGCTCTCCGCCGGCTGGGAGGTGACCGTCTTCCACCGCGGCCGCCACGAGCCGCCCGCGGGCGTGCGCTCGCTGCACGGCGACCGCACCGCGCCCGACGGTCTGGCCGCGCTCGCCGACGGCGAGTGGGACGTGGTCGTCGACACCTGGTCGGCGGCGCCGCGGGCCGTCCGGGACACGGCGCGGCTGCTGGCCGGCCGGGTCGCGCGCTATGTGTACGTGTCGAGCTGCTCCGTGTACGCCTGGCCGCCGGCCGCCGGTTACACCGAGGACGCCCCTCTCGTCGACGGTGCCTCGGCGGACGCGGAGCAGACGGACTACGCGCGGGACAAGCGGGGTGCCGAGCTCGCCGTCCTGGACGCCTTCGGTGCGGAGCGCTCGGTGCTCGTGCGGTCCGGGCTGATCCTCGGGCCGTACGAGAACATCGGGCGGCTGCCGTGGTGGCTGAACCGGATCGCGCGCGGCGGGCCCGTCCTCGCACCCGGCCCGCGCGATCTCCCGCTCCAGTACGTCGATGTCCGCGACCTCGCCGAGTGGATCCTCGGGGCGGTGCGGCGCGGGCTGGGCGGGGCCTACAACCTGGCGGGGCCCCGGGGGCTCACGACGACGGGGGAGCTGCTCGACGCGTGCGTTCGGGTCACGGGGGCCCGGGCGGAGCTGCGGTGGACGGAGCCCGAGGTGATTCTGGGGGCCGGGGTCGAGCCCTGGACGCAGCTGCCGGTGTGGGTGCCGCCGGGGAGTGATCTGCATGACGCCCTCCATGGGGCGGATGTGTCCCTTGCGCTGGGGAGCGGGTTGCTGTGCCGGGGGGTCGAGGCGACGGTGGGCGATACGTGGGGCTGGCTCCGGAGCCTTGGCGGGGTTGCGCCTCAGCGGGCCGATCGGCCCGCGGTGGGGCTGGACCCCGCGGTCGAGGCGAAGCTCCTCGGCCTCTGAACCCGGGCGCTCCAGGGCGGCCTTTGGGTTCCGGGCAACTCCGTGGGCCCAGGCCCTCCGGGGGGCCAATCCCTCCGGAGGTCCCGTTCCTCCAGGGGTGTTCCGGTCCCTCCGGGGGTTTCGCCCCCTCCGCCGCTTCCCGTCCCATCCCGTACCTGGGGCTCCGCCCCGGACCCGCTCCTCAAACGCCGGAGGGGCTGAATTCTCTCCCCGGGCGGGCTGCGAAGCTCTTGCCCGGGGGAAAGATTCATAGCCCGTCCGGCGATTGAGGACGAGGCCGTTCAGGCCGATTCGGGGGTTTGGGGGCGGAGCCCCCGAGGGGGTGGGGGGTGGACCTAGGTGCACCCCCGAGCCGGGTGGCCGGGCCAGTGACCCGGGGGCGCAGGGTCGGGAAGACTGGCCGTATGGAAATGACAGCGGTCGGGAGTGGTGGGGTGCGGGCCAGGGCGCGGAGCGCGGCCGTGGCGGGGGCCCGGGCGCTGGCCCTCGCCGTGGGCGGACTGACCGGCTCGATCGTCCTGTTCGTGCTGGCCGTCGTGTCGATCGCGCTGGTGCCGGTCGGCGTCGGCATCGTCACGACGCCGTGGGTACTGACCGGCGTACGCGCGTTCGCGGACCGGCGGCGGATCCTGGCCGCGGAGTGGTGCGGGGTACGGATTCCGCCGGCGTACCGCCCGCTGCCGGCGGACGCCAACCCGTGGGCCCGCTGCTTCGGAATGCTGCGGGACCCCGCCACCTGGCGGGACCTGGGCTGGCTGCCGGTCGACATGACCGCGGGTTTCGTGACCGCGCTGCTGCCGGCATTGCTGCTCTTCTACCCTCTGGAGGGGTTCGCGCTCGCCCTCGGCCTGTGGCGGGTCTTCACGGACGGCACCCGCGTCGGCTGGTGGTACGGCTTCGTGCCGGTCTCCGGACAGGCCACCGCGCTCGCGGCGGCCGCGCTGGGCGCCCTGCTCCTGGCCGCATCCCTCTACCTCAACCCACCGCTGCTGCGGGTCCACTTCCTGCTCACCAGGTCCGTGCTCGCCCCCAGTGAGGGCGAACTGAGCGAGCGGGTAAGGGTGTTGACCGAGACCCGGCGGGACGCCGTCGACACCTCCGCGGCCGAACTGCGGCGCATCGAGCGGGATCTGCACGACGGAGCACAGGCCCGGCTCGTCGCCATGGGCATGGACCTGGGGACCGTCGAGGCACTGATCGAGAAGGACCCGGCCAGGGCCAGGAAGCTGCTCGCCGAGGCCCGCAGGTCCTCGGCGGAGGCGCTCACGGAGCTGCGCGACCTGGTGCGGGGCATCCATCCGCCGGTGCTGGCGGAGCGCGGACTCGGCGACGCCGTACGGGCGTTGGCGCTGCGGCTGCCGCTGGTGAGCGAGGTGAACGTGGACCTGGCGGGCCGCGCGGACGCGCCCGTCGAGGCCGCCGCGTACTTCGCCGTCAGCGAGGTGCTGACCAACGCGGTCAAGCACTCCGGCGCCGACCGCCTCTGGGTGGACCTCCACCACGCGGACGGCATGCTGCGGATCTCCGTCACGGACAACGGAAAGGGTGGCGCGCGCACCGGCGCGGGCACCGGGCTCACCGGAGTGGAGCGGCGGCTGGGTACATTCGACGGCGTCCTGGCCGTCAGCAGCCCCGCGGGCGGTCCCACGATGGTGACCCTGGAGATTCCGTGCGCGTTGTCCTAGCCGAAGACCTCTTCCTGCTGCGCGACGGACTGGTCCGGCTGCTGGAGGCGTACGACTTCGAGATCGCCGCTGCCGTCGAGACCGGGCCCGAACTCAGCCGCGCACTCGCCGAGTTGGCGCCGGACGTCGCGGTGGTCGACGTACGGCTGCCGCCCTCGCACACGGACGAGGGGCTGCAGTGCGCACTGGAGGCGCGCCGGAACAGACCCGGGCTGCCGGTGCTGGTCCTGTCGCAGCACGTGGAGCAGCTGTACGCGCGGGAGTTGCTCGCCGACGGCACGGGCGGGGTCGGCTATCTGCTCAAGGACCGGGTGTTCGACGCGGAGCAGTTCATCGACGCCGTACGGCGGGTCGCGGCGGGCGGCACGGCCATGGACCCGCAGGTGATCCAGCAGCTGCTGTCCCGGCGCTCCAGCACCGACCAGCCGCTGGGCCGGCTGACCCCGCGGGAGCGAGAAGTACTCGAACTGATGGCGCAGGGACGCTCGAACGCGGCGATCGCCGGCCAACTCGTCGTCACGGAACGGGCGATCGCCAAGCACACCTCGAACATCTTCGCCAAGCTGGATCTCGAGGTCTCGGACGACGACAACCGACGCGTTCTCGCGGTGCTCGCCTATCTCGACCAAGGCCGCTGACCAAGATTCAAACCTGTTCCGGGAGATCAACTACCGGAGAAATAGCGGCTTCTGTGGCCCTTGTGCCGGAATTGACCTCATGAACTTCTAAGAATTTCCGGCGGTCACTGAACACCTCACGCGCCCCCTGCGTATGAATGGGAGCCGCTTCACTCCTGTCGGGTACCTCGCTGCCCCGCAAGGAAGTCAGAGGAGTTCCATGGGACGCAACATACGAAAACGCCGTTCGCCGCTGGCGGTCCGCGCCATAGCAGCGTCGGCTGCCCTAGCGCTCGGCGGGGGCGGGCTGATCTGGGCGAATTTCTACGCTTCGGCGCATGAGACGAACTCTGCGCAGAACAGCACGAAGTCCGCCACCGGCTGGGTGGCGACGATCGACTGTCCGGACGTCGGCCAGAAGCTCTCCAGTGTGCCCCAGCAGGCGCGTGGGGAGGTCGACGGTGAACTGGCCACGATGGACCAGCAGATCACCGATGCCTACCAGCGCCTGAACACCACACGGGACGCACAGACGAAGGACGCGAACTTCGTCCAGAACTCCGTGCTCGGCCCGCTCAAGGACCTGCGGAAGGTGATGATCGACCGGATCCAGCTGGAGATCAACCGGGTCGGAGGCAACGCGCCCGAACAGCTGGACGACCTCGCCACGTGCAGTGGCCGCCCCGCCGATCAGACCCAGACCAACGCGGGTGGCCAGAACAACGGCCAGCAGCAGAACAACGGTGGGCAGCAGCAGAACAACGGCGGTCAGCAGCAGGGCGGCGGTCAGCAGCAAGGCGGCGGTCAGCAGAACAACGGCCAGCAGCAGGGCAACGGCGGTCAGGCCGGTAACGGGCCTGTCGCGGCCGACTTCGTCGACATCACGAAGGTCCAGCCGAACGTCTCCAAGAAGGCCCGGACCAAGCGCGGCGGCTCGACGGGCACCTTCACGAGCGCGTGCGGTGTGAACGAGAACAAGAAGTTCAACACCGACAACGTCATCGTGGCGCCGGGCGTCACCAACGGCGCGCACCACCTGCACGACTACGTCGGCAACCAGTCGAACGACGCCTTCGCCAACAACGACACGTTCGCGGCAGCCCAGACCACCTGCTCCAACCAGGGCGACAAATCGTCGTACTACTGGCCGGTCGTGCGCATCCAGAACGGTTCGCAGGACTTCGACCAGAACAACGACGGTGGTGGCAAGGAAGGCAACGTCGGCCAGATCCAGCAGGTGAAGGAGGCGCAGATCAAGTACGTCGGCAACGCGAAGAGCAAGGTCGTCGCGATGCCGAAGTTCCTGCGCATCATCACCGGTGACGCGAAGACCCTGACCAACGGTCTCGCGAACGCCAACGCGCACTGGAGCTGCACCGGCTTCGAGAACAAGGTGCAGCTGACGGAGCAGTACCCGATCTGCCCCCAGGGCAGCAGCGTGGTGCGTTCCTTCGCCTTCCAGAGCTGCTGGGACGGCCAGAACATCGACAGCGCGAACCACCGCACGCATGTGGCCTTCGCCGACGCGCAGGGCAACTGCGCCAACGGGTTCAAGGCGATCCCGCAGCTGACGATGCGCCTCGTGTACGACGTTCCGGCGCCGACTCTGGAGAACGGGCAGGTCAAGAACGCCTACGCGGTCGACGGCTTCCCCGAACAGCTGCACAAGGCGAGCACCGACCACGACGACTTCATCAACGTCTTCGACACGGGCCTGATGAACAAGATGGTCAACTGCATCAACCAGGGCAAGCAGTGCAAGTGATTCCTCGCGGCAGCACCGGCAGGCGCTGCGAGTGACCACATGACGAGGCCGGCGGTGGGAGATCCCGCCGCCGGCCTTCGTCATGTCATGTTGTGTCATGTCGCCCCGGGGCGCTTCCGGAGCCGCTCCGGAAACACCCCCACCCCCCGATCCTGCGCGGTCAGCCGCTGTGGGTACCGGAGTGTGTGGCCTCGGTCCCCCCACCACCACTCGCCGAGTGGTGCGAGGCCCCCTCCTCCATGGTCCCGCCGAGCTGGCCGCGCAGCGCCATGACCGTCTTCATCTCGCCGACGGCGACCCACTTGGCGCCGACGAGGTACGCGCCGCCGTAGTCCTTCGCGCTGTTGAGCCATTCACGCTGGCCCCGGTCGGTGGCGAAGGTGGCGAGGATGAACTTGCCGTCGGTGTTCTTGCAGACGGCCTGGCGGATCTCGTCGGCGTCCGTCTGGATGTCCGGCTCGCACTTCACCTCGGACGCGAGGTCCTCCAGGCTGCCGGTGGCGGTGGCCGGGACCTTGTCGTCCTGGTCGGCGGCGCCCGATCCGCCGCAGCCGGTCAGTGCCAGCAGGGCCACGGCCGCGCCGGCCGCCCCCGCCGCAAGCTTTTCGCGCGTGATCCTCATACGTTCCTCCGGTTCCTTCCGGCGACACGAACTCGCCAGCTCCGTTCGCACCGTTGAGCACAGCGGCCCGTCCGGTTAGCGTGCCGCTCCTGTCGACACAGGGGGCACACAGATGAACAGTCCGTCGCGACGCACGGTGCTGGGCACGGCCGGTGCCATCGGCCTCGGGACCACCCTCGGGGTGACGGTCCCGGCCCACGCCGCTGAGAGCCCCGGCGAGGGCCCCGCCTTCGATACGGCTCCCGCACGCTCCGCGCTCAATCGACTGCTGCCCGGCCATGCGGACCAGTTCCGGCTCAGTCTCCTCAGACCGTCCGGCGGGCGCGACCGTTTCCGGGTGACGGGCACCACGGGGCACATCCAGGTGACGGGTACGACACCCGGCGTCCTGCTCACCGGCGTCCATTTCTACCTGAAGTACGTCTGCGGGGCGCACCTCGCCTGGAACGGCTCCCAGCTGAACCTGCCGCGCCGGCTGCCCGCACCCGCCCGCCCGCTGGCCCGGGACACCGCGCTCCCCCACCGGTTCGCGCTCAACGACACCAACGACGGCTACACCGCCCCGTACGCGGACTGGGCCTACTGGGAGCACCAGATCGACCTCCTCGCGGTGCACGGCTGCAACGAGGTCATGGTCATCGCGGGCACCGAGGCCGTCTACCACCGTGTCCTGAAGGACTTCGGCTACAGCGACGCCGAGGCCCGCGCCTGGCTGCCCGCGCCCTCGCACCAGCCGTGGTGGCTGCTGCAGAACCTCTCCGGGTACGGCGGCCCGCTCTCCCCCGAGCTGATCGCACGACGCGCGGCGCTGGGCCGGCGTATCTGCGACCGGCTGCGCGAGCTGGGCATGGCGCCGGTGCTGCCCGGCTATTACGGACATGTCCCGAAGGGCTTCGTCGAGCGCAACGGCGGTGACGCGCACGTCGTGCCGCAGGGCGTCTGGCACGGCTTCGAGCGCCCGGACTGGCTGGATCCGCGCACCGACGCCTTCGCCGCGGTCGCCGGGTCGTTCTACCGCCATCAGCGGGACGTCTTCGGCAAGGCCGCCCACTTCAAGATGGACCTGCTGCACGAGGGCGGGACGGCCGGTGACGTGCCGGTGCCCGCCGCCGCCCGCGGAGTGGAGACGGCGCTGCGGACGGCGCACCCCGGCGCGACCTGGGTGATCCTCGGCTGGGAGGCCAATCCGCTGCCCGCGCTCCTCGACGCCGTCGACAAGAAGAAGATGCTGATCGTCGACGGCGTCTCCGACCGCTACACGAGCGTCACCGACCGCGAGCGCGACTGGGGCGGCACCCCGTACGCCTTCGGCACGATCCCCAACTTCGGCGGCCGTACGACGATCGGGGCCCGCGCGCACCTCTGGAACGAGAAGTTCTTCGCGTGGCGGGACAAGACGGGCAGCGCGCTGGCGGGCACGGCGTTCCTGCCGGAGGCCACCGACCGGGACCCGGCCGCCTTCGAGCTCTTCTCGGAGCTGGCGTGGAGTCCCGCCCGGATCGACCGGGCCGCCTGGTTCTCGTCGTACGCCGACTTCCGCTACGGACGGCGGGACTCCCACGCCCGGGCCGCCTGGCGGGCGCTGCACGACACCGCGTACCAGCAGCGGGCCGTCGAGCGCAGCGACCCGCACGACTCGCTGTTCTGTGCCCGCCCCGACCTCGCCGCGAACCGCGCCGCCGAGTACGCGCCGCGTGCTCTCACCTACGACCCGGGCCGCTTCGACGCCGCGTTCGCCGGACTGCTCGGCGTGAGCGGGAGCCTGCGGGGCAGTGCCGCGTACCGGTACGACCTGGTGGACGTGGCCCGGCAGGCGCTCGCGCACCGCAGCCGCCAGTATCTGCCCCAGTTGAAGGCCGCGTACGACAGGAAGGACCTCGGCACCTTCAAGGTGCTGGCGGCGCTGTGGCTGCGGCTGATGGGGCTCTCGGACGACATCACCGGGACGCATCCGGCGTTCCTCCTCGGGCCGTGGATCAACGACGCGCGGCTGCTCGCCACGAACGACGACGAGCGCGCCGAGTTCGAGCGGACCGCCAAGGTCCTCATCACCGTCTGGGGCGGGCGGGCCACCTCCGACGCGGGCGACCTGCACGAGTACGGCAACCGCGAGTGGAACGGCCTGCTGGCCGACTTCTACCTGCCGCGCTGGCGTAAGTGGCTCGACGCGCTGCAGGACGCGCTCGCCACCGGGACACCGCCCGCGGCCGTCGACTGGTTCGCGTTCGAGGAGCCGTGGACCCTGGAGCGGAAGGACTACCCGCTGCGGCCGGTGGGCGATTCCTACCGGACGGCCGCGCGGATCCGGGACGTCCTGTCCCGCGCGCCCTATCAGGGCTCCCTCCGGGTCACCGCCGAACCGCCCGCCTTCCCGCCCGGCGGCCACGCGCGCGTGGAGGCCGTCTTCACCAACGTCAACGGCCTGCGGGCCACCGGAC
Source organism: Streptomyces sp. NPDC058274 (assembly GCF_042881375.1). Lineage (NCBI taxonomy): Bacteria > Bacillati > Actinomycetota > Actinomycetes > Kitasatosporales > Streptomycetaceae > Streptomyces > Streptomyces sp. NPDC058274. Next base: position 565,092 of record NZ_JBHVXW010000001.1, read on the forward strand.
GCGTCGACTTCGAGCTCACCGGCATCGACGCGCGGCCACTGGGGCCGACGTCCCTGGAAAGCGTGCCGGCCGCCGGGTCCGGCACCGTCCGCTGGTCGGCGAGCGCACCCGGGACCCCGCTGGACCGCCCGCTGCGTCCGCTGCCGTACGCGCTCGTGGTGCGTTACGGGCCCCGGGGCGAGGACCGGGTGCGCAGCGAGTCCGACGGCACCCTCTTCGAGGCGGGGCCGCTCGCCGCGGGCTGGACGACGTACTCCGGGAACGCGGCCGTCTTCGGGCAGCTCGGCGACCGGTTCGCGATCGACGGGGCGGGCGCGGACCTGTGGAAGGGCACCGCGGAGTTCGGGACGGTGTACCGGAAGGGGGCCCTGAAGGACGGGGTGTCGGTGACGCTGCGCGTCGACTCCCAGGCGGTCACCGGCCCTTGGGCCCGCGCGGGGATCGTCGTCCGCAACAGCCTGGCCACCCCCGGGTCGCCGGGCTTCCTCGATCTGGCGGTCACGCCGGCCAACGGGGTCGTGCTGTCGTACGACACGAACGGCGACGGCACCCTCGACACGTACAAGCGCGTCACCGGGATCAAGGCGCCGGTGCTGCTGCGGCTGACCCGGGCCGGTGCCGCGTTCACGGGGGCCTGCTCGGCGGACGGCGGGGCGAGCTGGCGGACGGTGGCGACGGTGCCGGTGCCGGGTGCTGCCGACGTCCAGGACGTGGGCCTGTTCATGAGTGCCACGAACGGGGGCGGCGGGGCGCGCGGCACGGTGGAGTTCAGCGGCTGGACGATCGGTTAGGACCCGGCGGACGGCGCGGTCACCACGGGCCGCGCCTCCATGATCACGGAAAGGGCATGTCGTCACGGGCACACCTGTGCGAGGGTGGGCCCGTGAACGACGACTGGGAAAAGCGCGTGACGGCCGCCTGGGCCACCTTCGACGACTACGACGAGGAGCACGGGGCGGACTTCCGTGCTGTGATCGACGAGCTCGTCGCCGAGCTGCCGGCCGACAGCCCGCTCGGCCCCTTCGAGCAGGCCTGCGCCTGGGACTCGACGGGCCACTCGGACAAGGCCGTTCCGCTGTACCGCGAGGCGCTGGCCCGCGGGCTCAGCGGCTACAAGGGCCGGCGCACCAGGATCCAGCTCGCCAGCTCCCTGCGGAACATCGGGCAGGCCGAGGAGGGTGTCAAGCTCCTCACGCCCGAACTCCTCACGCCCTCGGACGAGTTGGACGACGCGGTACGCGCCTGTCTCGCGCTGTGCCTGGCCGATCTGGGCCGGGAGCGGGAAGGTCTCGCGCTCGTGATCGGCGCGCTCGCGCCCCATCTGCCGCGCTACCAGCGGTCGATGGCGAACTACGCGCGTCTGCTCGTGGAGCCGGAGGCGTAGGGAGCGTCTTCTCCCCGCGGCTCTTCGGCCAACTCGCCGCGGTCCAGGTGACCATCCAACGATTCGCTCGTTTTGCTGAACGTGCAGTCACAGGATGTAGCCCCGCGCCCCGCGCCCGCGTCAGGACCGGTCGTCGATGTCGAGCAGGCCGAGGCCGCGCTCGTCGAGCACTATCCGCGGCTCGTCCGGCTCGCCTATCTGGTGCTGCCGCCGAGCCTCGGCCGCAACCGTCGGGTGCTCACGGCGCACGCCCTCACCCAGCGGGCCCTGCCCCGCGGGCGGACGTCCGCGGCCGTGATCCCGGCCCAGCCGACGGGCCGTGACGGCGACCCGGGCTACGCCTTCGTCCGTCTCCAAGTGCTGCGCAGCGCGCTGGAGGCGGGCCTGCCGCTCCGGCGCCCGGCCTGGCCCAAGCGGTCCCAGCTGCCGCCGCTGCTCCCGCAGGTGTGGGGCCTCAGGCTCTTCCCGCGGTCGGGCGGCGCCGATGAACTCGCCCTGGACCAGCGCCTTTCCGCGCTGAGCGGACCGGCCCGCGCGGCCTACGTCCTGCGCGGCCTGGAGCAGCTGGCCGACACCGATGTGCGCAAGGCGCTGGACGCGGCGGGTGTCGAGGACCCGGAGGCGGCCCTCACGGAGTCCGCCGAGGTGACACCGCAGAACGACCTGCTGCTCTCCCCCGAGTTCGACCCCTGCTCGCTGCACGCCAGGCCCACCGACCTGATGCGGCGACGGCAGCACCTGAAGGCGGCGCTCGCCGCCACGGCGGCCGTCGCGGTGTGCGGCGCACTGCTCGGTCTGCCCGGCGACGGCTGGGGGCCGGACGGGGCCGCCGCACCCTCGTACGCGCAGAATCCGGCCGCCGAAGCGGCCCTGGACCCGGGGAAGCTGGCGAAGGTCGCCGCGACGGCCTGGCAGTCGTCCGCGCGGACCGACTTCTCGGTGTGGCCCGCGCGCGGAAACCTCACCGGTGACCGCGCGCTGCTGCGGCGCGCCCTCGCCGTGTGGGCCAGGCCCGGCGAGTCCGTGCAGGTCTCCGCGACCCCCGGGACCCCGTCGGGCGCTCCGCCCGGCCCGCCCCAGCTGCTCTTCGCGGGCGACGTCGACCAGGCGCGGGTGGTGCTCCTCTACGACGGTCTGCGCATCGCGCGGTACGCCGAACCCAAGGACGGGACGAGCGGCGCCGCCCTCGACTTCGCGCGGGTCGACGGCGCGACCGGCGCCGAGGCGGCCGCGGTGGTCCTCGACCGCGTCGACGGCAACGTCCGCTACCTGACGGCTCCTTGGGTGCGCAAGGCGGCCGCCCGGGATCTGCTGAAGGCGAGTTCCGCCCCGCTCGACCTGGGCCTCTCGGCGGACGGCGTCACCGGTCCGCTGGCCAGCCCCGCGCAGCAGACCGGCGACTGCCGCTCCTGGCGCGCCCTGCAGCTGACGGACAACTCGGGCACGCGGCTGATGAGCGACCTCGGCGAGCTCACTCCGGCGCACCTCACCACGGGACGCCCCACGGCACCCCACGAGGTGTCCGGAGCACAGGCGCTCCAGACCTGGTCGCCCTTCGCCTGCTCCCTCGCCGCGGTGCGCTCGGGAGGCGTCCGGTCGGTGAACGCCTGGCAGTTCGCACAGCAGCCGCTGCCCGACGCGAGCGGGTCGGCCGCCTGGGTGTGCACCCGGGCCGACACCTGGCGGGGCGGCGGCCCGCGCGTGCTGGCGCAGTTCCACACACCCGGCGGGCTGTACGGCGCGGTCGCGGCGAAGGCGGAGAACTCGCCCGCGTGCGGCTCACGCGATCCGCATGTACTGGCGGGTGTGCTGTGGAAGTCGGGGACGGGGTCCTGGTACCTGCTCGCCGCCGGCAGCAAGGACACGGCCTCGGTCAGTGCCACGGGCGGCGTCCACGGCTCCGCCGAGGGCTCCCTGCTCGCCGTACGGACCGAACAGGGGACCCAGGCCGCGCTGAAGGGGACCCTGGCGGACGGCAGGTCGATCACCGGCCTGCGCTAACTGACATTCACGTCAACAAGTCCCCGCACGGGGGTTCTCCCGGGAACTACCCGTCAGTACATTGACGCCATGTCCAATAACCAGGCGGTGTCCAATAACCAGGCGGCCCGGCTGCCCCGTCCGGTCGAGTCCGAGCGGATCGCCCTCAAGGCACGGAAGGTGTCGTTCTCCTGGGAGGACACGCCTCTGCACTGGGTGCCGGGGGACCCGTTCACCACGCACACCATCAATGTGCTGCATCTGCTGCTGCCCGCCGGTGAGCGCTGGTTCGTCCATGTGTACAAGCAGGTGCTGCCCTACATCCGGGACGAGCGGCTGCGCGAGGACGTCATCGGGTTCATCGGGCAGGAGGCGATGCACTCGCAGGCGCACGACGAGGTGCTGCCGCATCTCAAGGAGCAGGGTCTCGACCCGACGCCGTACACCGCGCAGGTCGACTGGCTCTTCGAGAAGCTGCTCGGCGACCGCACCCTGCCGCCGGGCAGGGCCAGGAAGTGGTGGCTCATGGAGCGGGTCGCGATCATCGCGGCGATCGAGCACTACACCGCGTTCCTCGGCGACTGGGTGCTGAACGCGGCGGAACTCGACCGGCGGGGTGCCGATCCGACGATGCTCGACCTGCTGCGCTGGCACGGCGCGGAGGAGGTCGAGCACCGGTCCGTGGCCTTCGACCTGTTCCTGCACGTCGACGGCGGCTACCGGCGCCGGGTGCGGACCTGGGCGACCGCCTTCACGGCCCTGGTGTTCCTGTGGCAGCGCGGGGCGCGGTTCTTCATGGAGAACGACCCGACCCTGCCTGCCGGCCGCGCCACCTTCAGGGACTTCCACGCGAGTACGAAGGCGAGGGTGCTGCCGTCCACCGGGGCCATGCTCAAGTCCATACCGCGCTATCTCAGCCGTGACTATCACCCGTCCCAGGAGGCGTCGACCGCGCAGGCCGTCGCCTATCTCGCCTCCTCCCCCGCCGCCGTCGCCGCCACCGCCGCCTCCTCCTCTCCTGTCTCCGCCGCCGCTGCCTCTGATGCCTCTGCCGCCTCCGCTGCCTCCGCTGCCTCCGCTGCCGAGCGGGGAGGCGCGTGATGCCCCGGCTGCGGACCGTCGCGGCCGTCGCCGGTACCGCCCTGCTCGTCCGGCGCGCGATGCGGCGCCGGATCGAGGCCTCGCCGCTGTGGCCGCTGCCCGCCCTGGAGGAACCGGTCTCCGGCCGGCCCCGCTCACGGGCGCTGCGGCTGCTGGTCACCCGGCACGAGAGGATCGCGGACGGGGTCGTACAACTGCGCCTGGAGGGGCGGAACCTGCCCGCCTGGGAGCCCGGCGCCCACCTCGATCTGGTGCTGCCGTCGGGGCTCGTACGGCAGTACTCGCTGTGCGGGGATCCGGAGGACACGTCTTCGTACACCGTCGCGACGCGGCTCGTGGGTGCGGCGGAGGGCGGGCGCGGCGGCTCCCGCGAGGTGCACGACCAGCTCCGGGAGGGCATGGAGGTCGAGGTGCGCGGGCCGCGCAACCGCTTCCCGCTCGTGCCGGCGCCCGCCTATCTGTTCGTCGCCGGCGGCATCGGGATCACGCCGGTCCTGCCGATGCTGCGCGAGGTCCAGGGCCGCGCGGACTGGCGGCTGGTGTACGGCGGGCGCACCCGCGCCTCGATGCCGTTCCTGGAGGAGATCGAGAAACTGCGGGGCGGTGCGGTCACCGTCGTCGCCGAGGACGTGGACGGACGGCCGGATCTCGACGGTCTGCTGGCGGACCTTCCCGAGGGCACCGCGGTCTACTGCTGCGGGCCGGAGGGGCTCATGGAGGGGGTTTCGCGCGCCCTGCCCGCGCACTGCGGTCTCCATCTCGAGCGCTTCACCGCACACACGTCCACCGAGGGCAACGGCCCCTTCGAGGTCGAACTGCGCCGCAGCGGCCGTACGTTGACCGTCCCCGCCGACTCCACCGTCCTCGCCGCCGTGCGGGCGGAACTGCCCGACACCGTGTACTCCTGCGAGCAGGGGTTCTGCGGGACCTGCCAACAGCGGGTCCTGGAAGGGGAGATCGACCACCGGGACGAACTGCTGACAGATGCGGAGCGTGACGACTCGATGCTGATCTGTGTATCGAGGGCGCGCGGTGAACGAATTGTGCTGGATATGTGAACACCCATGGCCGGACCGGGCCGTTCCGGGCCGGATCCGATCGGTAAGGTGTTCGCATGACAACCGGGGTACGCCGCAGGATGGGTGTCGAGGAGCGGCGGCAGCAGTTGATCGGCGTCGCCCTCGATTTGTTCAGCCGACGCTCGCCGGACGAGGTCTCGATCGACGAGATAGCCTCGGCCGCGGGCATCTCGCGGCCGCTGGTCTACCACTACTTCCCCGGCAAACTCAGCCTGTACGAGGCCGCGTTGCAGCGGGCCTCGGACGATCTCGCCGGGCGGTTCGTGGTACCCGAGGAGGGGCCGCTGGGCTCGCGGCTGCTGCGGGTCATGCGCCGGTTCTTCGACTTCGTGGACGACCACGGGCCCGGCTTCTCGGCGTTGATGCGCGGCGGTCCCGCGGTCGGCTCGTCGAAGACCAACGCGCTCGTCGACGCCGTACGCCAGGCGGCCTACGACCAGATGCTGGCGCACATGAAGATCGAGAATCCGCCGGCCCGGCTGGAGCTGGTGGTCCGCTCCTGGATCTCCCTCGTCGAGTCGACGGCGCTGATCTGGCTGGAGGGGCGGCGGATTCCGCGCGGCGAGCTGGAGCTGCAGCTCGTGCACGACTTCGGGGCGCTCGCGGCCGTCAGCGGCGCGTACGACGAGGAGATGAGCGCGTTGCTGCGTACGGCGCTCAAGGACGAGCCGGGCGACGGGCCGTTCGGTGACCTCGTCGTCCGGCTGATCGCGCTGGCGACACCGCCGGTGGAATAGCTTCTTCCGGCCGGCCTCGCCTCCCTGCGGAGTTGGCCGACCGCGCCGGCCCCCACCCCGCCGGTAACGCTTACCCCTCGTACTTGCGGTACGACGCGTCGAGGTCGCGTACCTCGGCGGACGCGTGCAGTTCGAGGCCGTCGGCAGGCTTCACATACGTCTTCAGCAGCCCAAGTGCCGCCTCGGTCAGCTTCGCCTTGGTCTCGTCGGTCCGCCCGGCCAGCAGCGCGATGGTGACGTGGATGATCGCGTGTCCGCGGACGTCGGCGCCGACCACCGTGTCCTCGGTCCGGCGGAACTGCGTCTTGCACGCGCCGATCCGCGCGGCCGCCGTGTCGACCAGTTCCGCGTGCAGCGCCGGTGCGAACCCGGCACGGTCGAAGGCGTCGTCGAGCGTCGCGGAGTAGTCGACGGTGATCTGCGGCATGGGCACTCCTGTTCCAAGGGACGTCTGTTCCAGGGGGACGTCCTGGTCACCCTAACCGCAGCGCGAGCAGGGCGATGTCGTCCTCCCGGTCGCCGCCGAAGCAGTCGAGGAGGGTGTCGCAGAGGGCGGCGGTCCCGGACGGGGCGCCGGCCGCGACGGTGCGCAGGTGCTCCATGGAGACCGCGAGGTCCGTACCGCGCGTCTCGATGAGCCCGTCGGTGATCATGAGAAGCCGATCCGTGGGCATCAGGACCGCCTCGGTGGGCGGCGGACGGTCGAGGCCCAGGCCGAGCAGTGGGCCGGATCTCGACCATGACCGTGGCCGCGTCCAGCGAGTGCCCGACCACGTCCCCGACCGCGGTGAGCACTCCGTCCGAGGTGGGCAGTGCCGCGTAGAAGTCGCCGCCGATGTCGGTCTGCCGGGAGGCGGGCATCTCAAAGCCCTCGGGCACGGGTGGTGGGGGCAGGCCCGGGTTCGGCCGCCTGCCCCCGCCAAGTTACTGCGCTATCGCGAGGCCGGGGCGAATACCGCGACGGTACGACCCGGGACGGCGAACGTCCCCGATTCCGCCCTGTAGGACGCCGACTTGACGATAGGGTCCGCGCCGGACGCCTGCACGGGGTGCAGCCCGTACGCGGTCCCGGCCAGGGCGCCGATCCGCTGTTCCTGCTTTTCGGGCGTCGCGTTGAAGACGACGACGAGGCCGCCGAGCCGCATGGTGATCACACCGGGCGTCTCGTCCTTGCCCGACAGCGGGAAGGACAGCTTCGACCGGACCTCGCCGGCGCTGCCGAGACCGAAGCCGTCCGCGGTCGTACGGATCCGCAGCAGGTCCCGGTACGCGGCCGAGGCGCCCTCGATCTGCTCGCAGCCCACCTTGACGGACGTCAACAGCGGTGTGGCGTAGGGCCACTTGGAGGCGTTGTCGGCCGCCATCGGCAGCCCGCGCCCGAATCCGTTGCCGTCCCGGCAGTTCCAGTGGATGGCGTTGAACCAGTCGCCGCTGTCGTACGAGTTGCGGTCGAGGGACTTCGAGCGCAGCAGGTCGGATCCGGCCTGGGAGAGAGCCGGGCCCTGGGAGAGGGCGGCCGTCGCCAGGGCGAGGACCTGCATCCGGGCGCGGTCGTCCGCGGAGGTGCCGCGCGGGAGTTTGTACGTGAGCGCGTCGTACAGGGACTCGTTGTCGTGCGCGTCCGCGTACGCCAGGGCGTCACCGGGCGCGTCGGCGTAGCCGGCGGGCTGTCCGTTGTAGTCGACCTCGGAGCCCTTGACCTCCTTGCCCGCGGAGTCGGTGAACCGGTACGCCGCCAGGTTGCCCGACAGGCCGACCTTGATGAGGTCCTGGTAGTGCAGCAGACGGGCCTTCTGCTCGGCCGGTGTGCCGTTGGCGGCCGAGGAGTTGGGGTCGGTGTAGAGGCCGGAGGCGAAGCCCTGGACGCCGGGGTCCTCGTCGAAGGGGCCGCCCCCGCGCACGGCGTCACGGGCGCGGTCGGAGAAGGTCGCGATGCCCGTGCCGGCCATGTTCTTCTGGGTGGCCTGCACGAACCGCGCGTCGTCGGCGACCTCACCGAAGTTCCAGCCCTCGCCGTACAGGACGATCTTCTTGCCGTCGACACCGTCCTTCGCGGGGGTCAGCGCGTCGAGGGCCTTCCTGACCGCCAGGATGTTGGCCTTGGGCTGGTGTCCCATGAGGTCGAAGCGGAAGCCGTCGACCTTGTACTCCTTGGCCCAGGTGACGAGGGAGTCGACGACGAGCTTGCCCATCATCGCGTTCTCGGTCGCCGTGCCCGCGCAGCAGGTGGAGGTGGCCACCGAGCCGTCCGCGAGCAGCCGCTGGTAGTAGCCCGGCACGATCCTGTCGAGCACGGAGGTGGCGGCCTGGCCGCTCGCCGCGGTGTGGTTGTAGACGACGTCCATGACGACCCGAAGGCCGTCCCCGTTCAGCGACTTGACCATCTCGCGGAACTCGACCGTGCGCCGCGTACCGTCCGGATCGCTCGCGTACGAGCCCTCGGGAACCGTGTAGTGGTACGGGTCGTAGCCCCAGTTGTACGCGTCCTTCGCGGCGGTCTTCGCCACGCACTCCTGCTGTTTGTCCGAGTCGGCCGCGTACGAGGCGAGGTCGCAGCCCGGCGTCGCCCGGTCGGACTTCTTCTCGGGAATCGTGGCGATGTCGAACGCGGGCAGCAGATGCACGTACGACGTACCGGCCTTCGCCAGCGCCCTGAGGTGCCGGGAGCCGTCGCTGTCCCGGTCGGTGAAGGCGCGATAGGTGCCCCGGTCCTTCGCGGGGACCGTCCTGTCCTCCGCCGAGAAGTCGCGGATGTGCAGTTCCTGGATCTGGGCGTCCTTGAGGGCCACCGCCTTGGGCTTCTTCAGGTGCGACCAGCCGCTCGGAGCAAGGGACTTGGCGTCGAGGTCGGTGACGAGGCTGCGCGCCGAGTCGGTCGTGAGGGCCACCGAGTACGGGTCGGTGACCTTGTTGGTGACGACCTTCCGGACCGTCGGCGCCCACACCTTGACGACGTACCGGTAGGGCTTGTCCGCCCAGGACTTCCTGCCGGTGACGGACCAGACGCCGGTGGTGTCGTTCCGCTTCATCGCGACCGCGGAGCCGTCGAGGTCCAGGCGCACCGACTGCGCGGTGGGCGCCCACACGGAGAGCGTGGGCGTGCCGTTGTCGAAGACCGGTCCCAGGTGCGCCTTCGTGGCGTCGTACAGATCGTCCAGTACGCCTGCGAGCTGCACGCCGGTCGCCGCGAGCACGGCGCCGTTCGCCGCGCGTTGCGAGGCGACGAGCTGGCCGCGCAGGGCGTCCCGCACCCGGTCGCGGTCACGCGGGTCGACGGACCAGGCCGCGTAGTCCTTCAGGTGCGGGAACGCGGTCTTCTGGGCGTCGGTGAGCCTCGTCCTCGACAGGCGCAGCCACTTGGCGTTCCCGGTCAGGGTGCCGTCCTGTACGGCGATCGAGCCGTCGTGCGCGTAAAGCAGCTGGGTGGAGGCGGCCGCCTCCGAGCCGTTCCAGGCGAGGGTGTTCCGGTCGATCCACACCGCCTTGGAGGTGGTCAGGTCGAGCGCGGCCGCACTGCCCGCGGGCTGCGGGAGCAGGTACTTCTCCTGGCCGCCGAGCATCCACACCTCGTGGCCGTTGGCCGTGAGGTCGAGCGACTGGTCGGACGGGAGGTCCTTGTCGTCGCCGTTGTGGAGGATGTAACTGAGGCTGGTGGCACCCTCGGTGAGCGGCACCTCGAAGACCGCGCCGTAGGCGTCGGTCCGCGCCGGTTCCAGAGGCTTCGACCAGTCCGTGGGCGTCGCGGCGCCGGTCCAGACGTGCAGTCCCCAGCCGTCGTACTTCCCGTCGGCGCGGTGGTAGTGCAGGACCGCCTTGGTCTTGTCCTGCGCCGGATAGTCGGGCCGTTCGGTGCGTACGGTCTCCTTGCCCTGTTCGAGCCAGACCTCGCCAGTCCTGGTGACGTCGATTGTGCGGTCGGCGGAGACGTCCTTGGTGCCGTCCTTGTCGATGACGAGGAACCCGACGCTGGAGGCGCCCGGCTTCAGCTTGACGTAGGCGAAGGCTCCGTAGGCGTCGCGGCCGATGAAGTCGTGGCCCGCGGGCCAGGTCGTCGACTCGCCGTCCGCGAGGTCGCCCCAGGCATAGAGGCGCCAGTCGGTGTAGTCGCCGTCGGGGCGCTTGTAGTGGACGATCGCGTAGTCGCGGGAGGAGGCGGTCGGGACCTCGGCGGCGGGCGGGGTGCCGGTGGCGGAGGCGGCCGTCGCGCTCGCCGTGCGTCCGGCGGAGTCGATGACAACCGCCTTGTAGCGCAAGGGGGTTGCAGCCGGGACGGTCTTGCCGATGGTTTGGGTGACCTTGTACGGGGCGTGGTCGGCGGAGCCGAGTGTCCGCCACTTTCCGTTGCCGGTCTGGGCGGCGAAGACCACGCGGTTGAGCTGTCCCCCCTCGACGGTCGCGGAGAGCTCGACGGTTCCGGTGGCGCCGGCGTCCGGTGCCTTCAGGGTGAGTGCGGGCTTCGAGGCGGGTGCCGGGAGCCGGCCCCCCGCCTTGAGGACCACCGCGGAACCGGCCGGGACGGTGACCGTGACCTTCTTGTCGGAGCCGCTCCTGACCGACGCCTCGGTCCCGTACTCTCCGCGGAACGTCATGTCAGCGGAGCCGGTCGCGAAGGTCGCCGTCCGTGCTTCGTCGGCGTTGTTGAGGGCGACGAGGTACTCGGTGCCGGCACCCGTGCGGGAGAAGGCGTACACGCCCGCGCCGTCCGCCGCGTACCGCTCCGTCTGGACGCCGTCCGCGAGCGCGGGGTTGTCCTTGCGGAGCTTGGAGAGAGCGGCGATCTCCTGGTAGAGCGGTGCACTCGTGTCGTACGCGTCGCTCGCGTGCGTCCGGTCTGTGCCGAGCTCGTCGTCGTCCAGGTAGTCGGCGGTCTTCGAGGCGAACATCGGCTGGCGGGCGTCCTTGTCGCCGCCCGCGCCGGTGAAGCCCTGCTCGTCGCCGTAGTAGACGACGGGGTTGCCGCGGCCGAGGAACATCAGCTCGTTGGCGAGCCGGTCCTTCTTGAGCAGTTCGGCGTCGCCGGCCCCGGGGTTGTCCTGGTTCAGGAAGTAGCCGATGCGGCCCATGTCGTGGTTGCCGAGGAAGGTGACCTGCTCGTACGCGTTGGCCTTGTCCGTCGTGTACTTGTAGTCGTCGCCGAAGACCGAGGCGAGCTTCCGGGCGCTGCCTCCCTGGGAGGCGTACGAGCGGGCCGCGTCCTGGAAGGGGAAGTCCAGCGTGGAGTCGAGGCGGCCCTGGGTGACGTACGGCGAGGTGACCGAGGTGTCGGCGGAGTAGACCTCGCCGAACATGAAGAAGTCGTCCCGGCCGTGCTTCTTCGCGTAGGCGTCGAGGGCGGTGGCCCACTGCGTCCAGAACTCCATGTCGACGTGTTTCACGGTGTCGATCCGGAAACCGTCGATGTCGTAGTCCCCGACCCACTTCTCGTAGATCTTCTCCATGCCCCGCACCACCTCGGGACGCTCGGTCCACAGGTCGTCGAGGCCGGAGAAGTCGCCCTGGTCGGAGCTCTCGCCGGCGAAGGTGGAGTCACCGCGGTTGTGGTACATCGTCGGGTCGTTGAGCCAGGAGGGGACCTTGGCGTTCTTCTTCTCGGCGGGCACGACCGGGGTGCGCGGGAAGGAGTCCTTGTCGACGGCGGGGAACCCGCTCGTCCCGTCCGCGTAGTCGGCGTCGTCGAAGGGCCGGCCGTCCTTGGTCAGATACGGGAAGGCGCCTTTGGAGAGGTAGCCGTAGGACTTCTCCTCGTAGTCGACGACATCGGCCGTGTGGTTGGTGATGACGTCGAAGAAGACCTTCATGCCCTTGGCGTGGGCCTTGGAGATCAGCGTCTTGAGGTCCTGGTTGGTGCCGAAGTGCGGGTCGACCCGGGTGAAGTCGGTGATCCAGTAGCCGTGGTAGCCGGCCGAGGCGTCCTTGCCGGTGCCCTGCACGGGCTGGTTCCGGAAGATCGGCGCCATCCAGATGGCCGTGGTGCCGAGGCCCTTGATGTAGTCGAGTTTCCGGGTCAGGCCCTTGAGGTCGCCGCCCTGGTAGAAGCCCTTGTCGGTGGGGTCGTAGCCGGTCGACAGACGGGAGCCGGTCAGGCCGCCGCGGTCGTTGGACGGGTCGCCGTTGGCGAAGCGGTCCGGCATGACGAAGTAGAACTGCTCGCGGGTGGCGTCGTGCCGGGCGGGCTCGGCGGCGAGCTTCGCGTCCGACGGCGGTGGCGGCGGGGTCGCGGCCTTCGCCGCGAGGGGGTGCGCAAGCGATACGGCCAGCGCGGCGGCGGCGATGACGGCTGCCGTCCGGCTGTGGCGGTGGGAGCGGCGCGTGCGGGGCGCCGACCCTCTCGGTATCAGGTCCACAGGCGTGAACTCCTAGCGAATACGGCGTTCTTGGGTCCGACCCCACGCTGCATCCCGGCTACGGTGCCGGGCGCCCGCGTGACCGTATCGCTTACGCAAGGTTTACAGCAAGAGTCGTGCAACGAACAGCAAGAGCTTTCAGCAGCTGCTCTTGCCGGCGTACAGGGCGAGGGCGGTGCCCGCGCCCAGCGTCGCCGTGAACTGGCCGGAGCCGTTGACCGTGACCGTCGTGTTGTTCTGCACGTTGCAGTACGTCCCGGCGGCCAGTGAGGTCTGGTAGGTGCGGTTCAGCGAGCCCGACTCGTGGTTGATGGCCACGAACCCCTTGCTGCCGCGGCCGAAGGCGATGGCGTCGCCGCCGTTGTCCCACCAGTTCGTGACCGACTGGCCGCGCGTGGTGTTGCGGAAGGCCACCATCGACTTGATCTCCGGCCAGGCGTGCTGGCACTTCCAGCCGTCCTGCCAGCAGGCGTTGACCGTGCCGCCGTTGGGCGGTCCCGCGTCCGTCGAGGACCACTCGTAGCCGGAGTTGATGTCCGGGGCACCGTAGGGGTAGGCGAGCATGAAGACGTTGGCGAGGGTGTAGTTCGCGCCGTCCTTGTAGTTCAGCGTCGAGCCGTTGCGCTCGGTGTCGTGGTTGTCGACGAAGACACCGGAGACGCCACTGCTCATATAGCCCCAGCCCTCGCCGTAGTTCTTCAGATAGGCGAGGTTCTCGTTGTTGAAGACCCGCTTGAGGTCGTAGGCGTACCGGAACTCCTGGACGTCGCCGTTGCCGGTGTACTCGGTCGGCTGGACGGCCTCACCGGAGCCGTAGATGACCTCCTGCTTCCAGTACACGGACGGATTGCTCAGCCGTGACTTGATGTTCGCGAGGTCGGCCGCCGGGATGTGCTTGGCCGCGTCGATACGGAAGCCGTCGACGCCGTATCCCAGCAGGCTGTTCAGGTACCCGGCGATGGTCTTGCGGACGTACTCCTCGCCGGTGTCCAGGTCGGCGAGCCCGACGAGCTCGCAGTTCTGGACGTTGCCGCGGTTGGTGTAGTCGCTGATCGACGCCGTGCAGTCGTCCATGTCGTACGAGGAGTACAGGCCCGGGTAGTTGTACTTCGTGTACGAGGAGCCGCCGGTGCCGGTGCCCGAGCCCGCCGACATGTGGTTGACGACCGCGTCGGCGACGACCTTCACACCCGCCGCGTGGCAGGCGTTCACCATGTTCGTGAAGGCGGTCGCGTCACCGAGCCGCCCGGCGATCCGGTAGCTCACGGGCTGGTACGAGGTCCACCACTGCGAGCCCTGGATGTGCTCGGCGGGCGGGGACACCTGGACGTAGCCGTAGCCGGCCGGGCCCAGGGTGGTGGTGCACTCCCTCGCGACGGAGTCGAATTTCCACTCGAAGAGGACGGCCGTGACGTCCTTCGAGCCGGGTGGTGATGCCTGGGCCACTCCTGTGGGGAGGGTGACCGAGGCCGCCATGCCCGCCGCGAGGACGGATATGGCGGCCAGAGTTCTCCTGGCCATGTGAACTCCTGCACGTCGTTGTGCGGGTGGGGGACATGAGGGTGCGGGGGCCGGAAGTTGCGTACTGAACAACACCGGTGTGAGCGGGACCGTAACGCTTGCTCGCAAGTTTCAGCAAGATGTCGCAAGCAATTCCAACTCACTTCATGTGACGGCCGGTTGGCCGTCCCCACCCTGTCCGCCGAGGCGCAGGAGGTTCACACGTGGGTCAGCGGGCCCACCAGACCGTGGTGTCCGACGGCAGCTTGGCCTCGTCGTCCGCGAGGGTCACCTCGCCGCTGGCGACCAGCACCCGTCCGTACGCCGGGACGGTCACCGCCTCGCCGCCGGTGTTCGCCGTGCACACGAACTCCCCGCGGCGGAAGGCGAGTACGCCCTCGGGTGCCTTCAGCCACTCGACGGCATCGCCCGCGCCCAGCTCGGCCCGCTCCCGGCGCACGGCGAGCGCGGTCCGGTACAGCTCCAGGGTGGAGTCCGCCTTGCCGGTCTGCGCCTCGATGCTCAGCTCGCCCCAGCCGGCGGGCTGCGGCAGCCAGCTGCCTCCGTCCCCGAAGCCGTACGAGGAGCCCTCCCGCGTCCACGGGATCGGCACCCGGCAGCCGTCACGGAAGCCGTCCTGTCCCGCGCCCCGGAAGTAGGCGGGGTCCTGGCGCACCTCGTCCGGCAGGTCCACGACGTCGGGCAGGCCGAGCTCCTCACCCTGGTAGAGGTAGGCGGAGCCGGGCAGCGCGAGCATCAGCAGGGTCGCGGCCCGGGCGCGCCTGAGGCCGAGTTCGCGGTTGCCGGCGGTGCGGATCTGGGTGCCGAGCCCGGCCTCGTTGGCGAAGCGCGTGGCGTGCCGGGTCACGTCGTGGTTGGAGAGCACCCAGGTGGCGGGGGCGCCGACCGGGCGCATCGAGTCCAGCGTGCGGTCGATGACGGAACGCAGCTCGGCAGCGTCCCAATGGGTGCCCAGGTACTGGAAGTTGAAGGCCTGGTGCAGCTCGTCGGGGCGCACGTAGTTGGCGGTGCGCTCGATGGTGGGCGTCCACGCCTCGGCGACGAAGATGCGGTCGCCCGAGTACTCGTCGAGGATCGTGCGCCACTGCCGGTAGACGTCGTGCACGCCGTCCTGGTCGAAGAACGGCATGACATCGTTGCCCAGGAGCTTCAGCTGGTCGTGCTCTCCCAGGTCGGGCAGCCCCTCGGCCTTGACCAGTCCATGGGCGACGTCGATACGGAAGCCGTCGACACCCATGTCGAGCCAGAAGCGCAGGATCGAGCGGAACTCGTCCCCGACCGCCGGGTGGTCCCAGTTGAAGTCGGGCTGCTCGGGCGCGAAGAGGTGCAGGTACCACTCGCCGGGAGCGCCGTCCGGTTCGGTGACCCGGGTCCACGCCGGGCCGCCGAAGATGGACTCCCAGTCGTTGGGCGGCAGTTCGCCGTTCTTCCCCTTGCCGGGCCGGAAGTGGTAGCGGTCCCGCAGCGGCGAGCCCGGCCCCTCCCGCAGCGCCCGCCTGAACCACTCGTACTGGTCCGAGGAGTGGTTGGGCACCAGGTCGACGATGATCCGCAGGCTCAGCTCGTGCGCGTCACGGATCAGCGCGTCGGCGTCCAGCAGATTGCCGAACATGGGGTCGACGGCGCGGTAGTCCGCCACGTCGTATCCGGCGTCGGCCTGCGGCGAGGCGTAGAAGGGGCTCAGCCACACGGCGTCGATGCCGAGGTCGCGCAGGTACGGGAGTCGGGAACGTACGCCCTCCAGGTCGCCCATGCCGTCGCCGTTGCTGTCGGCGAAGCTGCGCGGATAGACCTGGTAGATCACCGCGTCGCGCCACCAGTCGCGGTGGGCGGCGACGGTGGCGAGAGCGGAGGTCGGGGCCTGGTCGGCGGAGTGCTGGCTCATGGCGTCCTTGGTGCGTGACGGTGTTCGGGCAGGTGATGCGGTGGATACGAAGGCGGCCGCGGTGCCGGCGGGGTCGGATGGACACCGCGGCCGCCACCCGCGCGCGACGTGCGCGCGGGAGCGCGGGGCGCCGGCGTCAGCCCTTCGTACCGCCCGCGGTGAGGCCGGCCACCAGGTTCTTCTGCACAAGGTAGAAGAACGCGGAGACGGGTATCGCGACCAGCACCGCGGTGGCGGCCATGAGGTTGCGCTGCGCGTCGTGCTCGCTGACGAAGCTCTGCAGGCCGACGGCGAAGGTGTACTTCGTGTCGGACAGCATGAACGTGGAGGCGAAGGCCACCTCGCCGAACGCGGTGATGAAACTGTAGAAGGCGGCGACGGCCAGGCCCGGTTTGGCGAGCGGCAGGATCAGCCGCGCGAACGTGCCGAAGGGGCTCAGTCCGTCGACCCGCCCGGCCTCGTCGATCTCGAAGGGGATCGTGTCGAAGTAGCCCTTGAGCAGCCAGGCGCAGTACGGCACGGCGGTCGAGCAGTAGACGAGGATGAGGCCGAAGTAGTTGTCGATGAGCTGGAGTTCGGAAAGGATCTCGTACATCGGGACCATCAGCACGGCGACCGGGAACATCTGGGTGACGAGCAGCACCCACATGAACTTCCGGTAGCCGGGGAAGCGCATACGGGACACCGCGTAGCCGGTGGTGGCGGCGACGAGCACTCCGATGACCGTGGTGCCGAGCGAGACGAGGAGCGTGCTCTTCATCCAGTCGAAGAACGGCGTGTGCTGGAGCACGAACGCGTAGTTGTCGAGCGTCATCTTGCCGAGGATGTTCCCGGGGTGCAGGTAGTCGTCCTTGTCCGGGCCGAGGGACAGATAGACCAGCCAGACGATCGGGAAGAGCGCGACCAGGCTCGCGACGGTCAGGATGCCGTGCGAGGTGAGCGAGCCGGCGAGGGTGCGCTCACCGCGTCGGAGCGCCTTGCGGGGCGACGCGTCGTACGCGGGGACCTGGTCGCGCGGAGGCGTCTGCAGGGTGGGGGTACTCATGGGAACTCCTGCCTCAGATCGCGAGCTGCTGGTCATTGCGGTTCAGCCAGCGGCGGTAGAAGGAGGTGAAGACGATCAGGATGGCCAGCAGCAGTACGCCGTAGGCCGCCGACTGCGCGAAGTCGCGCGGCTGTTGGCCGAAGCCCAGGTAGTAGGCCCAGGTGACGAGGATCTGCGCGTCCGGGGCGGTGTTGCCGAAGAGCAGGAAGATGACGGCGAACTGGTTGAAGGTCCAGATGACGCCGAGCAGGACGACGGTGGAGCTGACCGACCTGAGACCCGGCAGGGTGACGTGCCGGAAGCGCTGCCAGGCGTTGGCCCCGTCCATCTCGGAGGCCTCGTACAGCGTGGCGTCGATGGACTGCAGTCCGCCGAGCAGCGAGACCATCATGAACGGCACACCGCACCAGGTGTTGACCATGATCGCGGCCGTGCGCTGCCAGAAGGTGTCCTCCAGCCACAGCGGCGACGGCAGGTGCACCGCGTCGAGCATCGAGTTGATGACACCGCCGTCGGCGAGCATGAAGCGCCAGCCGAAGACGGTGACGAAGGTGGGCACGGCCCACGGCAGCACCAGGATGAGCCGGTAGAGCGTCCGGCCGCGGAGCTTCTGGTTGAGCAGCAGCGCGAGGCCGAGACCGATGACGTAGTGGAGCAGGACGCACAGCGCCGTCCACACGATCGTCCAGATGAAGTGCGACCAGAAGCGGTCGTACGAGGTGGGGCCCCACAGGATGTCGGCGTAGTTGTCCAGGCCGATGAACTTGTAGGTGGCGTCGATGTGGTTGACGCCGATCGTGCGGGCCGAGTTGAGGCTGGTGGCGTCGGTGAACGTCAGATAGACGCCCCGCACCAGCGGATAGAGCACCAGGACGCCGAGCACGACGACCACCGGGGCGATCATCGCGTACGCGTACCAGTACTTCTGGTACGAGTGCTTCAGGCGCTGCGTCCGGCCGGAGCCCGGCGCTCGGTCACCGCGCCGCTTGCCGGTCGCTCGGTCGATGGCGACTGTCATGGTTCGACACCTTCTGGAAGATCAGGGGTTGGGCGCGGGGACCGGCGCCGCGCCGCGGGGCGCGCCGGGGTCCGCCGGCCGCCGGATCCGTCCCCCCCTGGGCGGATCCGGCGGCCGCGCGGGTCACTTGCTGAAGTCCGGGACCAGCTTGGCGATCGCGGTCTCCGCGTTGCCCAGGCCCTTGTCCAGCGACTCCTTGCCACCCGCGATCTTCGGCAGCTCGGTGTCGAGCGGTCCCCACAGCGAGCTGTACTCGGGCAGCGCGGGGCGCGGCTGGGCGGCGGAGAGCACGCCCTGGTAGCCGGCGATGCCCGGGTCGGCCTTGACCTCGGCGGTGTAGGCGTCGTCGCGCGTCGGCAGCGTCGAGTTCTTGAGGGCGATCGTCTCCTGGGACTTCGCCGACGTCATGAACTTCAGGAACTTCAGCGACGCGTCCTGGTGGGCCTTGTCGGACCCGGCGTAGACCGAGAGGTTGTGACCGCCGGTCGGGGCGCCCGCCTTGCCGCTGGAGCCGGCCGGGACGGTGGCGATGCCGAGGTTGGCCTTGTCCTTGAAGGCCGAGCCCTTGTAGAAGTTCGTGATCTCCCACGGGCCCTGGACGATCGCGGCGACCTTGCCGTTGACGAAGGCGTCCTGGATGTGGGCGTACGCGTCGGCGGTGGTGTCGGCCTTGTGCAGTCCCTTCCCGGAGAACAGGCTCTGCCAGGTGCCGTACGCCTTCTTGGCGGGCGCCGAGTTCACCGTGATCTTCTTGGCGGTGGCGTCGACCGTGTCGGTGCCCTCGCCGTAGAGGAACGACTGGGCGTAGTACGCCTGGGTGGAGCCCCAGTAGCCGTCGACGCCGGTCTTCTTCTGGACCGTGGCCGCGTCGGACTTCAGCTCGTCCCAGGTGGCGGGCGGCTTGGCGATGCCGGCCTTCTTGAAGAGGGCCTTGTTGTAGACGAGCGCGAGGGTGTCGGTGACCAGCGGCACGCCGTACGTCTTGCCCTCGTACTGGGCCTGCTTGATCAGGCTGGGCTGGAACTTGCCCTGGTCCGCGAGGGCTTCGGTGCCGTCGAGGGGCAGGAAGAAGCTCTTCTTCGCGAACGCCGGGGTCCAGCCGACCTCGGAACGCAGGATGTCCGGGGCGCCCTTGGAGCCGGCGGCCGTGTCGAACTTGTTCTGCGCCTGGTCGAAGGGCACGTTGACGTACTTGACCTTGATCTTGGGGTTGGCCTTCTCGAATTCCTTGGCCAGGGCCTTGTACGTCGGTTCCTCATTGGTGGCGTTGGAGGTGTCCCACCACGTAATGGTGACCGGACCGTCCGACTTGCCGCTGCCACTGTCACTGTCACTGCCGCCGCAGGCCGTCGCCGCGAGGGCGAAGGACGCCACCAGCGCGGTGGCCGCTATGCCACGCCGCATGAGATCTCCTTGAGGGTGAAAGCCCGTGTGGTGGGAGGTGACGGCCCCGTCTGCCGCCCCCTGCCGACTCACCGACGCGCCGTTGCTGCCGCCGGGCGACGTGAACGTAACAGCGATGTAAGCGTTGCGAAAGGCCTTGCAGCAAAAAAGTGCAAGGACTGTCCGGAGTTACCCGTCCGTGACGGATCGCGGACCGCCTCTGACCACTGATGTACGGCCGCTCAGCGGGGTTCGGCCGCCTTGTGCAAGACTCTGCAAGCTCTTGCCACAGCGGGCGGATACGAGGATCATCGCCCCGTCAGTGCCCGCGGGAGCCACCCCTTTCCCGCGGCGCGGGCACGGGGACACCGACCAGCATCACAAGGGAGCGCGATGACGCAGCAGCCCGCAGCGGGACGTTCACCCGCCCGCCCGAGGCGCCCGGTCGGTGGGCAGGGCGCAAACCGGCCGGTACAGTCCCCTCCTGTGACCACACGGCTTGCCGACATCGCAGCCCAGGCGGGGGTCAGTGAGGCGACTGTCAGCCGCGTCCTGAACGGGAAGCCGGGCGTCGCCGCGACCACGCGCCAGTCCGTCCTGGCCGCCCTCGACGTCCTCGGTTACGAGCGCCCGGTGCGGCTGCGGCAGCGCAGCGAGGGCCTGGTGGGCCTGATAACCCCGGAGCTGGAGAACCCGATATTCCCGGCCCTTGCCCAGGTCATCGGCCAGGCACTGACGCGCCAGGGATACACCCCGGTCCTCGCCACCCAGACCCCCGGCGGCTCCACCGAGGACGAGCTGACGGAGATGCTCGTCGACCGGGGCGTGGCCGGCATCATCTTCGTCTCCGGACTGCACGCGGACACCTCCGCGGACATGCAGCGCTACGACCAGTTGCGCGCCCAGGGCGTGCCGTTCGTCCTCGTCGACGGTTTCTCGCCGAAGGTGCAGGCGCCGTTCATCTCGCCCGACGACCGGGCGGCGATGACGCTCGCGGTCACCCACCTCGTCTCGCTCGGCCACACCCGGATCGGCCTCGCCCTCGGCCCGAAGCGTTTCGTGCCGGTGCAGCGGAAGATCGAGGGGTTCGTGCGCGCGGTGCAGGAGCAGTTGGGGCTGCGCTCCGACGACATCGAGGAGCGACTCGTCCAGCACTCGCTGTACACGCTGGAGGGCGGCCAGGCCGCGGCCAGCGCCCTGATGGACCGGGAGTGCACCGCGGTGGTGTGCGCCAGCGACATGATGGCGCTCGGCGCGATACGGGCGGCCCGGCAGCGCGGTCTGGACGTGCCGAAGGACGTGTCGGTGGTGGGCTTCGACGACTCGCCCCTCATCGCCTTCACGGATCCGCCGCTGACCACGATCCGCAAGCCGGTGCCCGCCATGGGCCAGGCCGCGGTGCGTACGTTGCTGGAGGAGATCGGCGGGACCCCTGCGCCGCACAGCGAGTTCGTGTTCATGCCGGAACTGGTGGTGCGCGGTTCGACGGCCTCGGCCCCTGGGGACCGAAATCGTCCCTGAGGGGACCATTCGCGGCTCCGGGGGCTCCGCGGGATGCAGGAAATGCGGCCTGGACCCGACCAGGGGATGATCGGTCGGGTAGGGCTTTTCTGGCAGACTCTGTCCTTATGGGTGAGACGACCGTGACGACACTGGAAGGCCGGGAGCAGGCCACTCCACAGTCCGTCCCGGACAGCTCGAACGTCCGCACGGACAGGGCACTGCTGTGCCGGCTGCGCACCCCGCGCCGCCCCCGTCTCTGGTTCGAGATCCTGCTGATCGGCGTGAGTTACTGGACGTACTCACTGATCCGCAATGCGGTGCCGGAGCAGAAGACACAGGCGTTGCGCAACACCGACTGGATCTGGCGGGCCGAGCATCACCTCGGGATCGCCGTCGAGGAGGCGGTCAACCACGCCGTGAACTCGGTGACTTGGCTGATCGTCGGAATGAACTACTACTACGCGACCCTGCACTTCGTGGTGACGCTGGGCGTGCTGGTGTGGCTCTTCCGCAGTCACCCCGGCCGTTACGCGGCGGCGCGCACGGCACTGTTCGCGACGACCGCCGTCGCCCTGGTCGGCTACTACTTCTTCCCGCTCGCCCCGCCCCGCCTGATGACCGGCGGCACCTTCGTGGACACGGTCCTGGTCCACCAGACGTGGGGTTCCATGGCGTCCGGCGATCTGAAGCACATGTCGAACCAGTACGCGGCGATGCCGTCCATGCACATCGGCTGGTCCCTGTGGTGCGGCCTGACCATCTTCGCGCTGGCGTCGACTCCGTGGGCCCGCATCCTGGGCCTGCTGTACCCGGCCGCCACCCTGCTGGTCATCGTCGCCACGGCCAACCACTTCTGGCTGGACGCGGTGGGCGGGATGATCTGCCTCGCCTTCGGCTTCGCGGTGGCCCGCCTCTGGTACGGCGCCCTGCCGTACGCCCTGCCACGCTGGGTGCCGGGGCCGGGCACCCGGCCGCTGCTGTCGCTCAAGCCCTGACCGCGCCCGCCGTACGGCCGCCGCGCCGCCGGCTCACCCCTGGCGGGCGGTGTCCCGCAGTGCGTCGAGCAGCGTGCGCAGGGCGGGCTGCGGCGGCGCCGTCGCGCGTACGGCGGCGTAGATGGCCCGTACCGGCTCGGGGCCCCGTACGTCGCGGATCACCACGTCCGGGTGGCGGCCGCCCAGCCCCAGCCGCGGGACGAGGCTGACGCCGAGCCCCGCCGCGACGAACCCCTGCGCGGTGACGTAGTCCCCGCTCTCCACCACGAAGCCGGGGCGGAACCCGGCGGCGGCGCACGCGTCGAGCTGGGCGTCCAGGCACGGGCCCGGCCACTCGCTGCCGACCCACGGCTCCTGGGCCAGCTCGGCGAGGTCGAGCACCCGGCGCCGCGCGAGACGGTGTCCCTTGGGGAGCACCGCGCGGTAGGGATCGTCAAGGAGATGCACCAGCCGTACCCCCTCGCATTCCGTGCTCCCGGGCGCTCGCACCACCAGCGCCAGATCGGCCCGTCCCTCCTTCACGTCGGGCAGCGGATCCTCGGGGTCGATCAGCTTCAACTCGACCCGCACCCTCGGGTGTTCGGCCCGCAGCCGGGCGACCGCCGGCGCGACCAGGGAGGCACCCGCGGTGGTGAAGTAGCGGACCGTGAGCTGTCCGGTGCGCCCGGCGCGCAGATCGGCCAGCGCGGTCTCGGCCTCGGCGACCTGCCGGCCGATGGCATCCGCGTACTCGGCGACCAGCAGCCCGGCCGGCGTGGGGCGCACGCCCCGGCCGACCCGCTCCAGCAGGGCCGTACCGGTCTGTTTCTCCAGCGCGGTGATCTGCTGGCTGACGGCGGAGGGCGTGTAACCGAGGTCGGCCGCCGCCGCGGTCACCGACCCGCTGCTGACCACTGCCCGCAGGACCTGCATGCGCCGCACATCAAGCATGCAGCACAGCTTAACAGTGCATGCATGACTCTTCACTTGTCCTCACACGTATGGTCCGGGACCGTGGATGCATGCCTTCCCACCTGGCTTCGTCCCTCCGTATGGGCCTGCTCGCGCTGCTCTGGGGCTCCGGCTTCCTCTGGATCAAGCTGGCCCTGAACCACGGCCTGTCCCCCGCCCAGATCGCGGTCACCCGCTGCGCGCTGGGCACCGCCGTTCTGCTGGTCCTCGCCCGGTCGGGCGGTGCGCGGCTCCCCCGTTCACGGGCCGCGTGGGGCCATCTCGTGGTGGCCGCCCTCTTCTGCAACGCCGTCCCGTTCGCCCTCTTCGCCGTCGGCGAGCAGACGGTGGACTCCGGAGTGGCGGGCGTCCTCAACGCCACAACTCCCCTGTGGTCCCTGCTGATCGGCATCCTTCTGGGCACGGACCGCGGTCTCTCCCCCCGCCGCCTGACCGGCCTGCTCCTCGGCTTCGCGGGGACGCTGCTGATCTTCGCGCCCTGGCACCGCTCGGGCCTGATGAGCTGGGGCGCCCTGGCGCTGCTGGCCGCCGCGATGAGCTACGCCGTGGCCTTCGCCTACATGGGCCGCCATCTCACGGACCGGGGAGCGCCGATGGCCGTCTCGGCGGCGCAGCTCCTGGCCGCCACGGCCTGGACCACCCTCGCCCTCCCCGTCACCGGCGCCGGCCCGCTGCGCGCCGACCTGACGGCCGTCCTCGCGGTGACCGCCCTCGGCATCCTCGGCACGGGCATTACCTTCTACCTCAACTACCGTCTGATCGCCGACGAGGGACCCACCAGCGCGGCCACCGTCGGCTATCTCCTCCCGGTGGTCTCGGTCGCCCTGGGCGCGGTGGTGCTCCACGAGGAGATCGGCCCGCGGGTCGTCGCGGGCATGGCGGTGGTCCTGGCCGGGGTGGCCCTGACCCGCGCCCGCACTTCCGCCGCGGCGGACCGGTCGCGGGCCGGTGCGACGCCGCGATCCCCGGCGCCGGGGATCGCGGTGCCCGCGGCTGCGGCGCAGGAGGCTCACGCCCCGTAGAACAGCTCCTCGGCGACCGCCCGGGCCCGCCGCGTGGTCCGCCGGTACGCGTCCAGCATGTCCCCGACATGGCCGGCCCCGTACCCCAAGTACCGTCCCACGGCGGCCAGTTCGCGCCCGTCGGAGGGGAACGTGTCGCCGGCCCTGCCGCGCACCAGCATCACCGCGTTGCGGACCCGGGTGGCGAGCACCCACGCCTCGTCCAGGGTCTCCGCGTCCTCCGCGGACAGCAGCTCCGCGGCGCACGCCGCCGCGAGGGCGCCGCGGGTGCGGGTCGTCCGCAGCCCCGGCTCAGTCCACCCGTGCTGGAGCTGCAGCAGCTGGACGGTCCACTCCACGTCGGACAGGCCGCCGCGGCCCAGCTTGGTGTGCAGCGTCGGATCGGCGCCGCGCGGCATCCGCTCGGTCTCCATCCGGGCCTTGAGGCGGCGGATCTCCCGTACGGCGTCGTCCCCGAGCCCCTCCGCCGGATACCGCAGCGGATCGATCAGCTCGATGAAACGGCGCCCCAAGTCCTCGTCGCCCGCGACGTGTTCGGCCCGCAGCAGCGCCTGCGACTCCCAGACCAGGGACCAGCGACGGTAGTAGGCCGCGTACGAGTTCAACGTCCGCACCAGCGGCCCGGACTTGCCCTCGGGGCGCAGGTCCGCGTCGATGAGCAGCGGCGGGTCCGCGCTGGAGATCTGCAGCAGCCGCCGCATCTCGGAGACCACGGCGTTCGCGGCGCGCGAGGCCTCCTGTTCGTCGACCCCCTCCCGGGGCTCGTGCACGAACAGCACGTCCGCGTCGGAGCCGTAACCGAGTTCGTGTCCCCCGAAGCGTCCCATCCCGATCACGGCGAACCGGGTGGGCAGCGTCTCCCCCCAGCCGTCGCGCACCACGGCCCGCAGGGTGCCCGCGAGCGTCGCGGCGGTGAGGTCCGAGATCGCGCCGCCGACCCGGTCCACCAGAGCGCCCTGGTCGGCCACGACCGGGGTCTCCTCGGTGCCGTAGGAGGCGACGATGTCGGCGGCGGCCGTACGGAACAGCTCGCGTCGGCGGACCCCACGGGCGGCGGTGACCGCCTGCTCGCCGCCGGCGGCCCGGCCGACCGCGGCGAGGATCTCCTGCTCCAGGTGGGCGTGGGAGCGCGGTTCGAGGCCGCCGCCGACCCCGTCGCCGAGCAGCGCCACCGCTTCCGGGGCGCGCATCAGCAGATCGGGCGCGAGCCGGCCGGCGGACAGCACACGCGCCAGGTTCTCGGCGGCGGCCCCCTCGTCCCGCAGCAGCCGCAGATACCAGGGGGTCTTGCCCAGCGCGTCCGACACCTTGCGGAAGTTGAGCAGCCCGGCGTCCGGCTCCGCGGAGTCGGCGAACCAGCCCAGCAGCACGGGCAGCAGGGTCCGCTGGATCGCCGCCTTGCGGGTGACGCCGGAGGCCAGCGCCTCCAGATGACGCAGCGCCGCGGCGGGATCGGCGTACCCGAGCGCGACCAGTCGCTCGCGTGCCGCGTCAGGGCTCAACCGGGTCTCGCCGGGGGCGAGTTGGGCGACGGCGTCGAGCAACGGCCGGTAGAAGAGCTTCTCGTGCAGCCGCCGTACGACGGAGGCATGCCGCTTCCACTCGCGGTTCAGCTCGGTCACCGGGTCGGTGCGCAGCCCGAGGGAGCGCCCGATGCGCCGCAGATCGACGTCGTCCTCGGGCACCAGGTGGGTGCGGCGCAGCCGGTAGAGCTGTATGCGGTGCTCCATGGACCGCAGGAAGCGGTACGCCTCGTCGAGCTGTACGGCGTCGACACGTCCCACGTAGCCGCCCGCCGCCAGCGCCTTCAGCGCGTCGAGCGTGGTCCCGCTGCGCAGCGACGTATCGGCCCTGCCGTGCACCAACTGCAGGAGCTGTACGGCGAATTCGACATCGCGCAGGCCGCCGGGTCCGAGCTTGAGCTCGCGCTCGATCTCGGCGGCGGGGATGTTCTCCACGACTCTGCGGCGCATCTTCTGCACGTCGGGCACGAAGTTCTCGCGCTCGGCGGCGTGCCAGACGAGGGGCGCGAGGGTGGCGACGTACTCCTCGCCGAGTGCGGGGTCGCCGGCCACCGGCCGGGCCTTGAGGAGCGCCTGGAACTCCCAGGTCTTGGCCCACCGCTGGTAGTAGGCGAGATGGCTGCTGAGCGTGCGGACGAGCGGGCCGTTGCGCCCCTCGGGCCGCAGATTGGCGTCGACGGGCCAGATGCTGCCCTCGACGGTGGTCTCGGAGCAGATCCGCATCATGTGCGAGGCGAGCCGGGTCGCGGCCTGGACCGCCTTGCCCTCGTCGGCTCCCTCGACGGCCTCGCCCACGAAGATCACGTCGACGTCGGACACGTAATTGAGCTCGTGTCCCCCGCACTTGCCCATCGCGATGACGGCGAGGCGGCACAGCGCGGCGTCGTCGGGAGCGTCCGCGTGGGCCAGGGCGAGCGCGGCGCGCAGGGTCGCCGTCGCGAGGTCGGCGAGCTCGGCGGCGGTCTCGGCTATGTCCGTGGTGCCGCACACGTCACGGGCGGCGATGGACAGCAGACACCGTCGGTAGGCGACCCGCAGCGTGACGGGGTCGGTCGCCTCCGCCAGACCGCGCTCGAACTCCGCCACCCCGGGGTGCAGGTCCTGCGCCTCGTAGGTCACGAGCGCCTGCCAGTCCCGCGGGTGGCGGGCGAGGTGGTCGGCGAGCGCGGTGGACGCACCGAGCACCCCGAGCAGCCGGTCCCGCAGCGGCTTCGCC
This sequence comes from Streptomyces sp. NPDC058274, assembly GCF_042881375.1. Classification (NCBI taxonomy): domain Bacteria; kingdom Bacillati; phylum Actinomycetota; class Actinomycetes; order Kitasatosporales; family Streptomycetaceae; genus Streptomyces; species Streptomyces sp. NPDC058274. The sequence goes on from NZ_JBHVXW010000001.1 coordinate 591,779, forward strand.
GCGATCAGCGTGTCCAGCAGCTCCCGCTGCGCCGTGTGCCCGTCCTGCGCCTCGACGAGCCGTACCAGGCCGAGCAGCGCCAGATCCGGGTCGGCGGTGGCGCCCAGGGCGTCGAGCAGCACCGGATCGTCCCGCACGGGCCCCAGCTCGGCGCTGTCCAGCAGCCGCTCGGCGGCGGACGGATCGGTGAAACCGTGCCGCAGCAGCCGCGTGAAGGTACTGCTCCTGCGCCCCGGCGCCGTCATCCTCGGCCTCCCGTCGGATCAAGGTCGTACGAGCCCGAGCCTAACCGCAGAGCCCCCGGTGAGCGCCGGGGCGGGCGGCCGCGGCCGGAACCGACGAGTGCGGTGGGCGCCGGACGGGCGCGAAGCGAGGAATGCGGTGGGCGCCGCGGGGGCGGCCGCGGCCGGAACCGAGAAGTGCGGTGGGCGCCGGACGGGCGCGCGGCCGGGACCGATGAGTTCCGCCGGTGTGCGAGGTCTGCCTTCCGCAGGGACCATGTCGTAACAGGAGGAGTTCCCATGTCCGCCACCCACCCGCAGACCGACCTCGACGAGCGCTACGGCGACGCCGGGGCGAGTCCGACCCCCTGGCCGCAGGCCCGGGAGCGGCTGGCCGCCGCCGAGCTCTTCTGGCTGTCGACGGTACGGCCCGACGGCCGGCCGCATGTGACCCCGCTGCTCGGCGTCTGGCAGGACGGCGCCCTGCACTTCACCACGGGCGCCGAGGAGCGGAAGGCGCTCAACCTCGCCGTGAATCCGCAGGTCGTCCTGACCACGGGCACCAACACCTGGGCCGAGGGCTACGACCTCGTCGTCGAGGGCGAGGCGGTGCGGGTGACCGACGACGCGCGGCTGCGCGGGCTCGCCCGGGCGTGGGAGGAGAAGTACGGCGCCGTGTGGCACTTCGACGTCCGGGACGACGGGGCGTTCGAGGCTGGCGGCGGGCCTTCTTTCGTGTACGCGGTGGCGCCGCGGACCGCGTTCGGCTTCGGTAAGGGGGATCCGTTCAGCCAGACGCGGTGGCGGTTCGCCTGACGTACGACCGACCGACGACTGAGGTACTGCTGACATACGACGAAGGGACGCATTCCGTGGAGATGACCCTCGAAGTGATCGTGCTGCCGGTCTCCGACGTGGACCGGGCCAAGGAGTTCTACCAGGACAAGGTCGGCTTCCACGTCGACCTGGACGGTGAGGTGATGCCGGGGGTGCGGATCGTGCAGCTGACGCCGCCCGGCTCCGGGTGTTCCATCGCTCTGGTCGACGGGCTGGAGATCCCGACGGGGACTCCGCGGCCGGGGACGTACCACGGCATGCAGCTGGTCGTCGCGGACGCCAAGGCGGCGTACGAGGAGCTGACGGCCCGCGGTCTGGACGTCAGCGAGCCGCAGGTGTTCTCGCCGCAGGACGGTGCCACGTTCATGTACTTCACGGACCCGGACGGCAACGGCTGGGCGATCCAGGAGTACCGGCAGCGGGACGCGAAACCGCTGCACCGGCTGCTGAGCGAACTGGCCGGCCAACAGCAGTAGTTCACCGGCTTTTCATCCCTCGGGTTGAGGGATGTCCGGTCCGGGAATGTTGGCGTGTGCATGCTCTGTCTGCACCCGTCCTCGTCCCCCCACCCCGGAGGTCCGCAGTGTCCGGCAGAAACGTGTACCGCCGCAGTCGTCCCCTGGTGGCGTCCGCCCTTGCCTTCGCCGCCGCCGCGGCCGGACTGTGGACCGGGTTCGGCGGCTCGTCCCCGGCGCGGGCCGCGGCCGCGGTCCCGACCCCGGACCACGTGGTCGTCGTGGTGTTCGAGAACCACGCGTACAGCCAGGTGATCGGCTCGTCCAGCGCCCCGTACATCAACTCGCTGAAGACCGGAGGCGCCAACCTCTCCCAGTCGTACGCCGAGACGCACCCGAGCCAGCCCAACTACTTCGCCCTGTTCTCCGGCTCCACCCAGGGGATCACGGACGACAGCTGCTACACGCCCGGCTTCTCCTCCGCCCCGAACCTCGCCTCCGAGCTGATCGCGGCCGGCAAGACGTGGGCGAGCTACAACGAGACGCTGCCCAGCCAGGGCTCCACCACGTGCAGCAGCGGCGACTACGCCCGCAAGCACAATCCGTGGTTCGGCTTCAGCAACGTACCGACGTCCAGCGCAAAGACCTTCACGCAGTTCCCCACGGACTACGCGACGCTCCCGCAGGTCTCCTTCGCCGTGCCGAACCTGTGCAGCGACATGCACGACTGCTCGGTGTCCACCGGTGACACCTGGCTGAAGAACAAGCTCGGTGATTACGCGAGTTGGGCCAAGACCCACAACAGTCTCCTCGTCGTCACCTTCGACGAGGACAACCGGCTCAGCGGCAACCGGATCCCGACGGTGCTGTACGGCCAGCAGGTGACCGCGGGCTCCTCGTCCACCACCACCTACAACCACTACGACCTGCTGCGCACCCTGGAGGACATGCACGGTCTGCCGCACGCGGGCAATGCCGCCTCCGCCAAGGACATCACCGGCATCTGGACGTCCTGACGTGTACGTGGCGGACAGCCGCGCCGGCTCCCCGGCGTCGGCGTCCGCGGACGGCGCCGCCCGGCCCCGAGCCGGGCGGCGCCGTGCCGCGGTCGCGCCGACGGTCCTGGCGCTCGGCACGGTCAGCCTGATCACCGACGTCTCCTCGGAGATGGTGACGGCGGTGCTGCCCCTGTACCTGGTGGCGGGCCTCGGCCTGTCGCCACTGGGCTTCGGGCTCCTCGACGGGATCTACAACGGGTTCTCGGCGCTGGTGCGGCTGGCCGGCGGCCACCTCGCCGACCGCGGGGGCGGCCGCCACAAGTGGGTCGCGGGCTTCGGCTACGGCCTGTCGGCGGCCTGCAAACCCCTGCTCCTGATGGCCCAGACCCTCACCCCCATCGGCCTGATCCTCGCCGCCGACCGCACCGGCAAGGGCCTGCGCACGGCCCCGCGCGACGCCCTGATCTCGCTGTCGAGCACGCCCGAGAGCCGGGGGCGCTCCTTCGGTGTGCACCGGGCCATGGACACGGCGGGCGCGCTCCTCGGCCCGCTGGTCGCGTTCCTGATCCTCCGGGCGACGGTGGACGGGTACGACGCGGTGTTCATGGTGAGCTTCTGCGTGGCGGCGGTGGGTGTCCTGGTGCTGGTGCTGTTCGTGCCGGGCGCGCGTGCGGGGGCGGTGACCGGTCCCCGGCGGCGCGAGGAGGGCGCCCCGGCCCTCCGTCCGGGTCGGGTTCCGGGTCCAGGTCCGGGTCCAGGTCCGGGTCCGGGTCCGGGTCCAGGTCCAGGTCCGGCTTCGGCTTCGGCTTCGGCTTCGGCTTCGGGCACGGCTCCGGCATCGGGCACGGCTCCGGCTCCGGTATCGGTATCGGCTTCGGCTTCGGCTTCGGCTTCGGCTTCGGCTTCGGCTTCGGCTTCGGACTGCCATAAGCCCCTCTCCCCCCGCGCCGCTCCCAGCCTCCGCGCGGCCCTTGCCCTGCTGCAGCAGCGCGACCTGCGCCGGATCACCGTCTGCGCCCTCCTTCTCGGCCTCGCGACGGTCAGTGACTCCTTCGTCTATCTGCTGCTCCAGCGCCGCCTCGGCGTGCCGGACCGCTGGTTCGCCCTGCTCCCCGTCGGCACGGCGGCCGCGTTCCTCCTCCTCGCCGTCCCGCTGGGGCGGCTCGCGGACCGGGCGGGCCGCCGGCGGGTGTTCCTCGCGGGCCACGGCGCCCTGCTCCTGGCGTACCTCCTGCTGCTCTCCTCCTGGCAGGGGAGCGCGCTGCCGTACGCGGTCCTGTTCCTGCACGGCGGCTTCTACGCGGCGACGGACGGCGTGCTGATGGCCGCCGCGTCGGACAACGTGCCGGAGGAACTGCGTTCGTCGGGGCTGGCCCTGGTGCAGACGGGGCAGGCGCTGGCCCGGTTCGTCTGCTCGCTGGGCTTCGGGGCGGCCTGGACGGCGTGGGGCGACCGTACGGCGCTGACCGCGTCGGCCGTGGCGCTGGCCGGCTGCGCACTGTTCGCACTCCGTCTCTGTCCGACCGCACCGCCCTCGGAGGGCACGGTATGACCCTGCGTACCCGCATCCTGGTCCTGATCGCGGCCCTCGTCGTCCTGGCCGGCGTCGCCACCGCCTCCGTGCTGCACGCCTCGGCCCGCGCCGACCGCCGCGACCGGGCCCAGCCGGGCGGCCCGACGATCACCGCGGGCCCGGTCGCGCTGACCGGTGACACCGGCCGCCTGGTGTTCCGGAACATGGCGTGGGGCCCGCACCGCGACGAGCTGACCTCGGTCCCGGCGTCGGATCCGTCGGGCCCGCGCACCGCGTCGAAGGTCAAGTGCCTGCGCTTCTACGCGGCTTCGGGCACCGGGGTCTGTCTCCAGGCGGTGCACGGCGCCGTCCAGGACACCTACCGTGCGGTGCTGCTGGATGCGCACCTGCGCGAGACGGCCCGCTACGACGTCCCCGGCATCCCGTCCCGCGCCCGCGTCTCCCCCAGCGGCCGGTACGCCGCCTGGACGGCGTTCGTGGGCGGCGACTCGTACGCGGGCACGAACTTCTCCACCCGCGCGGCCGTCGTCGACACCCGCACCGGGAAACTGACCTCTTCCCTTGAGGCGTTCCGCATCGTCAAGGACGGCAGGACGTACCGCGCGGCGGACGTGAACTTCTGGGGCGTCACGTTCGCGGACGACGACCGCACCTTCTACGCGACGCTGGCGACGAAGGGCTCGACCTATCTGGTCCGGGGCGACCTCCGGGCCCGCACGGTCACCACCGTCCGCTCGAACGTCGAATGCCCGTCGCTCTCCCCCGACGGCACACGCATCGCCTTCAAGAAGCGCGTCAAGGGCCTCTCCAAGGACGCCCCCTGGCGCCTCTACACCCTGGACCTGCGCACCCTGCGCGAGACCCCGCTCGCCGAGCCCCGCAGCGTCGACGACCAGGCCGTCTGGCGCGACGACCACACCCTGGTCTACGCCCTCCCCGGCGACTACGGAGCCGACCTCTACACGATCCCGTCCGACGGCACGGGAAAGCCGCGGCGCATCAGCACCGCGGCCGTGTCTCCCGCGTACGTGAACCAGCGAACCGGGGCTACAGCACCGGCAGGTTCTTCCGCAGCTCGAACGCCGTGACCTCGCTGCGGTACTCCTCCCACTCGCTCTTCTTGTTGCGCAGAAAGAAGTCGAAGACGTGCTCGCCGAGGGTCTCGGCGACCAGTTCGCTGCGCTCCATGAGGGTGAGGGCCTCGCCGAGGTTCTGCGGCAGGGGCTCGATGCCCATCGCGCGGCGCTCGGCGTCACGGAGGGCCCAGACGTCGTCGTCGGCGCCCGGCGGCAGCTCGTAGCCCTCTTCGATGCCCTTGAGGCCGGCGGCGAGGAGGAGGGCGTAGGCCAGGTACGGGTTCGCGCCCGAGTCGAGGGAGCGGACCTCCACGCGCGCGGAGCCGGTCTTGCCGGGCTTGTACATCGGGACGCGGACCAGGGCGGAGCGGTTGTTGTGGCCCCAGCAGATGTACGAGGGGGCCTCGCCGCCGGCGCCCGCGGTGCGCTCGGAGCCGCCCCAGATGCGCTTGTAGGAGTTGACCCACTGGTTGGTGACGGCCGAGATCTCCGCCGCGTGCTTCAGCAGGCCCGCGATGAAGGAGCGGCCGACCTTGGACAGCTGGTACTCCGAGCCGGACTCGTAGAACGCGTTGCGGTCGCCCTCGAAGAGGGAGAGGTGGGTGTGCATCCCGGAGCCCGGGTGCTCCGAGAACGGCTTCGGCATGAAGGTCGCCTGGACCCCCTGCTCCAGCGCCACCTGCTTCATGACCAGGCGGAACGTCATGATGTTGTCCGCCGTGGACAGTGCGTCCGCATACCGCAGATCAATTTCCTGCTGGCCGGGGGCGCCCTCGTGGTGCGAGAACTCGACCGAGATGCCCATCGACTCCAGCATGGTGATCGCCTGGCGGCGGAAGTCCATGCCGACGTTCTGCGGGGTGTGGTCGAAGTAGCCGGAGTTGTCGGCAGGGGTGGGCCGCGAGCCGTCCAGCGGGCGGTCCTTCAGCAGGAAGAACTCGATCTCCGGGTGGGTGTAGAAGGTGAAGCCCAGGTCCGAGGTCTTGGCGAGGGCGCGCTTGAGGACGTAGCGCGGGTCCGCGAAGGACGGGGAGCCGTCCGGCATGAGGATGTCGCAGAACATACGGGCGGTGCCGGGGGCCTCCGCGCGCCACGGCAGGACCTGGAAGGTCGACGGATCCGGCTTGGCGATCATGTCGGACTCGTACACCCGGGCGAAGCCCTCGATGGCCGAGCCGTCGAACCCGATGCCCTCGTCGAAGGCCTGTTCCAGCTCGGCCGGGGCCACGGCCACCGACTTGAGGAAGCCGAGTACGTCCGTGAACCACAGGCGAACGAACCGGATGTCCCGCTCCTCCAGTGTCCGGAGCACGAACTCCTGCTGCTTGTCCATCTTCCGCTTCCACCCATCCTTGCTGGTCAGGCCGCCTGCTCCCACGCCTCGGGGACGGTCGGGGCACCTGAGCATCCCACCACAACACCATTTCGTGCGCGTTGCGGACCATGATCGGCCGGACGGCCGCGGTCTGAACGCCTCACGTACGGCAGGTGTCCTGCTCTGCTGCCCATAGTGCCTGCTCACCCGGGCCCGGCGATACCGAGGAGCGGGGTCGACTCGGAGCCGGTGACGAGTCGTGCCCGGCCGGCTTCGGACATTCCTGTGACCTCACTGCATACCCCGCCCCCGTTCCCACTACGATCAGCGGACCCGACCGTCCCGCCCGTCCGACCTGATGAAGGACTCGCCATGGGTTCCGCCAAGAACACCAGCAATGCCTCGCGCAAGGCGCGCATAGAGGAGCTGCGCCGCGCCGAGCGTTCCCGCGAGCGCCGCAACCGGATCCTCATGATCACCGCGAGCGTGGTGGTCGTCGCGGGTCTGGTGGCCGGCGGGGCCTACGTCGTCACCTCGCAGTCCGGCAAGGACGACTCGGCGAGCGACTCGAAGGGCACGGCGGGCCACTTCGTCACGGGCAAGGACGGCGTGAAGACCTGGAAGGGCACGCTGGGCCGCACCCATGTCACCAAGACCGTGAAGTACCCGATGGAGCCCCCGGTCGGCGGTGACCACAACCAGGTCTGGATGAACTGCAACGGCGACGTCTACCCGAAGTCGGTCAACAACATGAACGCCGTGCACTCGCTGGAGCACGGCGCGGTCTGGGTGACGTACAACAGCAAGGCGTCGGACGCCGACGTCAAGGCGCTCGCGGCGAAGGTGAAGAAGACCCCCTACACGCTGATGAGCCCCGTCGCGGACCAGAAGGACCCGATCATGCTCAGCGCGTGGGGCAAGCAGCGCACGGTCAAGAGCGCGAGCGACCCGGACGTCGACGCCTTCTTCGCCTCGTACGTCCAGGGCAAGCAGACGCCGGAGCCCGGCGCCGCCTGCACCAACGGTCTGTCGCAGTGAGCCGGATGCGGCAGACGGGCTGGATCGCCGGGACGGCCGCGGCGGCGCTGGTCGCGGCCGGAGCGATCACGTACGCGGTCGCCGACGGCGGTGACTCGGGCACGCGCACGCCCACCGCCGACTCCGCGGACGCGGGCTTCGCGCGGGACATGTCGGTCCACCACCAGCAGGCCGTCGAGATGTCGTACATCGTGCGCGACCGCACGAAGGACGACGAGGTACGGCGGCTCGCATACGACATCGCGCAGACGCAGGCCAACCAGCGGGGCATGCTGCTGGGCTGGCTCGATCTGTGGGAGCTGCCGAAGGTGTCGGCGGACCCGCCGATGACGTGGATGGGCATGGGCGGCATGGCGTCCGGCAAGGACGGCGCGCTGATGCCGGGCATGGCGACCGACACCCAGCTGAAGAAGCTGAACACGCTCAGCGGCAAGCCGGCCGAAGTCCTCTATCTGCAGCTGATGACGGCTCACCACCAGGGCGGTATCCACATGGCCGAGGGCTGTGTCGAGAAGTGCACGGTCGGCGTGGAGCGCCGGCTCGCGCAGGGCATGGTGGACTCCCAGCAGTCGGAGATCGATCTGATGGCGGACCTGCTGAAGAAGCGGGGCGCGAAGGCGCTGGACTGACCCGTCCGGCCTCCGGCACATCCCGGGCCGGGAAATCCGGCGCACCCCCGGGCGACGAAAGGGAACCCTCGTACCGCAGACCGAGGGATATCCCTATGATCTGCGCGGGAATTGCCGCCATACCGGCCCAAAGGGCGGCCAATCAGACCCACTTGAGGTTTCCTTGGCCTTTTCATTCCCCTGGCATGAACGGTTCATCGCGAGAGTGACCCCAGCGTGATCCACTCCCCCGTGCCCGGACATCGCACGGGGGTCTACGCGGATCACGGACCGACCACTACATGCGAAGAATCGCATCGCAGGGGGTTCTATGAGATCCAACCGCGCCACCGCGCGCGCCGGAGTGAGCCTGGCAGCGACACTGCCGCTCCTCGCCGGCGCGCTGGCGCTCGGCATACCCGCGGCTCATGCCGCGGACGGCCCGGGCCGCGACACCCTCGCGGGCACCAAGCCCGCGTGGGCGACGGCCACGGCGGACAAGGGGGCCACGTCCGACAGCTCCCAGGTCTCCGCCCGGGTCTACCTCGCCGGCCGGGACGCCGCCGGTCTGGCCGCGTACGCCAAGGCCGTGTCCGACCCGGACTCTGCCTCGTACGGGAAGTACCTCAGCGCCAAGCAGACGCAGCAGCGTTTCGGCGCGACCAAGGCGCAGGTCGCCGAGGTCACCTCGTGGCTGAAGTCGGCGGGCCTGAAGGTCACCGGCACCACGCAGCACTACGTCTCCGTGACGGGTGATGTGGCCGCCGCCGAGAAGGCGTTCGGCACGCAGCTGCACAACTACACCAAGGGCAAGAAGACCTACCGGGCGCCGTCGAAGACGGCTTCCGCGCCGGCCGCCCTGGACGGTGCCGTCCTGACCGTCACCGGTCTGGACAGCGCCCCGCACAAGGCGTCGCACCAGGATCAACTGCCGCCGCCGGACGCGGTGTTCCGCAACTCCGGGCCGTTCTCCTCGTATTACGGCTCGAAGACCGCGACCTCCCTGCCGTCCGCGTACGGCAAGAAGATCCCGTACGCGGTCAAGGGATACACGGGCAAGCAGCTGCGCGCCGCCTACGGTGCGGGCAAGGGCACCGGCAAGGGGGTGCGGGTCGCCATCACCGACGCGTACGCCTCGCCGACCATCGCCTACGACGCGGCCACCTACGCGAAGAAGCACGGTGACGCGAAGTACAGCAGCAGCCAGCTGCGTCAGGTGCTGCCCGCCGAGTACACGAAGACCGAGGAGTGCGGGGCCGCCGGCTGGTACGGCGAGGAGACCCTCGACGTCGAGGCCGTGCACGCGGTCGCGCCCGCGGCGAACATCACGTACGTGGGTGCCGCCTCCTGCTACGACGACGATTTCCTCGACACGCTCGGCAAGATCGTCGACGGGCACCTCGCCGACATCGTCTCCAACTCGTGGGGCGACATCGAGGCCAACGAGACGCCGGACATCGCGGCGGCCTACGACCAGATCTTCCAGTTCGGCGCGGTCGAGGGCATCGGCTTCTACTTCTCCTCCGGCGACAACGGCGACGAGGTCGCCAACACCGGTACGAAGCAGGTCGACACCCCGGCCAACTCGGCCTGGGTGACGGCGGTCGGCGGTACCTCGCTGGCGGTCGGCAAGAACGACAAGTACCAGTTCGAGACCGGCTGGGGCACCGAGAAGGCCTCGCTGTCCGCGGACGGCAAGAGCTGGACCAACTTCCCGGGCGCCTACACCTCGGGCGCGGGCGGCGGCACCAGCAAGACCGTGGCGGAGCCCTTCTACCAGAAGGGTGTCGTCCCGGACGCGCTCGCCACGGCCAACAGCGCCGCCGGCAACCGTGTCGTCCCGGACATCGCGGCGATCGCTGACCCCAACACCGGTTTCAAGGTCGGCCAGACGCAGACCTTCCCGGACGGGTCGCAGAAGTACGACGAGTACCGGATCGGTGGCACCTCGCTCGCCGCGCCGGTGATCGCGGGCGTCCAGGCCCTGGCCCAGGAAGCGCGCGGGGGCAAGCCGATCGGCTTCGCCAACCCGTCGATCTACGCGAAGTACGGCTCGAAGGTGTACCACGACGTGACGGACACCCCCACGGGCTCCGAACTCGCCGTGGCGCGCGTTGACTTCGCCAACGGCATCGACGCGACCGGCGGTCTGCTGACCTCCGTCCGCAGCCTCGGCAAGGACAGCTCGCTCAAGGCCGTGAAGGGCTACGACGACGTCACCGGAGTGGGCTCGCCCGCCGCCGGTTACATCTCCTCGTACCGCCGCCACTGACGGTCACGCATCACCCGCTTCATCACCGCGCCCGCCCTTCGTCGAGGGGCGGGCGCAGGTGTGTTCCGGCCGCGTCTTCGGCTCCGATGTCTCCTGTGTCTCCCGCGTCTCCCGTGGCGCCGGTGGAGAGCAGCGCGTCCGCGACGTCCTGGGGGCGGTCGAGCATCAGGAGGTGTCCGGAGGGCGCGACCACACGGAAGGCCCCGCCCAGGTACGCGGCCAGCGCCCGCTGCCGCCCCAGCCAGCGCGGGGAGCCGGCCGCGAGGACGGTGACCGGGACGTCCGGCAGGGGGAAGTCCCCGCGCAGCGCGGCCAGTTCGACGGCCTCGTCGGTGTAGGTGGCGTTCTCGGCGAGGACGGCACGCAGCGAACGGCTCGTGCGGTAGGTGCGGCGCACCAGGGCGTACGGGGCCGGGTCGCCGGGGGTACGGCGGGGGCGGTCGCGGTTCTTCGGGGGCCGGTGGGTGGGGTCGGGGCGGTCGCCGTCGGCAGGGGCCCGGTGGGTGAGGTCGGGGCGGTCGCGGTCCTCCGGGGGCCGGTGCGCGGGGGCGGGCGGGGTGCGGCCGGCTCGTACGGCGGCGCGGCGCAGGAGAGGGCCGAGGGCGCGCGGGATGCCCGCCGCGCTCAGGACCGTGCCGCACGCACGCGTGGCGGCGTTCCGCGCTGTCCGTGCCCTACGGGGACGCGGTTCCTCCTCCACGCTGGAGTCGAGGAGGACGAGCCCGGCCGTGCGGGCGGGGAAGAGCCGCGCGAAGGCCTCGGCGTGGAAGCCCGCCAGCGAGTGTCCCGCCACGGTCACCGGGCCGTCGATGCCGAGCGCGTCCAGGACGTGCGCGATGCGCCGCGCCTCCCCGTCCAGCGTCGGCCACGCGCGCGTGGGCCCGCTGAGCCCGAGCCCGGGCCGGTCGAAGCGCACGACCGTGCGGTGCGGGGCGAGCAGCGGCACGACGAGGTCCCAGTCGAACCAGCACATCCCGAGGCCGGGGCTCAGGACACAGACGGGCCCGCTGCCGTCCACGCGCACGTGGTGGGACACGCCGTCGACGCGGACGAACGTCATCGCCGCACCTGTGCGGTGAGGACGCCGGGCCGGCCCGTCGCCCGTGCTCCGGCCCGGGCGACCGAGACCGCCAGCACCCCCAGCCATACGGCGATCAGCCCCACCTGAAGGCGCTGGGCGATGCCGAGGGACCAGTCGCCGTGCGCTTCTTCCAGTACGGCGACGGCCGCCAGGGTCCAGACCGTGGCGGCCAGTTCGAGGAGGACCAGGGCGGGGCCGAGGCGGGCCAGGAGCGATCCGGGTGCGGCTCGGCGGGCCGTGTGCGTGAGGGTCAGCATGGCGAGCAGTACTCCGCAGACGGCGAGCGCGCTGCTGGTCGCGTGCGCCGTGTGGGTCACCGGGACCAGGCCCGCATGCTCACGTTCCGCGCAGCCGGCGTCGACGGTCGGCGCGCAGCTCAGCGGCAGTCGCGAGTCCACCGCGGTGGCCGTCCCGAACAGCACGAGCGCGCTCCAGCCCGCGGTCCCCCACCGGCCCCGGGACGGCAGCCGCAGCAACGCCCAGAGGCCGCCGGCCCACAACAGCACCCCGGCCACCAGATCGGTCGTGCGGAACAGCAGGCCGTACGGCTGGTTCTGCGCGGCCAGTTCGCTGACATACGTACGTGCCGGTGCGAGGCGGGTGGCGAGCACCGCCTCCAGGACCCACGCGGTGTACGTGAGTATCCCGAGGGCGACCAGCAGGGCGACGGCGCGGCAGTCACGGGGAATGCGGGGCGGCGTCGTCATGGGCTCCATGATCGGCGCGGGGGCCACCGCCCGCACGTCGCCGATACCCGGTGGGGGTAAGGTGCGGGGATGACGACGAGCGGCCGGCCACGCGACGCGCTGCACGCGCGCGTGCCGTACGGGCGGCTGCTGCTGTTCGCCGCGCTGCTCCTCGGGATCGTGACGATGCACACCCTGGGGCATCCGTCCGGGCACGACCAGGACGGCGGTCGGGGGGCGGCCGCTGTCTCGTACACCGCCGACACCGCGCACGCCGCGGGAATGGCACCGGGGGCGGGACACCACGTCGAGCACCCGACTTCGAGCACGGGCCGCCAGGTCGAGCACCCGACTTCCGGGGCGGGGCATCGGGCGGAGCACCCGACTTCGGGCGCGGGCGGCCAGGTCGAGCACCTGACCTCGGGCACAGGCCGCCAGGTCGAGCACCTGACCTCGGGCACGGGCCGCCAGGTCGAGCACCTGACTTCCGGCGCGGGGCATCAGGCCGAGCGGGGTGCCTCAGCCGCCGGGGACCCGGCCGGCCCGCCGGCTTCGGGGGCGGCGGCGCATCGGACCGGGCCCATGGACGGCGCAGAGACCGTGGCTCCCGGGATGCCGCCGATGCGGGGCATGGACCCGCTGGCCGTCTGTCTGGCCGTGCTCGGGGGCTTCACCCTGCTCCTGCTGCTCGCGGTGGCGTGGAGCGGCCCGTGGACGGACGCCGTACATCCACCGGTGCTCGCGCGGCCCCTGCGCACGCTGCGGCCCGAGCCTCCCCCGCCGCGAACTCTCCTTGCCCGTCTGTCGGTGCTGCGCATCTAGGCCTGCGCACCGACTGCTTCGGGCCGCTCGCGCGGGGGTGGGAACCTCCGGGCGTCGAGCGGTGTACCAGAAGCAGCGGACGCGCCAGTTGCTCGTACACACACCAATCGACGAGGTGTCACCAGTCATGCGCAATTCCACGCGCCGCACCGTGCTCGGTGCATCGATCGCCGTCGCCGGGACGGGAATTCTGGCCGCCTGCTCGGGTTCCGGCCACACGGGTCATGGAGGAAGCGGAGGAGAGGAAGGGAGCGGCTCCGGCGGCGTTCCGAAGGGGTATGTCGACCCGGCCGGCCCGGAAGTCGCCGCCGCCGAGAAGCGACGCGGCGCCGGCCCGGTCCGCGCGGTGCGGCTCACCGCCGCCGCGACCTCCCTCGACCTCGGCGGTCGTACGGTCAAATCCTGGGCGTACGGCGGCGAGCTGCCCGGCAAGGAGGTCCGCGTCACGGCCGGCGACACCCTGGCGCTCACGCTCGCCAACCACCTCCCGCAGCCCACGTCCCTGCACTGGCACGGCCTCGCGCTGCGCAACGACATGGACGGGGTGCCGGACCTCACCCAGCGTGCCGTCCAGCCCGGTGCCGACTTCACCTACCGCTTCGCGGTCCCGCATCCGGGAACGTACTGGTTCCATCCCCACTCCGGCACCCAGCAGGACCGCGGGCTCTACGCACCGCTGATCGTGGAGGATCCCAGGGAGCCCCTGTCGTACGACAAGGAGTGGGTGGTCGTCCTCGACGACTGGGTCGACGGGGTGGACGGGTCCACGCCGGACGCCGTGCTCAAGGAGCTGCGCGGCGGCATGGGCGGAGGCATGGACATGGGCGACAGCGGGGGCAGCGGTGCGGGCGGTGGAGACGGCGGCCACTCGGGGCACGACATGTCCTCCATGTCACTGCGGGGACAGGAGTCACCCCCGCCCGGCCCCTCCCGGATGCTGATGGGTTCCAGCAGCGACCTGCTGGGCGGCGACGCGGGCGATGTCGCCTACCCGTACTACCTGGTCAACGGGCGTACGGCGACGGATCCTTCGGTCTTCCGCGCGCGCCCCGGGGACCGGATCCGGATCCGGTTCGTGAACGCGGGCGGTGACACGGCCTTCCGGGTCGCCCTCGGCGGGCACGAGATGACGGTGACGCACACGGACGGTTTCCCCGTCCGGCACGCGACCACGGACACCCTGCTGCTCGGCATGGGCGAGCGGTACGACGTACTGGTCACGGCCAAGGACGGCGTCTTCCCGCTGACCGCGCTGGCCGAGGGCAAGAAGGCGTCGGCGCTCGCGCTGCTGCGGACCGGCGGCGGATCGGCGCCCTCCGCCGGCGTACGGCCCAAGGAGCTCGACGGGCGGCTGCTGACGGCCGACAAGCTGACGGCGGACAAGTCGGTGGCGCTCCCCGGGAAGAAGCCGGACCGCACGGTGGCCTTGCAGCTCACCGGCGGGATGGAGAAGTACGACTGGGCCTTCGACAAGAAGCCCTACCGCGCGGATCAGCGCCATCCCGTGCGCGCCGGGGAGCGGGTGCGGCTGGTGTTCGCCAACTCCACGAGCATGTGGCATCCCGTTCATCTGCACGGGCACACCTTCGCCCTGGCGAACGTGGCGGGCGGCCCGCGCAAGGACACCGCGCTCGTGCTGCCGAACGGGACGCTGACGGTGGATTTCGACGCGGACAATCCAGGACTGTGGATGATCCACTGCCACAACGTGTACCACGCGGAGGCGGGGATGATGACGGTGCTCGGGTATCGGAGCTGAGCGCGTGAGGGCGTCGGTGGGGTCGGAAGAAGCGGCCCGCTCAGGCCCGTGAGGGACCGTGCGGGTGGGTGGGGCGTCTCCTCGTGGGGCGTCTCACCCCCCATTGTGTCGCTCTGACGATTACACTGGTCCCGTGCCTCAACTACGCCTCGCCTTGAATCAGATCGACTCGACCGTCGGCGATCTCGCCGCGAACGCCGAGGCGATCCTCCGCTGGACCCGGCACTCCGCCGAGCAGGGAGCGCATCTGGTGGCGTTCCCCGAGATGGTGCTGACCGGGTATCCCGTCGAGGACCTGGCCCTCCGGTCGTCCTTCGTGGAGGCCTCCCGGGCGGCGCTGCGCGCGCTGGCCGCCCGGCTGGCCGACGAGGGCTTCGGAGAGCTGCCGGTGATCGTCGGCTACCTCGACCGGTCCGAGACCGCCCAGCCGAAGTACGGCCAGCCCGCCGGCGCCCCGCGGAACGCCGCCGCCGTGCTGCACGGGGGCGAGGTGGTCCTGACCTTCGCCAAGCACCACCTGCCGAACTACGGCGTGTTCGACGAGTTCCGGTACTTCGTGCCGGGCGACACCATGCCGGTCGTACGGGTGCGCGGGGTCGATGTGGCCCTCGCCATCTGCGAGGACCTCTGGCAGGACGGCGGCCGCGTGCCGGCCGCCCGCTCCGCCGGCGCCGGTCTGCTGATCTCCGTCAACGCCTCGCCGTACGAGCGCGACAAGGACGACACCCGGCTGGAGCTGGTCCGCAAGCGGGCCCAGGAGGCCGGGTGCACCACCGCGTATCTCGCCATGATCGGCGGCCAGGACGAGCTCGTCTTCGACGGCGACTCGATCGTGGTCGACCGGGACGGTGAAGTCGTCGCGCGGGCACCGCAGTTCGAGGAGGGGTGCGTCGTACTGGACCTGGAGCTGCCGGCCGCGGCCGCCGAGCCGGTGGTCGGGGTCGTCGACGACGGGCTGCGGATCGACCGGCTGGTGATCTCCGAGGAGCCGCTGCCCGCGTACGAGCCGGAACTGACCGGTGGGTACGCGGAGCGCCTCGAGGACGACGAGGAGGTCTACTCCGCGCTGGTGGTCGGGTTGCGGGCGTACGTGGCGAAGAACGGGTTCCGGTCCGTGCTGATCGGGCTGTCGGGCGGGATCGACTCGGCGCTGGTGGCCACGATCGCGTGCGACGCGCTCGGCGCGCGGAACGTGTACGGGGTGTCGATGCCCTCCAAGTACTCGTCCGACCACTCCAAGGAGGACGCGGCGGAGCTGGCCCGGCGTACCGGGCTGAACTTCCGGACCGTGCCGATCGAGCCGATGTTCGACGCGTACATGGGGTCGCTGGGGCTGACGGGGCTGGCCGAGGAGAACCTCCAGTCGCGGCTGCGGGGGACGACGCTGATGGCCCTCTCCAACCAGGAGGGGCACATCGTGCTGGCGCCGGGAAACAAGTCCGAGCTGGCGGTGGGGTATTCGACGCTGTACGGCGACTCGGTGGGCGCGTACGGGCCCATCAAGGACGTGTACAAGACGTCGGTGTTCCGGCTGGCCGAGTGGCGCAACCGGGCGGCGGCGGAGCGGGGGCAGACTCCGCCCATCCCGGAGAACTCCCTCACCAAGCCGCCGAGCGCGGAGCTGCGGCCCGGGCAGGTCGACACGGATTCGCTGCCGGACTATCCCGTGCTGGACGGGATTCTCGAGCGGTATGTCGACCGGGACGAGGGGGCCGACACGATCGTCGCGGCGGGGTTCGAGCGGGGGCTGGTCGTCAAGACGCTGCGGATGGTCGATACGGCGGAGTACAAGCGGCGCCAGTACCCGCCGGGTACGAAGATCTCCGCCAAGGGCTTCGGCAAGGACCGCCGCCTGCCGATCACCAACCAGTGGCGAGAGGACGCGGACGCCTGACCGGCGGGGGGTCTGGCGGGGGCGTTTCGCTGGCATGGGCGCCTTAGGCGGGGGGCGCTTTGTGCCGGTGGGGGTGGCTCGCCTGGCGCGGGGCGGTGGGTGGTCGCCTGGCGCGGGGCGGTGGGTCGGGTCCGTGCCGGTACATCCGCCCGTCGCCCTACCGGCTGTGCTGTCTGCTGGGGGCGCTCGGTTGCCCGTCCTGCCGCATGGCGACGGGCATGTGATGTACCGGCACGGCCCCTTCGGTGCGTGGGCGACTGCGGGTAGGTGGGGGTCGCGGGCGGGGGCAGCCGGCCGGACGGTCATAGCTGCGGGGCAGCGAGCCCCCCGGGGCCGGCAGAGCCGCTGTAGCTGCGGGCATGCGTGCCGCTAGGGGCGATGGGGGTCCCCCCCCGGTCGAGCGGAGTCGAGAGTGGGGGAGGGTGGGCGCAGCGGCACCCCGCTAGCGCCGGGCTCGCCGACCCACCCCCACGCCCGCACCAGCGAAGGGTGCCCATGCAGGTACGGGGCCGGGAGCATCCAGTCCCGGCACCCCCTAGGTGCCGGGACTGGGACTTCCCGGGCGGCACCCTTAGGTGCCGAGGACCTAGCCCACCCGGGCGGCACCCCCAAGGTGCCGAGGACCGAGCCCACCCGGGCGGCACCCCCAGGTGCCGGGGAGAAGCGCACCCGGGCGGGCGGCCCGGGGTCAGTGGTGGGCGGGTTCCTGGGGGTGGGGGACGTGGGTGGCGATGAGGCGGCCCGGGGTGGCCGTGAGGCCGGCGGCGCGGCGCCGGTCGACGACGTACGCCGTACCGGCCACGGCGATGCCGAGAACGGCGAGCACCGCACCGGCGACGGCCGGAGACGTCGCCCCGAAGCCCGCCGCGAGGGCGAGCCCCCCGATCCACGCACCCCCGGCGTTCGCGAGATTGAACGCGGCCTGGTTGGCGGAGGACGCCAGCGACGGAGCCGCGGCGGCCTTCTCCATGACCATCAGCTGCAGCGGAGACCCCGTGATGAACGCGGCCATGCCGAGCAGGGTGACCCCGACGGCCGCGCTCCACTGCGCGGTCATGAGGACCGGGAAGAGCGCGAGGACCACGACCAGGGACACGAGGCCGCCGAAGAGCGTGCCCCGGAGGGAGTGGTCGGCGAGGCGGCCGCCCAGCAGGTTGCCCGCCGTCGCGCCCACGCCGAACAGGGCGAGGAGCAGGGTGACGCTGCCGTCGGCGTACCCGGCCGCGTCCGTGAGCATGGGCGTGATGTAGCTGTACGCGGAGAACAGCGCGCCGAAGCCCGCGACGGTGGTGCCCAGGGCCAGCCAGACGGGAAGGGACCGCAGGGCGGCCAGCTCACCGCGCAGACCGCCGGCCGGCGCGTGCGTGTGGTCGTGCGGGATGAGCAGCGCGAGCGCGGCTATGGCGGCCACGCCGATCGCGCTGACGCCGAGGAACGTGGCACGCCACCCCAGGTGCTGGCCCATGAGCGTGGCGACGGGCACCCCCGCGATGTTGGCCACGGTCAGCCCGAGGAACATCAGCGAGACGGAACGGGCCTTGCGCTCGGGGGCCACCAGGTTGGTGGCGACGACGGCGCCGACGCCGAAGAACGCGCCGTGCGGCAGTCCGCTCAGGAAGCGGGCGGCCAGCAGCCAGTGGTAGTCGGGCGCGAACGCCGAGAGCGCGTTGCCGAGCACGAACAGGCCCATCAGCGCGATCAGGACCTTGCGGCGGGAGAGCCGGGCCGTGACCGCTGCCAGGAGCGGCGCGCCGATGACGACACCGAGCGCGTACGCCGAGACGAGATGCCCGGCGACGGGGATCGAGACGTGCAGGTCGTCCGCGACGTCGGGCAGCAGTCCCATCATCACGAACTCGGTGGTACCGATGCCGAAGGCGCCCACGGCAAGGGCGAGCAGGGCCAGGGGCATGAGGGGCCTTTCAGACGAGCGTGGGCGTGCGGGATCCCGGAGGGACGCATCCGCACACAGGGCCGCGCCCGTGCACACCGATGTACACGGGACGCGTAAGTTCAGGGGGGAAACAAAGTCTCTCAGGCCCAGTATTCCCCGAGGTTAAGAACCGGTTGCGTCGACCTTCACGCGGGCGGCGACCGGGAGGTGGTCACTGCCGGTCCGGGGAAGCGTCCACGAGCTCACCGGCTCGATGCCCTTGACCATGATCTGGTCGATCCGGGCCATCGGGAACGACGCGGGCCAGCTGAAGCCGAAGCCGCTGCCGGCCGCACCCTGGGTGGAGCGCATCTGCGCGGTGACGGCGTTCAGCGCGCGGTCGTTCATCGTGCCGTTCAGGTCGCCCAGCAGGACGACCTTCCGCAGGGACTCGTGCGCGATCGCCTCGCCCAGCGCGTCGGCGCTCTTGTCGCGCTCGCGGGCCGTGAAGCCGGCCTCCAGCTTCACCCGTACCGAGGGCATGTGGGCGACGTACACGGCGATGGAGCCGGCCGGTGTGTCCACCGTCGCGCGCATCGCACGCGTCCAGCCCAGCTTGATGTCCACGGGCTGGGCACCGGTCAGCGGGTACTTGCTCCACAGCCCGACGGTGCCCTGCACCGAGTGGTACCGGTACGTCGACGTCAGCGCCTTCTCGTAGACCGGGACCGCCGAGGCCGTCAGCTCTTCGAGGGCCACCACGTCCGCGCCGGAGGCGGCCACGTCACGGGCGGTGCCGGACGGGTCCGGGTTGTCGGCGTTGACGTTGTGCGTGGCGACGGTCAGGTCACCGCCCGAGCCGGTCTTGTCCGAGAGCAGTCCGCCGAAGACGTTCAGCCAGACGATCGCGGGCAGCAGCACGGCGATCAGCGCGGTCACCGACTTCCGGACCAGCGCGAGGACCAGCAGCACCGGGACGGCGACGCCGAGCCAGGGCAGGAACGTCTCCGTGAGGCTGCCGAGGTTGCCGATGGTGTTGGGGATCTGCGCGTGCAGCAGCATCACCAGGGCGAGGAGCAGCGCGACCGCGGCGAGGATCAGGCCGCGGCGCCAGATGCCACGATCGCCCCGCCACCCGTCCAGCAGGCGTCGAAGCCGGGATCCTCGGCGCTCGGGCCCCGAGCCTCCGCTGCCCGTCTCCGTCATATACGCCTGCGCCATACCGTCGCCTCACAACTTGCCGTGCACACCGTCTGTCCCGCGCCTACGACCCTAGGGGATGATCGGTGCCCTTCCTGCCGCCGTATGAACGGCCGTACGGGCACGAGGACGAGCAACTCGGTGTCCGGAGTTCCGGATATGGGCCCCGACCCCGTGCTCTGTGACGAAACACGCACATGCGGGCCCATGATTGCCCGATGAACTACCGCGCGGGTCACGGCACTACGGCGTGGTCGGCCGCAGGCCCTCCAGGACCGTGTCGACGATCCGTTCCGCGAGGTCCTCGGGGAGGTCGGCGGCGGGGCGCATGATGGAGCGCAGGAGCATGGGTCCGACGAAGAGGTCGTTGAGGAGTTCGACGTCGACGTCGTCGCGGAGTTCACCGTTGCGCTGTCCGCGGCGCAGGACCCCGAAGACGATACGGCGCCTCGGCTCGATGACGGTCTCGTGGTACTCGGTCCAGATTTTCGGACTGCTCTTCATCTGGGCGAACACGTTGTGCAGGATCGCCGACGAGCGGTTGATCAGGCCGCGTTGGCGCAGCGATTCCAGGAGGACGACGAGGTCGTCGCGCATCGAGGTGCCGGGGAGTTCCGGTTCCGGAGGTTCGGCGGCCCGCAGGACGTCGACGAACAGCTCCTCCTTGCCGCGCCAGCGGCGGTAGATGGTCGCCTTGCCGACACCCGCCGTGCGGGCGATCCGCTCGATGGAGACCTCCCCGAGGGGCACGCCCTCCTCCAGAAGCTTCATCGCGCCCTCGATGATCGAGCGTTCCACGGCCTCGCTGCGGGGGCGGCCCCGGGAGTGGCCCTCTTGCCTGCCACGGCTGTCCGCGAGGCTCACGTCGACTCCGTTCCTTCGGTGCACTGGGGTGATTCTCCCTGGTACGCGGTCCGAGGGTGCCCGGCGCCCGGGTCGCCGTCGGAGGTGACGGCGAACCCGGCGCCTGCGCGGGCGGCGCCTTCGGCTGCGTACGCCTGCGTGCCCTGTCCGTTGTGGCGGCTAGTGCTCGGCCGTCGCCAACTCCGGCTCCTGCTTGCCCTCCTGGGAAGCCGCGGGACGGCCCGGCAGGAACACGGCGACCACCACCGCGCCGACGAGCGCGACACCCGCGCCGCACAGCGCCGTCACGTGCATGGCGTGCAGGAAGGCGTCGTTGGCGGGGTCGATGAGGGCCTTGCCCTGGGGGCCGAGCTTGGCGGCGACGCCGAGGGTGGCCTCGATGGACTCGCCCGCGGTGTGCCGCAGACCGGGCGGCAGCAGGGAGAGCTTGTCCTCGATGCCGTTGCGGTAGGCGGTGGACAGCACGGAGCCGAGGACCGCGATGCCGAGGGCGCCGCCGACCTGGCGGAAGGTGTTGCTGAGCGCGGAGGCGGAGCCCGCCTTCTCACGCGGCAGCGCCTGCATGATGACCACGCTGGTCGGGGTCATGATGTGCGCCATGCCGGTGCCCATGAAGAAGAAAATGACCTCGAGGAGCCAGATCGGCGTGTCGGCGTCCAGCGTGGCGAACGCGGCCAGCATCGCGGCCAACATCAGCAGACCCGCCGTGCAGGTGGCCTTGTTGCCGAAGCGGTCGACGACGAGGCGGGCGCGCGGCGCGAAGATGATCTGGGCGGCGGCCAGCGGCAGCATCAGCAGACCGGTCTGCAGCGGCGAGTAGCCGCGCACGCTCTGGGTGTAGAAGACGGAGAAGAACGTCACGCCCATCAGCGCGAAGAAGACGAGCGCGATGGCGGAGATGGCGGCCGAGAAGACCTTGTTCTTGAAGTACGTGACGTCGATGGACGGGTGGTCGCTGCGCTTCTCGTACACGACGAACGCGACGAGTACGGCGAGGCCGCCCAGGATGCTCGCGAGGACGGCCGCGTCGGTGAAGTCGGCCAGCTGGCCGCCCTTGATGATGCCGTAGACGAGCAGCACGAGACCGACGACCGACAGGACGACGCCGACCGGGTCTACGCGACCGGGATTCGGGTCGCGGGAGTCGGGGACCAGCCAGACCATCAGGGCGATCGCGACGATCACGATCGGCACGTTGATCAGGAAGACCGAGCCCCACCAGAAGTGGTCGAGGAGCACGCCGCCGGTGATCGGGCCGATCGCGATGGCGAGGCCGACGCCGCCGGCCCAGATGCCGATGGCCTTGGGCTGCTCGTCGCGCTCGAAGACGTTCATCAGGACGGCGAGGGTGGCGGGCATCACGAAGGCGGCACCGAAGCCCATCATCGCGCGGAACACGATGAGCTGGACCGGCGAGCCGGACTCCGCGGCCAGCGCCGAACCTATGCCGAACACGACGAGACCGGCGAGCAGTACCTTCTTGCGGCCGAGCCGGTCGCCGAGCAGGCCCGCGGTGAAGAGCAGGCCGGCGAAGACGAGCGTGTAGGCGTTGATGGCCCACTCCAGCTCGCCCTGCGTGGCGCCGAGGCCGGTGGGCGCGGGGGTCGAGATGGTCTTGATCGCGACGTTCAGGATCGAGTTGTCGAGTACGACGATCAGCAGGCTGAGCATGAGCACGCCGAGGATGAGCCAGCGGCGCCGATGCACCGCTTCGGGCACACGCCGTTCTGCGGAGGGAGCGGAGGTTGTCATGACCGCCATCCTAACGATTTCCGATACGGCACCGTCTCGTATCGTAAATGCTTTACGGAGAACTTACACAGAGACCTAGGTCTGGACGGAAGAGGACCTAGGTCTGCGTGCTGAGGACCCTTGGCGGGCGGGGTGGACCGCGAGGCGGGTCAGACTGTCTGCAGGGTGGTGCGCAGGCGGTACCGTTCGCCGCTGTACTCGACGACGGAGAGCAGCACCGGCCGCCGGTCCCTGTCGTGAATGGCCTGGTCGAGCACCAGGACCGGTGAGCCCGGCTCGATCTCCAGGTGTCCGGCCAGCTCGCCGTCCGCCGTACGGGCCTCGATGGTGGCCTCGGAGCGGTCCAGCTCGACACCGCGACGGCGCAGTTCCTCGAAGAGCGAGGCCGAGGTGAAGTCGACCTCGTCCTCGTCCAGGCCGGCGACGAGTTCCGCGACGACGAGGGTGCGGTCGACGGCGATACGGACGTCGTTGAGCAGCCGCACCCGGTCGAGACCGAACAGCTCGGTGCCGGCCGGTACGTCGAGCCGCTCGGCCTCGTCGAGCGTGGCGGGGCGCCTGACCTGCCGGAGCACGAGGGAGGCCGGCGTCATCCGCTTACGGCGGGCGGTGGCGGTGAACGACTCCAGGTCATTGGGCCAGTCACGCGAGGAGGCGGTGGTGGAGGGCGCGGGGGCGGTGGCGACGAACCAGCCGCGGCCGTGCGTCGCGGTGAGGATGCCCTGGTCGACGAGGTGCCCCAGGGCCTTGCGCAGGGTGACGCGGGAGATCTCCAGCCGGGCGCAGAGATCCCGCTCGGAGGGCAGCTTGTCGCCTTCCGCCAGACCCCGCCGCTCGATGTCGGCGCGGATGACGTCCGCGGCCTGGCGCCAGAGCGGGTCCGACCCACTGGTGCGGTGGGGCGCACGGGGCGGGTGGGCGTCGGCGTCGTCGCGCATGTACTGCTCCTCGGTGCGTGCGATGGAT
This sequence comes from Streptomyces sp. NPDC058274, assembly GCF_042881375.1. Lineage (NCBI taxonomy): Bacteria > Bacillati > Actinomycetota > Actinomycetes > Kitasatosporales > Streptomycetaceae > Streptomyces > Streptomyces sp. NPDC058274. The sequence goes on from NZ_JBHVXW010000001.1 coordinate 615,030, forward strand.
ACCCAATAGAATACCACCGCGTACCACTTGAGTCGGGCGATGCCTCCTGCAGCCACCCTGCCAGTACGGGGCCGCACGAATAGCCGACCGCTCGTGAATAGACCACTGCATATGAGTATTGACCAATCAAATACCACTGCTTACCTTGATGGTCGGTGGAGGACCACCGGAGGTCTCTCAGGCACGGAGGAAGACGGATGAGCAGCGGCACGGCAACGGCGCCTGCCCCCAGGGCGAAGGCACCCCGCAGGAAGCAGGGCAGCGGCGTGATGGCCGTCATGCAGCGCATCGGCCGCAGCTTGATGCTGCCGGTCGCCACGCTGCCGGCGGCCGCCCTGATGACCCGCCTCGGCGGTACGGATCTGCTCGGCCGGGAGAACTTCCCCGAGATCGTCCGCAAGCTGGGCATGGTCCTCGCCGCCGGCGGCGAGACGGTCTTCACCTATCTGCCGCTGCTCTTCGCCGTGGGCGTGGCCATCGGCTTCGCCAAGAAGGCCGACGGCTCCACGGCGCTGGCCGCCGTCGTCGGCTATCTAGTCTTCAAGGCGGTCCTCGCCAGCGCCGCCTTCCCCAAGGGCGCCGACGGACAGCCGCTGGACGCCAAGGTGCTCGGCGGCATCGTCATGGGCCTGGTCACCGCGCTGCTCTACCAGCGCTTCAGCCGCACCAGACTTCCCGAATGGCTGGGTTTCTTCGGCGGCCGCCGGCTCGTCCCGATCCTGAGTGCCTTCGCGGGCGTCGGCATGGGCATCGTCTTCGGCGTGATCTGGCCGACCGTGGGCAGCTGGTTCTTCCACTTCGGCCAGTGGCTGGTCGGCACCGGCGCCTGGGGCGCGGGCATCTTCGGTGTGGTGGTGCGCGCCCTGATCCCGATCGGGATGCACCACTTCTTCTCGTTCTTCCCGTGGTTCGAGGCCGGTTCGTACACCAATCCGGCCACCGGCACCGAGGTGCACGGCGACATCGCGCGTTTCCTGGCGGGCGACCCGAGCGCCGGGCAGTTCATGACCGGCGGCTTCCCGATCTACATGTTCGCGCTGCCCGCGGCGGCCCTGGCGATCGCGCACACCGCACGCCCCGAGAACCGCAAGATGATCAAGGGCATGATGATCTCGGTCGCGCTCACCTCGTTCGTGACCGGCGTGACCGAGCCGATCGAGTTCAGCTTCATGTTCGTGGCGCCGGTCCTGTACGCGATCCACGCGCTGCTCTTCGGCGTCTCGATGGCCGTCTGCTACGCCCTCGGCATCCGCGACGGCTTCGGCTTCTCGTCCGGCGCCATCGACTACGTCGTCAACTTCGGCATCGCCACCAAGCCCTGGCTGCTCATTCCGATAGGCCTGGCCTTCGCGGCCGTCTACTACGTGATCTTCCGCTTCGCGATCGTCCGGTTCAACCTCCCGACGCCGGGCCGCGAACCGGTCGCCGAGGACACCGGGCCGGCTCCCACGGACACCGAAGGCTCCCCGGCCAAGGCCTGACCAGCACGGCCGGCCCCTTCACCGCCCACTCCCGCCCCCCGCGCCGGGGCGCACGAAAGGAACCTCCCACCATGTCCGCGACCCGCATCACCTTCCTGGCGGGACAGACCGAGCAGCCGCAGGCGCTCGCTCGCGTCGTCGCCCACGTCCGCGACCAGCTCTCCGGCTCCGCCGCCGAACGGCTGCGGAAGGCACGGCGCCCCCTCTTCACCGGCATCGGCGCCTCCTTCGCGGCCCTCGCCGTACCCGTCACCGCCCTGCGCGAGCACGGGGTCGTCACCCAGCGCGTCCTCGCCGACGAGATCGAGCACGGCACCCGCGGCTTCGACACCGATCTGCTGGTCGGTGTGTCCCAGGGCGGCCGCAGCTCGGAGACGCTCGCGGCCTTCAAGGCGGCCCAGGAGCAGACGCTGCCGACGGCGGCGGTCCTCAACGTGCCGCAGTCGCCGCTCGGTGACCTCGCCGGCCTGACCGTGGACCTCGGCAACGAACCCGACTCGTACGCATCCACCACCGGCTTCACCGCGACCGTCGTGGCCCTCGACCTGATCGCCGGCGCGATCAGCGGCCGCGACGACTCCGAGGGCACCTGGGGGCGTATCACCGAGCAGACCACGGCCGTGCGCGCCGAAGCCGCCCGGGTGATCGGCACCGTGCGGGCCCGGGCGGCGCGCTGCGTTGCCGCGGACGCCGTCGCCTCGGGTGCCTCACGGGCCTCCGCCGAGGAGGCGGCCCTGCTGCTGCGCGAGGTCGTACGGATGCCCGCCACCGCGTCCGCGACCCGCAGCTATCTGCACGGCGAGATGGAGTCCGCGGGCAACACCCTGCATCTCGTCCTCGGCGACGACCGGGAGATCTCCCTCGCCCGGTCGCTGTCCGGAGCGGGGCATCTCACCCTGCTCGTGACCACCCGTGACGTCGCGGCCGGCGAGCACCTCGCCGTGGTCCGGCTGCCCGGGACGGCGCCCGCGGCCCGGGTCGTACTGGAGACCGTCGTCGTACAGGAGCTGGTGGCCACGCTGAGCGGGGAGCGGAACATCCCCATCGAGTCGTTCGTCTTCGCCAACGACGACACCAAGGAGGGCGGTGTGGACCCGTCGGACTTCGCGCTCGCCTCCCCCGACCTGGGCCGGAACGGCTGACGGCGGACGTGAGGAACGACCGCCGGGCCCGGTCTGGTCTTGCACGCCACGAGGTGCCACCATGGAGGTGATCCGGGGACGCCGTCAGGGCGCCTCGAGATGACATAAGGAGCCGTTGCGATGACGCAGCTCTCGGCTGCCCCGAAGCCGGGCCAGGACTCTGGCCGGAAGTCCGACAGCAGCAATGCGCTGTACGGCGGCAAGGGCACACGCCGCATCACCGTGCGTGACATCACCGCCGCCAAGGAGCGCGGCGAGAAGTGGCCCATGCTCACCGCGTACGACGCGATGACCGCGTCCGTCTTCGACGAGGCCGGTATCCCGGTCATGCTCGTCGGCGACTCGGCGGGCAACTGCCACCTGGGGTACGAGACGACGGTTCCCGTCACCCTCGACGAGATGACCATGCTGTCGGCCGCGGTCGTCCGGGGCACCAGCCGGGCCCTGATCGTCGGCGACCTGCCCTTCGGTTCGTACCAGGAGGGCCCGGTCCAGGCCCTGCGCTCGGCCACCCGGCTGGTCAAGGAGGCCGGGGTGGGCGCGGTGAAGCTGGAGGGCGGCGAGCGGTCGCATCGCCAGATCGAGCTGCTGGTGGAGTCCGGCATCCCGGTCATGGCGCACATCGGCCTGACCCCGCAGTCCGTGAACTCCATGGGCTACCGCGTGCAGGGCCGCGGCGAGGAGGCCGCGCAGCAGCTGCTGCGGGACGCCAAGGCGGTGCAGGACGCGGGGGCGTTCGCCGTGGTGCTCGAGCTGGTTCCGGCGGAGCTGGCCGCGGAGGTGACGCGGATTCTGCACATTCCGACGGTCGGTATCGGCGCGGGTGCCGAGACCGACGCGCAGGTGCTCGTCTGGACCGACATGCTCGGTCTCACGGGGGGCAAGATGCCGCGCTTCGTGAAGCAGTACGCCGATCTGCGTCAGGTCATGGGCGACGCGGCGCGGGCGTTTGCGGACGACGTGGTCGGCGGAACGTTCCCTCTGGAGGAGCACTCCGTCCACTGAGTCCCGCGTCCAGCTGAGGCCTGCGTCCACCGAGGCCGTGCGTCCAGCTGAGGCCCTGCGTCCAGCTGTCCGGCGCCCGTGAGGGTGCCGCGTTCACTGAGCCACTGTGGCACCAAGCAGCCCCGCCGATCTTCCCCCGTCGGTGGGGCTGTGCCGTTTCCTGACCGGGGGTCAAACGGGTTCCTGTAGTACGGGTTCCCGACCGGGGGTAGTACGGGTTCCTGACCGCGGGTAGGACGGGTTCCTGACCGCGGGTAGGACGGGGTTTCTTCGCCCCCTCCGCCCCTGCCCGTCCCGTACCTGGGGGCTGCGCCCCCAGACCCCCCTTGTCGCGCTGCGCGCTCGTCCTCAAACGCCGGACGGGCTGAAAATCTCCAGCACCGTACGGGCTGAGGATCTCCGGCACCGTACGGGCTGAAAATCTCCCGCACCATACGGGCTGACACCGTGCTGTCGGTGATATGTCGGGGGTCCCGCGCGGCTGTCGGGGAGCTGTCGGTGGTTTGTCGGTGGGGGCTGACAGCTTGTGGACATGACGCGAATCGACAAGAACCCCGGCGGCGCCCGGAGCGCCGTCACCGTGAGGGGACTGGTCAAGCACTACGGCGAGACCAAGGCGCTGGACGGCGTCGACCTGGACGTGCACGAGGGCACCGTGCTCGGCGTGCTGGGTCCCAACGGCGCCGGCAAGACCACCCTCGTCCGTGTGCTGTCCACTCTCATCACCCCCGACTCCGGCCAGGCGACGGTGGCCGGCTACGACGTCCTCACGCAGCCCCGTCAACTGCGCCGCGTGATAGGGCTCACCGGCCAGTACGCCAGCGTGGACGAGAAGCTCCCCGGCTGGGAGAACCTGTACATGATCGGCCGGCTGCTGGACCTGTCCCGCAAGGACGCCCGCCGACGGGCCGACGAGCTCCTGGAGCGTTTCTCCCTCACCGACGCGGCCAAGCGCCCGGCGGCGACGTACTCCGGCGGTATGCGCCGCCGGCTCGACCTCGCCGCCTCGATGATCGGCAGCCCGGCCGTGCTGTACCTGGACGAGCCGACGACCGGCCTGGACCCCCGCACCCGCAACGAGGTGTGGCGGGAGGTCAAGCGCATGGTCGCCGAAGGCGCCACCGTGCTGCTCACCACCCAGTACATGGAGGAGGCCGAGCAGCTGGCCTCCGAGCTGACGGTCATCGACCGCGGCAAGGTCATCGCCAGCGGCCGGATCGACGAGCTGAAGGCGAAGGTCGGCGGCCGCACCCTGCGCGTCCGCCCGGTGGACCCGCTGGAGCTGCGCCCGCTGGCCGCCATGCTCGACGAGCTGGGCCTCACCGGCCTCGCCACCTCCACCGTGGACACCGGGACGAGCACCGTGCTGGTCCCGATCCTGAGCGACGAGCAGCTCACCGCGGTCGTCGGCGCGGTCACCGCGCGCGGCATCACGATCGGCTCGATCAGCACCGAACTGCCCAGTCTGGACGAGGTGTTCCTGTCCCTCACCGGCCACAAGGCCAGTGCCCCGCAGGACAGCACCCCGGCCCGCGCCTACGAGGAGGTCTCCGTATGACCACCGCCGCCATCGATGTCCCCCTCGCCGCGAAGGACGAGGGCCGTATCAGCCCCCGCGCGCACGCGCGCCACATCGGCGCCCTGGTCCGCCGCAACCTGCTGTGGATCCGGCAGGACCCGGAGTCGATGTTCGACGCGGTCCTGATGCCGATCGTCTTCACCCTGCTGTTCGTGTACGTCTTCGGCGGCTCCATCGGGCAGTCGCTCGGCGGCGGCCAGGACCAGTACGTGCAGTACGTGGTGCCGGGTCTGATGGCGATGATGGGCATGAACATCGCCACGGCCGTCGGCACCGGCTTCAACCAGGACTTCCAGACCGGTGTGATGGACCGCTTCCGCACCCTGCCGATCGGCCAGGGCTCGGTGCTCTTCGCCAAGATCGTGGTCGAGCTGATGCGGATGCTCGTCGCGACGACGATCCTCATGATCGTCGGCGTGCTGGTCGGCTTCGACATCACCAACTGGCCGGGCCTGTTCGCCGCCGTGGGGCTCGCGGTCCTCTTCGGCTCGGCCCTGATGTGGATCTTCCTGGTCCTCGGGGTGACGATGAAGAACGCCCAGTCCGTGCAGGCCATGGGCTTCCTGGTGCTGATGCCGCTGCAGTTCGGTTCGTCGATCTTCTCGCCGCCCCGGACCATGCCGGGCTGGCTGCAGGCCTTCACCGACTACAACCCGCTCTCCTCCCTCGCCGACACCGCCCGCGGTCTGATGGTGGGCGGCCCGGTCGCGCACGACCTGTGGGTGACCCTCGGCTGGACGGCGGTGATCACGGCGGTGATGGCACCGGTGGCGATCCACAAGTTCCGTACCAAGAGCTGACGTTGCACCCCGGCAGTGCCCGGTCCGCGTCAGATGAGGGCGGTGGCCTCCTCCAGGGAGAGGCCGCCGCCCTCGGCGTACGCGGCCTCGTACGTCGCGTCGTCGAGGAGCGCCCGCACACCCGCCTCGGCCTGCCCGCGCACCTCCTCCTCCATCGGGCCCGCGAAGTGCCCTGGCGGCAGCAGGTGGTCGGCGGCACCGAGGAGCCGGGCCGCGTCCCGGGCGCGCCGGCCGCCGTCCAGACCGGTGAGAGCGACGGCTGCGGTGGCCAGATGGGCGGAGGCCATGTGCGGCGCGATCATCTTCGACAGCGGATCCACGGCCCGCTCCATCGCCGAACGCACCTTCGCCCGGGCGCTCGCGTACTGCCCGTCGACCGCGTCCAGCCAGGCCTCCACACCGAGCACGAATCCGTCGAAGACCACGAAGCTGACGGCTTCGAAGTCCGCGCGCAGCAGGCTCATCTGCTCGCGTGCCTCCGCGATGCGGTCGGTGCGGCCGAGCCACATCGCGAGGAAGAGACGGGAGGCGGGCATCGCCTCGTTGACGGCGCCGTGTCCCTCGGCGAGCACGTCCCGCAGCATCCGCTCGCCCCGCTCGGGCTCGCCGGACTCGATCAGGACGCTGCCGAGACGGGCACTGAGCACCGCCGTCTGGGTGTGGGCGCCGAGCTGTTCGGCGTAGGAGATGGCCTTCAGGTAGTCCGCGGCGGCGAGTGTGTACGCGCCCCGGCGCTCGTGGGCCTCGCCGCGCGCGGAGAGCGCCTCGGCGGCGCCCCAGGCGTCTCCGATCCGGCCGAAGATCTCCAGCGCCTCCTCGGCGTCGCGGGTCGCGTCACCCGCCCAGTCGGAGCGGTTGGCGAGTATGTTGGCGCGCATCTGGAGGGAGACGGCGAGTTCCCAGTCGTAGCCCAGTTCCCGGCAGGTGACGACCGTCGTGTCGATGACCCAGCGCATCCGCTCCATGTCACCGGTCAGCATGACGGCGTAGAACCACAGGTAGCCGGGGATGCGGCAGGTCTGCGGCAGGCCGGGCCGGTAGGCGTCGCTGATGGCGCGCAGCTTCCGCTCGGCCTCGGGGGACTGCCAGGTGGTCAAGTCCATGTCCATACAGGACAGATGGATGAGATGGATCCCGCGCCGGGCCTCTTCGAGGACCTCCGGGCGCATCGGCGGCGGGGCGGCCGTGCAGCTTTCGTACAGCGGCTCGATGGGTAGCACGGGCGGGGCGAAGGGGTCGGGGCCGAGCGTCATGACCTCACTGGCCCAGGTGCGGGTCTCGATGCGCTGGTCGCGGGTCTGCCAGTACCAGGCCAGGGAGAGGACGAGGCACAGCGCCTCCTGTTCGTCCCGCTCGGCGATGGCGTGCCGCAGGGCGGTGCGGAGGTTCTCGTACTCGCGCTGGAGCCGTTCGAGCGCGGCGAGCTGGCCGGGGCCGCGCAGTTCGGGGTCGGTGGTGCGGGCGAGTTCGCGGTAGTACGTGAGGTGCGCGCGCTCGGCCGCGGGGCGGCCGCCGGATGCGTCGAGGCGCTCGCCCGCGTACTCGGCGACGGTCTCCAGGAGCCGGTAGCGCATCCCCCCGTCCGTCGAAGGGGCGGCCACCACAAGGGACTTGTCGACGAGCGAACCGAGCCCCTCCAGCGCGGCGGGGCCGCAGACGGCCTCCGCGGCGGCGAGATCGCACCCGCCCGCGAAGACGGACAGCCGCCCCAGCACCTCGCGTTCGTCCTCGTCGAGCAGTTCCCAGGACCAGTCGACGACGGCCCGCAGGGTCTGCTGCCGCGGCAGGACCGTACGGCTGCCGGAGGTCAGCAGCCGGAAGCGGTCGTCGAGCCGGTCGGCGATCTGACGCGGGGTGAGCATCCGCAGCCGGGCGGCGGCGAGTTCGATGGCGAGCGGCAGCCCGTCGAGCCGCCGGCAGATCTCGGCCGCGGCCTCGGGGTCGTCCTCGGTCCGGAACCCCGGCCGGGCCGCGGCGCCGCGGTCGGCGAGCAGCCGCATGGCGACGGGCTCGGGCAGCGGCTCCACGGGACGCAGCAACTCCCCCGGTACGCCGAGGGGTTCGCGGCTGGTGGCCAGTACGGTCAGTTCGGGGCACCGCTCCAGCAGATGCTCGACGAGCCGGGCGGCGGCGTCCACGACGTGCTCGCAGTTGTCCAGGATGAGCAGCATGCGGCGCTTGGCGCAGTACTCGGCGAGCCGGGCGAGGGGGTCGTCGTGCCGGTCGGCCGCGGCCCGCAGCTCCTCGGCACCGGCGCCGCGCAGCACGGTCTCCCGGGCGCCCACCGCGGTGAGGACGGCCTCGGGCACAGCCTCCGGATCGTCGACCGGCGCCAGTTCGGCCAGCCACACCCCGTCCCGCGCGGCGTACGCCACGGCCTCGGCGGCCTCCTGCGACAGCCGCGTCTTCCCGGCCCCGCCGGGCCCGAGCAGGGTCACGAGCCGGGCGGCCGCGAGATCCTCGCGGATGGTGGCGATGTCGGCTTCCCGGCCGACGAAGGAGGTGAGACGGGCGCGGAGGTTGCCGGCCGGCTGGAGGGCGGGGCGGACCCGCGGAGCCGCGTCCGCGCCGCCCGGCACCTCGGAGGCGGCGCCCCTCGTGGCGTGCTGAGCGGCGTACTGAGCGGGTCCGGCGCCGTCCGGCGACACGTGACCGTCGGCCGGGTCACGCCCGTCGGCCATGGCATGCCGTGCTGCCGGGCCGGTGCGCTCGCCGGTACGGGGCTGTCCGGCCGGGGACGGATACGGCGGCTGTCCGGCCGGCGGCTGTCCGGCCGGGGACGGATACGGCGGCTGTCCGACCGGAGGCTGTCCGGCCGGGGACGGATACGGCGGCGGGCTCGATGCCGACGGGACGGCCGGGGCGGCGGGCGCCCCGGACACGCGCTGATCCCGTCCCTGAGCACCGCGGCCCGCACCACCTGACCCGGGACCGGCGGCCGGCGGAGCGCCGCCGCCCCCGCGGGAGCCGGGAGCCGGCGGCCGCACCGCTGCCGGGCTCAGCAACTCCCCGTGCAGCGACCGCAGTTCGGGCCCGGGGTCCGAACCAAGACGGTCGGCCAGCAGCCGGCGTACGGACTCATAGCCGGCGAGGGCCTCGGCGGTGCGGCCGGCGTCACGGAGGGCGCGCAGCCGGAGAACCTGCAGGGGCTCGTCCAGGGGGTGGAGGTCGCACAGGGCGGTGAGCTCGGGCAGCGCCTGTTCGGCGTGGCCGAGGGCGAGAGCGGCGGTGAGGCGGGCCCGGCGTACGTCCAGACGCCTGGTCTCCCAGCGGGCCGACTCGGCGGTGCGGTCGGGGAGGTCGGCGAGCGCCGGACCGTGCCACAGGGCGAGGGCGTCGTCGAGGACCACGGCCGCCTTGGCGGCGTCGCCGTCGGACAGCGCACGTGTGCCCTCGCCGGCCAGCCGCTCGAAGCGGTGCAGGTCGACGTCGTCCGGGGCGGCGGCGAGGCGGTAGCCGCCCGCCGCGGAGTCCACCGCGTCCGGGCCGAGCGCCCTGCGCAGCCGTCCGATCAGCGCCTGGAGCGCGCCGGTCGCGTCGGCGGGCGGGTCGCCGTCCCACACCTCGTCGACGAGCTGGGCCGCGGGCACGGTCCGCGAGGCCCGCAGGGCGAGCACGGTCAGCAGGGCGCGCAGCCGCGCCCCGCCCAGCGGGACGGGGGTGCCGTCGGGGCGGAGTGCCTGAGTGGTGCCGAGGATGCGGTAGCGCACGGGGTCCATTGTCTCCGGCGTCATCCCGTCCTCGTCAGCATGTGCCGCCGCCCCCATGTTCATACCCCCACCTTCCCCGGAACTCGGAGAGGATCGCGAGACGTTTTCGGATTGCGCCCGGTACGGTCGGGCAGGCCGACCGGCCCGACGAACAGTTCATCACCAGCCCAGGGAGCCCCATGACCACCGCCGCGTCCCGTCGCAGCGACCGGAGGATCAGTCCCGTCTTTCTCGGGATCCTGGCCGTCACGGCGGTCACCGCGTGGGCGACCTGGACCGGCTTCGCCGAGCAGCCCGGCATCGCCGTGTTCCTGTTCGTGACGGCCGCCTGGATCGTCTCCCTGTGCCTGCACGAGTACGCGCACGCACGCACCGCCCTGCACAGCGGCGACATCTCGATCGGCGCAAAAGGGTACTTGACGCTCAATCCGCTCGCCTACACGCATGCACTCCTGAGCATCGTCCTCCCGGTGATCTTCGTGATCATGGGCGGGATCGGCCTGCCGGGCGGCGCGGTCTTCATCGAGCGGAACCGCATCCAGGGCCGCTGGAAGCACAGCCTGATCTCGGCGGCCGGCCCGCTCACGAACGTCCTGTTCGCGGTGGTGTGCACGGCCCCGTTCTGGCTGCACGCGCTGGACGGCGTGCCCCAGGACTTCCAGTACGCGCTGGCCTTCCTGGCCCTGCTCCAGGTCACGGCCGCGATCCTGAACTTCCTGCCGGTACCGGGCCTGGACGGGTACGGGGTGATCGAGCCCTGGCTGTCGTACACCATCCGGCGGCAGGTGGAGCCGTTCGCGCCGTTCGGCCTGCTGGCCGTGTTCGCGGTCCTGTGGATCCCGTCGGTGAACGGGGTCTTCTTCGACGCGATCTACGGAATCCTGAACAGCCTGGGGATCGACGACGTACACCGCTACTGCGGCCAGGAGCTCTACCGCTTCTGGCAGGGCACGAACGAGTTCTGCTCCGTCAGCCGGTGACAGAACCGGACCCTTGGCCGGCCCGGGCACGCCGGGCGTAGTACCAGGTCATGTTGGACGACAGCCCGGCCAGCAGTACCCACACGATCCCCAGCAGGCTGCCCTGGACGAAGGAGACCACGGCCGCGGCCACGGACATCAGACAGACGATCAGGGCATACAGGGCGAGGCGGGGCATGGGGGTCGGCTCCTGACGGGACGGTCGGACGAGGTGGTACCAGGTCGTACCCGGAGGTGGGACGAGGTCGTACGGCCCCCAGTGTCCCCCATGCTCGCGCCGGGTCCGCGCCGCGGTGTGCGCCCGGCGCCCCGGCCGGGTCCGGGCCCGGTCGGGGCGCCGGCCCGTACGCCCCACGTCCGTACGCCCGTACGCCCGTACGCCCGTACGCCGATCACACGTCAAACGTCACACGTCCGTCAGCCGCAGCCCCGCGTGGGCCTTGTAGCGGCGGTTGACGGAGATCAGGTTGGCGACCAGGGACTCGACCTGGTGGGCGTTGCGCAGGCGGCCGGAGAAGATGCCGCGCATGCCCGGGATGCGTCCGGCGAGGGCCTGCACGATCTCGACGTCCGCGCGCTCCTCGCCGAGGACCATCACATCGGTGTCGATCTCGTCGACCTCCGGGTCCTGGAGCAGCACCGCGGAGAGGTGGTGGAAGGCGGCGGTGACCCGCGAGCCGGGCAGCAGGGCGGCGGCCTGCTCGGCGGCGCTGCCCTCCTCGGGCTTGAGGGCGTAGGCGCCCTTCTTGTCGAAGCCGAGCGGGTTGACGCAATCGACGACGAGCTTGCCGGCCAGTTCCTCGCGCAGGGACTCCAGCGTCTTGCCGTGTCCGTCCCACGGCACGGCCACGATCACGATGTCGCTGCGCCGCGCGCACTCGGCGTTGTCCGCGCCCTCGACGCCGTGCCCGAGCTCCTCGGCGGCGCTCCGCGCGCGGTCCGCGGCGCGCGAGCCGATGATCACCTGCTGGCCGGCCTTGGCGAGGCGGTAGGCGAGGCCCTTGCCCTGGGGGCCGGTGCCGCCGAGGACGCCGACGACGAGAGCGGAGACGTCGGGAAGGTCCCACGGGTCCTTGGCGGGGGCCTTTTGTGCGCCGGCGGCGGAGGACTGGTCAGTAGAGGTCATGGGCCGACTTTACGTGCGCGGATCCCGCGGGCGCGGGTCAGGTGAGCGTGCTCACGGGGATCCGGCGGAAGGTGATCGTCTCGTACGCGCCGAAGTCGCCCGTCTCGTAGAGGAGTCCGACGGTCGCCGGGTCGGCGCGGACCAGGTCCGAGTACGCGGCGGGCAGTCCGTCGACCGTGTGGACGGGCCGCCAGGTGGTGCCGCCGTCGGCGGAGGCGCGGACCGTCATCAGGGCCCGGAAGGCGGGGTCCGCGGGTCCCGCGTACAGCAGCAGGTCGGGGTCGCGGAGCTGGAGGAGGCTGCCCTGGACGACGGGGGTGACGAGTCCGGCCTGCGGGCGGAAGGGCTTCTCCAGGGTTCTGCCGCCGTCGCGGGAGTGGGCGTCGGCCCGGTTGCCGGGGGACGGCGAGTCGTTGCGGGTGTTGAAGTAGACCCGGCCGTCGGGGAGTTCGGCCGCCGTGGTCTCGTTCACGTTCACATAGCCGTTGGTGTTCTCGTCGAGGTAGCCGAGGGTCCAGGTCGCGCCGCGGTCGTCGCTGAGCAGGCAGTGCCCGCTGTTGTACTTCGCCTCGGTGCCGTTGTCCGTGCCGGTGGGCGGGACGGTGTGGTTGCCGGGGACGACGACCCGGCCGGTGCTGAGCTGGATGCCGTGCCCGGGCGTGGTGGCGTACCACCGCCAGGCCGCCTTCTTCACCTGCCCGGTGATCTCCTTCGGGCCGGACCAGGTCATTCCGTCGTCGTCGCTGTGCTGCACCCAGACGCGGCGCCCGTCGGCGGCCTTCACCTTGCCGCGCAGCAGGGCGTCCTCGGTCGCCGTGGCCGCGCTGCGGACGTGGACGAGGAGGACCCGGCCGGTGTCGAGGACGACGGGGGCCGGGTTGCCCGCGAGGTTGTCCCCGTTGCCGGCGACGGTCTGGAGGGGGCCCCAGGTGCGGCCGCCGTCGCCGGACCGCTTCAGCACGATGTCGATGTTCCCGTGGTCCTGCGCGGAGCCGACTCGACCCTCGCAGAAGGCGAGCAGGGTACCGGTCGCGGTGGCGACGACCGCGGGGATCCGGAAGCTCGCGTAGCCCTCGCGGCCGGCACGGAAGGGGATGCTTGCCTCGGTCATGGGCGGGCTCCTCGGTCGGAACTGGGGTGTGGCCTTCGATCGGTGCCCCTTGCCCATCTTGGGCGAATTCGTGGTGAACTCCGCCTGACGAACGGCCGGTTGCGGCAGGATGCCTTCCATGGACGCCGTACGGGTCGCATTGCTGCGCGAAGTGCTCGCCGGGACCGAGTGGCTCGGGGCCACGCGCCGCTTCGCGGGGGCCCTGCGGGGGTCCGTGGTGTCGTACGGCGGCGGGCTGCTGCTGGTGGGGACGGCCGACTACGAGCCGTGGCACCTGGCGGCGCATCTGGTGGACGAGGCCGCCTGGTCGGGGACACCGGAGCTGTCGCCGACGCTGGTGCGGCACGGGGCGCGGGCCTCGGATCCGGCCCATCTGGCCGTGGGTCTCGGCCGTATCGAGGCGGCGCGGCGCGGTGAGACCCTGCTCGTGGTGTCGCCGGCCGCGCCCGGGGCGCCGCTCCTGGAGCGGGTCCACGACGCCCGGCAGGCCGGCGCGACGGTCCTCGCCCTCGACGCGGGCGACCGTGAACTCCAGGCGCTGGCCCATGAGTCCCTCGCCGTGCCGCCCGGTCCCGACCTCGACCTCGACACGGTCCAGCACCTGGTCAGCGCGGCGGCCGGCGAGAACTCGCTGCCAGCTCCCCGGGGTCGGCGGCGCCTTCGCGACCGGCTGTCCCGGCTCGCCGACCAGCTGACGTCGCCGCCGCCGGCGCGGTGGTAGGCCGGGCTCCGGCGGTTTTCCGGCGCCACGGACTCCCCCGCGGGCGTCCCGGGCCGATAAGAAGGTGCCCTTCCGGGAACCTGCGCTGTCGGGGCCGTCGGACTCGTACCGCTGATCGTCTTCGGCCTGTACGGCGGGGCGCTCGCCGACGCCCTGGACAAGCGGAAGCTGATCGTCTGGACGGAGGCCGGGCAGGGCGTGCTGTGTGCCCGGGCTGCCGGCCAACGCGCTGCTGCCGCATCCGACGGTGTGGCCGCTGTACGGGGTCGCTGGTGCCCCGGATCGTCCCGCACGAGCACCTGCCGGCGGCGGCCTCGCTCAACTCGCTGCGCTGGACGGTCGGCGGGGTCGCGGGCCCGGCCCTGGCCGGGGTGGTCGTGGCGTACGCCGGGCTCGGCTGGGCGTACGCCGTGGACCTGGCGACGTTCGTCGTGTCGGTGGTGCTGATCGTCGGGCTCGCGGCCTGCCCCGCCGCCCACGAGGCCGCGAAACCGTCGCTGCGGTCCATCGCGGAGGGCGCCCGGTACGCCTGGAGCCGTAAGGAACTGCTCGGGACGTACGCCATCGACCTCGCCGCGATGTTCTTCGCCATGCCCCTCGCCGTGCTGCCGTTCCTCGCGGACGAGCTGGACGCCGAGTGGTCGCTCGCTGACGGGAGGGGTGCGGGGCGGGAGTCGCGAGGGGGTGCGGGGCTGGGGATCGTGAGGAAGTGCGGGCCGGCGGGACCACTCCCGGCCGCCCGCCTCTCCGCAACCCGGCACCCGGCACCCGGCACCCGGCACCCGCGATCGGCACCCACGAGGGCGATCCGGCGCCCGTCGCGCGGCTCAGTCCTCGTCGGTGCCGCTGCCCGGGGCGTCATGCCACTTCGGGTCGTTCTCCCATTCGAGGTTCCGCTCGCGCGCCTGCTCCATCGCGCGCTGGGCCTCCTCGCGGGAGGCGTACGGGCCGAAACGGTCCTTGGCAGGACACTCGGGGCCCTCCTCGACCTTCTTGTGTTCCAGGCAGTAGTACCACTCGCCGGGCTTGCCGACGGTCCGCTTCTTGAACAGGGCCATGACCAGCTCCTTTCGCCACGGACATGGTGCCCCACGTCCGCTGGTTAAACTCGCTGGCATGTCTGGCCAGTCGCTGCTCGTACCAGGGGAGCTCTCTCCCATCCGTTCCGTACCCGGAAACATCAGGCGCCCGGAGTACGTGGGCAAGCCCGCTCCGACGCCGTACACCGGCCCGGAGGTGCAGACCCCGGAGACCATCGAGGCGATGCGGACGGCGGGTCGCATCGCCGCGCGGGCCATGGCCGAGGCCGCCAAGCTGATCGCCCCGGGGGTGACCACGGACGAGCTGGACCGGGTCGCGCATGAGTACATGTGCGACCACGGGGCCTACCCGTCCACCCTCGGCTACCGCGGCTTCCCCAAGTCGCTCTGCACCTCCGTGAACGAGGTCATCTGCCACGGCATCCCGGACTCCACGGTCCTCAACGACGGCGACATCATCAACCTCGACGTGACCGCGTACATCGGCGGGGTGCACGGCGACAACAACGCGACGTACCTCGTCGGTGACGTCGACGACGAGAGCAGGCTCCTCGTCGAGCGGACTCGCGAGTCCCTCGACCGCGCCATCAAGGCGGTCAGGCCCGGGCGCCAGATCAATGTCATCGGGCGGGTCATCGAGTCTTACGCGAAGAGGTTCGGATACGGCGTGGTCCGGGACTTCACCGGCCACGGGATCAACTCGTCCTTCCACTCCGGTCTGATCGTTCCGCACTACGACAGCCCGCACGCGACGACCGTCATCCAGCCCGGGATGACCTTCACCATCGAGCCCATGCTCACACTGGGTACGCACGACTACGACATGTGGGACGACGGCTGGACGGTCGTGACGAAGGACCGCAAGCGGACGGCCCAGTTCGAGCACACCCTGGTGGTCACGGACAGTGGCGCGGAGATCCTCACGCTGCCGTAGCACCCGCCCCGACGAACCGGCTGAGCCCGCCCTGTCCACAGGGCGGGCTCTTTCATGTGGGTGTTCATGGTGGTGTTCACGTGGGTGTTCACGTGGGTGTTCACGTGGGTGTTCAGGTGGATGCGAGCGGATTCGCGGGTAGGATTTTACCGACAGGATGTCGGAAACTCATTGACTTAGGTAAGCCTAACTATAGAAGATCTGACTGGCTCTCGTCCCTTCGGCACCGGAGGTTTCCATGAAGTCGTCGACCGCGTCGCCCGCGTCCGGCACGGCGTTCTCGACACTCATCCGTACCGCGTCGCACGAGCAGCACACGGAGGCGGAGACCTCGACCTTCATGAGCGACCTGCTCGGCGGCCGGCTGGGCATCGAGGCGTACGCGCGCTACACCGAGCAACTGTGGTTCGTGTACGAGGCGTTGGAGGCGGACGCCGAGCGGCTGGCCTCCGATCCGGTGGCCGGTCCCTTCCTGCGGCCGGAGCTGCCGCGCCGCGCGGCGCTGGAGCGGGACCTTGCCCATCTCCGGGGCGCCGACTGGCACTCGACGCTCACCGCCCTGCCCGCGACCCGGGCGTACGCGGACCGCGTCGCCGAGTCCGCGCGCACGTGGCCCGGCGGCTACCTCGCGCATCACTACACCCGCTATCTCGGTGACCTCTCCGGCGGCCAGATCATCCGCGACAAGGCGGAGAAGACCTGGGGCTTCGCCCGCAAGGGCGACGGCGTCCGCTTCTACGTCTTCGAGGGCATCACCAACCCGGCCGCCTTCAAGCGGAGTTACCGCGAGCTCCTCGACGCGGTCCCGGCCGACGACCTGGAGAAGCAGCGGATCATCACCGAGTGCAAGCACGCGTTCGCCCTGAACACGGCGGTGTTCCACGCCCTGGGCGAGGAGTTCCCGCTGACGGCGTGACCTTCGGGCCGGTGCCCCTCAGCCGCGCATCAGCCGTACCCGGCCGCCGACCTCCACCCAGCCCTCCGGCTGCGGTGCCGTGAGGATCTGCGATCCCGCTCCCTGGACGATGTTGAGTGCCCGGCCCAGCCGGGCGGTCAGTAGCAGCGCCGCCGCTCCCGTGGCCTCGTCCTCCTCGACCCCGTCGCCGCGGCCGGGAAACCCACGGGCCCGCACCCGCCCCGCGGCCTCGTCCTCCCAGGCCCAGGCGTAGAGCCACTCGCCGGCCGGCGGTACGGACAGGCCGTCGACCTCGGCAGCCGACGCGTACTGCCGCACGGTACGCGGCGGCGCCCACTCCGCCCGCGCCTCGATCCAGCTGAACTCGCCATCGAGACGGACCCCCACCACCCCGGCGGGCGTGACCAGTTCGGGCACGTCGAGCAGCCAGCCGGTGCCGACGCAGGGGTGTCCGGCGAACGGCAGACGCAGGGTGGGCGTGTAGATGTCGATGACACCGCGCTCGGGATCGTCGACGAACACGGTCTCGCTGAAACCGAGTTTCGCGGCGAACGCCTGGCGTTCCTCGCGGTCCGGCAGCACCGAGCCCTCGCGGACGACACCGAGTTCGTTGCCGTATCCGCCGTCGGGCCCGCAGAAGACCCGCAGCACGTCGAAGTCAGTCACCCCCGCATTCAAACATCACCGGACGGCGAGTCCGCCTCGGCCCGGGGTCCTCCCGAGCTTGCCGGGCCGGCCCCCGGGGCCACAGGGCCGCCCGGCGGCGGGGCCGCCCGCGTCACACCCGCAGGCGCCCGACCCGGCACCGGTCAACCCGACCCCGACCGGTCGACCCGACCCCGACCGGTCGACCCGGCCGCCCCGGTCGACCCGGCCGCTCGACCGGGGCGATCCGTCAGGCCGTACGCCACCTGCGCACCGCGGGCACGGCACCCGCCCGACCAAGTCGACGTCCACGGCCGGCCGGTCGAGGTGTTCGCGCACCCCAGGACGGGCGCCGTCCTCGTCGCCCCCAAACGGAGCTCTTGACCTTCTCTTTACTATTCTGTGGGGCTGGTTTTGAGACGCCGTGATCAAGCCGTGCCTGTGCGCCGCCCATGAGAGCTGAATCACCGACCTCGTGGGTATCGATGAGGCAAGCCTCAGATAAGTTAGGCCAGCCTCACCATGCTGCGCGGGCGTGCCGCGCGGTCCTGTCCGCCTTCACCGGGAGCCTTCATGCGAGCCGTCCGACTCTCCGTCGTCACCGCAGCCGCCACCGCGGCCGCCCTGGCCGCCGTCACCGGCTGCACGGAGAAGAGCGACGCCAAGGGAGGTGACGCGATCCAGGTGACCGCCGCTGACTCCACCTGCGACACCTCGTCGAAGTCGGTCCCGGCCGGCCAGGTCACCCTGAAGATCGAGAACAAGGGCTCGCAGGCCACCGAGGTCGAGATCGTGTTCCCCGACGACCGGATCGTCTCCGAGAAGGAGAACATCGGCCCGGGCACCAAGTACACGCTGACCGCCGAGGTCAAGGCCGGTTCGTACGAGATCGCCTGCCGCCCGGGCATGAAGGGCCACGGCGTCCGCCAGAAGCTCACGGTCACCGGCGGCAAGGTCGCCCAGCGCGACCCGCGCCTGGACAAGGCGGTCGCCGCCTACCGCGAGTACGCGCAGGAGCAGGCCGACGCGACGCTGCCCAAGGCCGAGGCCTTCGCCAAGGCCGTCAAGGACGGCGACATCGAGGCCGCGAAGAAGGAGTTCGCCGGCTCGCGCCTCGGCTGGGAGCGCACCGAGCCCGTCGCGGAGTCCTTCGGTGACATCGACCCGAAGGTGGACGTCCGCGCGGACGGCCTGGAGGACGGCCAGAAGTGGACGGGCTGGCACCGTCTGGAGAAGTCCCTGTGGCAGGACAAGAAGATCGGGACGGCGGAGAAGACCCTCGCCGACCAGCTGGTCACCGACCTCAAGGACTGGCAGCAGCGGGTCGGCAAGGCCGTGATCACCCCGACCTCCATGGCCAACGGCGCCAAGGAACTCCTCGACGAGGTCGCCACCGGCAAGGTCACCGGCGAGGAGGACCGCTACTCGCACACCGACCTGAGTGACTTCAAGGGCAACGTCGAGGGCGCGCAGAAGGCGTACGAGCTGCTGAAGCCCGTCGCCAAGGAGAACGACGCGGCCCTGACGACCGAGCTCGACAAGCAGTTCGCCGCGCTGAACACGCTGCTCGACAAGTACCGCACGGACAAGAACTCGTACGACTTCACCTCGTACGACAAGGTCGGCGGGGCCGACCGCAAGGAGCTCTCGGACGCGGTCAACGCGCTCGCGGAGCCGCTGTCCAAGCTTGCCGCCGCTGTCGTGAAGTAGGAGCCGACCCCATGACGGACACCAGGGAAACCACGGAAGTCACCGAGGCCGCCGACACCCCCGCGCCGTCCCGGCGTTCGCTGATCGGCTGGGGCGGTGCCGGCCTCGCGCTCGGTGCCGCCGCGGCCGGCGGCGCGGTCGCGATGACCCGCGCGGGCAACGACGTGGAGCCGGCCGGCGCCGAGACGGGCGGCGCCGTCACCTTCCACGGCACACACCAGGCCGGGATCGCCACGCCCGTGCAGGACCGCCTGCACTTCGCCGCGTTCGACGTGAAGACGGACGACCGCGCCGCGTTCGTGCAGCTCCTGAAGGACTGGACGCAGGCCGCCGCGCGGATGACCGCAGGACACGCGGTCGGCGAGGGCGCGTACGGCGGCCTGGCCGAGGCTCCCCCGGACGACACCGGTGAGGCGCTGGGGCTCAAGCCGTCGCGGCTGACGCTGACGATCGGCTTCGGGCCGTCCCTCTTCGAGAAGTTCGACCTCGGCGACCGGCGGCCCGAGGCGCTCGTCGAGCTGCCGAAGTTCCCCGGCGACAACCTGGACAAGGCCCGCAGCGACGGCGACCTGTGCGTCCAGGCCTGCGCGGACGACCCGCAGGTCGCGGTGCACGCGATCCGCAACCTGGCCCGGATCGGCTTCGGCAAGGTCGCCATCCGCTGGTCCCAGCTCGGTTTCGGCAAGACGTCCTCGACGACCCCGGACGCGCAGACCCCGCGCAATCTGATGGGCTTCAAGGACGGCACCCGCAACATCGCGGGCACCGAGACGGACCGGCTGAAGAAGTTCGTGTGGGTGGGCGAGGGCGACGGGCCCGACTGGATGGCCGGCGGCTCGTATCTCGTGGCGCGCCGGATCCGGATGAACATCGAGACCTGGGACCGGACTTCGCTCCAGGAGCAGGAGGACGTCTTCGGCCGGGACAAGGGCGAGGGCGCTCCGGTCGGCAAGGCGAAGGAGCGCGACAAGCCGTTCCTGAAGGCGATGAAGCCCGACGCGCACGTGCGGCTCGCGCACCCCGACTCCAACGACGGGGCCACGATCCTGCGCCGCGGCTACTCCTTCACCGACGGCACGGACGGCCTCGGCCGGCTGGAGGCGGGGCTGTTCTTCCTCGCGTACCAGCGTGACGTCCGCAAGGGCTTCATTCCGGTGCAGCGCAGCCTGTCGCGCGCCGACGCGCTCAACGAGTACATCCAGCATGTGAGTTCGGCGGTCTTCGCGATCCCGCCCGGCGTCCGGGACAAGGACGACTGGTGGGGCCGCGAGCTGTTCTCGAAGGAGGCGTAGCCCGTGTTCGGCAACTATCTGATCGGTCTGCGCGAGGGCCTGGAAGCCAGCCTCGTCGTCTGCATCCTGATCGCCTATCTGGTCAAGACGGGCCGCAGGGACGCCCTGAGGCCGATCTGGGCCGGCATCGGCGTCGCGGTCGCCCTCTCGCTCGGCTTCGGCTGCGTCCTCGAATTCGGCTCCCAGGAGCTGACGTTCAAGGCCCAGGAGGCGCTCGGCGGTTCGCTGTCGGTCCTCGCGGTGGTCCTGGTGACGTGGATGGTCTTCTGGATGCGGCGTACCGCACGGCATCTGAAGGCCGAGCTGCACGGCAAGCTGGACGCGGCGCTCGCGATGGGCACGGGCGCGCTGGTGGCGACCGCGTTCCTGGCGGTCGGCCGCGAGGGCCTGGAGACGGCGCTGTTCGTCTGGGCGTCGGTGCACGCGGCGAGCGACGGAACCCCGCGCCCGCTGATCGGCGTCGCTCTGGGCCTGGCCACCGCCGTGCTCCTCGGCTGGCTCTTCTACCGCGGCGCGCTGAGGATCAACCTCGCCAAGTTCTTCACCTGGACCGGCGGCATGCTGGTCGTCGTCGCCGCGGGCGTGCTCGCCTACGGTGTCCACGACCTCCAGGAGGCCGACCTGGTGCCCGGTCTGACGAGCCTGGCCTTCGACATCAGCGGCACGATCCCGCCGACGAGCTGGTACGGCACCCTCCTGAAGGGTGTCTTCAACTTCCAGCCGGACCCGACCGTCCTCCAGGTCACGGTGTGGGTGCTGTACCTGGTGCCGACCCTGGCCGTCTTCCTGTCGCCGGGCCGGCCCGGTACCGGAAAGCCGAAGCCGGCTGCCGAGGAGCCCCAGCCGGCGACCGGCGGTCCGGTGGGCGACAAGCGCTGAGCAAGGTCACGATGCGGGCGCCGTTGCGGATCCCCGCGCTCAGGGCCTCGGCGCTCCCCGGTAGGGTTCGGGCCCGGGAACGGGGAAGGCGGAGGGACCCGATGAGCACGCTTGGAAGGCTGAGGCGAGCCGTGCCGGCGGTGGCGGCCGGCATCGCACTGTCCGTCACGGTGAGCGGATGCGTGGTGGTGCACGGGGAGCGCGAGTTCCTCCCGACGGCGACGGCCGGCGAGGCCGCGCGCGCCCTCAAGGACTTCACCACCGCGTACAACAAGGCCGACAAGGCGAACGACCGGTCCCTGGACGCGGACCGGGTCACCGGCCCGCTGGCCGCCATCGACGGCGCGAAGCTCAAGGCGGGTCACAAGAACAACCCGAGCGGCAACCCCGACCACGCGCCGCTGAAGCTGACCGACGCGAAGTTCGTCATACCGAAGAAGGCCGGCTGGCCGCGCTGGTTCGTCGCCGACACCAAGGCCAACAAGGGTGCGGCGGACTCCCATTGGCTGCTGGTCTTCACCCGCAGCGAGGCGAACGACATCTGGCAGGTGTCGTATCTGACCGTCCTGTCCGCCGGTGACATGCCCACGTTCCAGCAGGACAAGGACGGCTGGGCCGAGCCCGTCACCGCCGGCGACGCGGAACTGGCCGTCGCGCCCAAGGAGTTGGGCCAGTCGTACGCGGCCTATCTGAAGAGCGGCGGCGACACCTTCGCGCCCGGCACGCACACCTCCGCATGGCGGGACCTGCGCAAGAAGAACGCCAGGAAGCCCGGTCTCGCCCGGCAGTACGTCGACGAGGCGCTGCCGTCCGGCGACTACGCGCCGGTGGGTCTGCGCACCTCGGACGGCGGCGCGCTGGTGTTCTTCAGCACACGGCACTTCGAGAAGCAGACGGCGGCGCCGGGCGTCGACATCAACGTCACCGACCCGAACATCAAAGCCCTGCTGACCGGTGAGGTCAAGCAGTCCCTCACGCTGGAGTTCGTCTCCAACCAGGCGGTGCTCGACCCGTCGAGGACGGCCTCGGACCGGAAGGTGGAGTTCCTCAGCCGGGTGCAGGGGCTGACGGGGGCGCAGGGCGAGTAACGCGCCGGCGGGGGCGCAGGCCGCGTGATGCGGGGCGGCGGGCGCGGCCCGCCGCCGGGGCGCTCAGCGGCGGTGCGGCCAGGCGGCCAGCCGCTCCGTGTGGTCCCCCGCATGGCGCGCGCAGGCGTCCGTCAGGACTTCGAGCAGGCTCAGCGGGTCGGGCAGCGGGTGCTCGGGCCCCCGTACCCAGTCGACCGTCAGATCGCCCATGAGCCGGGCCGGCGGCACCGGCACGTACGAACCCCGGCAGTGCCAGCGCAGCCCGGGGTGCTCGTCCATCGTCTCGGGGTGGCAGTCCAGCTCACAGGGCCACCACTCGTCCTCGTCCTCGGGCGTACCACGGGTCGCCGTGAAGAAGAGCAGGCGGTCACCGGCGGACTCGGCGACGGGACCGACCTCGACACCGGCGGCGAGCAGCCGCTCCAGCGCCTCCAGGCCGGCGTCCAGCGGCACGTCGAGGACGTCGTGCACCAGGCCGGTCGCGGTGATGAAGTTGGCCTGCGGCTGGTGCCGCGCCCAGCGCTCGATCTGGCCGCGGTCGGTCGTGCACTGCGTCTGCCAGGCGAAGGAGACGGGGTGGCGCGCGGGGGTGGGACAGCCGACCCGGTCACAGGAACATCGGTACCCGGCGGGGTGCGCGGCCGGTGCGAGCGGCAACCCGGCAGCGGCGGCGGCGAGCAGCAGGCCCTCTCGGCCGCCGTCACCGGCGGCCTCCTTGGGACGACGACCACGCAGCCACTGGGAGATCCTGCCCTGCCGGCCGGAGCGGCCGCCGAACTCCGCGCTCATCTATCCCCTCACCATGCCGTGGGTGTGGACAACATGCTCCATCGTCCCACCATCCTGCGCCCTGGGTGGCCAGAGCCCACATCCGGGGTAGCCGGGGCAAGCCAACCCCGGGGATGGATCGAGTGTCATTGCATACTTTTATGGTATTTATCCCCCTACCGTGGTCGCCATGGTCACATGGACTGCGCTCACGGGTCTCGCCGGTCTCGCCTCACTGGCCCTGACCGGGCAGGGCGGCGCCCTGGCCCCGCTGGAGTGGGGCGCCGGACCTCTGACGGTGGACGCGCTGCCCCGCGTCGTCTACGTCGCCCACCGCGGCGGCGCCCGCGAGGTCCCGGAGAACAGCATGTCGGGGCTGATGGCCGCCTATGAGCGCGGTACGGCGCAGGTGCTCGACTTCGACACCCGGATGCTGCGCGACGGGCACATGGTGGTCATGCACGACGAGACCCTCAACCGCACGACCTATCTGGGCGGTCCGGTACGGAGCCTGGGGCTGCGGGACTGGGCGGGCGTGCGGCTGCGGCCGAGGGCCGCGATCCCCGGCAGCTGGCGCTCGGAGCGGCCGCCGACCGTCGCCGAAGTGCTGGATCGTTTCGGCGGCCGGGTCGTGCTGATGCTGGAGGCCAAGGACCCGGAGAGCCTGCGCACCCTCGCCGGGCTGATCCGCGCCCGCGGGCTGACCCGCTCGGTCTTCGTCAACTCCAACCGTCCCGAGGTGGCCTGGCGGGCCCACCGGATGGGTCTGGTCGCCCAGCTGTGGCGCTCGGCGGAACAGATGCGCGGCGACCGGCCCGAGCGCTGGGCGCCGTTCGTGGACGTGCTCGACGTGGACTACAAGGCGCGGGACGCCGATCTCGCACGGGCCGCGCACTCCGGCATCTCCCGGGTGTGGGCGCACACCGTGGTGACCCCGGCCCAGCGCGACCGGGCCCTCGCGCTCGGCTGCAACGGGATCATCACGGACGCGCCCGGGCGGCTCTCCCGCCACCCGGTGAAGGGGGTGGCGGCCGCGGCGGCCGTGCAGGGCGTCAAGGGCGTGAAGGGCTTCCGGGCGGTGCGGGGCCGCCCGCGGCCGTAGGGGCCGCCTGGCGTGGAGCCAGGCCGTTGGAGGCCTGGCCTGGCGTGGGGCTACCGCGGGGCGAGGCCGTAGCGGTCCGGCGGGGGCCAGGCCGTGGGGCTACCGCGGGGCGAGGCCGTAGCGGTCCGGCGTGGGGCCAGGCCGTGGGGCTACCGCGGGGCGAGGCCGTAGAGGGCGTATTCGACGAGGGCGTCCGTGTACGCGTACGAGATCGGGCCGGTGCGCTGGAGCCAGCGCTGGGCGAGCGGGGAGACGAAGAGTTCCAGGGCGATACGAGGGTCGATGCCGGGGCGTACCTCGCCGCTTTCCTGGGCGGAGCGCAGCCGCTTCACGTACAGCTGGAGCTGGGGCTCCAGCAGCTTGCTCACGAACTCCTCGCCGACCTGCTCGTTGACGACACCCTCGGCGGCCAGGGCGCGGCTGGGGATCTCGAACTTGGGGTCGATCAGCTCGTCGACGGTGGCGCGCAACACGGCCTTGAGATCGGCCTCCAGGTCGCCGGTGTCCGGGATCTCGTACGTCGCCGCGTCTCCGATGACCTCGGGGTGGCCCGCGGCCTCCGCCGCCTGGGCGCTGAGGTCCATGAACGCCTCCAGCAGGACGTCCGCCTTCGACGACCACCAGCGGTAGATCGTCTGCTTGCCGACTCCGGCGCGGGCGGCGATGCCCTCGATGGTGGTCTTCGGGTAGCCGACCTCGACGACGAGGGCGAGGGCGGCGTCGTAGATCGCGCGACGGGAGCGTTCGCTGCGGCGGGTGGAGTCGGGGGTGGGCTTGCCCGGGGGCGGGGCGGGCTTCTGGACCATGGGTCGAATTTAACAGGGGGCCAAGACGGGACGTCTCGCTGCGCGGGGGTCTCCGGCGTGCGGGGGCCTCCGGCCGTGCGAGGGCGGCGGCAGCGTGAAGTGCTGCACACAGGAGCTTCGGTAGCGGTAGCGGCCAGTGACTCCCGAGTCCGAGTCCGAGTCCGAGTCCGAGTCCGAGTCCGAGTCCGAGTCCGAGTCCTGGTACGGCTTCTGACGTCGAGTCAGTCGGTGTCCGGCGGCCAGGCGTCGCCCCAGTCGGCGTCACGGGCCGCCCGGTACAGGGGTCCGTGCCGCTTGGTCACCGTCTCGCGGTGCAGGGCTTCGTCCGGGCCGCACAGGTCGAGGAGCACCTGACCCTTGCGGATCTGCGGCCTGCGGACGACCCGGGAGGGGGCCGGCGTCACCGGGAAGCGGGTGGCGGCGACGTAACTGAACTTCTCGTCCTCGTACGGCAGTGAGCCGCCCTTGACCTGGCGGTGCAGGGAGGAACGGCTGACCCGGGCGGAGAAGTGGCACCAGTCCTCGCCGGGGACGATGGGGCAGGCGGCGCTGTGCGGGCAGGGGGCGGCGATCCGGAAGCCGGCGCCGATCAGCCGGTCGCGGGCCTCGATGATCCGGGCGTAGCCGTCCGGGGTGCCCGGCTCGATGATCACGACGGCCGGGGCGGCGGCCGCGGCGGCGTCCACGACGTGGCCGCGGTCCTCCTCGGTGAGCTCGCCGAGGACGTAGGAGACGGTGACGAGATCAGTGCTCTCGATGGTGAGCGCCGCTCCGATACGAGAGCGGTGCCACTCGGCGCCCTTCAGCGCCGGGTTCGCGGCGGCGAGGTCGCGGCCCAGCGCGAGCGCCGGTTCGGCCCAGTCGAGGACCGTCACCGGTCGGTCGCCGTCCCAGGTCGCCGTCACCGCCCAGGTCGCCGCGCCCGTGCCGCCGCCGACGTCCACGTGGCTGCCCGGCGTCCATTCCGGCACCGTCTCCGCGAACGCGTCCAGCGCCGCGCGCACCGCCTCGAACGTCGCGGGCATCCGGTACGCGGCGTACGCCACCACGTCCGAGCGGTCGCGGAGGACCGGCGTGTGCGTCGGGGTGGTGCCCCGGTAGTTCGCGATCAGCCGCTCGACGGCCTGCGCGGCTGCCTTCGGCGGCAGCCCGTCCAGCAGCCCGGCGAGGGCGGCGCGCAGGGTTTCGGCGGGAGGAGCGGGGGCGTTCACCCGGCGATTCTACGGTCGCCGGGCAGGGCCCCCGCCTGTCGGCGTCCGGGCCATGGGCTGGCCGGGCAGGGCCCGCCTGTCGGCGTTCCGGGGCCATGGGCTGGCCGACCAGTGCTCCCGCCCGTCGGCGCCCGGGGGCCACGGGCCGGCCTGGCACGGCCCGCGCCCGTCGGCGCCCGGGGCCATGGGCTGGCCGGACAGGGCCCCCGCCCGTCGGCGCCCGGGGCCATGGGCTGGCCGGACAGGGCCCCCGCCCGTCGGCGCCCGGGGCCATGGGCTGGCCGGACAGGGCCCCCGCCTGTCGGCGCCCGGGGCCATGGGCTGGCCGGACAGGGCCCCCACCCGTCGGCGCCCGGAGGCCACGGGCCGGCCTGGCACGGCCCTCGCCCGTCGGCGCCCGGTGCCACGGAGTGGCCGGCCAGTGCTCCCACCCGTCGGCGCCCGCCCTCGCGGCACGGCCCGCCCGCGCCCCGCCGTTCGGGGCCCGGCCTCGCGCCGACCCCGAAGCCGCGACGCTGGCCTCGCGCCGGCCCCGAAGCCGCGACCCTGGCCTCGCGCCGGCCCCGAAGCCGGACGTCGAGCCCGGCGGCAGCCCCGCCGGCAGGAGGCGAGCCGGCGCCGGTTCCGCCGGCGGGACCGGCGCCGGGCGCCCCTACGCCCCCCGTACCGCTCGGGCCAGCCGGGTGCCCAGCGCCGCACGTGGCGCGTTGTCCGGCTCGCGGCGGCGGGGATGGACCGTGTTGGCGAGCAGGACGAGGAACGTGTCCGTGGCCGGGTCCAGGACCAGGGACGTACCGGTGAAGCCGGTGTGGCCCACGGCGCCGCGGTGGGCCAGGGCACCCATGAACCACGGCTGGTCCACGGCGAAGCCCAGACCCGGCGCGGTCGTCATCAGCTCGACGAAGTCGGGGCCCAGGATGCGGGCGGGCCCGTAGGAGCCGCCGGCGAGCAGGGTGCGGCAGAAGACGGCGAGGTCGCGGGCGGTGGAGAAGAGGCCCGCGTGGCCGGCCACTCCGCCGAGCGCCCACGCGTTCTCGTCGTGGACCACACCCCGCAGCATCCCGCGTTCCGCCTTCCCCCACGGCCGGCGCTGGTCCTCGGTCGCGGCCGCGCCGGGGCAGGGCCCGAAGCCCGTGGCCGTCATCCCCAGCGGCCGGGTGATGCCGTCGCGGATCAGGGCGTCGAGCCGGCGCCCGGCGATGCGCTCCAGGACGTACTGGAGGAGGAGCAGGTTGAGGTCCGAGTAGCGGTACCCCACGCCGGGCCGCGACACCGGTACCTCGGCGCGCAGCAGTTCGAGACGGGCCGCGTCCGACGGGCAGTCGTACAGCGGGAGTTCGGGCCGCAGGCCGGAGGTGTGGGTGAGCAACTGCCGTACGGTGACGCCGTGTTCGGTGACCCCGCGGAAGTCGGGCAGGTACGCCCCCACCCGCGCGTCGATGCCGAGTGTGCCGCGCTCCAGTTGCTGGACCGCGGCGACCGCCGTGAAGAGCTTGGTCAGTGAGGCCAGGTCGAAGGGCGTGTGCACGCTCATCGGCACCCGTGCCCCGGCCGGCAGCTCGACCCCCGCGTCCTTCTCCTCGTCGTACGACGCATAGCGCACCGCCCACCCGGCGGCCTCCTCGACGGCGATCACCGGTCCGCGCCCGGCGACCACGACGGTGCCCGCGGCCCAGGGGCGCTCCCCCGTGGTCAGAGTGCGCACCTCCCGTACGAGTCGACGCAGTTCGTCGGGGTCGAGTCCGGCCCGTTCCGGTGTGTCGATGCGCAGTCTCGGTGCGCTCAGCTGTCCGCCGCCTTTCCGTCCGCGGTGAGGGTCCCGCCGTGCTCCCGGTTTCGCTCGAGGAGTGGGGACCCCTGTTCCCAGGGACGGCACAGTGCCACGAAGCAGGCGATCGCCACCAGTGCCGCGGCCAGTTGGACGACGGCCATCGGGACGGCGGTGTGCTCACCGGCGACGCCGACGAGGGGCGAGGCGATCGCGCCGACGAGGAAGGAGGAGGTGCCGAGCAGCGCCGAGGCGGAGCCCGCCGCGTGCCGGGTGCGCATCAGGGCGAGCGCCTGGGTGTTGGGGAGGGTGATGCCCATGGCGGTCATCAGGACGAACAGGGCGCCGGCGACGGGCCCGAGTCCGGCCTCGCCGAAGACTCCGGTGGACATCAGCAGGAGGGCGGTCGCGGCCAGGGCGACGGTGGCGAGACCGGTGGCGAGCACCCGGTCGAGGCGGACGCGGCCGACCAGGACCTTGCCGTTGATCTGGCCGGCGGCCACCAGGCCCACCGAGTTCAGCCCGAACAGCAGGCTGAAGGTCTGCGGGGAGGCGCCGTAGATCTCCTGGATCACGAACGGCGAGGCGGAGATGTACGCGAAGAGCGCGGCGAAGGCGAAGCCGCCGGCGAGCATGTACCCGGCGAAGGCGCGGTCGGCGAGCAGCCCGCGCATGGACCGCAGCGCCTCACCGACGCCTCCGCTGTGCCGTTCGCCGGCGGCGAGGGTCTCCGGGAGCCGGAACCAGACGACCGCCGTCAGCGCGATGCCGACGACCGTGAGGACGACGAAGACGCCCCGCCAGTCGGTGACGCGCAGGATCTGTCCGCCGATGAGCGGCGCGACGATCGGGGCGACCCCGGAGATCAGCATGAGGCTGGAGAAGAAGCGGGCCATCGCCACACCGTCGTACAGGTCCCGGACGACCGCCCGCGCGATCACGATCCCGGCCGCGCCCGCGAGCCCCTGCGCGAGCCGGAGGACGACGAGGAGTTCGACGGTGGGCGCGACGGCGCACAGGGCGGTCGCGACGATGTAGACGAGGAGACCGGCGAGCAGCGGGCGCCGGCGGCCCCAGCGGTCGCTCATCGGGCCGACGACCAGTTGTCCCAGTGCCATACCGGCCAGACAGGCGGTGAGGGTGAGCTGCACGGTCGCCGCGGGCGCGTGCAGCGACCTGGTGACCTCCGGCAGCGACGGGAGGTACATGTCCATGGCCAGCGGGGGCGTCGCGGTGAGCCCGCCGAGGATGAGCATGACGAGGAATCCGGTGCGGCGCAGGGCCTTGGTGCCGGGCAGTGCGGTGGCGGGCGGTGGGGTGCCGGCCGATGCCGTGTCGGGATGTGCCTCGGAGGCCGCGACGGGTGCCGGACCGGCGGCCGTCGCGTCCGCTATGTGTCCCTCGGGGCCTTCCTGGCCCCGCGTGGTGCGGCCGCCCTCGGGCATGGAGCCCCTCCCTGTTCGTTCGGTTCGCCACCTATGCTCTCAGCTCGTACGGCGTGGTCGGGGTCACAGGCGAGAGGCCGGGAATGACGGGCGAGAGCGTGCGGTGGGGAATTCTGGCGACCGGGGGGATCGCGGCGGCGTTCACCGCGGATCTGGTGGATCTGCCGGACGCGGAGGTCGTGGCCGTGGCCTCGCGCAGCCAGGAGTCGGCGAAGGCGTTCGCGGAGCGGTTCGGGATACCGCGGGCGTACGGCGACTGGGCGTCGCTCGCCGCGGACGAGGACGTGGACGTGGTGTACGTCGCCACCCCGCACGCGGCGCACCGGGCGGCCGCCGGGCTGTGTCTGGAGGCCGGGCGCCATGTGCTGTGCGAGAAGGCGTTCACGCTGAACGCGCGCGAGGCCGGGGAGCTGGTGGCGCTCGCCCGCACCCACGACCGCTTCCTGATGGAGGCGATGTGGATGTACTGCAATCCGCTGGTGCGGCGGCTCAAGGCGCTGGTCGACGACGGCGCGATCGGTGAGGTCCGCACGCTGCAGGCCGACTTCGGTCTCGCCGGGCCCTTCCCGCCCTCGCACCGGCTGCGCGATCCGGCGCACGGCGGCGGCGCGCTGCTCGATCTCGGTGTCTATCCGGTGTCGTTCGCACAGCTGCTGCTCGGGGAGCCGTCGGACGTCGTGGCGAGAGCGGTGCTCTCGGACGAGGGCGTCGATCTCCAGACGGGAGCACTGCTCTCCTGGGAGAGCGGTGCTCTCGCTTCGGTGCACTGCTCCATCAACGGCGGAACCCCGGTCTCCGCGTCGGTCACCGGATCCGCGGGCCGGATCGACATTCCGCACGGCTTCTTCTTCCCGGACCACTTCGTGCTGCACCGGGACGGCCGCGACCCCGAGAGGTTCGCGGCCGACCCCGGCGCCGGCCCCCGCAACAGCCTCAAGCACGAGGCGGGCGAGGTGATGCGGGCGCTGCGTGCCGGCGAGACCGAGTCGCCGCTCGTCCCGCTGGAGGGCACCCTCGCCGTGATGCGGACGCTCGACGCGATACGGGACCGCATCGGCGTCCGCTATCCGGGAGAGGGCGCCGGGCCGGACCTCAGGCCGGCTTGAGCCCCTGGTCCCCCACCTCCGTCACGAACGAGGCTGCGGTGGTGATCGGCGCCCCGGGTGTCGTCACGGCGGGCACCGTCTTGAAGTCGGCCCGCGCCTCCTCGAGCCCGAGTCCGACGGTCACATAGCCGCGCCGCCCGTTGTAGAACTTCAGATGCGGGTTGGCCTTGGTGTAGGTGTCCCAGTTGGCGGGCTTGTCCGCGCCGTCCCGGCCGCTGGATATCGAGGTCGCGACGATCTCCGTGCCGAGGGTCTTGGACGCCGGGTCGTCGAAGTCGTCCTTGATGTCGAAGGCGTACCCGACGTGGACGTCGCCGGTGAGCACCATCAGGTTCTCGATGCCGGCCTCCTTTGCCCCGGCGAGCACCCGTTCGCGCGAGGCGCGGTAGCCGTCCCAGGCGTCCATCGACACCTTGGCGGCCGCGTTGAGGTCCAACTTCCGCTGCGAGAAGGTGACTTGCTGCGGGACGACGTTCCACAGCGCCCGCGAGTCGTGCCAGCCGTCGATCAGCCAGCGTTCCTGCGTCGCCCCGGTGATGCTGCGCGCGGGGTCGTCCGACTCGGGACCGGGGACGTGCGCGCCGTCGCCGTACGCCTGGTTGGAGCGGTACTGGCGGGTGTCGAGGATGTCGAACTGGGCGAGCCGGCCCCAGTGCAGCCGCCGGTACATCCGGGCGTCCGGACCGTCCGGGAGCTGCGGGCGGCGCAGCGGCTGGTTCTCCCAGTAGGCGCGGTAGGCGGCGGCGCGGCGCAGCAGGAACTCCTCCGGCGGGCTGTCGCTCTCGTCGATGTCGCCCGCGTAGTTGTTCTCGGTCTCGTGGTCGTCCCAGGTGACGACGAAGGGGTGCGCGGCGTGCGCGGCCCGCTGGTCGGGGTCGGTCTTGTGGAGGGCGTAGCGCAGCCGGTAGTCCTCCAGGGTCAGGGTCTCGTGGTTGAAGACCTCGGGGAGCGTGCGGTCGGTGTAGGCGCGTGAGCCGCCGGCCGCGTTGACGGCGTACTCGTAGATGTAGTCGCCGAGGTGGAAGACGATGTCGACGTCGTCCTCGGCCAGGTGCTTGCAGGCGGTGAAGTAGCCCTGGTCGTAGCGCTGGCAGGAGACGGCGGCGAAGGTGAGCGCGGAGATACGGCTGCGGGTGGCGGGCGCGGTGCGCGTGCGGCCGGTCTCGCTGACCCAACTGCCCGCCCGGAAGCGGTAGTAGAAGATCCGGTCGCTGTCGAGGTGGCCGACTTCGACATGCACCGCGTGGTTGAACTCGGGGTGCGCGAGGGTGGTGCCACGTCTGACGATCCGGCGGAAGCGGTCGTCGTGGGCCAGCTCCCAGTGGACGACGACGCGTTCCTGGGGCAGACCGCCGTCGGCCTGGTACGGCGCCGGGGCGAGCCGCGTCCACAGGAGGACGGAGTCCGGCAGCGGGTCACCGGACGCCACGCCGAGCGTGAACGGGTCGTCGGTGATTTTGGCCGCGTCGAGTTCGGCGGCGCTCGCCGTACCCGCGGCCGGCAGGTTCACGGAGAAGGCGAGTGCGGCGGCCGCGCCGGTGACGGTGAGGAAGCGGCGGCGTCCGATGTGCCGGGCGGCGGCGCGCAGTTCGGGGGCGTGCTGGGGCCGTGCGTGCGGTGGCTGATGGGCTGCGGGTGTCATCTGGCGCTCCCCTGACGGTGGCTGTACAAGGCATTGGAGTGGCCAGCGTCGACGCTGACCTGTCGCGTACACAACAGTCAGATGGCGGACGGATGAGTTCCGTATGGCGGACCCTCCCGTACGCTGCGGGCCCATGAATGCCATGCAAACGAAGACCGCGGTGGTGACCGGGGCGGGCTCCGGCATCGGCCGCGCGGTCGCCGTGGAGCTGCTGCGCACGGGCTGGTCGGTGGCGCTGGCGGGACGCCGGCCCGAGACCCTGGAGGAGACGGCCGCACTGGTGCCCGACAGCACCTCCGTCGCCGTACGCACCGATGTCTCGCACCCCGACGAGGTGGCTGCCCTCTTCGCGGCGGTACGCGACCGGTTCGGGCGGCTCGACCTGCTCTTCAACAACGCGGGGACCTTCGGCCCGGGCGGCGTCCCTGTCGAGGAACTGCCGTACGAGGCCTGGCGGCACGTGGTGGACACCAACCTCAACGGCGCGTTCCTGTGTGCGCAGGCGGCCTACCGGCAGATGAAGGAGCAGGACCCGCAGGGCGGCCGGATCATCAACAACGGCTCGATCTCGGCGCACACGCCCCGGCCGCGCTCGGTCGCCTACACGGCCACCAAGCACGCGCTGACCGGTCTGACCAAGTCGCTGTCCCTGGACGGGCGTCCGTACCGGATCGCGGTCGGTCAGATCGACATCGGCAACGCGGCCACCGACATGACCGAGCGCATGCAGTCGGGAACACTCCAGGCGAACGGCGAACTTGCGGTCGAACCCGTGATGGACGTGGCGGACGTGGCGCGCACGGTGCGGCACATGGCCGAACTGCCCCTGGAGGCGAACGTGCAGTTCGCGACCGTACTGGCGACCGCGATGCCGTACGTGGGCCGCGGCTGAGACCCGGCGCCGTCCTTGGTCAGCCCGTCAACCTACACAAACGGAAGCTGCCCGTCCGGGCTATTCCGGCCGGTGACGGGCTTATGCTCATTTCTCCTCCACCTCAGCTTCACACTTGGAGCACACAGCTTCCGCAGGCCACACCAAGGGGGGAGGAGCAGCCGTTCCGCGATCCGGAAGGGGGCGGACCTCGCGTGTGACCGCGAGATGTGCACCGGCCACGGAACGGCTGCTCCACAGTTCACCGCCGTCGACGGCCCTCCGCCGCGGCCGCGGTGTCGTCGCTCCCCTTGCGTCCGCGACGGCGCAACGCGAAGGCGCCGCCCGCGAGCAGCGCGACCGCTCCCCCGGCCCCGCCGATCAGCCCCCACGACGAGCCGCCGTCCGCCGTGGACGCCGGAGCACCGCCGGCGGCCTTCGCGTGCTTTGGCGCCGGGGTCGCGGTGGCGCCGCCCTCGCTGAGCGGATCGACCAGCGTGCCCACGGACTTGGCGCGCCCCGCCGAGGCGAAGCCCCAGTCGAGCAGCGCGGCGGTCTCCTTGTAGACGCCGTTGCCGCCGCTCTTGGGGTGCATCACGGTGACCAGGAGCGTGCGGCCGTCGCGGGTGGCCGCGCCGGTGAAGGTGTTGCCCGCGTGACTGGTGAAGCCGTTCTTCACGCCGATCAGACCGTCGTACGTCTCCATCCCCCACGCACCGGTCAGCAGACGGTCGGTGTTCTGGATCTGGAAGGTCTTCTTGCCGCCGGCCGGGAAGTCGGCGGTCCTCGTCGCGCAGTAGGCGCGGAAGTCGGTGTTGTGCAGCCCGTGCCGGGCGAAGAGCGTCAGGTCGTACGCGGAGGAGAGCTGCCCCTTGTGGTCGAAGCCGTCGGGGCTGACCACATGCGTGTCCAGTGCCTGCAGATCCGCGGCCTTGGCCTGCATCTCGGCGACGGTCGCGTCGACCCCGCCGTTCATGTGGCTGAGCACGTGCACCGCGTCGTTGCCCGACCGCAGGAAGACGCCGAGCCACAACTGCTCGACGGTGTAGGTGATTCCGGGCTTGACGCCGACGAGGCTGGAGCCCGCCGGGATCCCGGCCAGGTCCGCGTCGGTCACCGTGTGCCGCTCGGTCCGCCCGAACTTCTTCAGCACCGTGTCCGCGAACAGCATCTTCAGCGTGGACGCGGGCGCCAGCCGCCGGTGCGCGTTGTACGAGGCGAGCACCTCGCCGCTCCCCTGGTCGGCGATCAGCCAGGCCCGCGCGGTGAGCTTGGGCACGCTCGAGGCGCCGCTCACCTGGATCCCGGTGCGTCCCAGCCGCTCACCGCCGATCGCGGCGGCCGGGACGGAGACGGCGGCGGGTTCCGCGGACGCGGGGGTGGCAGAGGCCAACGGGACGGCGGCCGCGGCGAGGCCGAGAGCGGCACGCCGGGTCAGCCGAGAGGAATCGTGCATCCGGGGACCGTACAAAGTGCGTTCCCGGCGCCCTGCGGCGGGGTCACAAAGGGAGGGCATGGCACTCCCAAAGACGCGGCAAAGGGCCGGATCCGAGGATCGGGCGAAGGTAGGGGAAACGGCTCCGCGCAAGCCGTCGGACAGCGCGGGAGCAGGGATGCGAGCAGTGGTCCGGGACCGCCGGAACAGGGGTACGAGCCGCCCGGTGTGCCCGTCCACCGTCCCACCGGGAGGCGCACACCGGGCGGGCCCGCTGTTCTTCACCGCCCCCCACTCAACAGGTGTTACCTGGCAACAGGCCCTCCCCCGCCTAGGAATCAGCTGTCTTACTCAATTCTGATTCCGGACGCCGCATTCTCAGCCCTGACACATCCTTTACTCAGGTCCACTCAAAGGTTTCTCCATAGTTTGTGGCCGCGCCCACAGCGGGCGCCAAGAACCTTTGGGGAACGGGATGTTTGGCATCTATCTCAAGCGTGAGCTGAGCCGGCGCAAGAAGGCGGCCCTGGTGATCGCCATGGGTCTGGCGCTCGGAATCGCGCTGGTCATCACCGTCAACTCGGTGACGGCCGGTATGCAGCAGGCGCAGGACAAGGTCCTGAAATCGCTCTACGGACTCGGCACCGACATGACGGTCACCAAGGCCATGGCGGCGCCCAGCAGCAGCTCTTCGGGCAGACCCAAATTCAATTTCGACGCCAAGTCGGACGACAGCACCTCCCAGAGTTCGGACCGGGTGATGACGCAGGGCGGACAGTCCCTGAAGTCCTCCCTCGTCGAGGACGTCGCGTCGCAGAAGGGCGTGGCGGACGCGGTCGGCGCGCTGAGCCTGAACGTGACCAAGGTCGACGGCTCCTTCACCCAGGGCAAGGCCGAGGCCACCCAGCAGGGCGGCCGCGGCGGCGGCACCGGCCAGCCCAGGGTCCAGGGCGGCGGTGCCTCCTTCGACGTCAACTCCTACTCCGTCGCGGGCGTCGACGTCACCCAGCAGGACCTCGGCCCGCTCTCCACGTCGAAGATCACCAGCGGCAAGACCTTCACCAGCGCGCAGACCGACGCGAAGGTGGCGGTGGTCAGCAAGTCGTACGCCAAGGAGAAGAAGTACGAGGTCGGCGACACGTTCAAGATCTCCGGCACCAAGTACGAGGTCATCGGCATCGCGACGCCCGACAGCAGCGAGACGACCACCGACGTGTACCTGCCGCTGAAGCAGGCGCAGACGCTGGGCGACTCGAAGGACAAGGTCACCACGATCTACGTCAAGGCGACCGACTCCCAGCAGATCAGCGCGGTCAAGTCGACCATCCAGAAGAACATCTCGGGTACGACGGTCACCACCTCCGCCGACCTCGCCGACACCGTCTCCGGCTCCCTGTCGACGGCCTCCGACCTCGCGACCAGCGTCGGCAAGTGGCTGTCGATCGCGGTGCTCGTCGCCGCGTTCCTCGTCGCCGCGCTGCTCACCTCGTCCGCGGTCAGCCGCCGGGTGCGCGAGTTCGGCACGCTGAAGGCGCTCGGCTGGCCCTCCCGCAGGGTCACCCGGCAGGTCGTCGGCGAGTCCATCGTGAACGGTCTGCTCGGCGGCGCCCTGGGCATCGCCCTCGGCCTCGGCGCGGCGTACGCGGTGACGGCGATCAGCCCGAAGCTGACCGCGGAGCTCGCCGCGAGCTCGGGCGGAGGCGGCATGGGCGGCCGTATGGGTGGCGGCGCCGCCCAGCAGGCCAAGAACACCGTCGAGATCGCGCTGACCGCGCCGGTCTCGGTGACCACCATCGCCCTCGCGGCGGGCCTGGCCATCGCGGGCGGTCTGATCGCCGGTGCGATGGGCGGCTGGCGCGCCTCGCGGATGCGCCCGGCCGACGCCCTGCGCAGCGTCTCGTAACACCCCTCGGCACGCCGGGCGCACCCCCGGCGGCCGGCGAACACCCCGTGAGCCGGGGTGCCGTGTCCGTTCCCCCCGGGTCACGGCGCCCCGCCCCTCCTCATTGCCTTCCTCAATCGCTTCCTCATCCGCTTCCTCATCCGCTTCCTCTTCTGCTGCATCTTCGGAGAACTCATGTACAAGCTCACCGGCGTCACCAAGCGCTACACGCGGGGCAAGGAGACGGTGGAGGCGCTGCGCGGCATCGACCTCGTCATCGAGGACGGCGACCAGCTCGTCATCCAGGGCCCCACCGGCGGCGGCAAGTCGACGCTGCTGCAGATGATCGGCGGTCTGGACCGGCCCAGTGCCGGCAGCGTCGAGCTGGACGGCGTGGACCTCGCCACCATCAGCGAGGCCAAGCTGACCCGGCTGCGCGCCGAGAAGATCGCCATCATCTTCCAGGCGTTCAACCTCATCCCGACGCTGACCGCGCAGGAGAACGTGGAGACCGCGCTCGTACCGCTCGGGGTGAAGGCCAGGGAGCGGCGCGAGCGGGCGGCCGAGGCACTGAGCTCGGTCGGTCTCGGCGACCGCCTGGCGCATGCGCCGGCGGAGCTGTCCGGCGGCCAGCAGCAGCGGGTCGCCATCGCGCGCGCCCTGGTCAAGAAGCCGAAGGTGCTCCTCGCGGACGAGCCGACCGGCAACCTCGACGAGGGCACCCGCGACGACATCATGGGCCTGCTCGAAGGGCTGTGGCACGAGTACGGGCTGACTTTCATCATGGTCACCCACGACTCGTCGATCGCCCGCCGGGCGCCCCGCGTCGCCACCATCAAGGCGGGGCAGATCACGCTGACCGAGCAGGGCGGTGCGCGGCCGCCGGTACTCGGGGAGTACGCGGGGCAGCCGTTCGCCCAGCAGCAGTAGGGCGGCCGGCCCGCCGGTCCCCGACCCGCCGTACGGCTGTCCGTACGGCGGGTCGGGGCTACTGGCCCACCTGCCGCCGTACGGCTGTCCGGTGGCGGTCGAAGGGGTCGCTCACCGGCCGAGCACGCGGTCGGCCTCGGCCAACTGCCCTGCGGTGAGCGGCCCCTTGGCGATCGCGCCCGCGTTCTCCTCGGCCTGAGCGACCGAACGGAAACCGGGGATCGGGATCGTGCGGGGGCTGCGGGCCCAGATCCAGGCGAGGGCGCCCTGCGCGAGCGTGCGGCCGCCGCTGGTGAGGATGTCCTTGAGGGCGTCCACCCGGGCGATCCAGTCCGGATCCGCTCCCCCGCCGTCGGAAAAGCCGGGCAGCCAGACGGGCGGTGCGCTGCGGATGTCCCCGGCGGCGAGCGTGCGCTGCCCGTGGTGCTTACCGGTCAGCAGCCCCATGGCCAGCGGACTGCGGTTGACGCTGGCCAGGTCCAACTCCTCGCACAGGACGAGCAGTTCGGGTGCGTCCTGGAGGACATTCAGACGGTGCTGTACGGCCGCGCAGTGCGGGCCCTCGGCGAAGACGGCGGCGCGTGCCGGGTCGTCCGTGCTCCACGCGTACGCGCGGATGAGCCCCTCGCGCACGAACTCCTCGCAGGTGTCCCGGAGTTCGGCGGCGCGCTCCGGTCCGGCGTCGGAGATGTGGAGTTGGTAGAGGTCGACGTGGTCGGTGTCCAGGCGGCGCAGCGAGGCGGTCAGGGCGCGGCGGGCGTGCGCCGGGGAGTCGTCGCTGCCGATGGCGAGCCGGCGCTCCTCGTCGAACAGGTTGCCCCACTTGGTGGCGATGACGGCATCGTCCCGCCGCTTGCCCAGCGCACGCGCGAGGACGCGCTCACTGTGCCCGGTGCCGTAGGCGTCCGCGGTGTCGAAGAAGGTCACGCCGAGGTCCAGGGCGCGCCTGATGGCCCGTACGGACTCGTCGTCGTCGACCTTGCCCCAGCCCAGGGGCTGTCCGTCGGGGGTCTGCCACTCGCCGCCGATGGCCCAGCAGCCGAAGCCGAGGGCACTGACCTCGATCCCGCTGCGTCCCAGTGTCCTGTGCGGTGTCCCCTGCTCGTTCTCGGTGCTCTCCATGTCCGGTGACGCTAGGAGTTGGAGTGCACCCGAAGGCAAGACCCCGGACGGAACCGGGGTGCGGGCCCGTGGGCAGGACCCCGGCGCGGGACCGGGCCGGCAGCCCGCGTCTAGGCCTGGCCGGTCTCGAAACGGGAGATCCGGCCGCCGTCGTCGACGGTGAAGCTCCAGCGCGTCTTCATCTCACCCCAGGCGTCGTTGCTGTAGCGGGCGATGAGGGCACGGCCGCCGTTGGACTCGTTGTCGACCTCCATGTGGCCGTGCGAGGAGAAGATCTCCCGGTCGGTCCACTCGTCGAGGTCACGGTCGGAACCGTCGTCGGACATCGTCGCGTCCGGGGTGAGCAGGGCCTGGAAGGCCTCACGGTCGTGCGCGTTCACGGCGCTGACGAAGGCCCGGACGGCCGGGTCGCTCAGCTTGGCTACCTGAATCGTCATGCCAGTCAGACTCACACCGGTCCCGGGCCTGCGCCACCCGAACGGCTGCCCAGGACCGCCGGTGCCGGGAGAGGGGTGCGACGGTGGGGACGCGGGAGGGACTCGTACGCCGCCGTCTGTTCTGGGAGTCACCGTGACCTGTTTCGACCGAAGCGATCTGGGACTGCTGCTGCTCCGTCTGGGCACGGGCGGGGTGCTGGCCGCGCACGGCACGCAGAAGCTGTTCGGCTGGTTCGGCGGCGGCGGGCTCGAGGGGACCGCGGCGGCCATGGAGTCCATGGGGTACGCGCCCGGGAAGGCGAGCGCCGCCGCCGCGGGCCTGGCCGAGGCGGGCGGCGGCACGCTGCTCGCCCTGGGACTCGCGACGCCGGCGGCGGGTGCGGCGGCGGCCGGCGCGATGGCGGGCGCGGCCGCGGTACACACGCCCAACGGGTTCTTCGTACAGGGCGGCGGCTACGAGTACGCGGCCTCGCTGAGCCTGACGGCGGCGGGCCTCGCGGTGGCGGGCCCCGGCCGGCTGTCGCTGGACCATCTGCTCGGCCACTCGGTGAACCGCGGCTGGATGGTGCCCGCGGCACTGGGCTTCACGGCCGCGCTCACGCTGGCCGTGGTCGGCGCCCGGAACAAGCGGGTCCGGAGGGCGGCGGAGGGCGAGCAGGAGGCGCTGTTCGACGAGTAGCCGCCGACCGGACTCCCGGTCCGGGGGCCGGCTCCCGGGAAGGGCGGGCAGACGTCATCGGGCTGCGCCCCTCGGGGGAGACTGACTCCCATGGCTGAGCACGCTGCTGAGGAACTCTGGGACACGATCGATCTCCTGCACGCCTGGCTGGACGCGCATCGGGCGCACGACAGCCGGGAGGACCTCCTGCTGCGCATGCTGAAGCTCTCGGAGGAGGTCGGCGAGGTGGCCCAGGCGGTGATCGGCGCGACGGGCCACAACCCGCGCAAGGGCGCGAGTCACACCTGGGACGACGTCCGGTCCGAACTCTGTGACGTCGTCATCACGGCCCTGGTCGCGCTGCGCACCCTCACCCCGGACGCCCGCGAGGTGTTCACCGCCCACCTGGCCGGCGTCACGCGCCGCTCCCTCGGGACGGCCGGAACTCCCTGACGGGCGGCGGGACTTGTCCCGCCCATCCCACTTGTCCCACCCGGCCCCCGCGTGTTTAACAATTGTATACACGCAGGATGCATACAATTGGTGAGGGCCGCTAAATAATTTCGTCGACAGCATGCCGACGAAAGGTTCCTCGTGCAGGACGACGTAGTACTCAGTGGTCGCAGGGCGGTTGCCGTGGTGAGCGGGGTACTGACCCTGGCCGTGATGGGGCTGGGAAGCCAGGCACAGGCGGCGAGTTACGGGACGCCCACCCTCTCGCTGTCGGCGGAGTACCTCTCCGGCGCGGTGGGGGCGAGCGGCGACCCGGCCGTGGCGGTGACGGTCGCGCAGAGCGGCGCCGACGCCGGGGCGCTCACGGTGACGGTGACCAAGAGCAGCAGTACCGCCGTGGCCACCACGAGCGATGTCACGGTCACCGGGACCGGTGGCGCCCGCCGCCTCGCGGTCGCCGCACGCGGCCAGGGGTACACCGACCTCACCGTGAAGGTCACCGGCGTGGACGGCCGGACCGCTACCAGGACACTGCACTACGCGGCCTCCGCCGCCGTCCAGCAGAGCGCGGACAGCCGCTACTTCACCGGCTCCAGCGATGCCTCGGCGGCCGTCGACGTCGGCGGCGGCTACGCCGTCGTGGCGGACGACGAGTCCAACACCCTTCGCCTGTACGACCGTTCGACCTCCGGAGCCCCCGTCAAGACCTGGGACTTCAGCTCGAAGATCGGCGTCTCGAAGGAGATCGACATCGAGGGCGCGGCCCGCGTCGGCGACACCGTCTACTGGACGGGCTCACTGGGCAACAACAAGGACGGCGTGTACAAGTCGGACCGCAACACCGTCTTCACCACCAAGGTCACCGGCTCCGGCGCGGCCACCACGCTTTCGTACGGCGGCTCGTACGCGAAGCTCCGCGACGACGTCGTGGCGTGGGACAAGGCCAACGGCAACCGCTACGGCTTCGCGGCGGGCACCGCGGACGGACAGATACCCAAGCAGATCGACGGGTTCAACGTGGAGGGGCTCGAATTCGCGCCCGGCTCGACCACGACCGCGTATCTCGGCTTCCGCGCCCCTCTCGCCCCGGCGGTGCCCGGCGGCAAGGCGCTGCTCGTGCCCGTCACCAACATCGACAAGGTGGTGAGCGCCGGCGCGACGGCCACCTTCGGCACGCCCGTCGAGCTCGACCTCGGCGGCCTGTCCGTCCGCGACATCCGCAAGAACGCCGCGAACCAGTACCTGATCGTCGCCGGTTCCTGGGCCGCCGACGACAACTCGGACCCGTACGCGCTCTACTCCTGGGACGGCAACCCCGCCCACGCCCCCGTCAAGCGCGCCGACCTGCCCACCTCGGACCCGGGCGGCTGGGAGTCGGTCGTGGACGTCCCCGACCTCAACACCCCCGGCGCCCGCGCCCAGTTGATCACGGACGACGGCTCGGCCGACCTCTACGGCGACGGCACCGAGGCGAAGGACCTCGACCACCCGGAGTGGAAGAAGTCGCGGGCTACGTGGTTCACGGTGACCCACTGACGGCGTTCACGGTGACGCGCTGACGCGTTCGCAGGAACCCACTGACGCGTTCACAGTGACCCACTGACGCGTCCGCGGTGACGCACTGACGGTCCACGAGACCGCGCCACGGACCACCGGCTCCCGGGCTGCACCGACAGCCCGGGAGTTGCGTGCTGCGTGCCGGTGCCGTCCCGTACGCGGATGGCCTGTTCGGTGACGGCGGCCTCGACGCGGTCATCATGCTGGTACCGCTGCAGCTGGACCTGCGGCAGGCGCGAAGAGTTCAGGCGGGTCCGCCGGACGGACCGATGCCGGCCTTCGCCGCGCCGTGCCCCGCCGTGGCCACCGCGCCCAGGAAGGGGAGGCACGCCAGAAGGAGCAGGCCGGCCAGCGCCCAGGGGGCGTCGAGTCCGACGTGCTGAGCCAGGGCGCCGCCCGCCGAGGCGCCGATCGGCATGGCCCCCCAGGCGGCGAGCCGATAGCCGCTGGTGACCCGGCCCAGCATGTCCGGCGGGGCGAGACGCTGCCGCAGGGAGACCGTGCACACGTTCCACAGCACGACCCCGGCGCTGTTGAGAGCCAGCATGACGGCGACCAGCGGCCACCAGGGCAGTACCGCGACGACCAGGTAGCTGAGCGCCGAGACGGTCACCGACACCTTCACACTCCGCCCGGGCCCCAGCCACCGCACGATCCGGGGTGCCGTTTTCGCCCCCGCGAGGCTGCCGACGGCCGCGGCTACCAGCATGAGGCTGTAGCCGAAGGGGCGCAGATGCAGACGCTGTTCGACGTAGACCACGAGCACCGCGTAGACCGCCTGTTGCGCCACGCCCAGGACCGCGACCACCCCCATGAGCGGGCGCAGGACCCGGTCGTGCGCCAGGAACCGCAACCCGGCCCAGGTGCCCCGCAGCAGACTCCGTATCCCCTGCTCGCCGTCTCCCGCGGTCGGTGCGGCCCGCTCCGGCAGCCCCGTGAGCAGCAGCGCCGACGCGAGGAACGTCGCACCGTCCAGGAGGAAGGGGAGCGGGTGCCACGCCGACCAGAGCGCGGCGCCCACGGGCGGGCCCACGAAGCCGGTTCCGACGATCTGCGCCGAGATGACCCGGGCGTTGGCGCGCTCGAGTTGGTGGTCGGCGGCCAGCGTCGGGACGACGGCCTGTGCGGCGCTGTCGAAGAACACCTCGGCCAGGCCCGAGCCGAACGCCAGCAGCACCAGGACCGTCACCGGCGTCCACCCCGTCACCACGAGGGCGCACAGCAGGAACAGCGTCGCGCACCGCGCCAGGTCGGCCCCCACCATCGACCGGCGCCGGGGCGTGCGGTCCACCAGGGTGCCGATGACCGGTGCCAGGAGCCAGGCCGCACGGCCCGCGGCCGCCACCACGGACACCCAGAACACGTCGCCGGTGCTCCACGCTGCCAGCAGGGGCAGCGCCGCGAACCGCGCACCGTCCCCCACCGAGCTGAGCCCGTTGGCGGTGATCAGCCGGCGCAGGGCCTTCGCCCGGGCCCGGTCCGACGGGGGTGAGGTGGGAGCGGAACTCATCGAGAGGAAATGTCTTTCGTCGGCGGTACGTCGCGGCGCGCACACGGCGTGTCCGGAGGGGCCCCTGCGCTCGCCGCCTGGCAGGAGACACACATAACGAGAGGCGCGTACCCCGTGTATGGCGCACCATTCCTGTCGCCCGGGCGGTCTTTGCACTCTTTTCACAGAGCGGCGGATTTTTTCGTCCCGGCCGCTCGAGATGCTTGACGCGGCTTTCTCTCCCGTGGCAGCTTCGATGAGTCGCCAGTTGCGAATCCGGCGTCAACGCACCTTTGCAACAAGCACCGTTGGCACAATCCTGCCCATGACGTTCATCGCATTCCGCGGCAAGCAGGGGATGTCCTCCGACAGGGGCCACTGTATGCAAGAACCTGCACTCGTCACGCTCGCCGAGCACCCCGTCTTCGCTCAATCGACCGCTATTCTCGACCGGTTATACGAGACCTACGACTTCCTGCTCGAATGCGTCGCGCCGGACATTCTGCCGGTCGATTCCGCAGGTCGCCGGATTTCTCGCGACACCGCTTTGGAACCCACCGTCCGCCATGAACTAGACGGGGCGCTGCGCAGAATTCGGGACCCCCGCGCCTGCACAGCGGAAATCGCCTCGCTCGCGGACGGGCCCCTCCTCGGCGGAACGCTCGCGGCGGAGGAGGAGAGCGCGGGCGTCCGGCAGACGGTTGAACTGCCCGGCCACCGGGTGCACCTGCTCACGGACCCCGCTCTGCCGGCCGAAGTCCACCGGGCGTTCGAGGCCCTCTTCCGCCGCCACCTCAGCGCAGGCCCCGGCGCCGACACCCTGACGGGCCTCACCGCCGAGCGGACCGCGACCCTTCGCGCGGCTGTGGAACTGATGCTGGCCACCGCCCCCGACCTGTGCACCGGCCTGCTGCGGCACGCCCGTTACGTCATAGCGGTCGACGGCCCCGACGCCTTCGACAGCGCGTCGACCCGCGAGATCCCCGGCGCCGCGTTCGTGGCCGTCCGCTGCATGCGGACCCCCGAGCGGCTGGCCGAGGCGCTGGTCCACGAGTTCGTGCATCTGCGCCTCTACGACCTCCAGGCGACCCGGTCGATCTTCGCCCCGGCCTACGACACGGCCACCGCGCCCACGGTGGCGCCCGAGTGGCACAGAACCTCCCAGGTCTCCCGATGGCCCGTCGACCGGGCC
The DNA here is from genome assembly GCF_042881375.1 of Streptomyces sp. NPDC058274. Classification (NCBI taxonomy): domain Bacteria; kingdom Bacillati; phylum Actinomycetota; class Actinomycetes; order Kitasatosporales; family Streptomycetaceae; genus Streptomyces; species Streptomyces sp. NPDC058274. The sequence goes on from NZ_JBHVXW010000001.1 coordinate 659,063, forward strand.
CTGGCCGCCGCCCACGTCTACGTCCACCTGTGCGCCTGGTTCGGGCAGCGCGCCCACGACAGCGGGAATCCCGATCTCGGGCAGTCCGCGGAGACGGCCTCGTTCCGGGCCACCAGCCTGCTCGACAAGGTCGCCCGGCACGCCGAGGAGTGTCTCGGCCCGGCGGGCAGGGACTTCCTGCACTGGCTGACGGAGGTGCACCGGACCCGGTCCGGACCGCCTGCCCGCGTCCACGAGCGGGTGACGTCGTAACCGGTCGCCGGGGCGTCACCGGCCGGGCCTGCGGCCGCGCCGGAATCCACGGCCGTCCGAGCCGTACCGCACCGCCGTGCACACCGCGGGCCGCCTCCGGCACGGAGACCGCCTGAGTCCCTTCCCGGCGCCTGCCGGGCCGGCCCTCCCTGGTGTGGGCCCGCGAGCCCTCGCCACCACGCCCACACACCGCACCGCGGCACACTGTGCGCCCCTCACGGTCGCAGGCGCGCCGTGTCCGCACCGGTCATCGACGCCCTCGCGCCGGGCCGGCACACCTCAGCGCACGAACCACACGGTGCCGATCAGGACGGAGACCCATGGAACTGGTACTCAACGAGCCCCTCAAGAGCTGGTTGCAGGTCACACAGTCGTGCAACCTCAAGTGCCGTCAGTGCTACGGCGACTGCGCGGCCGAGCCCCGCAGCGAGGAGATGCGCCGGGCCGAGTACGCGACGCTCATCCGGGAGATGGCCGACTCCGGAGTGATCGAGGTCTTCGTGGAGGGCGGCGAACCGCTCAACCGCCCGGATGCCCTGGACCTCCTCGCCGAACTGACTCCGCACGTGATGACCCGGCTGCGCACCAACGCCACCCTGCTGACCCCCGAAGTCGCGGCCCGGCTGAAGGAGATCGGGATCGGCGAGGTGTACGTGGACGTCCTCGGAGCCACCGCGGACACCCACGACTGGCACGTGCAGGTTCCCGGCAGCTTCGACCGGACCGTCCAGGGAGTGCGGAACGCCCTGTCGGCCGGACTCCCCGTCTCCCTGCTCATCATCATGACGCGGCGCAACGTGGACGAACTCCAGGGCGTGCTCGACCTCGCCGCCGAACTCGGCGTCCCGCGGGTCGGAGTCCTTCGCCTGTACCCCCTGGGCCGGGCTCGCACCCAGTGGCACGACCTGGCCCTGCGGCTGCCCGACCAGATGGCCGCGCTGGATGCGCTGCAGGTACCCGACTCGGTGCACCTGATGACCTCCTGGCACCCCAAGGACGGCAACTGCTGCTGGCAGAACGCCGGCGTGGACGCCACCGGCCGCTCCGTCGGCTGCGCCTACCTGCGGGACTACACCGACTACGGCAACGTCCGCGAGGTCAGCTGGCTGACCACCTGGAACGACCCCGTCTACGTGCACAACCGCTCCGGTCACGTGGACGGCGGCTGCGAGTCCTGCGAGGAGACCCAGGGATCGTCCGGCGGATGCAGGTCGACGGCGTTCGCCTTCACCGGCCGCTGGGACGCCCCCGACCCGTTCTGCACCACGACCAACGGAGGGATCGATGTCTCTCAGCTCCCCGACGACCTCGAGGACCGGCGGGTCCGCCCCGCCGTACCGGCAACGAGCCGACTGCTTTGAGCAGAGCCCCCACGCCAGGTTCCGCCCCATCCCGGAGTGGAACTGCATGCTCGCCTACACACCGCGCAAGCCCGCCATCCACTACCTGAACCCGGTGGCCTGGGTGGTCGTGGAGCTGTGCGACGGATCCTCCGGTTCGCAGATCTTCGCCTCGTTCAAGGAGCTCAACAAAGGCCGGATCGGTGAACCGGAACTCCAGGAGGCGTTCGAGTCGGCGATGGCACAACTCCTCGAAGGGGAGCTGGTCGCCACCGCGTGAACGACCCGTTCGTTTCGCGGAAGGGAGGTGAAGTGATGACGAAGAAGAAGACGGACCTTGAGCACCTCATGGCAGCGGCCGGCGCGACCGGTGAAGGACCCGCGGTCGAGGTGGTACAGCCGGAAGTGCGCACTGGTGCGCAGTACGCCCTGCTGCCGTCGATGAAGGCCAAGCGCCCGGACACGTCCGGCGCCACGCCGGAGGCGGAGGCGGACGACCAGAAGTGACGCGGGCCCGACCCGTGTCGCCCCGGCCGGCACCCGGACACACCGTCCGGGTGCCGGTCTCACCAGGAGGACGGACCGATGGGGAAGACGATGGGCACGAAGACCGTTCTGGTGAACCCGCCCCTGTGGAACGCGTACGCCCCGCACCTCGCGGTGCCCCTGCTCCTGGGAGACCTCCGCGCACGCGGCCACGAGGCCACCGCCTACGACCTGAGCATCGAGTGCATCGACTGGATGCTCTCGGCCGCGGCTCTGGAGGAGCTGCGGGAGAAGACGGCCACGCGCGCGACGGTGGACCTGGAGGACGAATGGGCGCGCCGGCGTGGGCTCCTGGTCGCCCCGTCCGCGATCCGGGGTGTCGAGGAGGCGAAGGCGCGGCTGAGGTCCCTGGACACCCTGCACGACCCTGCCGCGTTCCACTCGGCCCGCCGCACCCTGCGCGACGCGCTGTGGCTGATCTCGGGGGCCTTCCCCCACTGCGACTTCGACCTGGTCTCCAACACCTCGACGTACTCGGCCGAGTCGACGGCCCAGGTCCTGGCGGCGAGCGGCGACCCCGAGGGCAACCCCTACCGCTGGGCCTTCGACCGGATGCTCGACCGCGACCTCTTCCTCGACCCCGCGGTCGGTGTCGTCGGCGTGAGCATGTCCGCCGACACCCAGCTGATCGCCGGGGTCACGTTCCTCGGCATGCTGCGGGAGATGCGCCCCGACGTCCACGTGGTCCTCGGGGGCAACTACGCCACCCGGCTCGTCGACCGCTGGCAGCACCGGCACGCGCTCTTCGACTACGTCGACACCGTGGTGACCGGAGAGGGCGAGGGTGCGCTCGCGGCCGTCATCGACGGCCTCGGCGAAGGGACGGCGGAGGGAGCCGACTTCCGGGAGCGGATCCCCGGAGCCGTCTGGGACGGCGGCGGCATCCTGCTGCGTACACCGCGGCGCAGCGCCGACATCTCGGCCGCGGCGAAGCCGGCCTACGACGCCCTTCCGCTGGGCAAGTACCTCGCCCCGGGGCCGATCCTGCCCGTCTTCGCCTCCCGCAGCTGCCCCTGGGACTGCGCTTTCTGCTCGATCCCGTTCGCGAGCAACTCCTTCCGGCAGCGGCCCGCCGCCGCCGTCGCCGGGGAGGTGGCCCAGCTGCGGGCGGACCACGGCTCCCCGTACTTCATGTTCGTCGACGAGATCATGAGCCTGCGCACCCTGCGCAACGTAGGCGAGGCGCTCGTGACCACCTCCCCCGACGTGTTCTGGTACGGCGAGACCCGCTTCGCCGGTGGCCTGGACGACGAACTCGCGCGGCTCCTGCACGACTCGGGCTGCCGCCGGATGAACTTCGGCCTGGAGTCGACGAGTCAGCGCGTCCTGGACCTGATGCGCAAGGGCACGCGGATCGAGGACGGCCACCGGAACATCGCCGCGATGCTGGAGGCCGGGGTACCGATCCACCTCTTCGTCATCCACGGCTTTCCCGGGGAGACCCGGGAGGAGGCCGCACACACGGTGGAGTTCGCGGAGGCCGTCCGGCGCCTGTCCATCGAGCGGTACGGCATCGCGCACACGACCTGGGGCGGCTCACCCTTCGTCCTTGACGTGCACTCTCCCGTCGGCACCCGGCCGGAGGAGTTCGGCGTCCACATCGAGCCCCCCGACCCCGGCGACGACCTGAGCCTGAGCCGCAACTACCGCACCGACGCGGGCCTGTCCCAGCAGGACACCCTCGCGGTCGCCGAGGACGCGGCCGGGTCCGCCGGCGACACGACTGTCTGGTTCCGCGCGGCGCGCGACCCCATGGCGCGGGAGATCGAGGAGTTCACGTTCCTCCGGGCCTGCGTCGGGGCTCCCCTGCCCGAGGCACCCCCCGTCCCGCTCTTCGACTGGCCCCCACCGGAACCGGACGCCCGGCTGGGCATCGCCCCCGGCGTGACGTTCACCCGGGTGCCCTGGACGGCGACGGAGACGGACACCGATCCGGCGATGGCGCTGTACAACCCGGCCGGGGACAGGTTCCTCCAGCTCAACTGGAAGGGCGACACCGCTTGGCAGGAACTGGACGGCCTGTCCCTGCGCGACCTGGAGGAGTGGCTGGCCGACCGGGACTGCCACTACCTCGGCTCCGAGCCCGCCGCCACGGCCGCACTGCTGCTCCGGCACGGTTTCCTGGTGTCCTCACGACGGCTGACGACGGCGCCGGCCGCCGTGCTCCGCGCCGAGATCGGCATCGGGCTGGACAGCGGCGACGGAGCCCACCACCTTTCCAACCCCATCACGGGAGTGACGATCCGGCTCCGGGGCACCGCCGTCGACACCTGGCAACGCCGGCGGTACGGCGAGACGACCGCGTCGGAGGCGTCACGGGACGCCGTCACCGACGCACTGGTCCGCTACGGATTCCTGTACCGCGACGCGGCCGGCGCCGGACGGCCGCGACCGCGGTACCTCACCCAGGGACAGGCGGTGTAGTGCGATGGAACGGTTCCGGATCTCCGGCAAGGCGTCGCTGACGGCGCGCCCGATGCTGCCCGAGGACGAGCCCGGCGTTGCCCGCGTGCTCGCGGCCTGTGACGACTACCTGATCGCGGCCACCGGCTCCACAGCCCTGCCGGCGGACGTGCAGAGTCTGTACTACTCCCTGCCCGAGGGCGCGGACTTCGCACAGAAGCACCTGCTGGTGCTGTGCCGGGGGGCGGATGTGGTGGGCGTGGTCGACGCCACGGCCGCCCATCCCGACGACCGCACCCTTTCGGTCGGGCTGTTCCTCCTCGACCCGGAGGTGCGGCGCGCCGGCGTGGGCACATCGGCGGCCCGGCATCTCCTCCAGGAGGCCGCGGCGCAGGGGCTGTCCCGCGTGACCGCCACCTGCCCGCAGGACTGGGCTCCCGGCATCGCGTTTCTGGAGAAGCTGGGCTTCGAGGTGCAGGCGCCGCCGCAGGACGCCGCCCCGACGGTGGGCAACCGGCTCCGCTTCCCCGCCGAGACGGGCCTGTGCACCGCCGTACGGGATCTGAACGAGGCGCCCGCTGGTACCGGTCACCGGGACCGGGGTGCGTCATGACGACGGTGCCCGCGCTCCTCGACGCCGGCCCGGACAGCGTTCAGGAGGACATCGCCGAGGCGTACGCGCTGGTCCGTGCCTTCGACGGCGACGCGACGTGCCCGGCGGCCGGTGATCCGCACGCCGAGTTCGCGGAGCTGCGCCGGCGGGGCGCCGTGCAGAGGTCGACGCTGGAGCGGGTGATGGCCGGCGTGGACGTGCCCGAGGAGACGGCCACCCTCGTCTGGCATGTGCTCTCGTTCGCGGACGCCGAGGCGGTCCTGCGGGACGAGGACACCTTCTCGTCGTCGGCGTACGACGAGAGCATGGGCCGCCTGATCGGCAGGTCCTTCCTCCAGATGGACCACCAGGAGCACAGGATCTGGCGGAACGTCCTCCACGGCGGCTTCAACCGGCAGGCGGTCCTCGCCCTCCGCGACGCGGTCCGCTCGGACACGGCCGCCGCACTCACCGCCGTCGCCGCACGCGGCGGAGGCGACCTGGTCGCGGAGGTGGCCTTCCCGGTGGCCCTGACCACCATCGCGCGCATGATCGGCTTCCCTCCCGGCACACGGATCGGCACGCTGTACACCTGGGCGGTCGGCCTGCTCGACGACACCGGCGGCCGGATCTCGACGGCCGTGGAGGAGTTGCTCGACACGCCGTCGGCATGGGTTTCCGGTGGTCTCGTGGACCTGCTCCTGGGCACGGAGAATCCCGAGATCGGGAGCGGACCTGAACTGCTCCCCGCTGTACGGCTGTTGCTGTCCACCGGCACGGAGCCGCCGTTCCGTTCCCTCGCGACCCTGATGTACGCGACCCTCACCGACGGCTCCGTCGCGGACCTGCTGCGCACGGACCCGTCCGCGGCCTCCTCGGTCTTCCAGGAGTGCTGGCGCTGGGAATGCCCCCTGACCTGGGTGCTGCGCCGCTGCACCACCGACACCGTGCTCTGCGGCCAGGCGATCCGGCGCGGCGACCTGGTGTGCGTCAACCTCGCCTCGGCCAACCGCGACGAGACCCGGTGGACTCACCCGGAGCGCTTCGACCCCCGGCGCGAGCCGCAGCCGAGCCTGGCCATGGGAACCGGCCCCCACACCTGCCTCGGCCGACACCTCGCCGCCCTGGAGGCGGACCAGATGCTGTCCGCGCTGATCGACGTGCTCCTGCCCGACCGGTCCCCTGGATGGGCCCTGGACTCCGCCGGCCCGATCGGACGCGGCTTCCGGTCACCCAGGCGGCTCGGGGTTCGCGTCGCCCGGTCCCCGGGGTGAACCTTCCGGTCACCCAGCCGACTCGAGGGGCACGTCGCCCCGTCCCCGAGGTGAACCCCGCGGGCGGGGCGGCAGACGAGTCGGGCTATACGCCGGGTTCTGTCACTCGACCGCCTCGCGGCGGCCGGGGAGACGGCCATCCATCTAGGACCGGCGTTGCCGCCGGTCTCGTGCGGTCTACCCGCGGACTCGGGCGGGCAGCCCTCGAACGTCCGCGCAGAGCACGTTTTACGGTGCTCCTTTTGACCTTGCTCCGGGTGGGGTTTACCTAGCTGCCCAGGTCGCCCTGGGCACTGGTGGTCTCTTACACCACCGTTTCACCCTTACCGGGGAGCGCCCTCTTTCAAGAGCGCAGCCCCGGCGGTCTGTTTTCTGTGGCACTGTCCCGCGGGTCACCCCGGGTGGCCGTTAGCCACCACCCTGCCCTGTGGAGCCCGGACGTTCCTCGGGGAGGTCCACAAGAACCTCCACGCGGCCGTCCGCCCGGCTCGTCTGCCGTGTCGACCATGCTACCGGGCGCCCGGACCGTCCCCGTCCCGAGGCCGCCGTGGCCAGGACCGAGCCCGCCAGGATCAGGGCGAAGGCCGCCCCGACCGTGACCGTCAGCGACTCGTCCAGGAACAGCACCCCGGCCGCCACCGCCACCGCCGGGTTGACGTACGTGAACACCACCGCGCGGGTCGGGCCGGCCTCGCGGATCAGTTCGAGGAAGACCACGAACGCGAGGGCGGTGCAGATGACGCCCAGGCCGGCCAGGGATGCCAGGACCGAGGTCGAAGGAACGGAGGACGGCCAGGTCACGGCCGCCGCCGGGGCGTAGACCACGGTCGCCAGGAGCAGGCACGGGGCGATCAGCTGGAGCGTCGGCACCTGCTTGAGGTGGCGGGCGATGATCAGGGGGGCGGTGGCGTACCCGAGGACCGTCAGGAACACCTCCACCAGCGACCGGGCGTCGCCGCCGGTCAGGTGCGGGACCGTCAGGGTCGCGACCCCCGCCAGGCCCAGGGCCAGCCCCACCGTACGGCGGGCGCCGAGCCGTTCCGTGTCGCCGAAGAAGCGGGCCAGGACGATCCCCACGATCGGAACGCCCGCGATCAGCAGGCCCGCCGTGGAGCTGGAGAGATGGCGCTCCGCGTCCGTCAGGGTCCACCAGGGGCCGATGATCTCGATACAGGCGAAGGCCAGCATGGGACGCCAGTGCGACCGTACGACGGCGGTCAGCCCGCCCTGCCGTACCGCGAACGGCAGCAGCAGGGCCGCGCCGAGCGCACATCGCGCGAACACGACCATCGACGGAGAGACCCCGTCCACCGCCACTTTGATCATCAGATAGGGGATGCCCCAGAGGACTCCCATCAGGGAGAAGAGGAGCCAGCCGCGTGCAGTCATGGGCCGAGTTTCGGCCGCAGAGCGGTGCGGTGTCTTGAACGCTGTTGCGCGAGCCCGGCAACCCTTTCCGTCTACGCCGTGCCCGCCACGCTCGCTCGGTATGCCGCCGGGGTCACCCCGAGCACTCTGCGGAACCAGCGTGTCAGGTGTGCCTGGTCCGCGAAGCCCACCAGGCCGGCGACCTCGGCGGGGCGGTGCCCGGCCTCCAGCAGGCCGCGCGCCCGGTTGACCCGGTGCTGGGCGAGCCAGGCGTACGGCGGCATTCCCATCGTCGTACGGAAGGCGCGCAGGAGCTGGTAGCGGGACAGCCCGAGGTCGGCCGCGAGGTCGGCGAGCGACGGCGGGGCCAGGAGCTCGTCGGCGAGCCGGTCGCGTACGGCGAGGGCGACGGCGCCCGCTCCCGGGACCCTGTCGCTCACCGGCCGGGCCGTGGAGTGGCGCCGGGCGAGGGCGGTGAGCAGCCAGGGGAGGCGGGACTCGGCCTCCAACGGGTCGGGGCAGGCGCTCAGTTCGGTGTGCGCGGTGCGCAGGGCCGCGGCGAGTTCGGGGTCGTCGAGGAGGGGCTCGCGGAAGTGCGGTGCGGACAGGGTGCCCTCGGTGAGCAGCGTGGCGTCCGGATAGAGGGCGCGGTACGCGTACCCGTCACAGGCCGCGGGGCCTCCGGTGTGCACCTCTCCGGGGGCGAGTACGACGATCGAGCCCGGGCCCGTACGGATCCGGCCGCCGCGGTAGTCGATGACCTCGGCGCCGCCGACGCATACACCGACGGTGAACTCCTCGTGGGCGTGCGGGGCGTAGCGGTGGCGGTCGAAGCGGGCGGTCAGCAGGTCGAGAGGCGGCCCTTCGCGGCCGAGCGTGGCCCGCGTCCACAGCGCTTCTTCTCTCACGGTTCTCACGGATATCGCTGTTTTCACGGTTATCGCTGTTCTCACGGTTGCTCCGCCTGCTCCCCCGGTCCGACCCGTCGTCGGTCGGCTCCTGTGGGGGCAACGCCCGGATGCCTCGGATCTATGCCGGGGTCGGGGGCGGGGGCGGGGTAGTGGCGCGGTGCGGCGGCCGGCGGCTCCGACACCCGAGGCCAACGGCGACGCCGTCAGCCCGTCCGCTCCGGCGCGAACGCCCGCTCCAGCGCGTCGAACGCGGCGCCCACCCGCGCCCGGTGATCCTCGGCGATGTCGTCCGCCCGCTCCCCCGCGAGCAGGCGGCCCGCCGAGGTGACGTACACCGACCGGTACGCGGCGACGATCAGCGCGGCGGCGAGGCCGGGGTCCGGAGAGCCGGGGATGGCAGCGGACGTCTCCGTCAGCGCATCGGCCAGCGCGGTCTCCAGCTCCTCGACCCCCTCGCGGGCTCGTGCCCGCAGTGCCGGTGAGTCGAGCACGACGTGCCAGAAGGGCGGGAAGTCGTCGTCGACGCCGGACAACGGATGCCGTGCGTCGAGGAGTTCCAGGACCAGGCGTCGCAGCGCGGCGAGCGGTGTCTCGCCGGGACCCCGCTGACGTACGGCCTCGGTGAACATCTCGACGGCCTCGGGGATGCGGTCGAGGAAGAGGTCCTCCTTGCGCGGGAAGTAGTTGAAGACGGTCATGGCGGAGACGTCCGCGGCCCGGGCGATCTCGGTGACGGTCACGTTGTCGAACCCGCGCGCCACGATCAGCGGCGTCGCGATGTCGGAGATCCGCTGCCGGGTCGCCCGCTTCTTGCGCTCCCGCAGCGAGAGTTCGGCGTCTGGCGGGAGCTGAGCGTCTTCGGCCACCGGTCGCTCCTCCTTCGTCGGCTTGCCCACGGTACGGAGGAAACCATAGCCGAAAGATATAGCGGATATAATTTTTTAGTGACTACAGTGAAGTCATGGACTCAGACATGGGGAACGCGGAGACCGAGTACGACGTGGTGGTGTCCGGAGCCGGGCCGGTCGGGCTGCTGCTCGCCTGCGAGCTGCGACTCGGCGGGGCAGGGCGGGTGCTCGTCGTCGAGCGGCTCTCCGCGGTGGACGAGACGATCAAGGCGGGGGCCGTCAACGCGCCCACCGCTGTGGCCCTGGACCGGCGGGGCATGCTGCCCGCCCTGGCCGAGGTGCAGGAGCAGGCGCTGAGCCGCTTCCGGGCGTTCCTGCGGGAACGGGGCGGCACTGGTGACGGCGCCGAGGCGGCCCCCACGCCGCCTCCCAAGTTCGCCGGACACTTCGCCGGGATCATGCTCAGCGCCGGCCTCTTCGACGAGTCGGATCCGGCCTTCGCCGACGTCGGCCCCGCGGGCGGGGTCGGCCTCGTCCCGCAGGCGGCGCTCGAACGGCTGCTCGCGGAGCGCGCGGCACGGCTCGGCGTCGAGCTGCGCCGAAACGCTGAGGTCACCGGCTTCGAGGCGAACGCCGACGGGGTGACGGTGCACATCGAGCGCACGGACGAACCCGGGACGGAGGCACTCCACCGCACCGACGAACCCGGGACGGAAGCACTCCCCCGCACGGACGAACCCGGGACGAAGACAGACCACCCCACGGACGAACCCGGGACGGAAGCACTCCCCCGCACCGACGAACCCGGGACGAAGACAGACCACCCCACGGACAGGCCTCGGTCTGCGACAGGTCACCGCACGGACAAGCCCCCGTCGGAGACGGTCCGCGCAGCCTGGCTCGTGGGCTGCGACGGCGGCCGCAGCACGGTCCGCAAGCTCGCCGGTTTCCAGTTCGACGGCACGCCGCCGGAGATAACCGGTCATCAGGCGATCGTCGAAATGACTGGCGCCGAGGGGCTGAAGAGCGGCTGGAACACGACGGACACCGGGACCTACGCGCACGGTCCGGTGCCCGGCCGGATCCTCACCGTGGAGTTCGACGGACCGCCGGCGGACCGGGAAACACCCGTCACCGCCGAGGAGTTGCAGACGAGCCTGCGGTACGTCTCCGGCACGGACGTCACGGTGACGAAGGTGCACTCGGCGACCCGGTTCACGGACAACGCCCGCCAGGCATCCTCGTACCGCGCCGGCCGGGTGCTGCTGGCGGGCGACGCGGCGCATGTGCACTCCCCCTTCGGCGGGCAGGGGCTGAACCTGGGCATCGGGGACGCGATGAACCTGGGCTGGAAGCTCGCCGCGGTCGTGCGGGGCGGCGCGCCGGAGGGGCTGCTGGACTCGTACACCTCCGAACGGCATCCCGTCGGCGCCTGGGTGCTCGACTGGACCCGGGCCCAGATCGCGCTGATGCGTCCCGACCCGCACGCGCGCGCCCTGCGCAAGGTGGTCACCGACCTGGCGGAGACGGTCACCGGGACGACGTACCTCGTCCGGCAGATCTCCGGTGTTCTTCAGCGCTACGACCTGCCCGGCGGCCACCCGCTGGTCGGCCGCAGCGCGCCCGACCTCGAACTCGCCGACGGCGGCCGGCTCGCCGACCACCTCCACGGCGGGCGGGCCCTGCTGCTCGACCTCGCCGACGACCCGAAGCTCCGGGCCCGCGCCGAGGGCTACGGCGACCGGGTGGACGTCGTCGTCACCGGCTGCCCCGCCCGGCCGGAACTGGCGGGACTGCTCGTCCGCCCGGACGGGATCACGGCGTGGGCGGCGGACGGTACGTCGAGCGAGGACGCGCTCGTCGACGCCCTGGAACGGTGGTTCGGGTCACCCGTCCTCCGATGACACCGCGCGGCCCCGCGAGCTTGACCCTGCCGCAACGTCAACGTTTCTACTGATCCCATGCCGATCGGAGAACTCCGCCGCGGCCGTCGCAGTCACGACGCGGGCCGTGCGGCATTACCACCACCTGGGGCTGCTGCCCGAGCCGGAGCGGCAGCCGAACGGGTACCGGCACTACGCGCTGCGGCACGCCGTCGTGCTCGCCCGGATCCGGCGGCCGACCGAACTGGGGCTCGGGCCGGCGGAGGTGCGGGACGTTGTGGCGGACGACGCGGGCCGCGACCTGGCCGGGGTGCTCGCGGAGCTGGACGAGGACCTGGGCGAGGCGCCGGGCCCGGTGGAGCGGGCGCACGAGGCGTACGCCCTGCTCGACGCGCTGGCGGGCGCCGACCCCGCCGACCGCGCGGCGAGCAGGGGCACCCTCGAACTGGCCGTCCCCATAGCCCACTTCACCTTCCTGGGCCGGCGCCAGGACGTCCGGCTCGTCCGGCTGCACGCCGACGCGGCGGACGGGTTCGTCCAGGCGGTCAGGCAGGGGCGAACCGTACCTTCGCCGTGCCCGGATCCGCCTGGGTGAGACGGACCCGCAGCCGCTCCCCCAGCGGCAGCCGGGCCGTGCCGCCCTCGACGCGGGCGACGACGGCCGGGACCTCCAACTGGATGGTTCCGACGGTGGGTTCGCGCTCCTGAACGTCCACCACGCAGGCGTCGAAGATGTCGCCGACGCGATCCTTGAGCAGCGCGGCCTCGACGATGTCGACGCACTCGCGCTCGACGGTGCCGGCGCGCCGGGTGCCCTCGGCCATCTCCTTGGGGAGTTCTCCGAGGGCGGCGAGCACCCAGTCGGGCGGTGCCTGGCCGGCGGCGGCCGCGAGGCAGATCTCCGAGGCGTAGCGGTCGACGAGCCGGCGCAGCGGGGCGGTGCAGTGGGCGTAGGGCGCGGCGACGGCGGCATGCGAGGTGACCTCGGGGAGGACGCCGTCACGGAAGACGGTGTAGCCCGCGCCGCGCAGCAGCGTCGTGCACTCCTGGAGGAACGCCGCGTGGTGCGGCAGGTGCGGGTCGAGGGAGCGGATGAGCTGTGCGTACGAGACATGGTGCGGCCAGTCGATGCGCAGGGCCTTCGCGGTGCGGCGCAGCCGGCCGACCGCACCGTCGGGCGCGGCCGGGAGGGTGCGCAGGACGCCGGTGCCGTGCGCGAGCATGAGATCGGCCGCCGCCATGCCCGTGAGCAGGGAGATCTGCGCGTTCCAGCCGTCGGCCGGCAGCGGGGCACGGAAGGCGAGTTCGTAGGCGTGGTCGCGCTCGACGATCTCCTGCTCGGGGACGTTCAGGGAGATGCCGCCGCGCTCCACCTCCAGGCGCTCGCGCAGCAGCCCCACGTCCTTGAGGAGGGCCAGCGGTTCCTCCGCTGTCCCCGCGTCGAGCTCCTTCTGCACGTGTGCGTAGTCGAGCTTGGCGCGACTGCGGACGAGGGCCCGGCGGACATCGACGGTGTCCGTACGGCCGTCCGCGTCGAGGTCGATCGTCCACAGCACCGCGGGGCACGTCTGGCCGGGCAGCAGGCTCGCGGCGCCCTCGGACAGCCGGGTCGGGTGCAGCGGCACCTTCTCGTCCGGGAAGTACAGGGTGGTGACCCGGCGGTGGGCCTCGGCGTCCAGCACACTCCCGGGGCCGACGAACGCGGCGACGTCGGCGATCGCGTACCGGACGCGGTAGCCGCCCGGGCGGCGGGAGAGGTGCATCGCCTGGTCGAGGTCGGTGGACGTCGGCGGGTCGATGGTGAACAGGGGCACGTCCGTCGCGTCGTACGACGGCAGACGGGGTGCCCCGGCGGCCCGCTCGGCCTCCGCGAGGACGTCGGCGGGGAAGCTCTCGGGCACCTCTAGCTCGGTACGCAACGCACGCAGCGCGGCCCGCAGCGGGGCCTCGGCTGCGCCGGTGACACGGATATGGCGGCGAGGCATACAGCGAGCGTAGGCAGAAACCGGCCCGCCCGCCGTTCGCGGACGGGCGCTCGGGCCGCACGCCAGCCGGTACGGGCCGTGCGGCGGAACGGCAACCGGTACGGGCCGATCGTGCCGCACAGCTGCCAGTACGGGCGATCGTGGCGCACGGCAGCCTGCGGCGAGCCGATAGGTCCGCACGGCAGCCTGGGGCGAGCCGATAGGGCCGCACGGCAGCCTGGGGCGGAGTCCCTTCGGGAGAAGCACGGGAGGAAGACGGGAGAAACACGGGAGGAACAGGGGTCCGGGGCCGGAACCCCCAGGTGCGGGGCCGGGCCGGCCGCACCCCGTACCCTGGCGCCGGGCCATCCCACTGTTAGGAGACATCACCGTGCTCGTCCTGCTGCCGCCCTCCGAGGGAAAGGCCCCGTCCGGCCGAGGTACCGCGCTGAAGCTGGAGTCGCTGTCGCTGCCCGGGCTCACCGAGGCGCGCCAGGCCGTCCTCGACGAGCTGGTGGAGCTGTGCGCCGGCGACGAGGAGAAGGCGCGCGTGGTGCTCGGCCTGAGCGAGGGTCTGCGCGGCGAGATCGCCAAGAACACGGAGCTGCGGACCGCGGGCGCGCGGCCGGCCGGGGAGATCTACACGGGGGTCCTGTACGACGCCCTGGACCTGGCCTCGCTGGACACCGCGGCCAAACGGCGCGCCGGCCGTTCGCTGCTCGTGTTCTCGGGTCTGTGGGGCGCGGTCCGGGTGACGGACCGGATTCCGTCGTACCGCTGCTCGATGGGGGTGAAGCTGCCGGCTCTCGGGGCGCTGAGCGCGTACTGGCGTACGCCGATGGCGGCGGCGCTGCCCGAGGCGGCCGGGTCCGGACTCGTACTCGACCTGCGGTCCTCCGCGTACGCGGCCGCCTGGAAGCCGAAGGGCGAGGTCGCCGGGCGCACGGCGACGGTTCGGGTGCTGCACTCGCAGCTGGTCGACGGGGTCGAGAAGCGGTCCGTCGTCAGCCACTTCAACAAAGCGACGAAGGGCAAGATCGTCCGCAGTCTGCTGATGGCCGGCGCCGCGCCGAAGGATCCGGCGGAGCTGGTGGAGGCGCTGCGGGACCTCGGGTACGCGGTGGAGGCCGAGGCACCCTCGAAGCCCGGCCGGCCGTGGAATCTCGACGTGGTGGTGACGGAGATCCACTGAGCCGGCTCGCGGGGCTGTCACAGGAGGGGTGCGGGGAGCCGGTCCGCGCGGTGCGCACCCCGAGCCGACCCGTGGGGCCGTCAGACCGTGCGCTGAGCCCTCGGCGGTTGTCGCAGGCGGCGCACGGCGGCCGGCACTGAGTCGCGGCCCGAAATCATCCATTGCAGCATGCGCAACGACCTTTGCGCATGCTGCACCCCCCGGGCAGGATGTGGGCATGACCTCGCCGCTGCCCCCGTCGCCCGCTGTCTCCGTGCTGGATCTCGCGCCCGTCGTCCCCGTGGTCGTCGTGCGGGACGCGGCCGACGCCGTACCTCTCGCCCGGGCGCTGGTGGCCGGCGGGCTGCCGGTGATCGAGGTGACGCTCCGGACGCCTGCCGCGACGGACGCCATCCGGGCGATCGCGGCGGAGGTCCCGGACGCGGTGGTGGGCGCGGGCACCGTCATCACGCCCGCGCAGGTGGCGGACTCCGTGGCCGCGGGCGCGCGCTTCCTGGTCAGTCCCGGCTGGACGGACGTCCTGCTCGACGCCATGCAGGCGTCCGGGCTGCCGTTCCTGCCGGGGGTGTCCACCACGTCGGAGGTGGTGGCACTGCTGGAGCGCGGGGTGCACGAGATGAAGTTCTTCCCGGCCGAGGCCGCGGGCGGTACGGCGTATCTGACGTCCCTCGCCGGACCGCTGCCGCAGGCCCGCTTCTGCCCGACGGGCGGGATCGGCCTCGCCTCCGCGCCGGACTATCTGGCGCTGCCCAACGTCGGTTGCGTGGGCGGGAGTTGGATGCTCCCCGCGGAGGCGATCGCGGCCCGCGACTGGGACCGTGTCGAGGCGCTGGCACGGGAGGCGGCCGCGCTGCGCACCTGAGCGGACAGGGCCCGCGCGGCCGAGGTCAGCGCAGGTGGGAGGTGTCGTTGAGGAGCCGGAGGCTGGCGTTCCCGTCGGCGTAGTACGCCACCGCCGACAGCGAGGCCGCCGACAGTTCCATCCGGAACAGGGACTCGGGTGGGGCGCCCAGCGCGAGGCGTACGAGGGTCTTGATCGGCGTCACGTGCGAGACGAGCAGGACGGTGCGGCCGGCGTACGCGGCGGTGAGCTCGTCCCGGGCCGCGGCGACCCGGTGGGCCACGGCCGCGAAACTCTCGCCGCCGCCGGTCGGTTCGGCCTCCGGCGAGGCCAGCCAGGCGTTCAGGTCGTCGGGGTACCGCTCGCGCGCCTCCCCGAAGGTCAGCCCCTCCCACGCCCCGAAATCGGTCTCGCGCAGCCCGTCCTCGACGACGACGTCCAGCCCGAGGCGGGCGGCGACGATCCCCGCGGTCTGCCGGCACCGGGCCAGCGGCGACGACACGATCGCCCGGATCGTGCCGCGCGCGGCAAGCGCTGAGGCCACGCGCCCGGCCTGTTCCCGCCCGATGTCCGACAGGGCGGGATCGCTCCCCCCACTCCCGGAGAACCGCTTCTGCGGCGTCAGCGGGGTCTCCCCGTGCCGCAGCAGTACGAAGGTGGCGGGCGTCCCCAGATCGGCGGGCGGCCCGGCGGCGACGTTCCGCGCGGCCCGCACGTCGGCAGCCGCCCGCACGTCGGCAGCCGCCCGCACCTCACCGATGCCGGCGCCGGCGCCGGCGCCCGGGATTCCGCCGGCGGGAGGGTCGGCCGCTCCCCGGCGGGGGGTTACTTCGGAATCGGAGGGGGAGCCGGCCGGGGCCGATTCGGGCAAGCCGGGGGCAGGCTCCGGAGCGGAGGAGGGTGCCGAAGCGGTGGCCGCGCCGGCAGCAGGCGCCGAGCCGGAAGACGGGCGTGGGGACAGGGCCGCGCGGGCCTTGGCGGCGCCCGCTGCCGCGTCGCCCGGCGGGCCCGACGGCTCGGGCGTCGCGGCTCTCGAAGCGCGGGCGTCGAGGTCCGCCGTCGAGTGCGACGGCGACCACTGCTCGCCCCGCTTGCCCGCGTCCATCGCCTCGTTGGCGAGCCGGTCCGCGTGCTTGTTCCGCTCGCGCGGGATCCACTCGTAGGTGACCTGCGAGGGCGGCAGGATCCGGGCGGCCTCGGCCGCGAGGGGCCGCATGTCGGGGTGCTTGATCTTCCAGCGGCCCGACATCTGCTCGACGACGAGCTTGGAGTCCATCCGGACCCGCACCGACGCGGTCGGGTCCAGCTCACGGGCGGCACGCAGCCCGGCCACCAGCCCCCGGTACTCCGCGACGTTGTTCGTGGCGGTGCCGAGGTACTCGGCGGCCTCCGCCAGGGTCTCCCCCGTGGCCGCGTCGATCACCACGGCGCCGTAACCCGCGGGCCCCGGGTTGCCCCGGGAACCCCCGTCGGCCTCGACGATGAACTCCCGCACGCCGTGGTTCCTTGCTCTCTGGGCTCTGTGGCTTCCTGGGCCCTGGTTCCTACAGGCCGGACTCGGACGTGCGCACCAGGATGCGGCGGCAGTTCTCGCAGCGCAGCACCGTGTCCGGGGAGGCGGCCTTCACCTCGTTGACCTCGGTGATGTTCAGCTCCAGCCGGCAGCCCTCGCAGCGGCGCTGGTAGAGCCGGGCCGCGCCGACCCCGCCCTGCTGCTGGCGGAGCTTGTCGTAGAGCTTCAGCAGGTCGGCGGGGACGGAGCCCGCGACGACCTCGCGCTCCTTCGTCACCGTGGCCGCCTCGCCGTCGAACGACTCGAAGGCCTCGTCCCGGCGCGCCGTCGCGTCGTCGATCTTCGACTGGACGGAGGAGACCCGCTCGGTCAGCTCGGCGACCCGCTCCTGCGCGGACTCGCGGCGCTCCATCACCTCGAGCACGACGTCCTCCAGGTCGCCCTGGCGCTTGGCGAGGGAGGCGATCTCGCGCTGGAGGTTCTCCAGGTCCTTGGGGGACGACACGGCACCCGAGTCCAGGCGCTTCTGGTCGCGGGCGGCGCGCTGGCGCACCTGGTCGACGTCCTGCTCCGCCTTGGTCTGCTCGCGGGAGCAGTCGCTCTCCTCGGTCTGCGCGGCGACGAGCAGGTCACGCAGCTGCGTGAGGTCCTTGGTCAGCGACTCGATCTCGGCGTGCTCGGGCAGCGACCTCCGCTTGTGGGCCAGCTGCTGCAGGCGGGCGTCGAGGGACTGGAGGTCGAGGAGTCGGATCTGGTCGGCGGGCGCGGCGTTCAGTTGGGGGCTCCTGCAGGTGTGAGAGGTGAGGCCGCGTGGGCGGTCCAGGGGTCGGTGACCGTCTTGGAGACATGGACGCGAAGTCCCCATCCATGACGGTCGGAAATCTCGTCGAGCTGGGCGGCGGCCAGCTCGCACCAGGGCCACTCGGTGGCCCAGTGCGCCGCGTCGAGCAGCGCGAGAGGACTGTGGGCGCGGGCTTCGGAGGCCGGATGGTGGCGCAGGTCCGCGGTGAGGAACGCGTCGACGCCCGCGGCGCGGACGTCGTCGAAGAGGCTGTCGCCGGAGCCGCCGCTCACGGCGACGGTCCGCACCAGCGCCTCGGGGTCGCCCGCGACCCGGATGCCCTGCGCCGTGGCCGGCAGCCGCTCGGCGGCGCGGGCGGCGAAGTCGCGGACGGTCAGCGGGTGGTCCAGTTCGCAGACGCGGCCCAGGCCGCGGCGGCCCTCGGGGTCGGCCGGGTCCGGCACCAGGGGGCGTACGACCCGCAGGTCAAGTGCTCCGGCGAGGGCGTCCGAGACGCCCGGGTCCGCGCGGTCGGCGTTCGTGTGGGCGACGTGCAGCGCGACGTCGTGCTTGATGAGGGTGTGGACGACGCGGCCCTTGAAGTGGTCCGCCGCGACCGTGGTCGTACCGCGGAGATAGAGCGGGTGGTGGGTGACCAGCAGGCCGGCGCCCAGCTTCACCGCCTCGTCGACGATCTCCTGGACGGGGTCCACGGCGAACAGCACCCGGGTGACGTCCTGGCCGGGGTCACCGCAGACCGTGCCGACCGCGTCCCATCCCTCGGCCCGCTCGGGGGGCCAGAGAGCGTCGAGCGCGGCGATGACTTCAGACAGACGGGGCACGGGGAAAGGCTACCTGGCTCACGTCCCGGTCCGACCGGCCGCGGGTCAGGTCGTCCCCACCGCCGCCACCCGCCTCCCCCCGCAGCACATCCGTCCCTGTTCCCTCAGGCGAATCGGGACATGGCCACCCTTATGTGTGAAGCGGCAGCGCGCGGTCCCACGCCTGTGCGTACGAAAACTAGTTTCGTCGCCGGAGGTGACCGAACGATGACGGCCTGTGTTTCCCCCGAGCTCCCGACTGCGCAAGAGCAAGGGGAACCCCCATCGTCCGCGGCGGAGAACGGGAACGAGTGGGCCGCCCGGCCCCGATGCGTGATCACCGCTGACGGCAGCTACGGCGCACGGCTCGCCCTCGACGGCGAGTCCTGGTTCCCGGAGCGCTGGACCCTCGACGGACCCGAGCCGTACGCCGTACCGCTGCCGGGCCATCAGCCCGAGGAGCCCGGCACCGAGGTGCAGCCGCTGACCGACGGGCGGGTGCTGATCCACCGCCTCACGGACGGGCGGCACGCGTTCTCGCTGCTGTATCCGACCGGCCCCGGGACCGGTGAGCTGCTGCTCGGCGCGGTGGAGTGCCCGGACGAGGGCACCCGGCTGCGGCTGCTGCCCCCCGCGCCGGACGGCGACCACGCGTACGCCCTCGCCGTCGGCCCGCGCTCGACCGCGGTGTGGCTGGTCGCGGGCGGCGCCTTCGGACCCGAGCATCTCGCCGAGGTGCCGGGCCGCTGCTCGGGCGGCGTGTGGCTGGACCGTACGGGCCGGCTGCTGGCCCTGGACCGGGAGCTGGACGGGCGGACCAAGGCGGTGGTGGTCGACCTGGAGCGGGGCGGCGAGGTGTCACCGCTGCTCCAGATCACCGAGGAGAGCAACGACCGGCTGGTGCTCGCGGACCCGGACAGCGGGCTGCTGCTGATCCGCTCGGACGCGCCGTCGCCGGGGCACGACCGGCTGGGCTGGGGCGTGCTGGGGAGCACGCTGCCCCTCCGTTTCCCGGAGTCGCTGCGGCTCGGGGACTGCGGGCTGACGCCGTTCGCGATCCAGCCGGGGCAGGTGCTGATGCCGGAGAGCTGCGCGGTGGCGCTGCGGATCGACGGCAAGGCCGGCACCTGGGTGGGCGTCTGGCGTCCCGCCGAGGGCCAGGTCCACCATCTCCGGTCCCCCGAGGGGTGGTTGGCGGGCGCCGGCCGGTGGACCCCGGAGGGTGTGCTCCAACTGCCGTACTCGACGGCGGCGGTGCCGTGCGGGGTGACGTGGGTGGTGGCCCCGGCGGGGGCGGGGGCGGGGAGTCCCGAAGGGGGTGGGACCGGGTCTGCCGGTTCGCCCGCCGTGGAGGAGCCGGCGGCCGCGGACCGTCCGGAGCCGGTCGCGGCGCGGCCCGTGCCGTTGCAGCAGGCGCCGCTCACGGGACGACCGGCCGCCGGGCGAAGGCGGTTAGGGGTGGGCGCGGACGGGAAACCGGTGGCGCTGACCGCGGTCAAGAAGGCGCTGACGGTGGCCGCGGGTGACCGGCCGGAGTCCCCGGTGCCCGCGGAGTCCCTGGCGAAGGGGGCTGCGGAGCGGCCCGTCGCGTCGGCCGTCGCGGGAGCGCCGCTCACCGCTGTCGCCCGCGAGAAGCCCGGTGCGGCCGCCGAAAAGCCGGTGGCCGCCGATCACCGCCCGGTGGCCGCCGGTTAGACTCGCCCGGCTGTACGAAGGATCTTGTTGACGGGGTGGAATCTTTCGATGACCAACGCACAGATGACGGAGATGACGGTCACCGACTCTCGGGTGGTGGCCGCGACGCAGTCCGACCAGGGCCACGGCAGACACCGGGGTCCCGTCTCCGCCCAGGACGAACAGGCGGCCCCGCGCGGCCGCCACCGCAGACCGTCCGAGCAGGGGGATTCGGCGGCCTGACAGTACGCGGCACCCGGCCCCGCCCGTCCTTGGACGGGCGGGGCCGTTGTGTTGTAGGGGCGGGGCCGTTCTGCTTGTAGGGGCGGGGCCTTTCTGCTTGAACGGGCGGTCGGGTACGGGTCGTTGAATCGCCCGGCACCTTCCTGCGGCGCTTCCTCAGCCCGCGGACCCCGCCCCCTCGTGCCTGAGTCCCAGTACCTCCGCCGCCGCGAACGTCTCCCCCGGCGGGCGGTCCGCGTAGTGCGGGGTGAGCAGCGCGTCCAGTTCGTCGTAGGTGAAGGCGTCCTGCTTGGTGTCGAACTTGGCGGCCACCCGCGGGCGTTCGACGATCGCCACCATCCCGCCGTGCACGACCAGCAGCTGGCCGTTGACGTGCACGGCGGCCGGCGAGGACAAATAGCCGACGAGCGGGGCGACATGCTCGGGGGCCAGCGGGTCGAGTCCGTCCGCCGGCTCGGCGAAGCCGGCGAAGACGTCCTCGGTCATCCGGGTGCGGGCGCGCGGGCAGATCGCGTTCGCGGTGACGCCGTACTTGGCGAGCGCCAGGGCCGTGGACGTGGTCAGCCCGACGATGCCGCCTTTCGCGGCCGCGTAGTTGGGCTGTCCCGCGGAGCCGGCGAGGAACGCCTCGGAGGAGGTGTTCACGATCCGGCCGTACACCGGTCCGTCGGCGGCCTTGGACCGCGCACGCCAGTGGACCGAGGCGAAGTGGGTGGTGTTGAAGTGCCCTTTCAGATGCACCCGGACGACCGAGTCCCACTCGTCCTCGGACATCGAGAACACCATCCGGTCGCGCAGGATGCCCGCGTTGTTGACCAGGATGTCCAGCTTCCCGAACTCGGTGACGGTCAACTCGACGAGTTCGCGGGCCTGTTCGTGGTCGGCGACGTCGCCGGTGTGGGCGAGCGCGCGCCCGCCCGCGGCGCGGATCTCGGCGGCGACCTCCTCCGCGGGGGTGGCCGAGGCCTCGCCGGAGCCGTCCCGCCCGGGCTGTCCGTAGTCGTTGACGACGACAGCCGCACCCAGGCGGGCGAGTTCCAGCGCCTCGGCCCGGCCGAGGCCGCGGCCCGCGCCGGTGACAAGGGCGGTCAGCCCCTCAAGTGGCAGTGACATCGGCATCCCTTGGGGTCGTAGGGGTCCGTCGGATCCGGGTGCGCACGGGCTCAGATCTGGACCCTCGGATCCGGGTGCGCACGGGCTCAGATCTGGACCGTCGGATCCGGGTGCGCACGGGCGCAGATCTGGACCTTCGGATCCGGGTGCGCACGGGCTCAGATCTCGATGCAGGTCCGCAGGGAGGTACCGGTCCGCATCTGGTCCAGCGCCTCGTTGATGCCGGCCAGCGGCACCCGGTGGGTGATCAGGCCCTCCAGGTCGATACGGCCGGCCCGCCACAGGGCGATCGTCCGCTCGTACGAGCGCAGCACGTCACCGCCGCCGTACATCGAGGGCAGGATCCGCTTCTCGTCGAAGAACAGCTCGAACATGTTGAGTTGGAGGAAGTCGTCCATGGCGCCCGCGCCGACGACGACGAGCGTGCCGCCGCGCCGGGTGGTCTCGTACGCGGTGCGGGCGGTGGCCGAGCGGCCGACGACCTCGAAGACGTAGTCGAAGCCCTCGCCGCCGGTGATCTGCTGCTTGGCGTCGGCCAGTTCGTCCGGCGAGACCGCCTTCGTGGCGCCGAACCTCAGCGCGGACTCGCGGCGCGAGGCGACCGGGTCGACGGCGACGATCTCGGCCGCGCCCTTGAGCCGCGCGCCCTGGATCGCGGATATGCCGACACCGCCGCAGCCGATGACGGCGACCGACGAACCGGCTTCCAGGTCGGCCGTGTTGAGCGCGGCGCCGAGTCCGGTGGTGACCCCGCAGCCGATGAGGGCCGCGATGTCGAAGGGCACGTCGTCGGGGATCGGCACAGCGCAGCCCGCGTCGACCACGACCTCCTCGGTGAAGGTGCCGGTGCCCGCGAAGCCGAAGAGGTCCCCGCCGGGGCGCCTGAAGTTGGGGGTGCCCGCGTTCATGAATCCGGCCAGGCACAGTTCGGTCTGGCCGCGCCGGCAGGCGGGACAGGCACCGCAGGCCGGCAGCCAGCAGACGACGACCCGGTCGCCCGCGGCCACGTTGGTGACGCCCTCGCCGACCTCGATGACCTCGCCGGCTCCCTCGTGCCCGGGCACGAACGGCGCGGGCTGCGGCAGGACCCCGCTCATCGCGGACAGGTCCGAGTGGCACAGCCCGGTGGCCCGGACCCGGATCCTCACCTTGCCGGGGCCGAAGCCCACCGCCTCGACGTCGTCGAGGACGTCGAGCTTGTCCTGGCCGATCTCGTGCAGTACGGCTGCGCGCATGGTGCGGCTCCCCTCAGGAAGAACATCGGCGTCATGGAGCTACGACGGAGGTGCGTACGTCGGGCGGCAGGTGCGGGGAAATCGGTCCGTCGGGAGTCAGGCGTGCTCCACGACGGTGTCGGCGAGGACCGGCGCGTCGTCCCGTTCGACGGCGGTCACCGCCACCTGGACCCTGTCCTCCTGCCGCCACAGCCGGATGCGCAGGGTCTCGCCGGGGAACACGACGCCGGCGAAGCGCGTGCGGTAGGCGCGGACGCGGCCCACGTCACCGCCGAGAAGGGTGTCGACGACGGCCTTGAGCGCGATCCCGTACGTGCACAGCCCGTGCAGGATCGGCCGGTCGAAGCCGGCGAGCTTGGCGAACTCGGGGTCGGCGTGCAGCGGGTTCCAGTCGCCGGAGAGCCGGTAGAGCAGCGCCTGGTCCTCGCGGACGGGACGTTCGACGACCTTGTCCGGCGGGCCCGTCGGCGCCTCGGGACGCGTGGAGGGGCCGCGGTCGCCGCCCCAGCCGCCTTCTCCCCGTACGAAGATCTGCGCGTCGTTCGTCCACAACGGGCCCTCGGCGTCGGCTACTTCGGTGCGCAGGACGAGGATCGCCGCCTTGCCCTTGTCGTACACGGCGGCGACGCGTGAGGTGGCGACGGCCTTGCCCTCGACGGGGATCGGGCGGTGCAGCTCGACACTCTGGCCGCCGTGCAGGACGTGCGCCAGATTGACGTCGACGCCCGGCATGGAGAGGCCACCGATCACACCCGGGGAGCCGGCGCCCGCGACGGTGGCGAAGCTGGGCAGGACGTGCAGCCTGGATTCGAGGGTGTACCGCAGCTCGTCGGGGTCGGTCGCGGGGCTGCTCCGGTCGGGATTGGCGGCCGCGCCCACGCCGAGGTGGTAGAGCAGGACGTCCTTGTGTCCCCAGGCGATCTCGGCGGTCCGGGGTTCGGCGGCGAGCGCCTTGGCTGCGTCGATGGGCATGGGGCTCCTGATCGCTAGAGCTGAGACCTCGGTGCGGCCGTCCGCACCGTCGGCCGCACCGAGGTCGACACTGGGCCGTGGAACCGTCCGTTCTAGAACGCGTTCCAGTCCGGCGACCCCCTGTATAGCCCAGCTCCCAGCACTTGTGAAGCCTCCTGACGCTACGTCAGCTGCACGCGTCGCCGGGCACCCCGCGGACGCTCGCGGCCACCTGTGCCGGGCAGGTACCCACCGCTCGCGGCCACGCGTGCCAGGCACCCGTACCCGCCCGCTCGCGGCCGCCCTCGTGCCGGGCACCCGTGACATTTGTCCCGGCCGGCTCCGTACAAGCGCATCTGCCCGGCACCCCCGCGGATCCCTAGGCTGGAGGTCTTCGGCTCGTACGCGCTGTTTGCGTACCGCCGGGCCGCGCGGATCGTCTGAACGGGGAGCAGGGACATGTCCTGGATACGAAGGGCCGGCCTCCGGATGGACGCCTGGCAGGCGGCGCGCACGGCGTGGAAAGCCGACATGGAGCAGTTCAAGCACGACCGGCGAACCGCCAAGAAGGCCGGGAAGACCCCCGAGCACGAGCACGTCGGTCCGCCGCCGACCGGCTTCGCGCTGCTGCCCTGGCTGCTGATGGGCATGGGCGCCTTCTCCAACCTCTTCCAGGACAAGACCGCCAACCCCTGGATCGGCGGACTGGGCCTGCTGACCTTCAACTCCCTCTACATCTACGTCGTGTTCCGCGTCTTCGCGAAGGAGTTGCGGGAGGCGCGCTCCACCCGGCTGGCGCTCGCCCTGATGACTGTGGTGACCTGCGGGCTCGCCATCGGTTACGGCGGCAACTGGCTGCTGTTCTTCCCGCTGCTCGGGCTGGCCGTGGGGGCGACCCTGCGGGGCCCCTGGCTCGGCAGGACGGGGCTCGGCCTCAGCGCGCTCGCCGGCGTGGTCGCAGGCTTCCGCGACGGCTGGGGCGCGGTGAACATCGCGTACGGCACCTTCCTCTCCGCCATGGTGACGGCGGCGATCCTCTCCCTCTCCGAGGCCGTACGCGAACTGCGGGAGGCGCGCGAGGAGTTGGCCCGCCGTGCGGTCGAGAAGGAGCGGCTGCGCTTCTCCCGCGATCTGCACGACCTGCTGGGCCACACGCTCTCGGTGATCGTCGTGAAGTCGGAGGCGGCCCGCCGTCTGGCCCACCGTGATCTGACGGCCGCCCTCGTCCAGATCACGGACATCGAGTCGGTGGGGCGCCAGGCCCTCACCGAGATCCGCGAGGCGGTCACGGGCTACCGCGAGGGCAGTCTCGCCACCGAACTGGACCGTGCCCGCTCGGCACTGTCGGCGGCCGGTGTCGAGCCGGTGGTACGGCAGTCGGGCACCCCGCTCGGCCCCCAGACCGAGGCACTCCTCGGCTGGGTTGTGCGCGAGGCGGTCACCAACGTCCTGCGGCACAGCGACGCCACGCGCTGCGGGATTACGGTCGACGGCACCCCCGAACGGGTGCGCCTGCGCATCACCGACAACGGCACCGACCGTCGCGTCGGCAACGGCACCGGCAACAGCGGCACCGGCAACAGCGGCACCGGCACCAGCACCGGCAGCGGCCACGGCCACGGCTCCGGGACCGCGTACGGGCACATCATGGACGGGATCGGCGGCACAGGTCTGAAGGGCCTCACGGAACGCCTCGCCACCGCCGGCGGCTCCCTGGGAGCGGGCCCGGGCCCGCGGGGCGGCTTCGTGGTGACGGCGGAACTCCCGGTGGAATCAGCGGACTTGATGGAACCGATCGCCCTTCGCGCGTGAGGGAGTCGGTCACGGCGTGCGCCGAGGCGGTGGCTGGTCACGGCCTGCGCCAACACGGTGGCCGGTCACCGCCTGCGCCGACGCCGTGGCCGATCACGGCCTGCGCCGACGCCGTGGCCGGTCACGGCGTGCGCCGACACGGTGGCCGGTCACGGCCTGCGCCGACACGGTGGCCGGTCACGGCCTGCGCCGACACGGTGGCCGATCACGACCTGCGCCGAGGCGGTCCCGCGCGGCGGTGGGCCGCTCCGCTCCCTTACCCGCCCATGACGCGCCGGCCCCCGCCGGGCCGCCTACCCTTGCCCCCGTGACCGAGATGCCCCAGGACCACCGCCCCGCGAAGTCCATCAGAGTGCTGCTCGCCGAGGACCAGGGCATGATGCGCGGCGCCCTCGCCCTGCTGCTCGGGATGGAGGCGGACATCGAGGTGGTGGCCCAGGTGGGGGCCGGGGACGTGATCGTCGACACCGTGCTGACGCGTCGGCCCGATGTGGCGCTGCTGGACATCGAGTTGCCCGGGATGAGCGGCCTGGACGCGGCGGCCGAGCTGCGCGAGCAGGCCCCCGACTGCCGGGTGCTGATCCTGACCACCTTCGGCCGCCCCGGATATCTGCGGCGCGCCATGGAGGCCGGTGCCGCGGGGTTCCTCGTCAAGGACGGGCCCGTGGAGGAGCTCGCCCAGGCGATCCGCCGGGTGCTGACCGGCGAGACCGTGATCGATCCGGCGCTCGCCGCGGCCGCGCTGAGTGCCGGGCCCAGTCCGCTCACCGCCCGTGAGTGCGATGTGCTCAAGGCGTCGGTGGACGGCGCCACCGTCTCGGACATCGCCGCCAAGCTGCACCTCTCCGAGTCGACGGTCCGCAACTACCTCTCCGCCGCCATCGGCAAGACCGGGACCCGCAATCGCATGGAAGCGATGCGCGAGGCCCGTCAGCAGGGCTGGCTCTGACCGACGGCCGGCTCGGCAACTGGCTACTGCCGGCTGTCGCTGTCGCCGACGGCTCACGGCTGACGGCTCACAGCTCACAGCTCACGGCTCACAGCTCACGGCTCACAGCTCACAGCTCACAGCTCACAGCTCACGGCTCACGGCTCACGGCTCACGGCTCACGGCTCACGGCTCACGGCCAGGCGATCCGGTCGCACCTCGGTTCCCGCCTCAGCCCGCACATCGGTTCCCGCCTCAGCCCGCACACCGGCTCGCACCTCAGCTCGCGGTGATCTTCCGCGGCAGCCACACCAGCATCACCACCGTGCCGGCCAGCAGGATGACGCCGCCCGTGCGGAACACCAGCGCGTATCCGGCGGTGAGGGCCTCGGCCGAACCGCTGCCCGCCGTACGGGCCGCCGCGATCGTCGACATGACGGCCAGGCCGAGTGAGCCGCCCATCGTCCGTGAGGTGTTGATCAGGCCCGACACCAGCCCGGCGTCCCCGGCGGCGGCCCCCGAGGTGGCGAGGGAGGCCAGCGGTGTCCCGGCCAGACCGGCGCCGGCCATCATCAGGATTCCCGGGACCAGGACGGCGGTGGGATACGTCCCGTCCGCCGTCATCGTCGACTGCCAGCCGAATCCCGCAGTGGCCACCAGGGTGCCGAGGACCGCCACGTTGCGCGCCCCGATCACCGGCATGAGACGCGGGGCCGCCTTCGATCCGAGGACCACCGCGAGCGAGCTCGGAACCAGGGCGAGTCCCGCGGCCAGCGGCGTGTAGCCGAGCACGTTCTGCAGGTAAAGCGTCATGAAGAACCACATGCAGAACATGGCGCAGCCGGACAGGAACAGCGCCGCGTTCGCTGAGGACACCGACCGCAGCCGGAGCAGCTTCAGCGGCATCAGCGGTGCCTTCGTCCGCGACTCCACCAGCAGGAACAGGCCGATCAGGACGAGTCCGGAGACCAACGGCACCAGCGTCGCGGCCGCCGTCCACCCCTCGGCCTCCGTCTGCACGATCCCGTAGGCGAGCGTCGCGAGCCCCGCCGTCACCAGCAGCGCGCCCGGCAGGTCGAGCCGCCGCCGCGCGCCGGCCCGGCTCTCGACGAGCCATCGCGCGGCCCCGGTCAGCACGACGGCCCCGACGGGCACGTTGATCAGCAGCACCCACCGCCACGAGAGGCCCTCCACCAGCAGTCCGCCGACCAGCCCGCCCGCCGCGCCGCCGCCGGCGCCGACCGCCGACCAGGTCGCGATGGCACGCGCGCGTGCGGGGCCCTCCGGGACGGCCGAGGTGAGGATCGTCAGCGTGGAGGGTGCCAGTACGGCGGCACCCAGGCCCTGCGCCGCCCGGGCGACCACCAGCTGCCAGCCGTCCTGGGCGAGGCCGCCGCCCAGCGAGGCGAGCGTGAAGAGGGCGAGTCCGACCAGGAACATCCGCTTGCGCCCGTACAGGTCACCGGCCCGTCCGCCAAGCAGCATGAACCCGGCGAAGGCAATGGCGTACGCGTTCACCACCCATTGCAGCCCCGGCGCGCTCAGGCCCAGGCCCGCCCGCATGGACGGCAGCGCCACATTGACGACGGAGATGTCGAGGAGGACCAGGAACTGTCCGGCGCAGGCGAGCGCGACCACCAGCCAGGTGGGCGGCGCGGTGCGGAGCGATATGGAGCTGTCTTCAGCGGCTCGGAGCATGGGTGTCATGCTCTCAAGCCGGTTGCACCCCTTGCATCGGGGTTTCCCTGCACACTGCCCAGGCCCCCGGCCCCAAGGCCTGTCCGGCGGTTCGTGATCAATACCCCCGGACCCGGCCGCGCCCGACGATCAGGCCCCCGTCCGCAGCAGCGTCACCACCGCCGCGCCGCCGAGGCCGATGTTGTGGGCGAGCCCCACGCGCGCGTGGGGGACCTGCCGGGCCCCCGCCTCGCCCCGCAGCTGCCAGGTCAGCTCGGCGACCTGCGCGATCCCGGTCGCGCCCAGCGGATGCCCCTTGGAGATCAGCCCGCCGGACGGGTTCACGACCCACTGTCCGCCGTACGTGGTCGCCCCCGACTCGACGAGTTTGCCGGACTCCCCTGGGCCGCACATGCCGAGCGCCTCGTACGTCAGCAGTTCGTTGACGGAGAAGCAGTCGTGCAGTTCCACGACGTGCACGTCCTCGATGCCGAGGCCCGACCGCTCGTACACCTGGCGCGCCGCCTCCCGGGACATCGGCTGCCCGACGACGTCGATGCACGAACCGGAGGCGAAGGACTCCTCGGTGTCGGTGGTCATCGCCTGGGCGACGATCTCCACGGCCCTGGCGCCGAGTCCGTGGCGCTCGACGAAGCGTTCGGACACGACGACGGCCGCCGCAGCTCCGTCGGAGGTCGGCGAGCACTGGAGCTTGGTGAGCGGCCGGTGGACGGTCTTCGCGGCGAGGATCTCGTCGACCGCGTACACGTCCTGGAACTGGGCGTAGGGGTTGTTCGCCGAGTGCCGGTGGTTCTTGGCGCCGACGGCGGCCAGCTGTGCCTCGGTGGTGCCGTACCGCTCCATGTGCTCGCGTGCCGCATTGCCGAAGATCTGCGCGGTGGGCGGTGTCATCTCGAAGCCGTGCCGGGCGGCCATCACGCCGTAGTGCCGGGCCACCGGTGAGGTCGAGAAGTCGCCTCCGTCGGCGCCGCCCCCGAGCGCCCCGCGCTTCATCTTCTCGAACCCGAGCGCAAGCACGCAGTCACCGGCACCGCCCTCGACGAACTGCCGGGCGAGCATCAACGCCGTTGATCCGGTGGCGCAGTTGTTGTTCACGTTGTAGACGGGCACTCCGGTCAGGCCCAGTTCGTAGGCGGCCCGCTGGCCCGCGGTCGAGGCCTGGAAGCAGTATCCGACGGGCACGTGCTCCACTTCGGCGTACGAGATCCCGGCATCCGAGAGGGCGTTGGTGCCCGCCTCCTTCGCCATGTCCCAGTACTGCCACTCCCGGGTCTCGGGCTTCTCGAACTTCGTCATGCCGACCCCGACGACGTACGCCTTCATCGCGCGCTCCTAATCCCGTGGCAGGCCGAGGATGCGCTCGGCGACGACATTGAGCTGGACCTGGGTGGTGCCGCCCGCGATGGTCAGGCAGCGGGAGAGCAGGAACCCGTGCACGGCCCGCTCGCCTGCGCCCTCGCGCACCGCGCCCGCGGGGCCGAGGAGTTCGAGCGCGAGCTCGGCGACCTTCTGCTGGTGGGCGGTCTGGACGAGCTTGCGGACTGAGGCGCCCGCGCCGGGTTCCAGGCCGGACACCTGCCGCAGCGTCGTCCGCAGTCCGATGCAGGCGAGCGCCTGCGCCTCGGCGAGCAGGGTGCCGAGGCGGGCCCCGTCGATCTCGTCCGCCCGTGCGAGCAGCGCTTCGAGACCGGTGTCGAAGGTCAACTGGTCGGCCATGTGGACGCGTTCGTTGCCGAGGGTGTTGCGGGCGACCCGCCAGCCGTCGTCGACCTCGCCGACGACCGCGTCCGGCGGCAGCGACACGTCGTCGAAGTAGACCTCGTTGAAGAGGGAGTCGCCGGTGATCTCCTTCAGGGGGCGGATGTCGATGCCGTCGGTGTTCTTCATGTCGACGACGAAGTAGGTGAGGCCCTTGTGCCTGGGCGCGTCCGGGTTCGTCCGCGCGAGCAGGATCCCGTGGTCCGCCCACTGGGCCGCACTCGTCCACACCTTCTGTCCGTTGACGCGCCAGCGCCCGTCGGCGGTCCGCTCGGCACGGGTCCGCAGCGAGGCGAGGTCGGATCCGGCGCCCGGCTCGGAGAAGAGCTGGCACCACAGGAGGTCCCCGCGCAGGGTGGGCAGGAGGTAGCGGTCCTGCTGCTGCGGTGTGCCATAGGCGATCAGGGACGGCACGACCCAGGTGGCGATCCCCAGATCGCTGAGCCGTACGCCGGCCGCCGCCAGCTCCTGCTGGACGGCGAGCTGTTGGACGGGTCCCGCGCCGAGTCCGTACGGCGGCGGCAGATGCGGGGCGGCGTACCCGGTGGGCGCGAGCAGGCGCCGTACCTCCGCGGGGGCGAGGCCGCGTGCTCCCCCGATCGCCTCCCGGGCGAGCGCACGGTACTCCGCCGCCTGAGCCGGCAGCTCCATGCGCAGCTCCCGCCGGGCGCCGGCCGCCGCGAGCCGCACGGCCCGCAGCCGGTGGGTGTCCCCGCTCCCGAGCAGCTGCCGTGCCACCAGGGCCCGGCGCAGATACAGATGGGCGTCGTGCTCCCAGGTGAACCCGATGCCGCCGAGGATCTGGACGCAGTCCTTGGCGCAGGAGCAGGCGGTGTCGAGGGCGGTCCCGGCGGCGAGAGCGGCCGCCAGCTCGCGCGTTCCGTCGGGTTCCCGGGCGGCCCGGGCGGCGTCCCAGGTCAGCGCCCGGGCTTGTTCGAGCCGCACCAGCATGTCGGCGCACAGGTGCTTGATGCCCTGGAAGCGGCCGATGGGCCGGCCGAACTGCTCCCGTACCTTCGCGTACTCGGAGGCGGTGTCCAGCGCCCAGGCGGCGGTTCCGCAGGCGTCCGCGGCGAGGACGACGGAGGCCAGATCGCGGACGAGGACGGAGTCGACGGCGAGGATCCGGCCGGCCGGGACCCGTAATCCCACCGCCCGGACCTCGGCGGTCCCCCGCGTCGGGTCGGCGCTCTCGTGGGGCCTTACGGCGAGATCTGCGGCGTCCACGGCCGCCCAGACGGTGCCGCTCTCGGCGGCGGCCGCCAGGATCAGCAGGTCGGCGTCGGCACCGGACAGGACGGGCGGCGCCTGACCGTCGAGGACGTATCCGTCGTCCGTCGGCACGGCGGTCAGGGACCCCGTCCCGAACGCCACGGCCGCGATGCGCGACCCGCCGGCCACCGCGCCCACGAGCCGGGACGCGCCCGCCGCCGCCAGTACCGCCGAGGCCAGCACACTCGCGACGTACGGCCCCGGCAGCGCGGCGCGAGCCGCCTCCTCCACGACGACGGCCAGCTCGACCAGGCCTCCACCCCCGCCCCCGTACTCCTCGGGAAGGTGCACGGCGAGCAGTCCCTGTGCGGCGAGGGCGTCCCAGTAGGGCGGCCTGCCGCCGCCCGGCGCGTCGAGCAGCTTGCGGACCTCCTCGGGCGGCGCGGCCCGCGCGATCCACCCCCGTACCGCGTCGGCCAGTTCCCGCTGCTCCGGTGTGATGCCGATGCCCATGCGCGCCTCCCCAGGCCCGAGGTGGGGCGCCAGACTAGAACACGTTCCATTATGACGGTAGGTCAGATCCCCATGGAAAGGTCAAGAATTCGTTAGTACGCCGAAGCATCGGAATAGTTGCCCGGGCGCACGGGGTTCGGATTACACGTATCCCGCACGGATGACCACGTTCCCGTCCCGCACGGATCACCACCCCGACCGCCACCCCTCTTCTTCCGGCCTGGAGGCCCTACGCAATGACGGACACGACGACCGGCCAGCCCACCCGGAGGCCGAGCGGCGCGATCGTGCCGGTGCTGGCCTTCGCGGGCATCGTGGTCGCGGTGATGCAGACCCTGCTCGTCCCGGTGATCAAGGACCTGCCGGAGCTGCTGGGCACCGCCCCCAGCAACGCCACCTGGGTCATGACCTCCACCCTGCTCGCGGGAGCCGTGGCCACCCCGATCATGGGCCGCCTCGGCGACCTCTACGGCAAGCGGCGCATGCTGCTGATGAGCCTGTCCGTGATGGTCGTCGGCTCCCTGATCGCCGGTTTCACCAGTGACCTGCTCGTGATGATCGTCGGCCGGGCCCTGCAGGGCTTCGCCATGGGTGCGATCCCGCTCGGCATCGGCCTGATGCGCGACATGCTGCCCCGCGAGAAGCTCGGCTCGGCGATGGCCCTGATGAGCTCCTCCATCGGCGTCGGCGGCGGACTCGCGCTGCCGCTCGCGGCGCTGGTCGCCCAGCACGCCGACTGGCACGCCCTCTTCTTCCTCGCCGCCGGCCTCGGCGTGCTCTCGATCGTCCTGACCCTCGTCGCCGTACCGGAATCACCGATGCGCGCCCCGGGCACCTTCGACGTGCTGGGCGCGATAGGCCTCTCCGCCGGCCTCGTCCTCTTCCTGCTGCCGATCACCAAGGGCAGCGACTGGGGCTGGACCTCCGCCACGACGCTCGGCCTGTTCGGCGCGGCGGCCGTCGTCCTCGTCCTGTGGGGCGTGATGGAGCTGCGCGTGAAGGCTCCGCTGGTCGATCTGCGCACCACGGCCCGCCGCTCGGTGCTCTTCACCAACCTCGCCTCGATCATGGTCGGTGTCGCGTTCTACGCCGTCTCCCTCGTCCTGCCGCAGCTGCTCCAGCTGCCCAGGTCCACCGGGTACGGCCTCGGCCAGTCGATGGTCGTCGCGGGGCTGTGCGTGGCGCCCCTCGGCCTGACGATGATGTTCACCGCCCCCGTCTACGCCCGGCTGTCGGCGAAGTACGGCCCCAAGATCACGCTGATCCTGGGCATGCTGATCATCGCCATCGGCTACGGCGCGGGCCTCGGCCTGATGAGCGCCGCCTGGCAGACCATCGTGATCGCGGTGATCCTCGGCGCCGGCATCGGCCTCGCCTACTCCTCGCTCCCGGCGCTGATCGTCGGCTCCGTCCCGGCGTCGGAGACGGGCGCGGCCAACGGCCTCAACACCCTGATGCGCTCCATCGGCACGTCGGTGTCCAGCGCCGTCATCGGCATGGTGCTCGCCAACACGGCGAACCACGTCGGCGGCGTCGCGGTCCCG
The DNA here is from genome assembly GCF_042881375.1 of Streptomyces sp. NPDC058274. NCBI lineage: Bacteria > Bacillati > Actinomycetota > Actinomycetes > Kitasatosporales > Streptomycetaceae > Streptomyces > Streptomyces sp. NPDC058274. The sequence goes on from NZ_JBHVXW010000001.1 coordinate 692,273, forward strand.
ACCATGCACGGCTTCCGGGTGTCCTTCCTGATCGCGACGGGCGCGGTGGCCGTCGGTCTGCTCATGGCGCTCTTCCTCCCCCGCCAGCGCCAGGCGGCCAAGCCGCAGCTGCGCGCGAGCAGCGAGGAGGACGCGGCGCTGGAGCGCGCGCACGAGGTGCTCGGCGGCTTCCGCGGCCGGGTCGTGGACCTCGAGGGCACTCCGGTTCCCCGCGCCAAGGTCACGCTGATCGACCGCCGAGGACGGCAGGCGGGCGCCACGCTCTCCGCCGAGGACGGCAGCTACGCGCTGGCCGTACCGGCCGAGGGTGCGTACGTCCTCGCCGCGAAGGCCGCGGGCCACGGTCCGCTCGCCTCGTCGGCGACCCACGCCGGCGACGACCGCCCGGTCGAGCTGGACCTCGCCCTGCCGGGCCGCGGCGCGGGCGTCCCGGCCTGACCCTTCCGCCCTCCCGGTCACCCCCGTCGCCCACGCGACGGGGGTGTCGTGCGTCGGGGGGCGGCGACGGACTCGTACCCGCCATGGCGCGCGAAGGGGCGCCCGCGCCGTCGCACACCGGACGTGGGACACCGACGGACTCGTGCAGACCATCGAGCGCGACGGGCGGCATCGGCGGTCGCGTGCCCGACGGGCGCCCGCGGTCGCGTACCGAACGTGGCGCACGACGGGGCGCCCGCGGTCGCCTGCCGCACGTGGGGCACCATGGGGCGTCCACAGGTTCGTACGCAACGGAGGACCCCCATGCCCGCGGCACCCAAGCCGGAGATCCTCGCCGCCTTCGAGGCCGCGAAGGGGTTCATGCCCGTCGGCGAAGGGCTGGCGCTGTACGAGGCCGCCGTGGAGGCGGGCCGGCTGGGGCTGCCGCTGCTGGAGGTCGGCACCTACTGCGGGCGCTCCACGATCCTGCTCGCCGGCGCGGCCCGCGAGGCCGGGGTCACGGCGATCACGGTCGACCACCACCGCGGCAGCGAGGAGCAGCAGCCCGGCTGGGAGTACCACGACCCGGAGACGGTCGACCCCGAGGTCGGCCGCATGGACACCCTGCCCACCTTTCGCCGCACGCTCCATCGGGCGGGTCTCGAGGACCACGTGGTCGCGGTCGTCGGCCGTTCGCCGCAGATCGCCGCCTTCTGGCGCACGCCCGTCGGCCTCGTCTTCATCGACGGCGGCCACACCGACGAGCACGCGAACGGTGACTACGAGGGCTGGGCGCCCCAGGTCGCCGACGGCGGACTGCTGGTGATCCACGACGTGTTCCCGGACCCGGCGGACGAGTTCACCGGCCAGGCGCCGTACCGCGTCTACCGCCGGGCCCTGGACTCCGGCGCCTTCACGGAGCTCTCGGCGACCGACTCCCTGCGCGTCCTGCGGCGAACGGGCACAGGGATCTGAGGGCGCGATCATGGGCCGGTCCGGCATGATCTGCCGGACAGGCCCTAGAGTCGCTGACGTGTCGTACGTAGGTCCTGACTTCGATCCTCCTCAGCCGCGCCGTTCCCGGCGGGGCCCCCTCACCGTCGCGCTCGCCGCGCTGGTCCCCGGCGCGCTGGCCGGCTGGCTGGTGTGGCAGGCCGTGGGCGACTCAGGAGACGGGGGCGGGTCGGACAAGGCGGTGCCGCGGTCGCCCGCCACGTCCTCCGCGCCCGCGTCGCCGACCGAGTCCCGCAAGGACGACGGCAAACCGAGCGCGTCGGCCTCGCCGAAGCCCACCGGCAAGCCCTCCGCGTCGCGCCCCGCGGGCTCCGGTCCGCTCCGGGGCAAGGTCGTCGTCATCGACCCGGGCCACAACTCGGGCAACTTCCAGCACACGGCCGAGATCAACCGCAAGGTGAACATCGGCACGAACTGGAAGGAGTGCGACACGACCGGCACGTCCACCAACGCCGGTTACGCGGAAGCCAAGTTCACCCTCGACGTCGCGCGCCGGATGGCCACGCTGCTCGAACAGCAGGGCGCCACGGTCGAGTTCACCCAGGACGGCGACCGGCCCTGGGGGCCCTGTGTCGACGAGCGGGCGCGGATCGGCAACAAGGCGCACGCCGACGCGGTGGTGTCCATCCACGCGGACGGTTCGGCGGCCGGCAACCGCGGCTTCCACGTGATCCTGCCCGGCGCCGTGCACGCGGGCGCCGCGGACACCCGGCCGATCGTCGCCCCCTCCCGCGATCTCGGCGAGCGCATCGCGGGCAACTTCGTGCGCGTCACCGGCAGCGCGCCCTCCAACTACATCGGCGACCGGACCGGCCTGGTCACGCGTAAGGACCTGGGCGGTCTCAATCTGTCAACGGTTCCGAAGGTGTTCATCGAGTGCGGCAACATGCGCGATAGCAAGGACGCGGCACTGCTGACCAGCGGCGCCTGGCGGCAGAAAGCGGCGCGGGGGATCTCTGAGGGAATCGTGAGTTTCCTGCACGGGTAGTGATCAGTGGGTAGAACCCGGCGGACACCCAGGTGGGACGGGCGATAGTGTCATCCCTACGATGTGGGGCCACCCCCGCGCTTCGATCAGCCGCTCAAGGGCAGCAGGACGACAGCGATGCCTCCACCGACGACGAGACGACTGACGAAGGACCTGAAGTGAATATCCGCTCCCTCACTCGAGGCGACGGCGTGGTGATCGGAGCAGCGGTATTGCTGTTCATCGCGTCGTTCCTCGACATCTACTCGGCCGACGGAGCCTCCAGCAGCTACGACTTCCCCAACGTATGGGGAAGCGGCGGAGTCCTGCTGAGCGTCACCCTCGCGGGGATCATCGGCGCCGCGCTCATCGTCGTCTCCCGGCTGCTGCCGCAGGTCCCGAAGGTCGCGGGTCTCGACCTCGGCCAGTTCGGTGTCGCCTTCACGGTCTTCGCCGTCTGGAGCGGGCTGGGCAACCTCGCAGACCCCACGAGCGCGGTCGACAACATGCCGCAGTTCGGCGAGGGGATCGACGCGGGCATCGGCCTGATCCTCAGCTTCATCGCCGCGCTCATCCTCGCGGCCGCGGCGATCACCAGTCCGCTGCTTCCCTTCCTGAAGGTCGCCCTCATCGGCGCCCCGAAGCCCGCAGCGCCGCAGCCCTACGGCGCCCAGCCGCAGGGTGGTTACGGCTACCCGGGCGCCCAGGGACAGCCGGGTCAGCCCTACGGGGCGCACCCGCAGCCGGGTCCGGGTCAGCCGTACGGCGCCCAGCCCGGTCACCCCGGTCACCCCGGTCAGCCGCAGCAGGCGCAGGCCCCGCAGGCTCCGCAGGCGCAGCAGCCCGCCGGTGACTTCTCGCCGTTCTGGTTCGCCGTTCCGGTGGCCCGGCCGCTGTACGGGGAGGACGGTTCGCCGGCCCCGATCGCCGAACTGGCGCCGGGCACCTGGTACCTGGCCGTCGAGCAGCGCGGCCCGAGCCTGGTGGCCCAGACGCAGGACGGCCGCCGCGGTGTCCTGCAGGACACGACGGGAATCCAGCGCGGCTGACGCCCGCTTTCCGTACGGCCCCTCGCCCTTCCCGGGTGGGGGGCCGTTGTCGTACAGTCGCCCTTCGGCAAGAATCTGACGGTTCGTCAGAACGCAGATGCTGGAGGGGACATGCGGCTCGGTCTGGCACTCGGCTACTGGGGGCGCGGCCCCTCCGCGGACCATGTGCCGCTGGCGCAGGAGGCGGAACGGCTCGGCTACGACTCCGTGTGGACGGCCGAGTCCTGGGGCTCCGACGCCTTCACCCCGCTCACCTGGATCGCTGCGCGGACGTCCCGGATCAAACTCGGCACGGCCGTCGCGCAGATGGCCGCGCGCTCCCCCACCACGACCGCGATGCACGCCCTCACCCTCGACCATCTCTCGGGCGGCCGGATGATGCTCGGCCTCGGCCTGTCGGGACCGCAGGTCGTCGAGGGCTGGTACGGCCGCCCGTTCCCCAAGTCCCCGCTCACCGCGACCCGCGAGTACGTCGACGTCGTCCGCCAGGTCCTGAGGCGGACGGCCCCCGTCGCGCTCGACGGCCGCTTCCACGCCCTCCCCTACCGGGGCCCCGACGGCACGGGCATCGGCAAACCGCTGAAACCGATCACCCACCCCCTGCGGGCCGACCTGCCCGTCCTGCTCGGCGCCGAGGGCCCGAAGAACATCGCACAGACGACCCGCATCGCCGACGGCTGGCTGCCCTTGTACTGGTCGCCGCTGCGCACGGAGGTGTACGAGGCCTCGCTGGCGGCGGCCCCGGAGGGCTTCCTGATCGCCCCCATGGCCCGGGTCCACGTCTGCGACGACGTCTCCGAAGGACTGCTGCCCGTGAAGGCGATGCTCGGCTTCTACATCGGCGGAATGGGGCACGCGGCCCGCAACTTCCACGCCGACCTGATGGCGCGGATGGGCTTCGAGGAGGCGGCGCGGACGATTCAGCGGCTGTTCCTGGAGGGGCGCCGGGAGGAGGCGGTGCGCGCCGTGCCGGACGCGTTCGCCGACGAGATCTCGCTCGTCGGCCCGCGCGAGCGCATCGCCGAGCGGCTGGAGGCCTGGCGCAAGGGCCCGGTGACGGACCTGCTGGCCCTGTCGCCGGACCCGCACACCTTGCGGGTACTGGCGGAACTCAACTCCTAGAGCACGTACGGCGGATGGAGCCGAACCCCTGGACCCAGTACGCCCGATGAAGCCGAACGGGACCGGGCGGCCGACACCGCACACCCTGACGGGGTGCCGGCGGACCTCAACCCCTGTGCCCCGTGAGCCCGATGAAGCCGAACGGGACCGGGCGGCCGTCATCCGCGCACCCTGACGGGGTGCCGGCGGACCTCAACTCCTGTACCCCGTAAGCCCGATGGAGCCGGACGGGGCCGCGCGGCCGGCACGCGCACACCCTGACGGGTGTCGGCAGGCCTCAACTCCTCCGCCCCGTGCGCCCGATGGAGCCGGCAGCCGGTCTAGCCGCCGGACAGCTGGGACGTCGACGGCACCTTGTCCGTGACCTCCGCGCCCGCGCTCTTACCGGCGCCCTTCACCTGGTTGATGATGTCTTCGAAGGAGCCGGCGACCGAGTCCGTCGAGTCGCCCTTGCGCAGCTTGGACGGCAGGTCCTTGAGCCCGTCGATGCCCGCCGTGAGCGGGGCGACGGCCTTGGCGAGGGTCGGGTCCCCCTCGGCGTTCTTGCGGGCCGCCTTGAGCCGGTTGTACGTGAAGGTGCCCGCGAGGCCGGCCTTGACGAGGGCGAGCTTGCGGCCCTTCGCGCCCTTCTTGAACGTGCCGGCCCGCCAGGGCTTCACGATCCACTGGTAGGTGGCCCCGGCGGCCAGCCCCGCGTTCGCCACGAAGCGCGTCTTGGCGAACTTCTGCTTCTCGGCGGAGCTGGTCGGACTCGCGGTCGCCGCGACGGCGGCGGTGTCCTGGGCGTCGCTGCCACAGGCGGTAGCCCCGGCCAGCAGGGCGCAGCAGAGGGTGAGGGCCACGAGCAGGCGGCGGATCGGTACGGGCACGGGGGGCCTCCGGGTCAACTGCCTCCCAGGGTCCGGGAGTGCACGGCTCTCCCGGCAGCCTCACCCCGGTCCGGCGGCCGCGCCACCCGGGGAAATCCGTTCGGGTGCCAGTTCGAAGCCGTCCAGGTTTCAAACAGGAATTCGGGGCCATCCGTAGGTCATGTCCCCTCGATATCGCAACGGTTCCAATCAGGCGGGGACGGTCATCGCGATCGTCGCGGACATCATGGCCGTCATCCTCGGTCTCTGGATCCTCATGTATCTGCTGGACGCGAACCGGGCCAACGACCTGGTGCAGTTCGTCCATGACGTGGCAGCCTGGCTGGCCGGCTGGTCACGTGACCTGTTCACCTTCGACGAGGCATGGGCCCGCGTGGTTGCGGGCTATGGTCTGGCAGCCGTCGTGTACCTGTTCATCGGGCACGCGATCGCCAACCGCATGCACCGGCACTGATTCGACCCCCGGTCGGCATCCAGCCGGCCCGGAACCGGCCTCCGCCGGTTCCGGGCCGGCTGAGCGCGTTCGTACGCCGGTCCGCTATCCGCAGCAGTCCGGGTCGAGGCCGGCCGGGAGGCGCTCGCCGCTGAAGACCGCGCAGGTCGGTTCGTCGCCGCCGAGGGCGGCCACCGCGAGGAGCAGTGAGCCGGCCGTCCAGCTGGTGAGCTCCTCGGGCCAGATCGCGCCGTCCTCGAAGACGTAACCCGTCCAGTAAAGGCCGGTCTCCGGATCGCGCAGGTGCTGGATGGACTGCAGGATCTCCAGGGCGCGGTCGGACTCGCCCACCACCCAGAGGGCCAGGGCGAGTTCGGCGGATTCGCCGCCGGTCACCCACGGGTTGGGGACCACGCAGCGGACGCCGAACCCGGGCACCACGAAGCGGTCCCAGCCCTCCTCGATACGGGACTTGGCCTCGGCGCCGGTCAACGCTCCGCCGAGCACCGGGTAGTACCAGTCCATCGAGTAGCGGCCCTTGTCGAGGAACCGCTCGGGGTGCCTGCGGATCGCGTGCCGCAGCGCGCCCACCGCCAGCTCCCAGTCGGGCTGCGGCTCTTCACGCTGCTCGGCGATGGCAAGGGCGCAGCGCAGGGCATGGTGAACCGACGAACTCCCGGTCAGCAGCGCGTCATTGACGGGCGTGCCGTCGTCCTCGCGCTTCCAGCCGATCTGCCCGCCGGGCTGCTGGAGCTGGAGCACGTACTCCACGGCCGCGTAGACGGCCGGCCACATCCGGTCCAGGAACGTGTCGTCCCCGGTAGCCAGGTAGTGGTGCCAGACACCGACGGCGATGTACGCGCAGAAGTTGGTCTCGCGCCCGCGGTCGGTGACGTCCTCGTGGTCCCCGTCGGCATAGGCCGCGTACCAGGATCCGTCGCCGTTCTGATGGCGCGCGAGCCACTCGTAGGCGCGCTCCGCCGCCTCGTGCTCCCCCGCCGCGTCCAGGGCCATCGCGGCCTCGGTGTGGTCCCACGGGTCGAGGTGGTGACCGCGGAACCACGGTATGGCGCCGTCCGGGCGCTGCACCCCGAGGATCCCGCGCACCGTGGTGGCAGCCTGCTCGGCGGTGAGGACCCCGGGCAGGACGAGGTGTTCTGTCCGGGGTGTCGTCACCGGGTGGCCGCCTCGGGCAGGTGGGGCTTGGTCGCGTACGCCACGAAGCTCTTGCCGATCAGCGGGTTCAGCGCCTGCTCGGCGACCCGGGTGGCGAGGGGCTTCTTCATGATGTCCCAGACCAGCAGCTTGTGGTACGCCCGCACCGGCAGCGCCTTGTCGTTGTCGACGCCGAACGCGCACTTCAGCCACCAGTACGGCGAGTGCAGCGCGTGCGCGTGGTGGGTGCCGTACGGCTTGAGCCCGGACTCCCGGATCTTCGTGAGGAGTTCGTCCGCCTTGTAGATGCGGATGTGGCCGCCCTCGACCTCGTGGTAGGCGTCGGACAGCGTCCAGCAGACCTTCTCCGGGCCGTAGCGCGGGACGGTGATCGCGATGCGGCCGCCGGGCTTCAGCACCCGGACCATCTCCGCGAGGACGCCCTTGTCGTCCGGGATGTGCTCCATGACCTCGGAGATGATCACGACGTCGAAGGACTCGTCCGGGAAGGGCAGCGCCAGCGCGTCGCCCTCCATCGCCGTGGCGGTGGCGCCGGCGGGGGCCTCGCCGGCCTCCTTCATCGCCGCGAACCACTTCGCGACCTCGGCGATGTCCTCGGCGTTCTGGTCCAGGGCGACCACCTGGGCGCCCCGGCGGTAGCACTCGAACGCGTGCCGGCCGGCACCGCAGCCGAGGTCCAGAACACGGTCGCCCGGGGCGAGCGGGAACCGGGAGAAATCGACGGTCAGCACGTGGCCCTGCTTTCGCGATCGAGGGTGTCAACGGAGGGCACGGGGGCGACGCCCCGGTCCGGTGCGGCCGCGAGGAGGCCCGGGCCGAGCGTGGCGGGAGCGAGGCCGATCGCCTCGCGGTAGCGGGCCACGGTGCCCTGGGCGGCCCGCGCCCAGGTGAAGCGCTCAAGGACCCGCGCCCGTCCCGCGGAGCCGAGCCTCGCCCGCAGCAGCGGGTCGCCGAGGAGCCGGGTGAGTGCGGTGGCCAGGGCTCCCGGGTCGCCGGGCGGTACGGCCAGGCACGTCTCGCCGTCGCGGCCCGCGACCTCCGGAATCGCTCCGCCGGTCGTCGCCACGAGCGGTGTGCCCGTGGCCATCGCCTCGGCGGCGGGCAGCGAGAAGCCCTCGTACAGGGACGGTACGCAGGCGACTTCGGCCGACCGTACGAGGTCGACGAGCTCTGCGTCGGAGATCCCCTTGACGAACTCGACGGCGCCTTCGAGGCCGTACCGCTCGATGGCCTGGGCGACCGGGCCGTCCTCGGCGCGCCTGCCGACGACGACGAGGTGCGCGCCCGGGTGCTCGGCCCGCACCTTCGCGAGCGCCTCGACGAGGAAGACGAGGCCCTTCAGCGGGACGTCGGCACTGGACGTCGTGACGATCCGTCCGGGGACCTGCGGGACGGCGGGATCCGGCGAGAAAAGGTCGGTGTCGGCGCCGATGTGGACGACGTGGATGCGGTCGTCGCGGACGCCGAGGTGGTCGACGATCTCCTGGCGCGAGGTGCCGGAGACAGTGAGCACGGAGGGCAGCCGGCGCGCGACGCGCTTCTGCATGCGGGTGAAGGCGTACCAGCGGCGGACGGACGCGCGGCGCCGCCACCCGGCGGCGGCGTCCAGCTCCAGCCCGCGGTCGACGGTGATGGGGTGGTGGATGGTGGTGACCAGCGGGGCGCCCACGTCCCCCAACAGCCCGTATCCCAGGGTCTGGTTGTCGTGGACGACGTCGAAGTCGCCGCGGCGGGCGCGCAGATGGCGCCGGGCGCGCAGCGAGAAGGTCAGCGGTTCGGGGAAGCCGCCGGTCCACATGGTGCCGACCTCGAGGGCGTCGATCCAGTCCCGGTACTCGTCGCGCTTCGGGGTGCGAAAGGGGTCCGGCTGGCGGTACAGGTCGAGGCTGGGCAGCTCGGTGAGGGAGAGCCCGTCGAGGCCCTCGCCCTCGTCGAGCACGGGGTAGGGCTGGGAGCCGATGACCTCGACCTGGTGACCGAGGCGGGCGAGCTCGCGCGAGAGGTGCCGTACGTAGACGCCCTGGCCGCCGCAGAACGGGTTGCCCTTGTAGGTCAGGAGCGCGATGCGCAGGGGTCGGTCGCCGTCGGCGGCCGAGCCCTTCTGGGGCCCCGCCTCACTGGCCTCAGCGGTCACTCCCGGCCCCCTTCTGCCTGCACTGTCCCGCGAGATTACGCCGGGACGCTAATCTAGAACAAGTTTCAGACTTGATCGTTCAAGGAGCACTGAATCTACCGGCAGGTAAGGCCGGCGTGAGACGTGGATCGGGTGATTCACGCCACGACGGACCGACCCGGTCGCCGACTCGCGCAGGGACCAGCTCTGTTCGGCCGGAGACGGGACTTGGGGATTGCCCGGGGCCCTGCCATGCTGACTCCTCGCTCCCCCTGCTGAATGTCACGGAACGGGACTTATGCCTGCGGAAGCCAAGGCGGAAGCCACCACGGCGCGGGACGGCGCGCAGCCCGCGCACCCGACCGCGCGCGCCGCCGGGCAACCCGCGCACGCCCGTCCGCGCGCCGACGCCCAGGCCGTGCACCCGAACCCGCGCACCCTCGCGCAGCCCGCCTCGCCCCCGCTCACCGAGCGGCAGGAGGCGCGCCGCCGGCGCATCCTGCACGCGAGCGCGCAACTGGCCAGCCGGGGCGGCTTCGACGCCGTGCAGATGCGGGAGGTCGCCGAGTCGTCGCAGGTCGCGCTGGGCACGCTGTACCGCTACTTCCCCTCCAAGGTCCATCTGCTGGTCGCCACGATGCAGGACCAGCTGGAGCACATGCACGGCACCCTCCGCAAGAAGCCGCCGGCCGGGGACACCGCGGCCGAGCGGGTCGCCGAGACGCTGATGCGGGCCTTCCGCGCCCTGCAGCGCGAGCCGCACCTGGCCGACGCGATGGTCCGCGCGCTCACCTTCGCGGACCGCAGCGTCAGCCCCGAGGTCGACCAGGTCTCCCGGCAGACCACGGTGATCATCCTGGACGCGATGGGCCTCGACGACCCCACCCCCGAGCAGCTCTCCGCGGTCCGTGTCATCGAGCACACCTGGCACTCGGCCCTCATCACCTGGCTCTCCGGCCGCGCCTCCATCGCCCAGGTCAAGATCGACATCGAAACGGTCTGCCGCCTGATCGACCTGACGGAGGTCAGCCAGGCGCGCTAGGCCGGACGGGGCAGCGGGGCCCGCGGCCCCGAGGACCTCGGCCCCCGGAACCGCCCCCTGCCGGCACGGCCGCTACTCCTCCGGTGGGAACACCGGTTCCCCCGAGCCCAGCAGGGTGATCATGATGGCCTCCACCGGGCAGCCCTCCGCGGCCTCCAGGATCTGCTCGTTGGCGTCGGTCTCGGGGTCGGCCGGGTGGGACTGGCGGGCCGAGTCGAGGCGGAAGGCGGCGGGGGCGTGGTGGGTGCACTGGGCGGAGCCGATGCAGACGGAGCGGTCGACCTCGAGGTGCCAGCGGTCGCCCATCCCTATGCCTCCCAGCCCGCGGGCAGGTGGATCATCTTGTGCTCCAGGAACTCGCCGTACCCCTCGGGCCCGAACTCCCGCCCCAGGCCGGAGTTCTTGTAGCCGCCGAACGGGCCGAGCATGTCGAGGCTGAAGGTGTTGACGGAGTAGGTGCCGGTACGGACCCGGCGGGCGACGTCGATGCCGCGCTCCACGTCCGCCGTCCAGACGCTGCCGCTCAGCCCGTACTCCGAGTCGTTGGCGATCTTCACCGCCTCGCTCTCGTCGCCGTACGGGAGCAGGCAGATGACCGGGCCGAAGATCTCCTCGCGGGCGACCCGCATGGAGTTGTCGACGTCGCCGAAGAGGGTGGGCTCCACGTACCAGCCGCGGTCCAGGCCGGGCGGACGGCCGCCGCCGGTGAGGATCTTGGCGCCCTCCTCCTGGCCGATCCGGATGTAGTCGAGGCTGCGCTGCTGCTGGCGTTTGGCGACCAGCGGGCCCACCTGCGTCGCCGGATCCAGCGGGTCGCCGACCACCAGCGCGCTCGCCGCCGCGGCGAACGCGTCCGCGAACTCGTCGTAGCGCGAGCGCGGCACGAGGATGCGGGTCTGGGCGACGCACGCCTGGCCGTTGTTCATCCAGGCCGCCGAGACGATCCCGGGGACGGACGTGCCGAGGTCCGCGTCCGGCAGGACGACCGCCGCCGACTTGCCGCCCAACTCCAGTGTCACGCGGGTGAGGTTGCGCGAGGCGACCTCCATCACCCGGCGGCCGGCCGCGACGGATCCGGTGAAGGAGACCTTGTCGATGCCGGGGTGTCCGACCAGGTACTCGCTGACCTCGCGGTCGGCGGGCAGGATCGACAGGACGCCCTCGGGCAGCCCGGCCTCCTTCGCGATCTCGCCGAGCAGATACGCGTCCAGGGGCGACTCGGGCGACGGCTTCAGTACGACGGTGCAGCCGGTCAGCAGCGCGGGCGCGAGCTTGGCCGCCGCCACGAACTGCGGGACGTTCCAGGGCACTACGGCCGCGACCACGCCCACCGGCTCGCGGCGGACGAGGATCCGGCCGAGGACTCCGTCCCGCGTCTCCTCGTACGTGAAGTTCCGCGCGACCGTGATCGCCGCGTCCCACACCATCATCGCGCCGAGGGCCTGCGCGAGGATGCTCCAGGAGTACGGGGAGCCGTTCTCGGAGGAGATCACGCGGGCGATCTCCTCGTGGCGCACGGCGATCGCGTCCTTGATCCGGGTGACGACCGCGATCCGCTCGTCGAGGGTCATGCGCGGCCAGGGCCCCTCGTCGAAGGCCTCGCGGGCGGCGGCCACGGCCCGGTCGACGTCCCCGGCCGAGGCGTGCGGCACCCGCCCGATGACCTCCTCCGTGTGCGGCGAGATCACCTCGATGACGTCCTTGCCCAGGGGGTCCGTCAACTCCCCGCCTATGAACAGCTGTCCGTGTTCCACGAGCTCGGTCATGGCCGACTGCCTCCCGGAGGACGTTCCCTGACGCATCATCAGATACGAGAACTGATACCAGTTCCCGTCGGAGGAGTCCACGGGACGGACACGGCACCGGACGGTCGACCCGGGCTCCCAATGGAACTGGTTCTAGTTATAGTGACCGCAACACGGCGATTGGTGGGAGCCCATGGCGCAGGTGACCGATCACGGCGGCGGCGTACGGTCGATCGAGGTCCCCATCCCGGACAACCCGCTCGGGCACACGCTGGTGTACGTCGTGGACACCGATCGCGGGCCCGTCCTGATCGACACCGGCTGGGACGATCCGGCGTCCTGGGACCGCCTCGCCGAGGGGCTCACCGCCTGCGGCACCTCCGTCACCGAGCTGCACGGCGTGGTCATCACCCACCACCACCCCGACCACCACGGCCTGTCCGCCAAGGTCAGGGAGGCGTCCGGGGCCTGGATCGCGATGCACGCGGCGGACGCGGCGGTCGTCCGGCGCATGCGGGAGAACCGGCCCGAGCTCTGGTTCGCGTACATGGCGGAGAAACTGGCGGCCGCGGGCGCGCCCGAGGAGCACGTGACCCCGCTGCGCACCACGCGCCGCCGCACCCTCCCCGGCCTCTCCCCCGCCCTTCCCGACCGCGAGATCGTCCCCGGCGACCTCCTCGACCTCGCCGGCCGGCGGCTGCGCGCGATCTGGACCCCGGGGCACACCCCCGGGCACGTCTGCCTGCACCTGGAGGAGGACCACCCGGCCCAACTCCCCGGCCACGGACGGCTGTTCTCCGGTGACCACCTGCTCCCGGAGATCACCCCGCACATCGGTCTGTACGAGGATCCGGACGACGCGACGGTCACCGACCCCCTCGGCGACTACCTCGACTCCCTGGAGCGGGTCGGCCGCCTCGCCCCGGCCGAGGTGCTCCCCGCCCACCAGTACGCCTTCACCGACGCACCCGCGCGCGTACGGGAGTTGCTCGACCACCACGAGGAGCGGCTCACCGGCCTGCTCGCCCTGCTCGCCGTCCCACTCACCCCGTGGCAGCTCGCCGAACGCATGGAGTGGAACCGGCCCTGGGCCGACATCCCCTACGGATCCCGCAACATCGCGGTCTCCGAGGCCGAGGCCCATCTGCGCCGGCTGGTGAAGCTGGGCCGGGCGGAGGCGGTGACGGGGAGCGATCCGGTGACGTACCAGGCTGTCTAGGCGGCGGACAGCGTGGGCCGCGAGGTCGGCCCGTACGGGCGGGCTCAATCGGTCCGCCCGTACGGGCAGGCCGCAACCGGTTCCGGTGGCCGTCCCGGCGTCGGACCGCCCGGAGTCAGGCGGTTCCCTTGGCCGCGTAGTCCAGCCCCTGCTCGTACGGCATCGAGCGCCCCTCCTCGTACGCCTTCTCGTACGCGGTGTCGCCGATCTCGCCGCGGACCCGTAGTTCGTGGGCGCGACGGGTGGCGAGGAGGTCGGGCGAGTTCATCCGGGCAGGTCCGGTGAGTTCCCAGACGCGGTCGCCGATGCCGAGGAGACGGGCCGCGCAGTCGCCGTCGCCGGCCGCGACGACCGCCGCCGCCAGCACGTCGAGTGCCATGGCCGCGCCCACGGTGTTGTGCAGCAGCCCGTGTCCGGCCAGGGCGGTCCTGGCGTTGCGCACGGCCGCGCCGACGTCGCCGCGCGCCAGGTCCACCTGGGCCACGAAGCATTCGGCGAAGGCGCCCACCCAGCACTCGCCGCGTTCCGCACTCGCCGCCCGCACCTCGTCCGCCACCGCCCCGGCCGCGTCGAGGTCTCCGCGCAGCAGGTGGGTGAAGGAGAGCGCGAGGCGGACCTGGAGCTGGGCGGAGCCGAGCGCGTCCTCCCGGACGGGAAGCCGGGCGGCCGAGGAGAGCAGGTCGGCCGCCTCGGCGAGATGACCGCTCAGAGCGAGTTGCCCGCCCGCGATGGAGGCCGCGGCCACCACCGCCACAGGGTCGCCCTCCGCCTTCGCCGCGTCCGCGCACCGCAGTGCCCAGTGGGCGCCGACGTCGAGGTCACCCTGGAAGAGGGCGACCGCACTGCGGGTCCACAGCGCCTGCAGGTGTCCCGGGCCCGGCGACGGTGCCGGGTGCCGGGCCTCCGGGGCGAGCGCCCGGTCGAGGAAGTGCTGGGCGTCGCGCGGATAGCCGCAGTGCTGCCAGAGGAAGCCGACGTCCGCCGCCATCTCCAGGGCGGTGCGGCGGTCCTGACCGGTGAGCGCGTGGTCCAGGGCCGCACGGAGGTTGGCGTGTTCGGCGAGTGTGCGCTCGCACCAGCCGACCTGGCGTCCGGTGTTCCACTCGGCGCAGCCCAGCCGGGCCAGCCGCCGGTAGTGACCGAGGTGGCGCAGCCGCAGGGCCTCCTCCTCACCGAGTTCGCGCAGCCAGTCGGCGCCGAACTCCCGTACGGTGTCGAGGAGTCGGAGACGGCCGGGATCGGTGCGATGGCGTTCCACGATGGACTGCTCGACGAGCCGGTCCAGCAGGCTCGCGACGTGTCCGGTGGCCAGGGGGCCGCCGGCGCAGACGTCCTCGGCGGCCGTCACGCAGAAGCCGCCCGCGAAGACCGAGAGCCGGGCCCACAGCAACCGCTCCAGCGGGGCGCACAGTTCATGGCTCCAGCCGATGGCCGTCCGCAGGGCCTGGTGCCGCGGGGGTCCCTCGTCGCCGTGCGCCGTGAGCAGGTCGAGCGAGGAGGGCAGCCGCTCGCCGAGCCGGCCGTGCAGGTCGTCGAGGGAGAGCTCGCCGAGGCGGGCGGCCGCGAGTTCGATGGCGAGCGGGCTGCCGTCGAGGCGGCGGCAGACGGCGACGGCGGCGGCCCGGGTGCCCTCGTCCAGCACGAAGGCGGGGTCGGCCGCGGCCGCGCGGTCGGCGAACAGGGTCACCGCGTCGTCCCCCACCGGCAGCGGGTCCAGGCGCAGCACCCGCTCACCGGGCATCCCCAGCGGCTCCCGGCTGGTGACCAGGATGTCCACCCCCGCCCTGCCCCTGGCGGACCCTCCCGGCGGGGTCGACTCCGACGCCGGGTCCTGGCGGGGTGGTGCGGATGCCGATGCCGGGGCCTGGCGATGCCTCGTCGATGCCGGGTGCGGGGGGTGCAGCCCCGGTCCGGGGTACGGGGGCTGCGGTCCCGGTGCCGGACGGTCCTCGTGAACGGGCTGCTCCGGGAAACCGGAGACGGGCTGCTCCGGGAAACCGGGGACGGGCTGCTCCGGGAAGTCGGGGACGGGCCGGTCCACGAAACCGGAGAGGGGCTGCTCCGGAGAGGCGCCGAGGCCCGGCAGCAGCGCGTCGACCAGCTCGGCGCAGTCCGCGAGGACGTGTTCGCACGAGTCGAGGATCAGCAACAGCCTTTTACCCCGGGCCCATTCGGCGACGACGTCGGTGACCGGGGCCGTCGACCGGTCGGCGAGGTGCAGTGCCTCCACCACGGCGAGGCCGACCAGACCGACGGTGTGCAGCGGGGACAGCTCGACCAGCCAGACGCCGTCCGGGTAGGCGCCGTCCGGGTGAGCCTCCCGGGCGGCGCGGGCCGCGGCGTGCAGGGCGAGCCTGGTCTTGCCGATACCGCCGGCGCCGACGACGCTCACCAGCCGGCCGGCGCCCGCCGCGGGATCCAACTCCCGTGCGATCCGGTCGAGTTCGGTCCGGCGTCCGACGAAGCTGCGGGTCTCGGGCGGGAGATTGCCGGGTCGGTCACCGGTTGTCTGCTCGGACACACGGACCAGTCTGGCGACATCGGGGCGAGACCGTGTGCAGCTCCCCGCACTCGGACAGAAAGAGCGCACGACGGTGTCATTTGCGGGCACATTCCGAAGCCGTGCGGTCAACCCCGCGCCAGTACCGCGGGCGGCGCCGGCGGGGCGCGCTCGACCGCGGGCGGCGTCGGCGGTCGTACAGGTGTGCCAGAGGCCGTCGGCTACGGGCCGGTAGAGTGAGCGGGTCGTCATCATGCCCGTACGGGGGGAAGCCGGTGCAATTCCGGCGCTGACCCGCAACCGTGAGCCGCCCAGGCGGTGAGCCGGATCGCCACGCACGGGACGTGACCGGCTCGTGCCATCGGCAGTCCGCCGCTGGCAGGCACCGTCGAGGGATACGGAGCCGGAGCCGCCCGGGGTCCAGTGGGTGCCCGTGCTGCCCGGCTCCCCGCAGGGAGAGTCATGATTGTTCGCCGCAGCGCCGCGGTACTGGCCGCCACCGCCGTGATCGGCACGGCCTTCGCGCCGAGCGCCCTCGCCGACGACTCGTCCCCGTCCTCACCGTCGCGGGCGCTCCCCTCCGGTCTCTACGGGTCCACCGACCCCACGTACGACGGTGTCTGGCGCCAGTCCCTCGCGCTGCTCGCCCAGCACACCGCGGGTGTGCGGCCCGCGGCCAAGGCGGTCGACTGGCTCGCGGGGCAGCAGTGCGCGAACGGCGCCTTCGCTCCCTACCGCGCCGAC
The DNA here is from genome assembly GCF_042881375.1 of Streptomyces sp. NPDC058274. NCBI lineage: Bacteria > Bacillati > Actinomycetota > Actinomycetes > Kitasatosporales > Streptomycetaceae > Streptomyces > Streptomyces sp. NPDC058274. The sequence goes on from NZ_JBHVXW010000001.1 coordinate 708,683, forward strand.
GCGACCGCGAAGTGCGACGCCAGGACGATGGTCGACACGAACAGCACGGCGGCCGCGGTGCAGGCCCTCGAAGCGCTCGGCGGTCACGACTCCGTGACGGGCGCGGCCGTGAAGTGGCTGAAGTCCGTGCAGAACAAGGACGGCGGCTGGGGCTACACCGCGGGCGGCGCGAGCGACACCAACTCGACCGCCGTCGTGATCGGCGCGCTCGGCGCGGCCGGCACCGACCCGGAGGCGGTCCCGTCGAAGGGCGCCAAGACCCCGTACGACGCCCTGCTCGGCCTGTCGATCGGCTGCGGGAAGAAGGGCAGCGGCGCCTTCGCGTTCCAGCCCGGCAAGAAGGGCGGCCTCGCGGCGAACGCGGACGCCACCGCGGCGGGCGTGCTCGGCGCCCTGGGCAAGGGGTTCGTGACGAAGGCCGGGACGTCGTCCGGGGACTTCACCTGTGCCGGCGGTGACACCTTCGACTCCGCGGACGCGGCGCACAACGGCGCCTCCTACCTCGCCGAGTCGCTGAAGGACACCCCTTACCTGAAGTCCGCCCTGGCCGGTGCCGACGACCAGCCCGACTACGGCAACACGGCCGACGCGGTCGTGGCGCTCGCGGCCGCGGGGTCGACGTCGGCGGCGAAGCAGCCCCTCGCCTGGCTGGAGAAGAACTCCGGCGCCTGGGCGGCGAAGTCCGGGCCCGCCGCGTACGCGCAGCTGATCTTCGCGGCGCACGCCACCGGCACGGACCCGCGCGACTTCGGCGGCACGGACCTGGTCGAGCGGCTGGGCGCGACGGGCCCGGCGGCCGACGCCCCGGCCTCTCCCGGCGCCGAGCAGAAGGACGACGACGGGGACAGCGGTCCCGGTGTCTGGTGGATCGTCGGTGTCGGCCTGGTCGCCGGTATCGGCGTCGGCTTCCTGATCAGCGGCCGCAACAGGAAGCGTCAGCTGTGAGCCGGCGCGGTACGGCCGGCCCGGCCGGCGTCCTCGCCGGCCTGCTGCTGCTCGTCCTCGGCGGCGCGGGCCAGGCCCACGCCACCGGCTACCGCTACTGGTCCTTCTGGGACCTGACCGGCGGGAAGTGGACGTACGCGACGCAAGGGCCGTCGACCGCGCGGCCGTCCGACGGTGCGGTGCAGGGTTTCCGCTTCGCGGTGAGCGAGGACTCCCGGAGCGCGGTGCAGCCCCGCGGGAAGACGGACTTCGCCGCCGTGTGCGCCGGTACCCCCGCCCAGGACGGCAGGAAGCGGATCGCTCTCGTCCTCGACTTCGGTACGGCGGCGGACGCGCCGTCCGGCGAGGCGCCGCCGCGGGCCCGTACCGCCTGCGCCCGCGTCCGTTCCGACGCCACCACGGCCGACGCGCTCGCCACGGTCGCGAAGCCCCTGCGCTACGACACCAACGCGCTGCTGTGCGCCATCGCGGGGTACCCGCGGACCGGCTGCGGCGAACAGGTGCGGGCCGCCGAGCCGCAGGCGTCGGCCAGCCCCGGAACCGGGTCGGGGACCGAAGACGACGGCCCGTCCGTCGGACTGCTCGGGGGCATCGCCGCGGTGGTGCTGCTGGGCGGGGCCGCGGTCTGGCAGTCCCGGCGCCGTCGGGGTTGAGCTGAGGTGGACGCGTTGACCGTCGGCGCCGGAGCAGTCCGCACGCGCGCGGAAGGAACCCCTGGCCGGTGGACGGCCCGCCCAGCCGGCGGAGGCGGGCGGTGGCAGCGGCCGGCGCGCGGTGTGCTGACCGAGCGGCGCCGTACCCGCGCGCCGGAGGCGAGCCGGGCCAACGCCCTCCATCCGGGCGCCTGGTGGATCTGGGCCCTCGGCCTCGGCACCGCCGCGTCCCGGACCACCCATCCCCTCCTTCTCGCGCTGCTGATCGGCACGGCCGGATACGTCGTGGCGGCCCGCCGGAGCGACGCCCCCTGGGCCCGCTCGTACGGCGCGTTCGTGAAGCTGGGGATGGCGGTCCTCGGCATCCGTCTCGTGTTCGCGGTGTTCCTCGGCTCCCCGATCCCGGGTACGCATCTCGTGGTCACGCTCCCCGAAGTCCCGCTCCCCCACTGGGCGCAGGGCATCCGCATCGGCGGCCGGGTCACCGCCGAGGGCCTGGTCTTCGCCCTCTACGACGGCCTGAAACTGGCCACGCTCCTCATCTGCGTGGGCGCCGCGAACGCCCTGGCGAACCCGACGCGGCTGCTGAAGTCGCTGCCGGGCGCGCTGTACGAGGCGGGCGTGGCGGTCGTCGTCGCGCTGACGTTCGCGCCGAACCTGATCGCGGACGTCCAGCGGCTGCGGGCCGCCCGCCGGCTGCGCGGCCGCCCCGACCGTGGCCTGCGCGGTCTGCTGCACGTCGGACTCCCGGTCCTGGAGGGCGCGTTGGAGCGCTCGGTCGCCCTGGCGGCGGCCATGGACGCGCGTGGCTACGGCAGGACCGCCGAGGTGCCGCCCGCCGTCCGCCGTACCACCGCCGTGCTGACGCTGGGCGGTCTGCTCGGCGTCTGCGTGGGTACGTACGGACTGCTGACCGCGGAGGGCGGGAGCTACGGTCTGCCGCTGCTGCTCGCCGGGCTGGCCGCGGCGCTCGGCGGGCTCGGTCTGGGCGGCCGGCGCTCGCTGCGGACGCGCTACCGGCCGGACGCCTGGGGGGTGCGGGCGTGGCTCGTCTCGGCGTCGGGGGTCGCGGTGGCCGCGCTGCTGATCGTGTCCGGGTCCCACGACCCGGCCGCCCTGCATCCCGGTGTCGTACCGCTGACGGCACCGTCCCTCCCGCTGTGGCCGGCCGCCGCGATCCTGCTCGGCCTGCTCCCCGCCTTCGTCGCCCCCGCCCCGGCCCAGGCCCCCTCATCCAAGGAGTCCTCATGATCCGCTTCGCGGACGTCTCCGTGACCTACGAGGGGGCGGCCCGACCGACCGTCCAGGGGTTGGACTTCGAGATCCCGGAGGGTGAACTGGTGCTGCTCGCCGGGCCGTCCGGGGTCGGCAAGTCGACGGTGCTCGGCGCGGTGAGCGGTCTGGTGCCGCACTTCACGGGCGGCACCCTGCGCGGCCGGGTCACCGTCGCCGGGCGGGACACCCGCACGCACAAGCCGCGCGAACTCGCGGACGTCGTGGGCACGGTCGGCCAGGACCCCCTGTCGCACTTCGTCACCGACACGGTCGAGGACGAACTCGCCTATGGGATGGAGTCGTTGGGCCTCGCACCGGACGTCATGCGGCGCCGGGTGGAGGAGACCCTGGACCTGCTGGGCCTGGCGGAGCTGCGCGACCGGCCCATCGCCACGCTGTCCGGCGGCCAGCAGCAGCGGGTCGCCATCGGCTCGGTCCTCACCCCGCACCCCCAGGTGCTGGTCCTCGACGAGCCGACGTCCGCCCTGGATCCCGGCGCGGCCGAGGAGGTCCTCGCCGTCCTCCAGCGGCTCGTCCACGACCTCGGTACGACCGTCTTCCTGGCCGAGCACCGGCTGGAGCGGGTGATCCAGTACGCGGACCGGGTCGTCCTGCTGCCCTCGCCGGGTGCCGCGCCGGTGCTCGGCACGCCCTCCGAGGTGATGGCCGTCTCCCCGGTGTTCCCGCCGGTGGTGGGCCTGGGCCGGCTGGCGGGCTGGTCGCCCCTGCCGCTGACGGTGCGCGACGCCCGGCGCACCGCGGGGCCGCTGCGCGAGCGCCTCGCGACGCCGGCCCCGGCCCCGTCGGCGACACCCACACCGGCGCCCGCGACGACACGCGTCCCGGCCTCCGGGACCGCCCCGGCCCCCTCGGCGAACCTCACGCCGGGCGCCGAAGCGGCCCCCGGACCCTCGTCCTCCTCCCGCCTCCCCCGCTTCCTCCGTCGGCGCGGCCCCCACGACGCCTCACCCCCCGTACGGACGGCGGTGGTCGAGGCGCTGGCCGTCCGGCGCGGCCGGGTCGAGGCGCTGCGGCGGGTCGATCTCACGGTCGCTCCCGGCGAGACCGTCGCGCTGATGGGCCGGAACGGCGCCGGGAAGTCCACCCTGCTAGGCGCCCTCGTCGGCCTGGTCGAGCCGTCCGCCGGGTCGGTGCGGGTGGCCGGCGCGGCCCCGCACCGGACCGCGCCGCGGGACCTCGTACGCCGCGTCGGTCTCGTACCGCAGGAGCCGCGCGATCTGCTGTACGCCGACACGGTGGCCGCGGAGTGCGCGGCGGCCGACGGGGACGCCGGGGCCGCGCCCGGCACCTGCCGCGGTCTGGTCTCCGGGCTGCTGCCGGGCATCGGCGACGGGACGCATCCGCGCGATCTGTCGGAGGGGCAGCGGCTGGCGCTGGCACTGGCCGTCGTCCTGACCGCGCGTCCCCCGCTGCTGCTGCTCGACGAGCCGACCCGGGGTCTCGACTACGCGGCGAAGGCACGGCTGGTGGCCGTATTGCGGGGGCTGGCAGCCGAGGGTCACGCCATCGTGCTGGCCACCCACGACGTGGAGCTGGCCGCCGAGCTGGCTCATCGGGTGGTGATCCTCGCGGACGGCGAGGTCGTCGCCGACGGCCCCACCGCCGAGGTCGTCGTCGCGTCCCCGTCCTTCGCACCGCAGGTGACGAAGATCCTCGCTCCGCAGCGGTGGCTCACGGTCGCCCAGGTCCGGGCGGCCCTCGCATGAGGGCCCCGCGGGCCGCCCGGACCCGGCCGGAGCTCCCGTCCGCACCTCAGCGCCAGGCCCGCGCCGTCCGGCTCGGTCCCCGTTCCGTCGCCGCTCTCGCACTGGTCAGCGCGGTGGGCGTGGCGGGGTTCGGCTGGCCGCTGTTCGCCGGGCCCGGCTCGCAGGTGAACGCGCACGCGCAGGACGCGCCCTGGCTGTTCGCCGGGCTGCTGGTCCTGCTCGTCGGGGTGGTCGCCGCGACGATCTCCGAGTCGGGCCTTGGGCCCAAGGCCGTCGCCATGCTGGGCGTGCTGGCCGCCACCGGTGCCGCGCTGCGGCCGATCGGGGCCGGCACCGCCGGGATCGAGCCGATGTTCTTTCTGCTGGTGCTGAGCGGGCGGGTGCTCGGACCCGGCTTCGGGTTCGTCCTCGGGTCGGTGACGATGTTCGCGTCGGCGCTGCTCACCGGCGGGGTCGGGCCGTGGATGCCGTTCCAGATGCTGGCCATGGGGTGGTTCGCGATGGGGGCCGGGCTGCTGCCGGGCCCCGACCGGCTGCGCGGGCGCGGGGAGCTGGCGATGCTCGCCGCGTACGGCTTCCTGGCCGCCTTCGCCTACGGCACCGTCATGAATCTCGCCGGCTGGCCCTTCATGGACGCCCTGGCCTCCGGCGTCGCCTTCGACCCGGACGGCGCGCTCTCCGGCAACCTGGCCCGTTTCCTCGCGTACTGCGTGGCCACCTCGCTCGGCTGGGACCTGGGCCGGGCCGTCGTCACCGTCGTACTGACGCTCACGCTCGGCGCGACCCTCCTCAAGGCGCTGCGCCGGGCGACCCGGCGGGCCGCTTTCGAGACCCCCGTCACGTTCCGGGAGCCCTGAGCTGCGACCCGGGTCACACCCGCCGAACGCACCCCGTGGGCCCCGGTGCACCTGCTGTTACTTACGGGGTGAACCAGCCCACAGGACCTTCGTCCTCTACGAAGCCCGGCCGTAGACCGAAAGTGCTGACATGTACGCGTCCGCAACCCCGCTGACCTGGGCATTGAGAGCCACATCACAAACGGCACTTTCGTCCTTCATGCGACCACAACTAGTAAAAGGGGTCATTGCGGACGCGCCTCCAGCCTGTTTCTCTGGAGGAGTCGCCAGGCGCCGACGTGCCCTCCCGGGCCTCGGCGCCGCTGTATGCCCCCGCCACCAGCGTGTGGTCACGGCGTACCGGCGCACCACCGTCCCCGAAGAAAAGGTTCTCCGTGTCCGTCTCTGTCATCCGCCGCATCGCTTCCCCGAAGAAGGTCCTCACCACCGCCGCCGTGGCCGCCGCCGCGACCGGCATGGTCCTGGCCGCGTCCCCCGCCCAGGCCGCCACCACCTCGACCTCCTCCGCCCAGTCGATCGCGCACAAGATGATCCCGGACGCCGCGCAGTACACCGCGTTCAGCAAGATCGTCGAGCACGAGAGCGGCTGGAACGTCAAGGCCACCAACTCCTCGTCCGGCGCCTACGGCCTGGTCCAGGCGCTGCCCGGTTCGAAGATGGCTTCGAAGGGCTCCGACTGGAAGACCAACCCCGAGACGCAGATCAAGTGGGGTCTGGACTACATGAACTCCCGCTACGGCAGCCCGGCCGGCGCCTGGAACTTCTGGCAGGCCAACGGCTGGTACTGACCAGCAGGCCCGGCGCACCGCTCAGCGGCGCCACCCGGCAGCCCCTTGTACGCGAAGGCGGCGGCCCCCGATCCCCGGGGCCGCCGCCTTCGTCATGCCCTGAGGCCGTCGCAACCGTCGCCCCCCGTCCTGCGGCCGTCCCGTGCGCTCAGGAACCGCTGACGGCGTCGAACCACCGCACCACCTTCGGCGCCGACACCTGGAACGTCCCGAAGTGATCCAGGTCCCCCTGGTTCATCACGGAAGCCCGGACCCCCCGCTCCGCCAGCTGCGCGGCACAGCTGTGCGCGTTCGCGATCGGTGCGTCGGTGTCGGCCGCCCCCGCGTACAGCCGCACCGGTGCGGCCGGCTTCCAGTCGCAGCCGTGGTCGTTGTCGCGCAGCGCCGCCAGCAGGCCACCCTCGGGGTGCCGCAGCTTCTCGTAGTAGGCGGGCGTGAGCAGCTCCTTCAGCGAGGCCGGCAACGCCCGCACGATGTCCTCCTCCTCGTGCGTCCCGTCGTACAGCCCCTCGACCCGGTCCGCGTAGGGAGCCCGGAAGGCGTCGGCCGGGTCCTTGTAGAGGGGGTGCAGCCGGTTCTGGGCGACCAGCCAGTACCCGATGTAGAGGACGCCGCTCGTGTCGTTGACCCGGCCGTCGAAGAGCGCCGGGATCTCCACGCCCTCCAGGTCGTAGGGACCACTGACCGGCGCCAGCGCCTTCAGCCGGAAATGCCGGTCCGCCCCCTCCTCCAGCGCCCGTCCGAGCGCCATCGCCACCTGCCCGCCCTGCGAGAAGCCGGTCGCGTAGACGTCACCGGTGAGCGGCCGGTCCAGCTGCCGGGCCGCCGTACGGGCGGCGCGCAACATGTCGACCGAGGCGGTCACCGAGGAGCGGGTGTCCATGTAGGGGTGCAGGCCGGGGCCCCCGCCCAGACCGAGGTAGTCGGGCGCGGCGACCGCCCGGCCGGCGCCCGCGTGCAGATAGGACGGGATGCGCCCGAAGTCCTCCTCGGCGGAGGGGGCGTAGCTCCGGTTGACCATGGTGCCGTGGGTGTCCGAGACCAGGTCGAGGCGGTGGCCGCCGCCCGTGGGCAGCGTGAGCAGTCCGGTGGCGGTGGTGGGCTCGCCGTACGGGTCGACGGTCCGGTACGTCAGCCGGTACGCGCGGACGCCGTACCGCACGGAGTCCGCCGCCGTGCCGCGCTCGGCCAGGAAGGCCTTGACCTGGGCGGTGTCGCCCACGGCGACCCGGGTGACGGAGATGAGAGCGCCGCGCCGCGCATCGGCGTCCGCTCCGGCCGAGGGAGCGCGGACCGACACCGCGCCGGCCGGCGCCGGGCGGTCCAGCGCGGTGGCGGCGGGTGCCGCCGCGACCCCTACCAGCAGGAGCGCCGCCGTCACGGCGAGCCCCTGCCGCGTACGCCAATTGCGCTGTGTTTCAATGGATTTGACGGACTTGTACGTGTCGTCGCTCATGCCCCTGACGCTACGGACGCGCAGCTCGTCCCGGTATCCGAGAAGCCCCCGCGCCCATGGTGGACCTGAGTGCACCCCGACCATCCCGCTGACCGGAGGCCGCCATGACCACAGAAGCCCCCGTCCGTGATCCGGAGGCGCGCGGACTGCCTCTGTCGGTCGTGCTGCTGGCGCTGACCGTGGTCAGCGGATTCATCGACGCGGTGAGCTATCTGGGTCTGGGGCACGTCTTCACCGCGAACATGACCGGCAACGTCGTGGTGCTCGGCTTCGCGGCCGCGGGCGCGCCCGGCTTCTTCGCACCGCACTCGCTGACGTCCCTGGGGGCGTTCCTGGTGGGGGCGGCGGCGGGCGGCCGGATCGCGGTGCGGCTCGGCGGGGGGTCGCGCCGTTTCTGGGCCCGGATCACGCTCGCCGCCGAGGCGGCCCTGGTGGGCGTGACCGCCGTGGTCGCGTTCGCGGCGCCGGACGCGGCCGGCACGACGTACACCCTGATCGCGGTCACCGCGTTCGCCATGGGTCTGCGCAACGCGACGGTCCGCCGGCTGGGCGTGCCCGATCTGACGACCACCGTGCTGACGATGACCCTGACCGGGCTCGCCGCCGACTCCCGGCTGGCCGGTGGCGCGGGCCCCCGTTCCCCGCGCCGTTCGGCCGCGGTGGTCGCGATGCTGGCGGGCGCCCTGCTCGGCGCGTGGCTGGTGCTCCACCACGGTCTGGGCGTCCCGCTGCTGGTCGCGGCCGCGGCCACCGCGGTGCTGGCCGTGACGGCCTCGGGCCGCGAATGAGCGCCGTAACGACCGCGAGCCCGTGACACCCTCCGGCCACCGCTGAGCGCCGTAACGACCGCGAACCCGTGACACCCTCCGGCCACCGCCGAGCGCCGTAACGACCGCGAACCCGTGACACCCTCCGGCCACCGCTGAGCGCCGTAACGACCGCGAGCCGCGCATGAGCCCGTGACCGCCTCAGGCCGGAAAGGTGCGCCGGTCCGGCCGGCTCGTCACAACCGCTGGATGATGGTCCCGGTGGCCAGCCCGCCGCCCGCGCACATCGTGATCAGCGCGAACTCCTTGTCCCGGCGCTCCAGTTCGTGCAGGGCGGTGGTGATCAGCCGGGCTCCCGTCGCCCCGACCGGGTGCCCGAGGGCGATCCCGCCGCCGTTGACGTTGACCTTTTCCAGGTCCTGCTCGAAGACCTGGGCCCAGCTCAGCACCACCGACGCGAAGGCCTCGTTGATCTCGACGATGTCGATGTCCTTCAGCGACATGCCCGCCTTGCCGAGGACCGCGCGCGTCGCGTCGATCGGTCCGTCGAGGTGGTAGTGCGGGTCCGCGCCGACCAGCGCCTGGGCGACGATCCGGGCGCGCGGCCGCAGCTTCAGCGCCCGCGCCATCCGCTTGGACGCCCACATGATCGCGCAGGCTCCGTCGGAGATCTGCGAGGAGTTGCCCGCCGTGTGGACGGCCGTCGGCATCACCGGCTTCAGCCGGGCCAGTGCCTCCATGGAGGTGTCGCGCAGCCCCTCGTCCCGGTCCACCAGACGCCACATGCCCTGGCCGGCGGCCTGCTCCTCCTCGGTGGTGGGCACCTGGACGGCGAACGTCTCGCGCTTGAAGCGCTCCTCGGACCAGGCGTTCGCCGCCCGTTCCTGGGAGATGAGCCCGAGGGAGTCGACGTTCTCGCGGGTCAGCCCGCGGTTGCGCGCGATGCGTTCCGCCGCCTCGAACTGGTTGGGCAGGTCGACGTTCCACTCGTCGGGGAACGGCTTGCCCGGACCGTGCTTGGATCCCGAGCCCAGCGGCACCCGGGACATCGCCTCCACACCGCAGCTGATCCCGACGTCGATCACCCCGGCCGCGACCATGTTGGCGACCATGTGGGAGGCCTGCTGCGAGGACCCGCACTGGCAGTCGACGGTCGTCGCCGCCGTCTCGTACGGCAGGCCCATCGTCAGCCAGGCGATCCGCGCGGGGTTCATGGACTGCTCGCCGGCATGGGTCACGGTGCCGCCGACGATCTGCTCGACGCAGTCGGCGTGGATACCGGTGCGGCCGAGGAGTTCACGGTAGGTCTCGCCCAGGAGATAGGCGGGGTGCAGATTGGCGAGCGCGCCACCGCGCTTGCCGATGGGCGTGCGTACGGCTTCGACGATCACGGGTTCCGCGGCCATGGGGGCATCGTCCTCTCCTAGGGTCCGTGCGGCGGATCTTGCGGTTCCGTCCCCACCGCGCCTGGACACAGAGCTGAGCGGGGTGTGGTGCGTGCAGCTGCAAGGCGGAGGAGGGAGTCATGGCGGAGCCATGACGACCGACGACAACGCCGCAGACGTGCGTGCCACACCCCGCGACCCACCGCACGATCCGCCGGACAGACCCTGGGGCCTGTGCGGCGGATGGGCCCTGGTGACCCGCGCAGCGGGGCGTCCCGGCCCACCCACCACGCAGAACTAGAACGCGTACCAGTTCTGCATGCAGTGTGCTGAGCGGAGACCCCGCGCCGCAAGGGTCGTGCAGCCCCGGAAGTCGCGATCTGCGCGAGTTCCGCACGCAATTGGGCCTGCCGCACCCCTTGCCACTTGTAGAACCCGTTACTACCTTCACGGCAATTCCCGGTTCCTGATGGGCCGTCAGAACCCGCACCGCCAGAACACCAGGCGCGAGATCCGGAGTTGCCGATGCCCTGTCCAGCGCTGCCCGACGGGTTCGATTTCACCGACCCCGATGTGCTGCACCACCGCGTTCCCCTCCCGGAGTTCGCCGAGCTGCGCCGGGCCGAACCGGTCCACTGGATCCCGCAACAGCCCGGCATCGCCGGGTTCGAGGACGACGGCTACTGGGCCGTCACCCGGCACGCGGACGTCAAGTACGTCTCCACGCATCCGGAGTTGTTCTCCTCGTACCTCAACACCGCGGTCATCCGCTTCAACGAGCGCATCCAGCGCGAACAGATCGAGGTCCAGCGGCTGATCATGCTCAACATGGATCCGCCCGAGCACACCCGGGTCCGCCAGATCGTGCAGCGCGGCTTCACCCCGCGTGCCATCCGCTCCCTCGAAGCGACCCTGCGTGCGCGTGCCCGCTCGATTGTCGAGAGCGCCCTCGCCGGTGCCGCGCCCGACGGTTCCTTCGACTTCGTCACCCAGGTCGCCTGCGAACTGCCCCTCCAGGCGATCGCCGAGCTCATCGGTGTGCCCCAGGACGACCGCACCAAGATCTTCGACTGGTCCAACAAGATGGTGGCGTACGACGACCCGGAGTACGCGATCACCGAGGAGGTCGGCGCCGAGTCGGCCACCGAACTCATCTCGTACGCGATGAACATGGCCGCCGACCGCAAGCAGTGCCCGGCCAAGGACATCGTCAGCACCCTGGTCGCGGCGGAGGACGAGGGCAACCTCGCCTCCGACGAGTTCGGCTTCTTCGTGCTGCTGCTCGCCGTCGCGGGCAACGAGACGACCCGCAACGCCATCACGCACGGCATGCACGCCTTCCTCACCCACCCCGACCAGTGGGACCTCTACAAGCGCGAGCGCCCGAAGACGACCGCCGAGGAGATCGTCCGCTGGGCGACGCCCGTCGTCTCCTTCCAGCGAACCGCAACCCAGGACACCGAACTGGGCGGGCAGCAGATCAGGAAGGGCGAACGCGTCGGCATCTTCTACTCCTCCGCCAACAACGACCCGGAGGTCTTCGAGGGCCCCGAGACCTTCGACATCACCCGCGACCCGAACCCGCACCTCGGCTTCGGCGGCGGAGGCCCGCACTTCTGCCTCGGCAAGTCCCTGGCCACCCTGGAGATCGACCTCATCTTCAACGCCATCGCCGACGCGATGCCCGGCCTGCGGCTGGCCGGCGACCCGCGCCGGCTGCGCTCGGCCTGGCTGAACGGGGTCAAGGAGCTCCAGGTCACCCGCGGCTGACCCACCCGGGCCGGCGGCCTCCCGGCACCACCGGCCCGTCCCGAGGGAGGCAGGGGCACCCCACGCCCGGCCCCTGCCTCCCCCGAGAGCAGTAACGCGGAGTTCCGGACAGCCAACCAGCCTTCTACGGTGGGCGTCTTCACGGTGACTGAGCTCAACCGCCCGGAACGGAACGCGATCTGTGCCGCCCACCCTCGAGACCACCGCCGGGCCGTCCGCCCGGCGGCCCGCAGCACGCCGGACCGCTCTCCGCTCCTGGCGGCCGCACCCCGTCCCGCTGCTGGCACTGGCCCTCGCCGTCCCGCTGTACGCGCTGTGGGCCGCGTATCTGGGGACGGGCGGCGGTGACCTCGCGGCGCAGGTGGCCTGGCGCGACTTCACCGGACAGCATCCGGGCACGCCCTACAACCTCTCCTGGTACGGCGGCATCCACGTGGCGAGCTACAGCCTGCTGTCGCCCTGTCTGATGGCGGTCCTCGGGGTGCGGACCGTCACGGTCATGGCCGGGCTCGCCGGGTCGTGGCTCGCCGCGTGCCTCTTCGTCCGCAGCGGGATGCGACGGCCGCTGTGGCCCGCCCTGCTGGCCACGCTCACCCTCTGGGCCGACGTGGCCTCGGGGCGGTCGACCTTCGCGCTGGGCACCGCCGTCGGGCTCGCCGCCTGTCTGGCGGTGACGGGTCCGGCCCGGCGGCCTGCGACGGCCGCGGTGTGCGCCGCGCTGGCCACCATGGCGAGCCCGGCGGCCGGGCTGTTCCTGCTGGTCGTCGGCGCGGCCCGGCTGCTGACCCGGGAGTTCGCCACCGCCGCCGCACTCCTCGCGCCCCCGGTCGTGGTGATCGGGGCGACGAGCCTGCTGTTCCCGCTCGACGGTGTGCAGCCGATGCAGACCGACGACATCTGGAAACCGCTGCTCTTCGGCGCCGTCCTCGCCGTGGCGGGACCGCGAGAGTGGCGCGCGCTGCGCCGGGGCGCCCTGGTCTACATGGCGGGGATCGTGCTGACGGTGCTGATCGACTCGCCGGTCGGCTCGAACGTCGTACGTCTCGCCGAGCTCTTCGCCCCGCCCGCGCTGCTCGCCGCGCTCCTGGCGCCGGGGCTGCACGCCGTACGGCGCGTCGACGCCGTACGGCGTCTCGCCCTGGCGCTCGCGCTCGCCCTGTCGGTGAACTGGGTGGCCCAGCACACGGTCCAGGTACTGAAGATGTCGACGCCGGTGCCCGCCTGGGCGACGCACACCGAGGGCGTGGTCGCGGCACTGGACCGGCTCGGGGCCGGCCGCACCCGCGTCGAGGTCGTCCCGGCCGTCAACCACCGCGAGACCACCGCCCTGGCCCCGCACGTCGACACCGCGCGCGGCTGGAACCGCCAGGTGGACGTGGAGCGCGGCGCCCTCTTCTACGACGGGTCGTTCTCCGCGCGCACCTACCGCGCCTGGCTGGACCGCTGGGCGGTGGGCTTCGTCGTCCTGCCGGAGGCCACCCCGGACTGGGCCGCCGAGGACGAGGCCGCCCTGGTGCGCTCGGGCCCGGCCTGGCTGGAGCCGGTGTGGCGGGACGCCCACTGGCGGGTCTACCGCGTCCGGGACGCGACCGCGCTGGTCTCGGGGCCCGCCTCCGTCGTACGGGCCGGCGCCGCGGCGCTGACCGTGCGCGTCGAGGAGCCGGGACCGGTCACCGTCCGGATCGCCTACTCGCGCTGGCTGCGCACCGACGGCGGCTGTCTGGAGCGGGCCGGACAGTGGACCCGGCTCCGGGTGAGCGAGCCGGGCGAGTACCGGATCAGCTCTTCGTACCGACTGCCGTGGCAGGGGGGCTGCTGACCGACGGGTCCCGCTCCCGGCCCGGCGGCTCCGCGGTGACGGCCGCCGCCCGGGGCCCGGACAGCAGATAGGTGAGCCCGAAGCCCGCGCCGATCACGGCCGCGCCGCCGACCGCGTCCAGCACCCAGTGGTTGCCGGTCGCGACGATGGCGGACACCGTGAGCAGCGGATGCAGCATGCCCAGCGCCTTCATCCACCACTTCGGGGCCAGTACGACGATGACGATGCCGCACCACAGGGACCAGCCGAAGTGCAGCGAGGGCATCGCCGCGTACTGGTTGGTGACCGCGGTCATCGCCCCGTAGTCCGGCTGGGCGAGGTTCTGCGCGCCGTGCACGGTGTCGATGAAACCGAGGCCCGGCATCAGCCGCGGCGGCGCCAGCGGGTACAGCCAGAAGCCGGCCAGGGCGAGCAGCGTGCCGAAGCCCAGCGCGGACCGGGCCCAGCGGTAGTCCGCGGGCCGGCGGGCGTAGAGCACACCGAGGATCGTCAGCGGCACCACGAAGTGGAACGACTCGTAGTAGAAGCTGAAGAAGTTCTCCAGCCACGGGACCTGCACGATCGCGTGGTTGATGCCGTGCTCGACGTCAATGAAGAGCGCCTTCTCCAGCGAGTGGATCTCATGGCCGTGCTTCTCCGCGGCGGCGCGTCCACCGGTCGCCGCGAGCCGCACGGAGGAGTACGCGGAGTAGAAGACGCGGATCAGCAGCAGTTCGAGCAGCAGACTCGGCCGGGTCAGCACCCGGCGCCAGAACGGGAGCAGCGGCACCCACCGCAGCCGGGCCGGACGGGCGGGCGCGTACTGGGTGGGGGCGGGCGCGCGGAACGTGGGCGACTTCAGGGACAGGAACGGGACGGCGCAGGAGGCGGCGAGCGCCACGATCAGGAGGACGTTCTCCCGGACGGGATACATCACCGGCATGTTCGGCAGCAGCGCCTTGGCGGGCAGGGTCATCGCAAGGACGACGGCGACCGGCCACACGAACCGGTCCGAGACGCGCCGGCCGGCCCGGCCGACCACCGCGAGCAGCACCCACAGCAGCTGGTGCTGCCAGGTCGTCGGGGAGACCGCGACCGCGACACAGCCGGTGACGGCGACGGCGAGCAGCAGCTGTCCGTCGCGCGCGTAGCGCACCGCGCGGCGCAGGCCGACGACCGCGACGGCCGCCCCGAGGACCAGGAACAGGCCGATCTCCAGCGGCCCCTCCAGGCCGAAGCGCAGCAGCGCGCCGTGCAGGGACTGGTTGGCGAGGTCGTCGGCCTGACCGCCGAGCCCGACGCCCGCCAGGTGGTGCACCCAGTAGGTGTACGAGTCGTGCGGCAGCGCGGCCCAGGCGAGCAACGTGCTGGCGGCGAAGGTGCCGCCGGTGGCCACGGCGGCACGTCTGCGCCCGGTGAACCACAGCAGCGGCGCGAAGAGCAGCACGGTCGGCTGGAGCGCCGCGCCGATCCCGATCAGGACCCCGCTCGCGCGCTCCCCCCGGACGGCGAAGCAGCCGAGCAGGACGAGCAGCACCGGAATGATGCTGGTCTGGCCGAGGTAGAGGGTGTTGCGCACCGGCAGGGAGAGCATCAGCAGGCTGATCGCCACGGGCGCCGCCAGCAGCCGCGAGCGCCGGGTCACCGGCTGCGGCAGGGCGCGCGCCACGATCAGGCCGAGCGCCACGACGAGCAGCAGCGTGCCGAAGGTCCAGCCCCAGCCGAGGGCCTGTTCCGCCGAACGAGTGAGGGGCTTGAGGACGAGACCGGCGAACGGGGTGCCGGTGAACTGCGTCGAGTCGTACAGCGAGCCCTTCACGTGCAGGACGCCGTTCGGGCCGACCCAGGTCTCCAGGTCCGTCAGCCGGTCGCCCTTCGGCGTGCCGAGGACGGCGGTGACCTGCCGTACGGCCAGGACGGCGGCGATCAGCCAGAGGCCTGCGCGGGCCGCTTCCAGTCGTGCCCGTGCGGTCCCGGCCGGCCCTGTCCCGAAGGCAGCCTCCGGTCGCCCTCTGCGCTCCGCATTCGCCACGCCGCGTCGGCCCTCCCGCCCCGTCAGTCACGCCCGTATGTCCGTGTCCGAACCCTATGAGGCTCGCATTCCCCCTGGGGAGAGACGCAGGCAACCCCCGCTTCACCTGGCGTCCGCCCGCCTTTTGTCCGGATGACGATAGTGGGCGGACGGTCCGGTTCCTTCCACGGGCCGCGACAAAGATCACAATCAGCCGTCCGAAAAGTGCCCCTCGGACCCGCCGTCGCGCCTGGTTACGCGGCATTTATGTGCACTGTGCGGTGGGTCGTGCACGCCACGTGAGAGCGGTGAGAGCCCCTATCGTCGGTTTTCGGCCCGCTTCGACAGGGGCCCTGTCCTTGTCCCCGTCGAAAGGCAGGCGAGCGGAATCTTGCCGACCGTCACTCCCGTCGCTCCCGTCGTATCCGCCGCGCCACCGGCCCCCACCGGGCCGGAGGTCACCGTCACCGACCCCGCTCTGGTGAAACGAGCCGTCAAGGCCGCCGCACTCGGCAACGCGATGGAGTGGTTCGACTTCGGTGTCTACAGCTACATCGCCGTGACGCTGGGCAAGGTGTTCTTCCCGTCGGGCAACCCCACCGCGCAGCTGCTCTCCACGTTCGGCGCGTTCGCCGCGGCCTTCCTGGTCCGCCCCCTCGGCGGCCTGGTCTTCGGCCCTCTCGGTGACCGCATCGGCCGTCAGAAGATCCTCGCGGTCACCATGATCATGATGGCGGCGGGCACCTTCGCGATCGGCCTGATCCCGTCGTACGGGACCATCGGCGTCGGCGCTCCCCTGCTGCTGCTCGCGGCCCGCCTGGTGCAGGGCTTCTCGACCGGCGGCGAGTACGCGGGCGCCTCCACGTTCATCGCCGAGTACGCGCCGGACAAGAAGCGCGGTTTCTTCGGAAGCTGGCTGGAGTTCGGCACACTCGCCGGTTACATCGGCGGCGCCGGCCTGGTGACCCTGATGACCGCCCTGCTGTCCAGTGCCGACCTGCTGTCCTGGGGCTGGCGCATCCCGTTCCTGATCGCGGGCCCGATGGGCATCATCGGCCTCTATCTGCGGATGCGGCTGGAGGAGACCCCGGCGTTCGCCGCCGAGCTGGAGAAGGCCTCCCGCAAGGAGAAGGACCGCCCCAGGGTGCCGCTGCGCGCGATGGTGAGCGGCCAGTGGAAGGCGCTGCTCCTGTGCATGGGCCTGGTGCTGGTCTTCAACGTCACCGACTACATGCTGCTGTCGTACATGCCCAGCTATCTGACGAGCGAGCTGAAGTACGACGAGACGCACGGTCTGCTCGTCGTCCTCGGCGTGATGGCGCTGATGATGGTCGTGCAGCCCTTCGCGGGCGCCCTGACCGACCGCGTCGGGCGCCGTCCGGTGATCGCCGCCGGCTGCGCGGGCTTCCTCGCGCTGTCCGTCCCGGCCATCCTGCTGATCCGCCAGGGCAGCCTGCTCGCCGTCGCCCTCGGCATGGGCGCGCTCGGTCTGCTCCTGGTCTGCTTCACCGCCGCGATGCCGGCGGCGCTGCCCGCGCTCTTCCCGACGAAGGTCCGCTACGGATCGCTCTCCATCGGCTTCAACGTCTCCGTCTCGCTCTTCGGCGGCACCACCCCGCTGGTGGTCACGGCGCTGATCGGGGCGACCGGGAACATGATGATGCCCGCGTACTACATGATGGCCGCCGCCGTGATCGGCGGTACGGCGGTGTGGTTCATGACGGAGTCGGCCGGCAAGCCGCTGCCCGGGTCCGCGCCCGCGGTGGAACCGGCCGCGGACGCGCGGGCCCGCTGATCCACTGATCCGCCGCCCCGGAACCGCGGCCTCCGCCGCGCGCCGTCCGGTGGCGCCTTCAGCGCGCTCCGTCCAGAGGTGCCCGCGCCCCTCGCGCGGGCATCTCCGCCGATCGGCTGACCCGGTGCGGTCGCCCGGCAAAGACGCTGACAACCGCCCATACGCACGGCTATATTCCTTAGCGGAACTAGTTAGCTCCTCTAACTAGATACGAAAGGCATTGGTGCATGAGCGAGTCACAGCTCTGGAACGACGTCGACGACTACTTCACCACCCTGCTCTCCCCGCCCGACGAGACGCTGACCGCGGCCCTGCGCGACAGCGAGGCGGCCGGGCTGCCGCCCATCAACGTCGCGCCGAACCAAGGCAAGTTGCTCCAGCTCCTCGCCCAGATCCAGGGCGCCCGCCGCATCCTGGAGATCGGCACGCTCGGCGGCTACAGCACGATCTGGCTGGGCCGCGCGCTCCCCGCCGACGGCCGGCTCATCACCCTGGAGTACGACACCACGCACGCCGAGGTCGCCCGCCGCAATCTCGCCCGCGCCGGCCTCGACAAGATCTCCGAGGTGCGGGTGGGCCCGGCCCTGGAGTCGCTGCCCAAGCTGGCCGACGAGCACCCCGAGCCCTTCGACCTGGTCTTCATCGACGCCGACAAGGTCAACAACCCGCACTACGTCGAGTGGGCGGCCAAGCTCACCCGCCCCGGCAGCCTGATCGTCCTCGACAATGTGGTCCGCAGCGGCCGGGTCACCGAGGCGGGCAGCGACGACCCGAGCGTGCGGGGCACCCGGGCCGCGCTGGAACTGTTCGCCTCCCACCCGAAGCTGACCGGTACGGCGATCCAGACGGTGGGCAGCAAGGGGTACGACGGGTTCGCGCTGGCGCGGGTGCTGGCCTGAGGGTGCCAAGCCGCGCCGGGCCTCACGCCTCGTGGTAGAAGCCGACGTTCACACTGCGCGGACCGGTGCGGTCCTGGATGACCAGCTCCCCGGAGCCGCCCTGCGGCAGCTTGGCCGTCCCGCCGTACGGAAGCGGCTGCGGCGGGAATCCGGCCAGCGTCAGCCGCACCTCGGACGACGGGTCGGGGTGCGAGCCGCGCAGCCAGCTGACCTGCCAGGTCCCGTCGGGACCGCACAGGAACTCCAGATGGACCCGGGAGACGAACAGCCAGTCGTCCGGCGTCGCCAGCCGGCACACGGCCTTGTCCCGGCCCAACCGCAGCACGGCGCCCGGGTCGCTGGGCGCGTCGGCCATCAGCATGCCGGCCGTCGCCCCGGCGTCCGCCCCGGAGACCGAGGCCATGGTGAGTTCGAGCACGTGCGCTCCTTCGGGTCCAGCGGGTCGTGACGATCCAAGTGTCCTTGCGCGGAGCGTGGTTGGCGCGCCGCCGCCGCATGATAGATCGCACCATCGTGCCGGCGGGCGAAGTCCGGCACACTGGACACATGACCGAGCGCAAGCCACCGGGCGTCAGCTTCGAGACCTGGGTCGACAAACAGATCCGCGAGGCGGAGGCGCGCGGGGAGTTCGCGGAACTCGCCGGCGCGGGAAAGCCGCTGCCGAGCATCAGCAGCACGTCGTACGACGAACTGTGGTGGATCAAGCAGAAGATGGCCCGCGAAGGACTGTCGGTGCTGCATCCGACACTGGCCCTGCGCAAGGAGGCCGAGGACGCGCTCGCCGCGGCGGCGGCCGCCCCCTCGGAGCGCGTCGTCCGCCGGATCGTCGAGGACATCAACGCCAAGATCCGCGAAGTGATGTTCAAGCCGCCGCCGGGACCTCCGCTCGGCCTCAAGCCGTACGACGTCGAGGAGATCGTCCGCGACTGGCACGAACGCCGGGCCGACTGACACCACACGCCACACGGCGAGGCCGCGCCCCGGGAACATGGTCCGGGGCACGGCCTCGCTTCGCGCGGTGGCCTCGCCTTACGCGGGGCGGTCTCGCCGTGGGTGACGCGGGCCGCCGTGGGTGACACGGGCCGCCGTGGGACAAGTGCGGCTTCACCGCGTGCGGTACGCATCGCTGCGAGCAGTGCGCGCCGCTGCGGGCATTGCGCGCCGCTGCGAGCAGTGCGCAGCGCTGAGTGCGGTACGCATCGCTGAGTGCGGTGCGCATCGCCATACGCGGTGGTGGCCGCCGTGGGGTGGCGCGGGCCGCCGTGGGACAAGTGCGGCTTCACCGCGTGCGGTGCGCAGCGCTGAGTGCGGTGCGCATCGCCGTACGCGGTGGTGGCCGCCGTGCGCGGGGCGGTCTCGGCGTGGGCGGGTGTTGGCCGCCCGCCGTACGCCGGGCGCGGTCGCGTCAGGTGTGCAGCAGCCGTTCCGCCATCTCGCGGTAGTCCCGCAGGGCCAGCCGCAGTTGTTCGGTGTCGGTCTCGGTGCCCTTGCTGTCGCCGGCCCGCTGCCAGGACGCCTGGAGTGTGCGGCGGCGCTGGGTGATCGCGTCCGTGAAGCGCGCGGCCACCTCCTCCAGCACCTGGTCGGCCTCCTCGACGGCCGTACGGGGCCCGTCCACGAAGCCGCCGACGGCGTGCTGGAGCCGCAGGGCGAGCTTGTCGGACTCGTCGTGCGCGAGCAGCGGCCCGCCGTGCCCGTGGGTGCCCTCGCGGCCGGCCGTACCGGTGCCCTCGCGGGGGACCCGGGTGATGCCTTCGCCGCTCGCCGGGGAACCGGCGTCCACACCGAGCCCGGTGCCGGTGCCCTCGCGGACACCAGGGGTGACCCCTTCGGCTGTCCTGGCGCGCCCGCCCTCACCGAGCCCTGTTCCGCTGCCCTCACGGACCCCGGGAGTGGCGCCCGCGGCAGTGGTGGCGCGACCGCCGTCCTCGCCGAACCCCGTGCCGGTGCCCGCGCGGGCGGCCCTGGCGCGTCCTTCACCGGCCGCGCCGGCGCTCTCGCCGACGCCCGTCGCGGACCGCCCCGCGAGCGGGCCGGTGGCCTGCGGCCGGGCGCTCGCCGCGCTCCCGCGATCCGTGGCGCCGCGACCCTCGTCGCGCGCCGCGGTACCGGGGCCTGGAGTACCCGTCGTACCCGCGGCCTCGTGCGCGGCCGCGGCCTCCCGCGTCTCGGCGGTCTCGCGTCCTGTGACCGCCTCGGCCTGCCGTGCCTTGCTCCTGCGGTCCGCACCGCCGTCTGATGTCACATCTGGCATATCCGTCAACTCCCCTTGGCGTGGCGCCTGTTGAACGTCCACGGCGCATGACCGCGGGAACCGGGCGCAGCCGGCTCCGGGTCGTCCGCGGCCCGCTCCGTCTGCTGCGTACCGGTGTCCGCGCCGCGCTGGACGGTGTCCTTGCGGTGGGTGTGCTTGTGGTCGGATGTCATGAGGTCCTCGAAGAGCGCGCGGGCCTCGACCAGGGCCTCACGCAGCTCCTCCGTACCGGAGCCGTTCTCGGCTGCGGCGGTGTCGGAGCCGGCGTGCACGGCCGAGTGGACCCGGCGGTAGCCCTGGACATGCCGCGCGTGGTGCACGGAGAGGGCCTCGACCTGCTCCTCGTGTCGGCCGCCGTCGGGGAAGCCGCGGGCTCCCGCGAGTTCGCCGATCAGCCGGTCGGCCTCGGTCACCGCGTCCCGCGGTGAGTCGACGAAGCGTTCCTGGACGGCGGCCCAGCGGGCCTCGTACTGCTGGCGGGCCGCGGGCTCCAGCGGCGTCTCGCGCAGCGAACCGTGCCGCTTCACCCGCTCGGTGAGGTCGCGCTCGGCGGCCTTCGCGTCACCGTCGTGCCGGGCGACGGCACGGTCGTACTCGGGCCCGAAGCGCCGCTGCAGGCTGTGCCCGCCCTGCGGCCTGCGGGCTCGGAGGGTCAGGGCGGCCGCGACTAGGGCAACGGCCGCCACGATCACGATCAGAGCGATGATCACGCCTGTGGACATGGGTGCCTTCCGGAGTTCTCGACCCAACGGGCCGGTTCTCCGTCCGGGTTGCCCGCGAGACGGTCCTCAAACGGCGCCCGGCCACCGAGCGCGCCGCGCGAGGGCGTACGCGGGCCGCTCGCGCCGCCGCGGGACACCTCGCGTCGAGGCAAATCCAGTTGCGGGCGGGGTGCGGGACATCGTGAGAATGGCCGGCATGACCCGGACCACCGCCTGGACCATCGCCCCCGAACCCTTCGACTCGCCGGTCGCCGCCGCGCTGTGGCGGGCGTACTACACGGAGGTCAGCGACCGCTGGTACCAGCTCCACGAGGGCCGCCCGACCGAACCCGGCGAGCTGGAACGGGAGATCGCCGCGGACACCGGGGAGTACCTGGCCCCGCCCGGTGGCCTGCTGCTGGTGGGGCGGTACGACGGTGAGCCCGCCGGCAGCGCGGGCCTCCGGCTGACGGAGCCGGCCACCGCCGAACTCACCCGGGTCTTCCTGTACCCGGAGATGCGCGGCAGGGGCGGTGCCGCGCTCCTGGTGCGGGCGGCGGAGGACGCGGCCCGCGGACTCGGCGCCGAGCGGATGGTGCTCGACACCCGCACCGACCTGGTGGAGGCCCGGACCCTGTACGCGCGCCTCGGCTATCAGGAGACCGCACCGCAGCACACCCGCGCCTACGCCGAGCACTGGTTCACGAAGCCGCTGACGGCCTGAGTCCGCTCAGGGTTCGAAGCCACCGCGGGCGAACCGGGTCACGCGAAGCCGCCGCGCGGCCGCTTCACCTCACCGTCGTGCGGGCGCTCCGCGTCGGAACCGCACAGCTCGGCGTTCAGCTCCTCG
This sequence comes from Streptomyces sp. NPDC058274, assembly GCF_042881375.1. Classification (NCBI taxonomy): domain Bacteria; kingdom Bacillati; phylum Actinomycetota; class Actinomycetes; order Kitasatosporales; family Streptomycetaceae; genus Streptomyces; species Streptomyces sp. NPDC058274. The sequence goes on from NZ_JBHVXW010000001.1 coordinate 730,614, forward strand.
ACCAGCTGGACCAGGTCCGTCGGGCGGTCCGGGCCCCACCAGTCCCCCAGCAGCTCGGCCAGGGACTCCTCACGGGCCTTGGCCAGTCTCCCGGCGACCTCACGGCCCCGGTCGGTGAGGATCAGGTCCACGCCCTCGCGGGTGGCGAGGCCGCGCTCCTCCACCTGACGGGCAGCGGCGAGCACGACGTTCAGCGGCACGGGGCTGCGCTCGGCCAGCACCCCGGGCTCGACCCGGCCGTATTTCTTCACGCGCAGCAGCACCCAGCTCGCGGCCGGGAGCAGGTCGTAGCCCGCCCGCGCGGTGATCTTCTCGTAGATCTCACGGCGCCCCTCGCGGGTGCCGAGGACCGACAGCGCCCGGCACACCTCGTCGTACGAGGACCGTTCGACGGGGTTGCTGGCCAGCGTCTGCGTCACGTCCGGTGCGGTCACGGAGCCCCGCAGCCGGTCCTCGCGCAGGAACCAGGCGAGTACGAAGCCGACGAACGCGACCGGGGCCGCGTACAGGAACACGTCCGTGATCGACGAGGCGTACGCGTGCAGCACCGACGGGCGGAGCGAGGCCGGGAGCCCGGCGATGACCTTCGGGTCGGACTTGAGGGCGTTCGCGTCGAGGCCCGCGGGCAGCTGCTGTCCCCTGAGCGCGGCCGTCAGCTTGTCGCCGAGGCGGCTCGCGAAGATCGTGCCGAAGATGGCCACGCCGAAGGAGGCGCCGATGGAGCGGAAGAAGGTGGCGCCGGAGGTGGCGACGCCCAGATCCTCGTACGAGACCGCGTTCTGCACGATCAGGACGAGGACCTGCATCACCAGGCCGAGGCCGAGGCCGAAGACGAAGAAGAAGGCGCTCATCGTGGCGGTGCCGCTGTTCTCGTCGAGCTGGTGCAGCAGGAGCAGCCCGAGGGTCGTGACGCCGGTGCCCGCGATGGGGAACACCTTCCAGCGGCCGGTGCGGCTGACGATCTGGCCGGAGGCGGTGGACGAGATCAGCAGGCCGAACACCATCGGCAGCATGTGCACGCCGGACATGGTGGGCGAGATGCCCTGGACGACCTGGAGGAAGGTCGGCAGATACGTCATCGCGCCGAACATGGCGAAGCCGACGACGAAGCTGATGACGGCGGCGAGCGTGAAGGTGCGGATGTGGAACAGCTTCAGCGGCAGCACCGGTTCGGCCGCCCGGCGTTCCACGGCGGCGAAGGCCACGGCCAGCACCACCGCGAGGACGGCGACACCGATCAGCTGCGGCGAGGTCCAGCCCCACGTGGAACCGCCGAGTGAGGCGACCAGAATCAGACAGGTCGCGACCGCGGCGATGAGGAAGGTGCCGAGGTAGTCGATGACGTGCTGGGCGCTGCGCCGCGGGATGTGCAGGGCGGTGGCGATCACGGCGAGCGCCACCACGCCGACGGGCAGGTTGATGTAGAAGACCCAGCGCCAGCTCAGGTGCTCGGTGAAGAACCCGCCGAGCAGCGGCCCGAGCACGCTGGTCGCACCGAAGACGGCACCGAACAGGCCCTGGTACTTGCCGCGTTCACGCGGCGAGACGAGGTCGCCGACGATCGCCATGGACAGCACGATCAGCCCGCCGCCGCCCAGCCCCTGCAGGGCACGGAAGGCGATCAGCTCGGGCATGTTCTGCGCCATGCCGCACAGCGCGGACCCGATCAGGAAGATCACGATCGCGGTCTGGAAGAGCTTCTTGCGGCCGTACTGGTCGCCGAGCTTGCCCCACAGCGGGGTCGCCGCGGTCGACGCGAGCAGGTACGCGGTGACGACCCAGGACAGGTGCTCAAGGCCGCCGAGGTCGCTGACGATGGTCGGCAGCGCGGTCGACACGATCGTCTGGTCGAGGGCGGCGAGCAGCATGCCGAGCAGCAGCGCGCCGATCGACACGAGGACGCTGCCGTGCACCTGGCCCTCGGGCGCCGGGCCCGGGCTCGCCACCGCCGCGTCCGTGCCCTGCACGTCCCCGGTCATACGGACCTCCCATGGGCCCCTGGATCTCGGTCAGCTTCCATCCTGGTCGGTGTGTCCAGTTATGGCCTGTTGAGTCCTCCGCGGAGGCCGGTAATCCCAGGGAGCCGGGGAGATTCCGTGAGGGCGGTCCGGATATTCTCTGGAATCCGTGAGGGGGAGGGACCACACGTGAGCGGACCGAAGGGATCTGTCTGCCCGGAGTGCGGAACGCACCGGGAGCCGGACGGCACACCGTCCTGCGCGTGCACCCAGCGAGCCTCCGACGCCCTCCGCGACGCCCGCACCGCGGACGCGGCGGCAGCGGAGGACTTCGATCCCCTGCGCATACGGCCCTATGTGGACGTCGGCGGAACGCCAGACGTCCACGTTTCCGGTACGCCCCACGCGAGCCGTGACGAGACGAGCCGGGGTGAGTCCGAGCGGACGACGCCCCTGCCGAAGGCGACGCCCGGACCGGAACCGGAGGAGGCCCGGCTCCCCCAGGAACAGGCCCCTGCCACCGTGGCCTCCGGCGCCGCGTCCCCGCCCCCCGGCGACCGGCCCCGGCGCCGTATCGCACTCGTCGGAGCCGCCGGAGCCGTCGTGGGCGTCCTGGCCGCCGCGGGATTCGCGAGCGGTCTGCTGTCGTACGACTCCCCCGAGCGGGACAGCGCGCTGCCGGACTCCGTACGGGAGAGCGTGCCGGAGCAGTCCCCGGCCGGGACCGCCTCGGCACCGGCGTCCCGGAGCGCGAGCCCGACGGCCCCGGCAACCGGGACGACATCCGGCACCGGCCCGTCGCCCTCGGCAGCACCGTCCGGTACGTCGGCGACGCCCTCGCGGCCGGCCACTCCGACGCAAGCACCGACGACCGCTCGCGCCACCGGTTCGGTCGGACCCCCCACCGACACCGGCCAGGACAAACGCGGCGCCCAGGTCCTGCGACCCGGCGACCAGGGCCCCGAGGTCACCGAACTCCAGCTGCGGCTGACCCAGTTGGCCCTGTACATCGGCACCCCCGACGGCACCTACGACAACCGGGTCGAGGAAGCCGTCCGCCGCTACCAGGGGGCCCGCGGCATCACCGCGGACGAACAGGGCGTGTACGGCCCGGCCACCCGAACGGGCCTGGAGTCGGAGACGGCGGAGCCGTGAGGCCGTTCCCCGCCAGTGGCGCGGCCAACGCCTGAATACCCGGTCAGGCGCGCCGAGTTGGGGCATGCTGGGGTGCGCTCGCGCGCTCTCCCTCGGTGGCAGGAGGCCGGTCGGTGTTACGCATTCACTTCACGACGGAAGACCTCGCCCGGATACGAGTGGCCACCACGATCGGCGTGGCAGCGGAGGTCTACTACAGCCTGGAGCTCCTGAGAGAGAACCGGGAGCTTCCACACTTCCGCACGTGGCGGTCGGCGGTCGCGGGCCGGATGGGAGCCGACACGCGCCCCCTGACGTCCCTGGTTCCGATGCGAGGTCCCGGGCTTGATCTGCTGGCCCTGATGGGCGATGTGCCCTCTCTGGACCACGCCGTGGACAACCTGCTGCACGCCCCGGCGTCCCGGCTGCGACGCGAGTTCGAGGGTCTCCACTTCCACCCCGGACACCTGCCCTGGGCCAAACGGGTGTCCGAGGGCGACCGTGACGCGCAGCGGGAGCTCGCCGAGGCCGTGCGCGCCTGCCATCGGCTGACCGTGGAGCCCTTCTGGCATCGAGGGCGGTCCGAACTGGTCGCGCTGTCCACCCGTTTCGCGAACCTGGTGCTGGAGGGAGGAATCGATCTGCTGCTGCGTTCGGTCTGCGCACCACTGGTCCGCTGGCGTCCGCCGGTGCTGGAAGCTCCCTACCCGCGCCGAGTTGAGGTACGTCTGCGGGGCAGAGGACTGCTCATCACGCCCACGGTCTTCTCGAAGCACCCGGTGAGCTTTCTGTGGGACCCGCTGGATACCGCCCAGCCACCCCGACTGACCGTGCCGGCTCTCCGTCGGCCGCTGACCGGCACCGGCCCGGCAGAAGCGGACGGCTCCGCCGTGCGGAACCTGGAGTCTCTGCTCGGCCGCACGCGAGCCGCCGCCCTGCAGGTGACAGCAGAGGGCTGCACGACGAGCGAGTTGGCCCGCCGTCTCAACGTCACGGCCGCAGCGGCCAGTCAGCACGCGACCGTGCTACGGAACGCGGACCTCATCACCACCAGCCGCCGAGGCGGGTCCGTGCTGCACCTCATCACCCCCCTCGGGGTGGCCCTGCTGCAGACCGGTGCCGTGACACAGCCGTGAGGTCCGAGGACGCCCCGGCGCCAGACCGGTGCACGCGGTGCCGCCCGGCGCGGGTGCCACCGGACACTCGTGCCGAGGTACGTGAGGCGGTGCGCCTGCCGTCCCGTCCCCCTTCAAGCCGTGACTCACCCGTCCCCCTTTAAGCCGTGACTTAAGAGATAGGCCGCAGGTGACCGACCTGCCCAGGATGTGAAGCCGCAACCGGCTCATCCCCTTCTGGAGGTCGTATGAAGACTCATCTCGCTGCCGCCGTCGGTTCCGTCGTGCTGACCGCGGGCACCTTGCTGGGTGCTCCCGCCGCCGGCGCGCAGACAGCCGCCTACCCGAGCACCGCTTTCGACGTCACATACGGGGCCAGTTACGCCCGCGGCACCCTGACTTGGTACAACCGGTCGGTCGGGGCCACCGGAACACTCCGTGCCGTCGGCTGCCGACGGGCGTGGTTCGGCACGTACACCGCCGCTGCAAACGGGCTCGACTCCAGGAGCACCAGCACTCAGTGCGACGTGACGTATCCGATCAAGACCACAGTCCCTGCCGATGTGCCCGGCGGGGCCGCGTTTGTCATCGTCTGTGTTGACGATGCGAACGCGCAACCACTCAAGTGCGTGCAGTACAACCGGCCCTGACCCATCGCAGCAACCTGTCAGCTGACCGACCGCCACCGGTCCGGAGTCGATGTCCAGCCGCTGCCGCGTACGGCAGCGCAGAACTGACGTGGGCACAGGAGCAAAGCCGCTGACCGCTGTCCACCCATGTGCCCTGGCGAGCCGCGTCACGGCTGCCAGGGCTCGGGTGTACCGAGCCTTTCGGAAGGCACGCTGCGAGTGCACCGGGCTCACCAGCACCGCGGACGCCGGTCGGAAACGTGGATGCGGCCCGCACCATGCTGCAGTCTCCGGGTTCGCGCCGCACCCCGGGTCCCCGGGGGCCGGAACCCCCGAGCCGGCCCAGAATCGACGTCAGCCGATCCGCAGCCGTATCTCCCCGCCCTCCAGGGCGTCCACCCGCACCTGCGTGAGGTCGTGCACCAGCGCATCGGGCTCATGGACCGCAGCCCGCGGCCCGACCCCCACGACCTGCATCCCCGCAGCCTTCCCGGCCGCGATTCCCGCCCCGGAGTCCTCGAACACGACACAGTCCTCGGGCGCGACCCCCAGCTCGGCGGCCCCCTTGAGGAACCCCTCGGGGTCCGGCTTGCTGGCCCCCACGGACTCGGCGGTGACCCGCACGTCCGGCAGCGCCAGCCCCGCGGCACCCATCCGCGCGGTGGACAGCCCCACGTCCGCGGAGGTCACGAGGGCGTGCCGCAGCCCGGCGAGCGAGGCGAGGAAGTCCTCGGCCCCCGGCACCTGGACGACGCCGTCCATGTCGGCGGTCTCCTCCGCGAGCATGCGCGCGTTGTCGGCGTGGTTCTGCTCCATGGGCCGGTGCGGCAGCAGGACGGCCATCGAAGCGTAGCCCTGCCGGCCGTGGACGACCTTCATGACCTCGTCCCCGTCGAGCCCGTGCAGATCGGCCCAGCGCCGCCAGCAGCGCTCGACGACGGCGTCCGAGTTGACGAGGGTGCCGTCCATGTCGAGCAGGAGGGCGCGGGCGGTCAGAACGGTGGTGGCCGTCATCAGCAGGCTCCAAGGCGCGGGATAGGGGGCCGGGAGGCGTCGTCCAGTGGGACGGCGTCCCCGGGGAACAAGGTGGCCCCGCCCACCGGTCAGGGAGTGCGGGCGGGAACCACTTTGTTTCTTCACGATACAAAACGAGGGGACCTCGGCGCCACCGCCGCCGACCAGGGCTTCCTCACAGCGGACGGAAGCGGGCCGGCAAGCACCGTTCGAGCCCGCCCGAACCGCACCGGCCCGAACCCGACCCGACCCGGACCGACCCGGCCCGAACGAGACCCACCGGACCCCCGGCCCAGCCGGCTCACCCCGACCACCCCGACCAACCCGACCAACCCGGCTCACCCCACCACCGCCTCGTACAGACTCCACACCCCCAGCCCCAGCATCAGCAGGGCCGCGATCTTGGTGATGAGTTCGAGCGGTACCCGCTTCATCAGGGCCTTGCCGCCGACGATGCCGAGCCCGGCGACCGCCCACAGCGCGAGGACCGCGCCCAGGCCGACGGAGAGCGGGTCGTCGTACCGGGCGGCGAGGTTCGCCGTCATGATCTGGGTGAGATCGCCGAACTCGGCGATCAGGATGAGCATGAAGCCCGCCCCCGAGACCTTCCAGAAGCTCTGGTTCTCGGGCTTGCGGACCTCGCCCTCGTCCTCGTCCTTCTTCATCAGCAGCACCGCGGCGCCACCAAGGAAGAGCACGCCCGTGATCGCGTGCACGATCTGCTGCGGCAGCAGGGTCAGCACACTGCCCGCCGCGACGGCGAGCGCGACATGGAGGGCGAAGGCTGCGGCGACGCCGGCGAAGACGTACGAGGCGCGGTAGCGCGTGCCGAGCACGAGTCCGGCGAGCGCGGTCTTGTCCGGCAGCTCGGCGAGGAAGACGACGCCGAAGACGAGCGCCATCACACTGAAGCTGATCAAAATTCCTCAATCGGTCGGGGCCGCCCCACCGAGAGTGCTGTGACTGCGCTGCGACACCTCGGCACGGCAGCACACACGGGCACCCGCACGAGGACGCACGGGCGGTGCACTGCTTGCCGAAGGTCTCGCTGGCCGGCCTCTGGAACGAGGCCTGCCTCCGGGCGCCGGCTCAGACGAGCTGAGCAGTATGTCGACGGTCCGGCGAAGAGCTACTCCCCTTCTGCGCCATCCATCGTACGGGACGCCCGGACGGACCGGCGAGGGCCCTTGGTCCCGGACCACCGGTCACCCACCCCAGCACGCGGAGGTGCAGGGTGCCGCACCCGGCCCCTCCCGTAACAGGTTCCGTCAGGGACCTTGTTGTGTCATGAACACGTCACTAGGTTCTCACCCGACGCACACCTGCTGGAAACACGCCGCCCGGAGCATGAGCTCGCTCGCCCAACGGCACCCCACTGCAAGGGAGTTCGCATGCCCAAGGTCTACGCGCGTCGACGGCTGAGCATACTCGCCGCCGTCACGGGTCTGATAGCCCTGGCCGGGATTTTCAACAGCCCGGCCGCCTCCGCCGCGTTGCCGACGCCGGTCAGCGCCGCCACCGCCCGCACCTACCTCGCCTCCCTCACCGTGGCGACCGAGGACCGTACCGGCTACAGCCGCGATCTGTTCCCGCACTGGATCACCATCAGCGGCGCGTGCAACACCCGGGAGACGGTCCTGAAGCGGGACGGCACGAACGTCGTCACCGACTCCGCCTGCGCCTCCACCAGCGGCAGTTGGTACTCCGTCTACGACGGTGCGACCTGGACCGCCGCCTCCGACCTGGACATCGACCACCTCGTGCCGCTGGCCGAGGCGTGGGACTCCGGCGCGAGCAAGTGGACCACCGCACAGCGCCAGGGCTTCGCCAACGACCTGACCCGCCCGCAGCTCATCGCCGTCACGGACAACGTGAACCAGGCGAAGGGCGACCAGGACCCGGCCACCTGGATGCCGTCCCGCACCGCCTACGCCTGCACCTACGTGCGCGCCTGGGTCCAGGTGAAGTACTACTACGACCTCTCGGTCGACTCCGCGGAGAAGTCCAAGCTGACCTCGGTGCTCAGCGGCTGCTGAGCACCCGATTCTTGCCCGGAACCTCCCCACCGGCCTCCGTCGTTCCGTACCGTACGGGGCGACGGAGGAAGGTGATCGACATGGCGGCGCTGCGTCTGGGCCCCCTGCTGAGGTATGTCGACGACTCGTCCGCGACCGTCTGGGTCGAGACGAGCCGTCCGTGCACCGCCGAGGTGCGGTGCGCCAAAGGCGCCGGAGGGGAGACCCGCACCTTCCAGATCGGCGGCCATCACTACGCGCTGGTGCCGGTCACGGGGCTCGCGCCGGGCACGGAGTCCGCGTACGAGGTGCTGCTGGACGGCACCCCGGTGTGGCCGCCGGACGACTCGCGTTTCCCGCCCCCGGCGATCCGGACCCCGGACGGGGACAGCGTGAAGGTCGCCTTCGGCTCCTGCCGCTGGGCCGCCCCGCCCGGGGACGAGAAGGACCCGGTGGGCCCGGACGCGCTGGACACCCTGGCGGCGCGCCTCGTCTCCGCCGACGGGGCGGAGCGGCCGGACGTACTCCTGCTGCTGGGCGACCAGGTGTACGCGGACGAGACCTCGGAGGCCACCCGCCGCTGGATCGCCGGCCGCCGGGGACTGGACGAGCTCCCCGGCACCCAGGTCGCGGACTACGAGGAGTACACCCACCTCTACCGTGAATCGTGGCTGGACCCCGAGATCCGCTGGCTGCTGTCCACGGTCCCCAGCTGCATGATCTTCGACGACCACGACATCATCGACGACTGGAACACGAGCGACGCCTGGCTCGCCGACATCCGGAAGACGTCGTGGTGGCGCGAGCGCATCCTCGGCGGCCTGATGTCGTACTGGGTCCATCAGCACCTCGGCAACCTCTCCCCCGCCGAGCTCGCCACCGACCCGCTCTACGCCGCCGTCCGCGAGACACCCGACGGCACGGACATCCTGCGCGCCCACGCCGCCCGGTCCGACACCGACCCGTCCTCCGTCCGCTGGAGCTACCGCCGCGACTTCGGGCGCGTGCGCGTGGTGATGGTCGACTCACGGGCGGCGCGGGTCCTCGAGGAGGACGACCGCTCGATGCTGGACAGCGGGGAGACGGAGTGGCTGCGGGAGCAGGTGTGGGACCACCGCGAGACGTACGACCACCTGCTCATCGGCACCTCGCTGCCCTGGCTGCTGCCCCACCTCATTCACGACGCCGAGACGTGGAACGCCGCCCTGTGCCGGGGCGAGCGCGGGGCACGGTGGGCGCGGATCGGGGAACGGGTGCGCAGGGGCGCCGACCTGGAGCACTGGGCCGCGTTCCCGGAGTCGTTCGAGGAGCTGGGGCGGCTGGTCGCCGAGGCGGGGACCGGGGCGCAGGCGCCGGCGACGGTCTGCGTGCTGTCCGGGGACGTCCATCACGCGTACGTCGCCGAGCCGCAATGGCCTGCCGACGCCACCCCCGACGCCCGCGTCCTCCAGCTGACCTGCTCGCCGGTCCACAACTCCATCCCCCTCACGATGCGGCTCGGCTTCCGCTTCGGCTGGAGCGGACTGGGGCGGGCGATCGGCCGCCGGCTCCTGCGGCACGGTCGGGCGGCCGGTCCGGCCGTGGACTGGCGCCGGACGGGTGGCCCCTGGTTCGGCAACCAGCTGATGACGCTGACCATGCGCGGCCGGGAGGCGACCCTGCGACTCGAACAGGCGCAGGCCGTACGCGGTGGCAGTCCCCGTCTGACGACCGTGGAGGAGTCCCTGCTCACGCCCCGCCAGCCCCCTCCTCACACCCGATGAGCCCCCTGCCCACCCCCCGACCACCCCTTCTCGCGCCCCGATAAGCCCTTTCCGTCCCCCTGTTGCCCGCGTTGTCCCTGATGCTCGTGACGCATCCCACACCCGGTGCCGATCACCCGCACCGGGGGTCGGCTCGCGCACCGTACGACGGCATGATGAGGCGGACCGTCCGCTTCCAGTAGGCGGTTTGCTGCCCTGCGCCCCACATGCCCGGGAGTCACACCTTTGTCTGCAGCACCCGCGCAATCCGCACACGTCTCCGTCGCCCTGATCGGCGCGGGACCCCGTGGCACCAGCGTCCTGGAGCGCCTGTGCGCCTCCGCACCCGAGCTGCTCCCGCCCGGGGCGCGCCTCACGGTCCATGTGATCGATCCGTCGCCGCCCGGTGCCGGCCGCGTCTGGCGGACCGCGCAGCCGTCGGAACTGCTGATGAACACGGTGGCCTGCCAGGTGACGCTGTTCACCGACGAGAGCGTGGAGTGCGCGGGCCCGATACGCCCCGGGCCGAGCCTGTACACCTGGGCCGCCGAGACCGGCGCCGACGAGGTCGGCCCCGACGACTATCCGACCCGGGCCCAGTACGGGCGCTATCTGGAATGGGTCTTCGCCGAGGTGACCGAGCGCGCACCGGAGGGCGTCCGGGTCGAGGTGCACCCGGCCCGCGCCGTCCGTCTCGACGACGCCCCGGACGGCCGGCAGACGGTCACCCTCTCCACCGGCCACACCCTGGCGGACCTGTCCGCGGTGGTCCTCGCCCAGGGCCATCTGCCGGTCCTCGCCGACCCCGCGCACCAGCGCCTGGCCGCGTACGCAGACCGGCACGGCCTGCGCCATGTCCCGCCCGCCAACCCGGCCGACGTCGACCTCGCCCCCGTCCCGCCCGGGGAGGCGGTCCTGCTGCGCGGCCTCGGCCTCAACTTCTTCGACCACATGGCCCTGTTGACCACGGGCCGCGGCGGCCGTTTCGTCCGGACCCGCCAGGGCCTGCGCTACCGCCCCTCGGGCGCCGAGCCGCGGCTGTACGCCGGATCCCGGCGTGGCATCCCCCACCAGGCACGCGGCGACAACGCGAAGGGCCCGTACGGCCGTCACACCCCGCTCGTCCTCACGGACGGGGTGATCTCCCGCTTCCGCAAGCGGGCCGAATCCGGGGACGCCCCCGACTTCCTCGGCGAGATATGGCCCCTGGTCGCGAAGGAGGTCGAAACGGTCTACTACGAAGGCGTGTTGCGGCTCCTGGGCCCCGAAGGAGCCGTGCGGCGGGCCGACTTCCGGGAGCGGTTCCCGGCCACCGCGCACCGGAGCCCCGAAGAGGCGGCGCTTCTCGACGAGTTCGGCATCCCGGACGCCGACCGCTGGTCCTGGGACCGGATCTCCCGCCCGTACGGCGGACGGGTCTTCGCGGGACCGGAGACCTGGCGCGACTGGCTGCTCGCCCATCTCCGCGAGGACGCGGCCCAGGCGGCGCTGGGAAATGTGGACGGTCCGCTGAAGGCCGCTCTCGACGTACTGCGCGACCTCCGCAACGAGCTGCGGCAGATCGTGGACCACGGAGGGCTGTCGGGCGCCTCCCGGCGGGAGCATCTGGACCGCTGGTACACCCCGCTCAACGCCTTCCTCTCCATCGGCCCGCCCCGGCGGCGCATCGAGGAGATGGCCGCACTGATCGAGGCGGGCGTCCTGACGGTGGTGGGACCGCGCCTGGAGGTGCGGGCCGAGGACGGGGCGTGGGTCGCGCACTCCCCCGACGTACCGGGGTCCGCGGTACGCGCGACCACGCTCGTCGAGGCGCGGCTGCCGGAAGCGGACCTGCGCCGGACGGCCGACGAGCTGCTCGTCCGGCTGCTGAAGACGGGCCAGTGCCGGCCGCACACCGTGGACGGTTACGAAACCGGTGGCCTGGATGTAACACCGCGCCCCTACCGTCTGATCAACCGTCAAGGTCGCGCCCACGCCCGCCGGTTCGCCTTCGGCGTGCCGACGGAGGGGGTGCACTGGGTGACCGCGGCGGGGGCGCGGCCAGGGGTGGATTCGGTCACCCTTTCGGACGCGGATGCGGTGGCGCGAGCGGTTCTGCGTGCGGCGGGGCCCGAGTCTGAAGCGGAAGCGGAAGCGGAACCTTGGCCTAATGTTGAACTTGCAAGCATTGATTAGGTCCGCCTAACGTTGGCGGCTCACTCGGTTCCGTCCCCAGGACCGGTCCGCTCCCGGACCGGCCAGACCGAAGGAGTCCCCCACCATGACCGGACACCTCAACAGAGCCCAGCCCTATGCCGTCGGACTGTTCCGCATCGTCGTCGGCCTGCTCTTCGCCTGCCACGGTGCCGCCTCGATCTTCGGCGTCCTCGGTGGCGCGATGGGCGGCGGCACCATCCCCGCCGGCACCTGGCCCGGCTGGTACGCGGCCGTGATCCAGCTCGTCGGCGGCACCCTCGTACTGCTGGGCCTCGGCACCCGCGCCGCGGCCTTCATCTCGTCGGGCTCGATGGCGTACGCGTACTTCGACGTGCACCAGTCGCAGGCCCTGTGGCCGATCCAGAACAGCGGTGAACTCTCCGTCGTCTTCTGCTGGTCGATGTTCCTGCTCGTCTTCACCGGTTCCGGCGCGCTCGGCGCCGACCGGTTCCTCGGCAGCCGTACATCCCCGGCCGCCGAGGACAAGTCCCCCTCGGAGCAGACCCCGGTCGCGGCCTGACCCAGCGCACCACGGCGCCCGTCCCCTTCATCCGGGGGACGGGCGCCGCCGCTTGCGAACCACTAGGACCTGTCCGGTCGATCATGGTGGCGGGCCACGCGCGAGCCGCTCATGCCGGGCTGGTCGTGCAGCACCACGGAGGCGGCCCCACCGCGCCGGAACCCCCACTCGTGCCCGGCGTCCGCCCCCGCCGCGGCCCCGCCGGTCGGCGGTGAAGTCCAGCCAGATCTCGTTGCCCGGGTTCGCGTGCTCGGGGTCCGTCGACGGCTGGACCGGGTCCTTGCGGTGCTGGTAGGGCCCGCCCGCGTCGGCCAGGTTCGCGCCGCACGGCTTCTGGTGCACATGGACGCCGTACGTGTGCTCCGGCTTCACTTCGTCGGTTTCGTCCGTTTCGTTCGTGCGGGATGTCCGGGTCGTCCGCCCTTCTGACGGCGCAGCCGGGTGAACATCTCGTGGCGGACACATGAGCCCCCCGTGGATCTCCCGGCACGGTCCAGGCGTACGCTGTATGGCTGTCACAGGCCGCCCTGCCGCTCCCCCCGACGTCGCGGCGTGGTCGTGCCCACGGGGGAGTTCAGGGGAGTTTTTCAGTGCTTGAGAGTGTGGGGTCGCTGACCGGCAGCCCATGGATCTACGTCGTGGTGGCCGTATCCGTACTGCTGGACGTCTTCCTGCCCGTCCTGCCCAGCGGCGTCCTGGTCATCACGGCGGCAACGGCGGCCGCGGCGGGCTCCGCGACGGGGGCGGGAGTGCCGCACGAGGTCCCCGACATCCTGGCGCTGACCCTGTCCGCGGCCACCGCCTCCGTCCTCGGCGACCTGGTCGCCTACCGCCTCGCCTGGCGCGGGGGTGCGCGCCTTGACCGTGCGATCGCCCGTTCCCGGCGGCTGACCAGTGCGCAGGAACGTCTCGGCGCAGCGCTGTCGCGGGGCGGCGGCGCCCTCGTCGTGATCGCCCGCTTCGCGCCGGCCGGCCGCTCGGTGGTCTCCCTCGGCGCGGGCGCCGCGCACCGGCGGGTCCGGGAGTTCCTCCCCTGGTCCATCCTCGCGGGGGTCGCGTGGGCCGCGTACAGCGTTGCCCTCGGTTACTTCGGCGGACAGTGGCTGGGCGCGACGTGGATCGCGACGGCGGTGTCCGTCGCCGCCCTCTTCGCCGCCGGCGCGGGCGCAGCCTTCCTGGTCCGCCGCCCAGCCCTGCAGGACTAGGCCTGCGGCTTCCGGTCCCCGCTGCCCGGAGCGCGAGGCGGCGACAGCGGGCCGCTCACGCCCGCACCCCCCACGCACCCGCAGTCGCCCACGCACCGAAGGGGCCGTGCCGGTACATCACATGCCCGTCGCCATGCGTGAGGACGGGCAACCGAGCACCCCCAGAAGACAGCACAGCCGGTAGGGCGACGGGCGGATGTACCGGCACGGACCCGACCCACCCACCGGCGCTGGGCGACCACCCACCCGCCGGCACCGGGCGAGCACAGAACGAACCGACCCCGCTCAAGGCGCCCCCGCCAGCGAAACGCGCACGCCGGCCAGAGTCACCCCGCCCGCGAAACCGAAGCTCCCCGCACCTCCAGGCCACCCAGCAACTCCGCCGTAGCCGCCGCGACCGCCTCCACCGCCCGGTCGAAGACCTCGCGGTTGTGGGCGGCCGGGGCACGGAAGCCGGAGACCTTGCGGACGTACTGAAGGGCGGCGGCGTGGATGTCCTCCTCGGTGGCCTCTTCGGGGAGTACGGGCGGACGAAGGGTCTTGATGCTGCGGCACATACCTCCAGTCTCGCGCGCCCGCCCGGTTCCGGCCCGGGAATACCCCCGATACCCCGCCGATTGTGCAGAACATGACCAACGTGGAGATCACCTACGTCGGCGGCCCCACCGCCGTGATCGCGCTCGGCGGCCTCCGGCTGCTGACCGACCCGACCTTCGACGCCCCCGGCGAGTACCCCATCGGCTCGCGCAAGCTGGTGAAGACGGCCGGCCCGGCCCTCCCGGCGACGGAGATCGGCCCGGTCGACGCCGTACTGCTCTCGCACGACCAGCACCCGGACAACCTCGACACCTCGGGCCGGACGTACCTGGACTCCGCACCCCTGACCCTGTCGACGGCATCGGCGTACGACCGCATAGGCGCCCCCGTACGGGCCCTGCCCGCCTGGGAGCACGTCGGCCTCCGCCGCCCCGACGGCCGCACCCTGCGGGTGACCGCGGTCCCCGCACAGCACGGCCCCGACGGCTCAGAACCCCTCGTGGGCGAGGTCACCGGATTCGTGCTGACGGGCGAGGACCTGCCCAAGGTGTACGTGAGCGGCGACAACGCGTCGCTGGACGTCGTACGGGAAATCGCCCGCAGACAGGGCCCGTTCGACGTGGCCGTCCTGTTCGCGGGAGCGGCCCGCACCCCGCTCGTACCGGACGCCCCACTGACGCTCACGAGCGAGGCCGCCGCCCAGGCCGCCGAGATCCTCGGCGCCCGTGACGTCGTACCGCTGCACTTCGAGCACTGGGGCCACTTCACCCAGGACGGCGGCACCCTCACGAAGGCGTTCGCGCAGGCCGGACTCGCCGACCGGCTGCACCTGTTGGAACCCGGTGCGTCCGCGCGGCTGTAGTGGCTGGCATCATCCACGCCGAGGCGGCCACCGTTGCGGGGCCGACCGACGAGAGGACCGAACCGACATGACGAACACCCCACCCGCGGACCGGCTGACGGTGGCGGTACTGGGCCCCGGCGGCGTAGGCGGGCTGCTGGCGGCACTGGTGGCCCGGGCCGGACACCGGGTGATCTGCCTGGCGGGAGACGACACCGTACGGACGCTGCGCGCGGACGGAATCCACGTGCGCAGCGCCCATTTCGGCGACTTCACCGCGGTGGTCGAGGCGGACACGGAACTGCGCGAGCCGGTCGACGCGTGCCTGATCACGGTCAAGCACACGGCGCTGGACGCGGCCCTGGCCCGGGTGCCGGCGTCCGCGCTGGGTGAGACCGCCCTGGTGGTGCCGTTCCTGAACGGCATCGAGCACCCGGCGGCCCTGCGCGACCGCTACGGCAGGGACCGGGTGGCACCGGCCGTCATCCGCGTCGAGTCGACCCGCACCGGCCCCGGGATGATCGAACACGGCAGCCCCTTCGCGGAGATCGACCTGACCGGCGACACGGTGGCGCGCGGACGCCTGGACGCACTCGCCGGGGTCCTCGCGGCGGCCGGCCCCGTGGTCCGCGTACAGCAGGACGAGACGGCGACGCTGTGGGCGAAGATGTCGTTCCTGGCGCCGTTCGCACTGCTGACGACCCGTTACGGACTCCCGCTCGGTGACGTACGCACGCACCACCGCGCGGAGTTGACGGCTCTGGTCGAGGAGACGGCGGCCGTGGCCCGAGCCTGTGGCGCCCCGGCGGACCCGGCTCAGGCACTCGCCCGCTACGACGCGTTCCCTCCGGACACCAAGTCCTCCATGCAGCGCGACGCCGAGGCGGGCCGCGCCCTGGAACTCGACGCGATCGGGGGCGCGTTGCTACGCGCGGCGGACCGGCACGGCGTACCGACGCCGGCGGCGAGGGAGCTGGTGGAGGCCCTGAAGACGCGTTGAGCCGGGCCGGTCGTTGGCCGGTGCCGCAGGACGAGCGGCCGGCCGGTGCCGCATGGCGACCGGTCGGCCGGGACCACGTGACAGGTTGCCGGCCGGGACCACGTGACAGGTTGCCGGCCGGTGCCGCAAAGGCGCCGGCCGACGGACCGATCGGGTGCCGCGAGTCGGTCCCCCGAGCGCGCCAGCCGGTTCCGTCTGCCGAACTGGGGCCTCATACGCGGGGCTTACCGGTGTCGCCACCGGTATCGGCGTGGAGTCCACCGCCCGGGCAATGCCCTCGGCGTTCGCGCCCTTCACCCTCTCTGAATGGCGGCCACCGCCCGGCCCGAAGACTCGTTCGTGTGAAGTCCCCGAAGGAACTCGCATCCCAAAATCGAACAGGCGTACCATTGCCGCGTGGCTGCGACCTATGACTTTCCGAGTGACCTCCTGGCCGGCCAGGAGGAGCTGCATCAGGTCCGGGCGGAGCTCCTGGCCCTGCTCAAGCGGCTCCCCTGGTCGGTGGAGCCCCTGGACGGCTTCAGCGACATCCACGGCTGGCGCAAGGTGGAACGCCCCGCGTCCCCGGGCTGGACGGCCGACGAGCAGGCCGAAGTGGAGAAGCTCCGCCGGCGCGAGCGCGAGCTCGCCGTCTTCGTCACCTGCCACCGCTTCTGGGAGAACGTCACGACCCCTGAGAAGGTCGACGCCCGAAGCAGCCTGAAGCACGCCCACGAGAACCCGACCCCAACTCCGTAACCCCGCCAGGGATCCGCCCCGTTCCGAACGGTGGCCCGATCCCCCTCAACACCGAGACCCCTGACCGCAATCGGCCGGGGGTCTCCGCGTGAAGCGGGACGCAGGGACGAGACCCGGGATACGGGCCCCGGGGTGCGAGGCGAGGCGGAGCCACGGATGCCCAAAAACGAGTTCAGTGCGCCGGAAGGGGGCTGATGGCGCTCTTCGGTCCACGAATGGTCCGGATCGGGGGGCATCAGGAAACCGTCCAGTGTCCGTTCCTCGAAGAGCGGGCGGTGCGAGGCAGCGGGGCCCTCAGCTACCTGCTTCAGGCTCGTCGCCTGAGCGCGCGCCGTGTGCCCGAGCCGCCGTCATGCGCGGTCGGGCGTTGTTCACCTCAACCGCCGCCACCAGCAACACGATCGGTGCCACGGCCGCGATCGTCGCCGCGAAGTCTCCACTCATCCTCATCGCGGCAGTGTGCCCGTCGGCGGACGTGTGCGGGCCGGCTTTCCAGGCCAAGAAACGGTTGCACATCAGTCAGGCAGCGACGCGCGGCAACCACGGTGTGGGCCTTCGTAGGAGCCATTCTCATCGTGCCGGCGGTGGGTTGGTGCATCCGGATGGATCTCACCTGAGGCGCGATGCAGATTTTTCGGAGTTCGGCGGTCTGCGGATGTCGAGAACGTGCCACCGGCTCCGTCCCAGGGACATCAGCGGCCACCACCGGCCGCACGAGGAAGAAGGAGAAGCCAGCATGGCGATTCAGCGGATGGACAACGTCGGCATCGTCGTCGAGGACTTGGATGCCGCCATCGCGTTCTTCGTGGAACTCGGTATGGAGCTGGAGGGCAGGGCGCAGGTCGAGGGCCTCGTCGCCGACCAGTGCACCGGACTCGACGGCGTCCGCTGTGACATCGCGATGGTCCGGACCCCGGACGGTCACAGCCGGCTCGAGCTGGCGAGGTACCGCAGCCCCGCGGCGATCAGCGCCGGGCCGCGCAACCAGCCGCACAACATTCTGGGCACGCACCGCGTCATGTTCGCCGTCGACGACATCGAGGACACCGTGGCCCGCCTGCGCCCTCACGGCGCCGAACTCGTCGGCGAGATCGCCCGGTTCGAGGACAGCTATCTGCTCTGCTACGTCCGCGGCCCGGAGGGCATCATCGTCGGACTGGCCCAGCAACTGCACTGAGAAGCCCGGGAGTATCTGCCCGATTACTGACCTCCGCCCCGACCGGCGGCGCCCCCTTGCACCAGCCGATGCACCCCTCAGGCCCCTCCTCCGTGCCGGCCGCGCCAGTCCATCAGGACCTCGTCGACGACCGTGACCGCAGCCGAGAAGGACCAAGGCCCAGGTCCCCGGGCACCTACCCGCTGACCTGCGCCTCTCTCATGTCCCGAACCTGGTGGGCGCGGACGGTTTCGAACGGCCGACATCCGCCTTGTAGGTTCGATCGAGCGGCTCTGATACGGCCCTTGCAGTCCTACCGGCATGACGTGTGTGATCGCTCAAGGCCGCCTACGTTCGCGGTCGTTGATGTCAGCTGGTGATGTCAGGTTGGATGGTTCGATGGAGCGCATTGAGGCCGAGCTGTTCACAGACGGCGGCAACGACGCCGTGGTTCGCATGCCCGGCAGGCAGTTCCCCGGGATCCTGGTACAGGGCGACGCCCTTCACATCCTCCGCAGCGACGTTGCCGAGGTGGTGGAGGCCTGCGAGCGAGGCGACCTGGAGGAAGCTCGGGACTCCGCCGGCCTTCTTCTGGCGAACCTGGATGCTCTGCTGGCGCGGTACGAGGCTGCGTTGGGCGAGCACGAGATATCACGGCCGTATTGAGCTGTCGGGCCGCTGGTGTTCCTGGCCGATGCTGCTCACCGGCAGACTTGCCCCCATGAACGAGGGGATAGCAGCGATCGCCGGTGCGCTGGCAGGATCGCTGGGGACGATTGCAGCAGCGGTTGCTACTGGTCGGGCGAGCCGGGAGCAAGCGAGGATTGCAGCGCGTGCAGAGTCCCTGCGCCAACGCGAGAGCCACGGGAAGCTGCTTACCGCAAGGTGATAGAAGCGGTCGGTGCGGTACGTGAGCACCGGCGAACGCATCGGCGCTCACGACAGAGAGGGCACCTCCCTGTTGTCGTCGCACTCCATGTGGGCATCGCTTCCGTCGCTCATGCACCACACCGCTGACGCACTGGAATCCGGTCACATGCTGGACCGCTACCGCCGCCCCAGCGACGAGGACGACTCGCTGTTGTGGGAAGTGTTCCCCGACATAGCCGACAGGTGACCACGCAACACTCATGAGCGCATGGCGCTCCGCAACGTCTATCGGTCGTTCACGCGGATCGCCGGAAACGCCGGCCTGCGAGTCATCCGGGTCCACCGCGCCCGGCACGGCTGCGCGACCCTGCTCACCGCGGCCGGTGTGGCTCCCCGCGCCGTGATGGAGATCCTCGGGCACAGCCAGATCGCCGTAACGATGAACGTGTACGCCCACGTCGTCCAGGACACGCAGCGCGAGGCCGCCAGCCACATGGACCGGCTGCTCACGCGTCGACTGCAGCGCGAGTAGCTCAGGCACTGATGTCAGACCTGGACGTCAAAGACCCCCAGCCATGATCGGCTGGGGGTCTTTTGCCTGGTGGGCGCGGACGGTTTCGAACCGCCGACATCCGCCTTGTAAGGGCGGAGATGACGGGTGGGACCCTTTTCCAGGTCAGTCCAGTTGTAGCGGCAGCCCAGGCGAACGGCGCATCTCGACTGTGGTGAGCCGTCGTTGACCGTGGTTGACCGCACGATGTGGCACGGCTGTGGCACGGGCATCCACGGCCACGACTCTGCCCTCCGTCACCTCAGGTGCGTGGGAGCGATCGGGAGCTGTTCCTTGTAGGGCCATGTGAAGGTGCGGTCGGGTTCGAGGTGCGCGTCTCCCCAGTGGATGGCATGGATGCCGTTTTCGGCATCGGCCGTGAAGAACACACAGACCAGCCTGGTGGACGCTCCCAGCTCCTCGAAGACTTCGTGCAGCCCCAGGTACTCCTCGGTCGCCAAGTCCTCGTCAACGTCGAACAGGCCTTCCAGAGGCTGCGGCCCGTGCGCCCGGAACAGCCGGTGCCGCGTGGGCGACGCGTTCGCCGGCAGCCGGGCTCGGTCCAGAGGCCTCGGCCTGTCCGCGTAACGGAACGGAAAGAGTGCGTGATCATTGATCACCGCGTACTCGTACCCGCGCACGTCTCGCACGGCTTCCCCCAGCTCCCGCGCCGTCTCCGCCAGGTTCTCGCGCACCACTCCTGCAAGGGCGACGCCGTACGGACTCCGCTTCTTCAGCCCCGCAGCAAGGTGCGCGGCATGAGCCTTCCCGTGCGCCTCGGCCAGTTGCCTCGGAACCGCAGCGGCAAGGCCGCCGGCATGCCGCCCAAACCGCTCTACGGCCCAGGCCGACGGTCCTACCGGATAGCCACCCAACACCGACATGCAGCGCACCCCTCCCCCAGGCCTCGCCTCTGAACTGTGTGACACGTAGACGAAGGGCGCACAAGGGTGCGATCTGGCCAGCGCGCGACCTAATGCACCCGCTGCCAGAACAGCCACAACTGATCACGGGCGGCCGTGACCTGCGGCTGCCTTATCGATCAACGCCGTGACCTGCTGCTGAGCTGTCGGCAGTTGTCGACGTTGGTCACCATTGAGCGCCCTTCCACGGCCCGAGGACGGCCCGGGAGGGCGCTCGTACGTTGGGGAGACAGCCGCCTTGTAAGTTCGCTGTCGTCCTGGTGCCGTCTCCGTCCACCACGACTACGGGGGTCGTACATGGCTGTCGGTTGGTGCTGCTATTCGGGGTCGTCGACGTCAGCGTTGGATGCCAGCGGGGACCGCGGCGCCTTAGCACATCGGGGCCAGGTTCGGCTACATCGTCTGCTCGATGTCAGTGCCTTCTGCCATGCTCGGCAGTGTCATATCAAGACGTAACCCAGGGGGGGCTGTGGCGAAGAAGACGCGGCAGCAAACACGGAAAAAGAAGCAGCGAAAAGGCGTAGCGATCTATCATGACATGAAGGTATACGAAAACTTCGAACGCTGCGCCATTCGGATTTTCGAGTGCATTAAGCAAGCAGAAAAGAGTTCACCCGGCGCCCCGCGTTCTCTCTACATCGACATCCAGGGACACAGGAATGAGGCTGGCGGGTTTGATCATGACGCGTTTGAACTGATCAAGGACTTTGCACTCGGATTCCTCGGGGATTATCTAACGGAGATTCACACTCCGCTCTACCATGTCCGGAATCCGGGTAAGCAACGCAATGACATCCCGGAGGTCTTGCAGATCAGCCATCCGGATGATGGCAGCAAGTACGGGTACGACGCTGGATCCCTAGGCATCCAGCCTCGCGAGAAGAAACCAGTCACTCGGAAGACGGCGCCGACGGTTCGGGCGATTGCCGACTATCTAGGCCTAGAGGAAGCCGCCTGCTTGGTGTGCTGGCGCAATCCTGTGGAGCGGGCGCACGTAGTACCCAGCGCATTGGGAGGCTCCATGGATGTCAGGAACTTCGCACTACTATGCCCCGAGCATCACGCCGAGGCCCCAGATGTGGCAGATGCAGAGAGCTTCTGGGCCTGGATTGACTACGCCGAACTCAGAGACAGTCCAGACAAGTGGGTAGACGCCTCCGACGAAGTGAAAGACTTCCTCCGAAAGCATAATGTCCAGATAGGGAAGGAGCCTCGTGAGTCTCTGCCTTTTTTCTCCGCTGCGAAGGGCGAACTGAAGTCACTCTACGGCTGGACGGATAACGATCTAAAGAAGGCCGATTGGCTGGAGCTTATGGATGAGTTCCACCGCGTCTTGGACACTGCAACGGGACGACACTTCTCTATCGACAAAAAGGCCTCCACCTACGCCTGGGCCTACGACATCGCTCTGCGGAGAATTAAGGGAAACGGCAGCTCTGTCATACGTGACAGCCCATGACGGAGGTCGGCGGAGCGGCTTTGGGCGGGAGCTGCTTTGGGGCGAGTGATCATGGCCCCGTAAGCTCATCGCGAGTCGGGCAGTCTGTGGACCTGCCCGTTAAAGCACGACGTTGGGGCCATGATCTTCGAGGCTCGCCCCAAAGTGGCTGCCTAAAGCCGTGGAGCCGACCGCCCCAGCCAGAGAGGGTTTTTTTCTACCTCTGCCCGCATGCACGCAGCGCGCCGCCGGGCGCGGTCAGCCGGGGCGCAGACAGGAGGCAGGCCGCGCCGCAGAGGCGGCGCGCGCCCGCGCTGTGCGCGGGCCTTGATGAAGTAGGGAAAGTTCTACCGCGCTGCGATCAGGCTCTTCCCGTCATGGCTCCGCACGTGAGGCCCGTTGCCGTCCAAGGCGTCCAGGAGCCGGATCGCGAAGACCTCGGCCATGCGCTCGCTGACCTCTTCGGGTGTGAGCCAGTCGACCGCGGTTGATTCGCTGGACGTGCGTTCCGTGCCGCCGGAGGGCTTGCAGCGGAAGACCAGGGCGACGATGCCCCTGGTGGTGTTCTTGTAGACCCCGGTGAGCTGGTCTACCTCAACGTGGATGCCCGTCTCCTCGAATACCTCGCGGGCGACGCCGGCCTCGGGGGTCTCGTCGAGTTCGAGTACGCCGCCGGGAAGTTCCCAAGTGCCGTTGTCCGCGCGGCGGATCGCCAGGAGTCGGCCGTCTTCGCCGATGACCACTCCGGCTACGGACACGGAGTGGAGCGGCGTTGACTCGCCTTCCTGGGCACTGTTACTCATGTGCAGGAGCATAGGAGGAAGAGAAGGACTATGGGAACAGCAGTAGGAGGTGAGCGGTCCGTACCTCGCTACGTACAGATCGCCGACGAGATCGTGCAGCAGATCCGGGCCGGCGTCCTGGCGCCCGGCGACATGGTGCCCAGTGAGTCCGAGCTGGTCGACCGCTACGGCGTATCAGGCGGCACGATCCGTAAGGCCATGGTCGAGGTGCGTGCGAGCGGGCTGGTCGAGACCCGGCATGGCAAGGGCTCGATCGTGAAGGATCGGCCGCCTGTGCGCCATCGGTCCTCCGACCGCTTCCGGCGCTCCCTTCGGCAGGGTGGCAAGGCCGCCTATCTCGCCGAGTCCGTGCAGTCCGGCGCCACGGCCAAGGTAAGCGTCCTCTACATCGGCCCGATGGAGGCCCCGGAGGATGCCGCGGAGCGGTTGGGCGTTCCCGCCGGCACTCAGGTGCTCGCCCGGCGACGGCTCTACTTCCGCAACGGCACGCCGGTCGAGACGGCTACGTCGTACCTGCCGTGGGATGTCGTGAAGGACATCCCCGAGCTGTTCGCCGAGAACCCCGGCGGTGGCGGCATTTACGCCCGACTCGAAGACCACGGGCACGAGTTCGAGGAGTTCGTCGAGACCCTGCAAGGGCGGCCGGCCTCCAAGGCGGAGTCCTCCGAGCTGGCCCTCAGCCCTGGCGCCCCGGTCATCCACCTGATCCGTGAGGCCCGTACGACCGAGGGCCGCGTGGTAGAGGTCTGCGACACGCTCATGGCCGCTGACCAGTTCGTTTTCGAGTATCGGATCCCGGCCGTCGACTGACGCATCCTCAACTCCCCTCAGCCCGTCGCGAGTTCTTTCTCGCGGCGGGTTGACTCATGTACAGGAGCCATGCACTCTTCTTCATGTCACTCATGTACATGAGTGACGGAGTCCAGCCTCTATAGAGGAGTGAATCGCTGTGCGTCAGATTCCCGTCGACACCACGAACGCGACCGTGATGGTCGCCAAGGCTCCGCAGCCGAAGGTCAAGGACCGCCGAACCGGTGAGATCGCCCTCGACAAGGACGGCGTCACCCTGATGACGGTGGAGGTCATGTTCTCCACACCGGACGAGGTGGAGATCCTCAAGCTCACCGTTCCGGCGCCGGGCGTCTCCGAGGACCTGGCCATGGGCACTTCCGTCGCGCTCACGGGCCTGGTCGCCTCGGCGTGGGAGAACGAGTTCAACGGCCAGAAGCGGCACGGGATCGCCTTCCGCGCGGTCGCCGTCACCTCGCTCGCCGCCGCTGGCTCGGCGTCCAAGGCGGCCTGATCATGAAGGTCTTAGCCGTCGCGCTGGTGCTCGTCGTCGCTGCCGCAGTGATCCTGCGGTGGCGGCGCCCCGCCTGGTACTGGCTGGCCTTCGGTGCCGCCTTCGCCATCGGGCGGGTGCTGGTCAACTACACCTCGGTGATGGACGCGTGCAGGCTGACCGTCCCGCCCTCGCGCTGGCGCCTGGCCCTCGCCCGCATCGCCAACCGGCCCGTTCCGGAGTCCCGGGCCCCGCGCATCCTGCGCCTGCGGCCGACCCGGACCGGCCTGGTCCTTCGCCTCAAACTCCGCCCCGGACAGGACGCCTTCGACGTCTCCGCCGCCACAGACCGGTTGCGCCACTCTTTCGCCATGTACGGCGTGACCTCACGTGAGCTGCGCTCGGGTGTGGTCGAGGTGCGGATGACGGGCTACGACGTCCTCAAGCGAGTCCACATGCCCGCCAAGACCGATCCCGCTCCGATGCGCGTTCCGGTCGCCCTGCGCGAGGACGGTGCGGTGCACTACCGGGACTACCGGGCCGTCCCGCACGGTCTGATCCTCGGGGCCACGGAGTCCGGGAAATCCGTATTCCAGCGCAACCTGGTCGTCGGACTCGCACCGCTGGACGTCGCGCTGGTCGGCATCGACTGCAAGCAGGGGGTCGAACTCTTCCCGCTGGCCCGCCGGTTCTCCGCGCTCGCTGACAACCCGGACGCTGCCCTCGACCTGCTAGAAGCCCTCGTCACGCACATGGGAGACGTCTACCAACTGATCCGGGCTGAGCAGCGGATCACGGTGAACGTCCCGGACGCGGAGATCGCCTCCGACATCTGGGACCTCCCCGACCACCTGCGCCCGGTCCCGATCGTGGTCTTGGTGGACGAGGTCGCCGAACTGGCCCTGTTCGCCTCCAAGGACGAGGAGAAGCGGCGGGACCGGATCATCACCGCCCTGGTCCGGCTCGCCCAGCTCGGCCGGGCCGCCGGCATCTATCTGGAGATCTGCGGGCAGCGCTTCGGCTCCGAACTCGGCAAGGGCATCACGATGCTGCGGGCCCAGCTCACCGGCCGCACCGCCCACCGCGTCAACGACGAATCCTCCGCCAACATGGCCTTCGGCGACATCGCCCCCGACGCCGTCCTCGCCGCCATCCAGATCCCCACCGAGACCCCCGGCATCGCCGTGACCGGCGACTCCTCCGGCGGCTGGGCCCGTATCCGCGCCCCGCACACCTCACTGCGCCAGGCCGTGAACATCTGCAACCGGTACGCCGACCGCACCCCGGACGTCCCCGCGCTCGCGCCCTTCCGGCCCGTCGTCGGGTCCCTGGCCCCGGCCTCCGAGCCGCTCGCCAAGACCGCTCCCGCGACCGCCTGACACCTCCCGCTCCTCGGCCGGCGTGACCGTCTCGCGCCAGGTCCCTACCCCCTCCATGCCTGAAGGGAGACCGATCCCCATGTGCGAACACATCGAGGACTTCCACCGCACCGTGCTGATGCTCGGAGCACTGGCCCTCTACGCGGACATGCCCGGTGCCGACGACGCGTTCATCGACACCATCGGCCCGTGCCTGGCCGCATCGCTGCCCGAGCCGCCGCCCGGCATGTTCCCGCCGGGCTACGACCCCGCTGGCGGCCCCGACTTCCCCGGTAGGGCGTGATGGCTCGCCCTGCGTTCCGCGTCGACGCCGTCCTCGTCCAGGCCGTCATCGCCGGTGCCCTGTCCTTCGCCCATCTCCACGACCTGGCCGATGCCGCCGGGCAGGACGGCTGGAAGGCCTGGGCCTACCCGATCAGCGTCGACCTGCTCCTCGTCGCTGCCTGGCGTCGGCTCCGCTCGGACGGTCCGTCGCGGCTGGCCTGGTGCTGGTTCCTCATCGCCCTGGTGGCCTCGCTCGGCGCGAACGTCGCCACCGCCGGGTTCCTCGACCTCGCTCATCCCCCGGCCTGGCTGCGCTTCGGCATCGCCGGATGGCCCGCGCTCGCCTTCCTCGGCGGCACCCTCCTCGCCCACTCCCACCCGTCCGAGGATCCCGAGCCCCTTCGGCCGGCACCTGCAGCACCGGTTCCGGCGCCGGAGGTGGAGCAGGAATCCGCCCCCCACCCAGAGCCCGAACCAGCTCCGCTCCCCGCGGTCGAGGACACCCCGGCGCTCGCCCCCGCTGCCCCGGCGTCACCGCCTCCGACAGTCCCGGCCGCGCTGGTCGACCACGCTCGCAAGCTCGCCGCCGACCACCACACCCGTACCGGGTCCCCGATCGACACCGAGACCCTGCGTGCCCGGCTCGGCGTCCCGCCCCAGCTCGCCGACGCCATCGCCGCCCAACTCGCCTGAAACGAAGGGAGAACCGCCATGCCTGCCCGTGACAACTTCCACTCCCTGATGCGGATCGGCCCCGTGCAGATCGGTACCCACCGCGACCGCCACGGCCACACCAAGCACGCCGCCGTGTGCACCAACGACCACTGCGGCTGGTCCGCCGACTACTCCAGCCAGACCGCCGCCCAGCTCGCCGCCCGCACCCACCGCTGCCCCGCCCGCTGAGGAGACACCCGTGCAGGTTCCGCTCTGGCTCGCCCTGATCGTCGTCGGCTCGCTCGGCGTCAAGCTCATCCGCCCGCCCTGGTGGCTCGTCGCCGTCCTCCTCCTCGGCGGCTACCTCCTCGCCGACAGCCTGCTGGCCCCCGTCATCGACACCGCCGTCAAGTAGCCGCCCTCGAAGGGAGATCCACCATGCTCCGCCCCAAGGTCCCGACCATGCCCCAGCCCACCGGCCAGCTCGCCCCGCCCGCCGCCGTCGAGCCGACCACCATCATCCAGGCCGCCCCCGCCTCCACGCTGACGCCGACAGCGGCACGGCCGACTGTCCAGCTCACCCCCGGCGCCGTGATCGCCCTCGTCGGTGGAGGGACGGCCGTGGTCCTGGTCGTCGGCACCGTCCTGGTCTCCATGCTCCTCGCCATCGCCATCACGGGTGCGTCCGTCGCCATCTGCGCGCTGGTCATCCGCTCGCTGATCACCTCCGAGAACAGGCGCCGCTGACCGGCCTCCGGACGGCGCCACAAGCCGCCAAGCATCGCCGCCGTCCGGACGGCTCACGCACCCCTTCCAACCGCCACAGAAGGAGAACCGTGGACACCCAATCGCTCGCCGCCGTCCTGCCGTTAGTCGGCTGGGCCACCCACTCCGGGCTCCTCGCCCACCGCCTCGCCGCCGCCCGCCGCGACCCGCTCACCGGCCTGCACACCCGAGCCGGATGGACCGCCCGCACCATCCGCTTCATCCGCCGACACTCGGACGCGATCGTCGTCCTGGTCGACCTGGACGGCTTCAAGACCCTCAACGACTCCTACGGCCACGCCGCCGGGGACTCCGCCCTCGCCGCGACTGGCGCCCGCCTCACCCACTGGTGCGGTCGGCACGGCATCGCGGGACGGCTCGGAGGTGACGAGTTCGTCGCCGTCGTCGATCCCCTCGCCGGGCCCCAGCTGGGGGACTTGAGCCGCGATCTGCACCGGCCCTTCCTCCATGCCGGACAGATGCTGCCGCTCGCCGCCTCGTTGGGCTCGTGCCGCCTTGCCGACCTGCCCACCCGAACTCTCCCCGACGCCCTGGCCGCTGCCGACGCCGCCATGTACGCGGCCAAGGGACGCGCCACCCGCCGCGGGCAACGCCCCGCCTCCACCTGACCGGCCTCCGGGCGGCGCACAAGCCGCCAAGCATCGCCGCCGCCCGGACAGTCCGGCCCCTTCCAACCGCAATCGAAAGGAACTCCCAGCATGACGCACCGCACCCGAGCCCGGTCCCGGATCTGCCCCAACTGCGACGGCTTCGCCTCCGCCGCCATCACCCTCGGCGGCCGCGACCGCCGTGGACACCTGCGCACGGTCACCGCCCGCTGCCCGGCCTGCCACGGCACCGGCACCACCACCCGCCCCGCCGTGCGCCAGGCGGTGAGCGTCTGATGCCCCGCAACTGGAGCCGAGGAGTCGACCGCATTCCGCCGGACCCGATCGACGGCGACTACGACCGCCTGAAGAAGATCGCCAAGGCGCACCACCTGCACGACAAGGACCGCGCCGCGAAGGGCACCCCCGCCGGCCGCTCCTCCAACGAGGCATCCAGCCGCAACGCCAGCACCCCTCAGAAGCGGGGATGGCGCCGTTGAACCTCGCAACCCAGCTCGACCC
The DNA here is from genome assembly GCF_042881375.1 of Streptomyces sp. NPDC058274. Lineage (NCBI taxonomy): Bacteria > Bacillati > Actinomycetota > Actinomycetes > Kitasatosporales > Streptomycetaceae > Streptomyces > Streptomyces sp. NPDC058274. Next base: position 758,472 of record NZ_JBHVXW010000001.1, read on the forward strand.
GGTCACCCTCGGCGATCTGCTGAGGGTGGCTTCGGCCGACGACTTCGACCGCTGGCACGAGCAGATCCGCCGTACCGGCGGCTGCGCCGACCCCATCCACCTCACCGGCTGGACCCTCAGCAAAGACAAGACAACCGGCGAGACCCTCCACCACTACTCGACCGAATCCGAGCCCGGCGGACGGCTGCGGGTCGCGTGCGGCAACCGCCGCGCCTCCCGCTGCCCCTCCTGCGCCTGGACGTACGCGGGCGACACCTATCACCTGATCCGCGCGGGCCTGGCGGGCGACGACCGCCGCGACATCCCCTCCACCGTCCGCGATCACCCCAGGGTCTTCGCCACGCTCACCGCCCCGTCCTTCGGCCCCGTCCACAACCGCCCCGACCGAGGCATCTGCCGCTGCGGCACCCGCCACCCCGCCGACGACCCCACCCTCGGAACGGCACTCGACCCAGCCACCTACGACTACTCGGGGGCGGTCCTCTTCAACAACCACGCGGGCGAACTCTGGCAGCGCTTCACCAACCGGCTACGCCGCGAACTCGCTGCCCGCGCGGGCCTGTCACAGCGGGAGTTGAAGGAGTCGGCCCGGCTCTCCTACGGCAAGGTCGCCGAGTTCCAAAAGCGCGGCGCCCTCCATTTCCACGCCGTCATCCGCCTCGACGGACCGGACGGACCCGACACCCCGCCACCGTCTTGGGCGAGCGCCGGCCTTCTCACCGACGCGATCCACGCCGCCGCGGCGCACTCCTACACCTCGGTCTCCGTCCCGGCCGTCCAGGGCGAGCCCGCCCGCACCTTCCGGTGGGGAACGCAGCTCGACGTGCGCCCCGTGAAGGCGTTCGGCGACGGCTCCGACATCACCGAGCAGGCAGTTGCCTCCTACGTCGCCAAGTACGCGACCAAGGGGGCAGAGAACACCGGCAGCCTCGACCGGCGCATCGGCGAACTCTCCGAACTCGACCGCCACCAGATCCCCGACCACACCCGCCGCCTCATCGAAGCGTGCAAGCACCTCGATCCGCTCTACCCCGAACGACGGCTGTGGGCCTGGGCGCACATGCTCGGCTTCCGCGGCCACTTCTCCTCCAAGTCCCGCCGCTACTCCACCACCCTCGGCGAACTCCGCCAGGCCCGCGCCGACTTCCGCGCCGCACAGGAACGCGAAGCCCTCGGCCTGGACGACCGCGAGCCGGACACCGTCCTCGTCCTGGCCGACTGGCAGTACGCCGGCCACGGCCACACCCCCGGCGAATCCGCCCTCGCCGCCACCATCGCCCGCGACCTCCAACACAACCGCGAAACCGCCCGCGAAGCCCTACGCGACCAGCTCGTACCGGAAGGAGCCGCCGCATGAAAGACCGATACCTCAGCGTCGACCAGGTGGCCGAAGTCCTTGGCACCTCCGCGCGCTTCCCCCGGCGACTGATAGCCGAGCGACGCATCACCTTCGTGAAGGTCGGTCGCCACGTCCGCATCCCGGAGAGTGCCGTGGATGCCTACATCACGGAGCACACCGTGGAGCCGATCACGGTCCGTGCCTCGCGCCTGAAGGCGGTGGCCTGATGCCTAACTCCAAGAGGCGCCGTCGCCGCTTCGGCTCCGTGCGCAAGCTGCCCTCTGGCCGCTTCCAGGCTCGCTACCGGGGTCCGGACGGTCTGATGCGGACGGCTGACGCGACGTTCGCGACGCAGACAGATGCGGACCGCTGGCTCGTCAAACAAGAGGCCAAAATCCTCGACGGTGACTGGACGAACCCGGACGTGAAGATTGCGTTCGGTGACTTCGCGCAGTCGTGGTTCAAGGATCGTGACTACGCGGCCACCACACGAGAGCGCAACGCCGGCGTGCTCAACCGGCACATCCTGCCGACGTTCCGTGCGGTCCCCCTGCGGGAGATCACCACTCCGCAGGTGAGGCGCTGGCGTACCGATCTCCTCGACGCGGGGGTCGGGTCGGCCACCGTCTCTAAGGCGTACCAAGTCCTCAGGGCCATCATGAACACCGCCGTGGATGACGGGCTGATCGAACGCAATCCTTGCCGGGTCAAGGGCGCGGGCACGGTCACCCACACCGAGCGGCCGTTCCTCTCCGTGCCCGAGGTGTACCGGCTCGCCGACGCGGTCCCCCCTCACTGCCGCGCCCTGGTGCTCCTGGCCGCGTTCGCCGCACTCCGCTTCGGCGAGCTGGCCGCGCTCCAGCGCCGGGACATCGACCTGGAGGCCCGAACCGTCTCCGTCCGCCGTTCGTACGCCGAGACCCGAACCGAAGGCCTCACGGTCAAGGCGCCCAAGAGCGCGGCGGGTGTCCGCACCGTGGCGTTCCCGGCCTCGATCGTGCCCGAGCTGGCGCAGCACCTGGCCGAGCACGCAGAGGCCGGCCGGACTGGGCTCGTCTTCATCGGGGCCCGTGGCGGTGTTCTCCGACGGAACAACTTCCGGCGGATCTGGCTCCGCGCCCTTGCCGCGGCCGGCCTCGGTGACGTCCACTTCCACGATCTCCGGCACACCGGGAACACGCTCGCCGCGACCGGCGGCGCCACCACCCGTGAGCTGATGCACCGCATGGGCCACTCGTCGGTGCGGGCCGCGCTGATCTATCAGCACCTCGTCAACGGCCGCGACCACGAGATCGCGGACTACGTGGACGGTCAGATCAAGAAGGTGAAGCGGCCTCCGCACGGACCATCTGGCACGTGAGTGGCACGGCGGCGAAAAGTCGCCGAAAAAGATCAAGGCCCAGGCATCCGGCTTCACACCGGCTGACCTGGGCCTTAGTCGTGTCCTGGGACTGGTGGGCGCGGACGGTTTCGAACCGCCGACATCCGCCTTGTAAGGGCGGCGCTCTACCACTGAGCTACGCGCCCAGGACGAGTCGACAGCCTACATTGCCCGAGGCCCTGTCCCGCAAACCCGTATCCGGGGCCCGGGCGGGGGGTTATCCCCACCCCTGATCGGGGAGCGGACCGGATCCCGCGCGCGGCCGCCGCTCCGTACGGTCGAAGGACGTCGAAGGGCATCGGCGGACGTCCGCGGACGTCCGCGGGCGTCGGCGGCACGCGGCCCGACGGGCCAAGCGCACGTCGCCGTTCTTATCAGGGGCCTACCAGGGGCTTACCAGGGGGAGATTCGCATGACTCGCACCGCCCGTACTACACAGGCCCGTTCCACCCGGCGCACCCTACGCGCCCGCACCCTGCGCCCCCGCAGCCGCCGCACCCGGATCGTGGCCGCCTCCGCCGTGGTCGTGGCGCTCGTCGCGACGGCCACCGCCTGTGGGGCCGACGCCGGGGACGACAAGGATCCGGATCACCGTTCCTTCGCGCTCCAGGGCCGCACGCTCACCATCGACTCGGACGACTCGGCGCTCGACCTGGTGGTCGCGGACTCCGCGGCGGCCGACAAGGTGGAGGTCACCCGGTGGTTCAAGGGGCACGTCGTCGTCGGCGGGGACCCGCGGGCGACCTGGTCCATGAAGGACGACCGGCTCGTCCTGCGGATGAAGTGCTCGGGCGTGGTTTCCGACTGCGCGGCCAGGCACCGGATCGAGGTGCCGCGCGGGGTCGCCGTCACCGTGAAGGACAGCGACGGACGCGTGACGGCGCAAGGTTTCAAGGAGGCGCTCGCCATTCGTACGTCGGACGGCGCCGTCCGCGTGACGGAGTCCTCGGGCCCGCTGGACCTGGTCACCGACGACGGTTCGGTCACCGCGCTCGGCGTCGGCTCGCGCCGCGTGAAGGCCAACACGCAGGACGGCTCCGTACGGCTCGAACTCGGCGTCGTACCGGACCTGGTGGAGTCGCGCAGCAAGGACGGCTCCATCACCATCGGGCTCCCCCACGACACCTACCGGGTGACCACCGAGACCGGCGACGGCGCCGTCCGGGTGTCGGTGCCCCGGAACGACTCCAGCTCCCATGTGGTTTCCGCCCGGACCGACGACGGGAAGGTCACCGTGCGAACCGCGAACTGACCGGCCCGTGTGTTCGTCCCTATCGGGTGGGAGAATGACACCGGGCAGGGCGGACCACAGCACGGGAGAGGGATGTGACGGCGACACCTTCGCAGCCGTACACGCCGTTTGTGCCATGCGCGCAGCGAGTACGTCGCCCTCAGAGGCCCCGGGCCGGCCGCGCCGCCGGCCCTTCGCGTGCGGCTCGTGACGCGCTGGCCCTGATGGCCCTTCCGCTGCTCGCCGCGCTCGCGCTGCCCGCCGCCTTCGCCGGCGGCGGTACCCGGCGCTGGTTCGGCGGGCGCTCCGAGAGCCAGCGGGCCGAGGCACAGGCAGCGAAGGACGCCGCCGCGGCCGCCTTCTACGAGCTGGACACCGCCCAGCGCGATCTGCGGATCTCGATAGAGACGATCACCGCGGTCGACGACTCCCCCGCGGCCCGCCGCGCGGTCGCCGACTTCGACGCGCTGGGCCGGCGCATCGACGAGGCCAGTCACCAGTACATCGAAGCGGTCGACGCCCACGACCTCGACCGGGACGGCCTGGAGGCGTCGGCCGCCGCGCAGGCCCGCACCGAGCTGACCGCCGCCAAGGACCAGCTGGGCCGGGTCAAGCAGGAGCTGGACCGGTTCACCCAGGGGCTCGGGCCGCTGCTCGGCAAGGCCGAGACCCAGCTGGCCCGGCTCGCACCGGCTGTCGAGCGCGCCCGCCAGGCCCTGCTCGCCGCCTCGAACGCCCTCGATGCCGTACGCGGCTCGGGGCTGAAGGCCGACGACCTCGCCGCCCGGCTCGCCACCCTCGGTCCCGAGCTGACCAAGCTCAACCAGGGCGCCGGCCAGCACGGCGTACCGGAGACGCTGGAGCGCGCCGAGCGGGTCGCCCGCGAGGCCGAGGCCGTACGGGCGGAGGCCGAGCGGCTGCCCGAGCGGGCCGCCGAGATCGACCATCGGCTGGTCTCGCTGCGCACCCGCGCGCAGGCCCTGACCACCCGCTCCGGGCAGGTCGAGCCGGTGCTGAGCGAGCTGCGCCGCCGGTTCGCCGCCGCCTGCTGGCAGGACCTCCAGCACGTACCGGACCAGGCCGAGGAGAACGTACGGCAGGCCGAGCTGAAGCTGAAGGAGGCGCGGGCCGCGCGCGACGAGCAGCGCTGGCCGGACGCGACCTCCCTGCTGTCCACGGTCCGGGCGCTGCTGAACCACACCGACGAGGCCGTCTCGGCCGCGGGCGACCGGCTGCAGCGGCTGAACGCGGTCGCGAAGGACCCGCAGCAGGAGATCGACCGCACCCGCTTCGCGATCCGCGACGCCCAGCGCCTCGCCATGAGCGGCCGCAGCACCCCCGACCCGCGGCACGCCGGGCCGCTGGACGACTCGGTGGCGCGCCTCGACCGCGCCGTCGCCACGCTGGAGGGCCGCCATCCCGACTACTGGCACTTCCTGACGGAGACGGAGGCCGTCCGCCGGACGGTCACACGCGTGGTCACACAGATCCGGGAGGAGCGGGGTTCCGGGGCCTGAGCCCGGGAGCGCGGGGTTCCGGGGCACCGGAGCCCAGGAACGGGGTCCCCCGGGCGCCTCAGCCCCAGAACACCGATCCCGGGGCGCCTAGGGGCGCCAGAGCCGGAAGCCCCGGCCACCGGCTCCCCTCCGTGCGGGAACGTGCGGGAACGTGCGAAAGCGTGCGGGAACGTGCGAAAGCGTGCGGGAACGTGCGAAAGCGTGCGGGAGCAGGGCCGTCGCCCGGTTCCACCGGGTTCCGCGCGCCTTGATGTTGCCGGTCCGGGCCCGGCGGGCGGATCCTGAAGACGACGTACGGGAAGTCTCCGTACGGGAAGAGTTCGTACGGCAAGAGTTCGTACGGGAAGACCGCGTACGGGAAGCCTTCGTACCGTACGTACGACCTCCGCCAGTGGCAGAGGGAGGCGGACATGGCCACTCACGTACTTCATCCGGAGTCGAGACGGCGTATCCGACTGGACGAGCATCTGCCGGTCGACCACCGGCTCAGCAAGTTCTACCGGGTCGGCGCGGGTCTCATGGGCCTCGTGCTGCTCGCTTTCGGCATCCTGGGCCTGATCGACAAGGTCGGCTTCTTCGACACCCGTGGGGACACCGTCGCGGGGCTGAACACCAACGGCACGCTCAGCGTTCTGTCGATCTGCGTCGGTCTGCTGCTCTTCGCCGGCATGGTCATCGGCGGGAACTTCGCCTCGACACTCAACATGATCGCCGGCGTCGTCTTCATCCTCAGCGGCTTCGTGAACCTGGCGCTGCTCGACACCGACGCGAACTTCCTCGCCTTCCGGATCCAGAACGTGCTGTTCAGCTTTGTGGTCGGCGTGATGCTGATGTTCTTCGGCATGTACGGGAGAGTCGGCTCGGCCCTGCCGCACGACAACCCGTACTGGCGCTCCCGCCATCCGGAGCAGGCCGAGGCCGAGGAGCGGACGCACGGCCGGATCCACGGGGCCCAGCGGGCGGGGTTCGCCGGGCAGCTGCCCGGGAGCACGCACGACGACTCCGGGCCGGGGCGCGGCCGAGGCTCCGGCTGACCCTCGCCGCCGACGAGGGCGCCCGTTAACCTGTGCGTATGCCTCGCTACGAGTACCGCTGCCGGACCTGCGGCGACACCTTTGAACTGAGCCGTCCGATGGCGGCGTCCTCGGCTCCCGCGGACTGCCCCGCCGGCCACGACGACACGGTGAAGCTCCTGTCGACCGTGGCCGTCGGCGGCTCGGCCTCGGCTCCGGCGCCGGCGCCCCGCGGGGGCGGCGGAGGCGGGGGCGGCTGCTGCGGCGGGGGCTGCTGCGGCTGATCAACCGGGGGCCGTCCGGTGAGAAAGCTCGGGGGCCATCCGCTGAGAAAGCCCCACGCGCCCCCTACGCCTCCCTGACCTCCCTGACCTCCCGCAGGAATTCGCGCAGGATCCGCTCCCCGGCGAGTACCCCTCGCTCGGGCAGTGCGGTGATCGCGGGTGCCGTCCAGTCGGCCTCGGCGAGTTCGCCGTGGCCGGGGCGCCAGCCGCGGTCGGCCGCGAGCAGCAGATCCGCGTCGAGGAGCGAGTCACCGGCGGCGAGCGTGCGGACCGCGCCGGTACGGCGGGCCAGTTCACGCACGGCCGCGCTCTTGGTGAGCGGCTTGGGTACGGCGTAAATCTTGCGTCCCTGGAGGGAGACGGTCCAGCCGCGGTTCTCGGCCCAGACGGCGAGTTCCTTCACCCACTCCTCGGGGAGCAGCTCGCGCTCGACGACGAGATACGCGAACAGGTCCTCGGCGACCCGGTGTTTGCGGACCCAGACCGGGTCGGCGGTGGCGGCCAGATGCTCGCGCACCTCGGTGAGGGAGGCGCACTCGCTCGCCAGCCGCGCCGTCACCTGGGCATACCAGTCGGGGTCGGAGACACCGTCGACGAGCAGGTGGCCGCCGTTGGCGCAGATCGCGTACTTCGGCGGGGGACCCGGCAGGTTGATGCGCTGGTACTGCTTGCGCGTGCGGGTCGTCGTCGGCACGAAGAGTGCGGTGTCGCCGAGTTCGGTGAGGAGCCCGGCGGCCGTTTCGGTCAGGTACGACAGGGGCTTGCTCTCGTGCACCTCGACGCAGAGCAGCCGGGGAGCGCGTGCGTCGGGCATGGTGAGCGCGAGGGCGGCGGCGGAGTAGATGAGCGTGCGGTCGAGGTCGCTGGCGACGAGCACCTTGGGCGCGGACATCAGACCGTCACCGCCTTGCCGTCGGCGCCGGTCGCCCCGCGGGTGAACTTGGGGTGGATCAACCCCACGCAGGTGTACGGGAGTTCGCCGACCTCCTCGACGGGGACGCCGCGCTGTTCGGCGAGGAGCCGCACATGGTCGAGGTCGGCGCCGGCCCCGGCGCGGGCGAGAATCTTCCAGGGGACCCGGCGCAGCAGGACGCGGGTGGTCTCGCCGACCCCGGGCTTGACGAGGTTCACGTCGTGGATGCCGTACTCCTCGCTGATCCGCTCGACGGCGGCCCAGCCCTCCCAGGTGGGGGCGCGGTCGGCGGCGAGCAGTTCCTTGGCCTGTGCGTCGACTGCGTCGGAGACCTCGGGGAAGTGGGCGGAGACGGCGTCCAGGAAGGCGACGGAGACATCGGTGCCGGCGAGTTCGCGGTAGAACTTCGCGCCGTGGAAGTCGTGTTCGCCGACCAGGTCGGCACGGAGGACCGTGCGTGAAATCAGCCCCGAGACCGTCGAGTTGAGGCAGGCGGAGGGGATGAGGAAGTCCTCGCGGGTGCCGTAGGTGCGGACGCAGGAGCCGGGGTCGGCGAGGACGGCGATCTCCGGGTCGAAGCCGGTGATGCCGTCGGATGCCTCGAACTCCTGGACGGCCTGGGTGAGTTCGCGGGTGATCGCACCCTTGCCGGTCCAGCCGTCGACGAAGACGACGTCGGCGGGGTCGTGGTGGGCGGCCAGCCAGCGCAGCGCGTTGGCGTCGATGCCCCGGCCGCGCACGATGGACACCGCGTAGTGCGGGAGGTCGAGGCCGTGGCGGTGCCGGGCCCAGCGGCGCATCAGGACGCCGACGGGCGTGCCCGCGCGGGCGAGCGAGACGAGGACGGGTCTCGGTGACCGCTCGGCGAGCACCAGCTCGGTGACCGCGCCGACGGCCTGGGCGATCCGGGCCGCGGAGGTGTCCAGGGCCGCCTGGAAGAGCTGCTGGTACTGCTCGGTCGGCTGGTACTCCACGGGCAGCGACTCCGCGTAGTGGGCGCCGCCGCTCTGGATCGCCTCCTCGCGCTCCTCGGTCGGCGCCTCCAGGTGCACGTCCGAGAGGTCCCGCAGCAGCCACCCGACCTCGTCCGGCGCGTAGGAGGAGAAGGCTGGGCCGCGGAGGGGCTCGGGGAGCATGAAGCGCCTTTCGGTGACGTCCGGCCGCAGGGCCGCGTGCGTACTGTCGTCCGGCCGCAGGGCCGCGTGCGTACTGTCGTCCGGCCGCAGGGCCGCGTGCGAGGTGTCCGGTCGTACGACCGCGGACGAGGCGCCCGGCTCCCCCGCCGCCCGCGCCGTACTCGCGGGCGCGTACGAAGGTACGACGGCGAGCAGAACCGTCGGCGTGTGGGCCGCGAGTTGCGCCAACAGGCCGTCGGGGGCGTGCAGTTCGGGGGTGTCGGCAGCCGAGTCGACGACGGCGAGGACGGCGTCGAAGCCGGCGCCCGCCACGTTGTACGCGTACCGCTCGCCGGGGCCGTCGTCCGGGTGGTCGTGGGCGGGGAAGACGAGGCGGCTGCGTATCGCGTAGCCGGGGTCGTCGACGGCGAGGACGGGCGAGCGGGTGGTGGTGGAGAACCGCACCTCGGCGTCCACGGCCTGCTCCAGCTCGCGGGCGAGCCGCAGCGGCGCGTACATCAGCTCTTCGAAGCCGAGTACGAGGACGCGCCGCGCCCCTTCCGGGAGCGCGTCGGTGACCCGGGCCGCCATGGCGGGGAGCGCGCCCTCCAGCCGTATGCGGTGCTCGGGCGTGAAGCCGTGCCGGCCGCCGTCGGGCACGCCGTCCGGCCAGCCGAGCTCGACGCGGGTGACCGGTCCGGCGTGCGGCTGAACGAGGGGCACGGCCGAGTCGGACTCATGCCCGGCCACCGGCCCCCGCTCGTACGCGGCGACCAGCGCCTGCCCCTTCTCCAGGACGCCGTCCGGGAGCTTCACCGTGCCGGACGCCGCCGTGACCAGGTCGACGCGCGCGCCGATCTCACGGGCGAACTCCGCCAGGCGCCCCAGGTCGGCGGGGGAGCGCATGTCGACCAGGGCCACGACGACGTACCGCTCGCGCGGGAAGCGCTCGTGCAGGGCGCGGATCGTGTTGAGGACCGTGTTGCCGGTGGAGAACTCGTCGTCGACGAGGACGAGCGGGCCGGCGCCCGACAGCAGCCGCGGGTTCTCGGGCAGCAGCAGATGCGAGGTCGCGTGGGAGTGGGACTCCTCGAAGCCGCCGGCCTGGGCGACTCCGGGAACCCGGCGGCGGGTGGAGTGGAGGTAGGGCGCGAGGCCGACGCCGTCCGCCACCGAGTGGCCGAGGCCGGTGGCCGTCTCCGCGTAGCCGAGGACCACCGCGGCGCGGGCTTCGTCGGTGCCGAGCAGGTCGCGCACCCGGCGGCCGAGCGTGAACCCGTACCCGTGGACCACGGTCGGTGACTGCGGCACATGCTTGCCGAGCACGTTCGAGACGAGCAGATGGGCCCGCTTGGGGTTGCGCCGCAGCGCCAGCCCCAGCAGGTCGCTCAGCTTCTCGTCACCGACGAGTTCGACACCGAGCCGCCGCGCGACCCAGGTCCCCGTCCACACCACGTTGCTCATCGATTCCTTGCTGGTCGTCCGGCCCGGGGGCCGGTTGTTCGATAGGTCGGCCGGACGGGCCGGCCCGTCCCCGCCTCAGGCCGGAAGGCCCGCGGCGAGCAGCTCCACGAAGCCGATGTCCTCGTTGGCGACGCCGAAGACCTCGGCGCGCTGGAGGGTGCGCTCGGCCCAGGCGCGGTGCGGCTTCACCTCGTTCATCTTGTTCGTGTACGCGGACCGCAGGACACCCCCGCCGCACCGCTCGGGCCGGAGGATGTCCTGGGCGTCGCTGAACTCTTCGTGACTGACGACGGACAGTGCGTGCACGGGCAGTACGTGCGAGGGGTGGATGCAGGTCTTGCCCATCAGGCCGTTGGCGCGGTCGAGGGCGATCTCGCGCAGCAGCCCGTCCATGTCGTGCTCGATCAGTGCGGCACGCAGGTCCTCGGCCTCCGGGGTGAAGGGGCTGCGGCGCAGCTGCGGCTTGAACATGCGCTCCTGGACCCGGAAGTACTCCCACACGGGCCCGGTGACGGTGAATCCGGTGCCGTCGGACCGGCCCAGCACGTTCACCACGTCGGCGATCACGGAGGCCACGATCTGCACGTCGTACGCCGTCATGTCGGGCGCTCTGCGCAGTCCGTACGCGGAGCAGAAGTCGGTGACACCGAGCCGCAGCGCGAGGACTCTCTCGCGGTACTTGTCGACCGTGCGGGAGATGCCCTCCAGGGTCTCCCGGCGGGACTCCAGGTAGAGCAGGCCGGGCGATTCGAGGACGGGCATGGCGAAAAGCCGCCGTCCGCTCGCCGCCTCCGCGGACGTGAGCGCCTCCATGAAGGGGACGCCTCGCTCCTCGGTGAACTTCGGCAGGACGAATCCGGACAGCAGCCGGGCGGCGGGGCCGAGCCGGTCGACGAGGTCCGGGATCTGCTCGGGGGCGCGGACCCGCACGAACAGCAGCGGGAGCTCCGCGCCCGGCCGGCCGGCGAGGTCGGTGAACTGGCGGACCAGGTTCTCCTCGGCGTCCGCGACCTCCGCGTCGTCGATCGAGTCCTCCAGGCACAGGACCATGGAGATCACACCGCGTCCGCTCTGCTTGACGATGTCGTCGGCCAGCTGCGGCCGGGTCGCCGGGCTGTAGAGGGTGGCGCCGAGGGCCGCGGCGAGGACGCGCGCCGGGGACTGAGCCGTGAAGACGCCCGGCTCCTGGTGGAAGAGACGCTGTCGCTCTTCAGGGGCTATGTGCCCGAAATGACGCATGAGACTCCCCCGTGGCGGCTAGGCGGCCTGACGTGATGTGGCCGGTAATAGTACGTAGATTCCTATGTCAAGAGTTCCCACCGGGCATGAAGTTCTGGTAACTCAGCCGTGTCCGGCACACGCCCTTCCTGTGCGGGCACCGAGTACCCCGCATTGTCGTGACCAGCCGCGAGAGGGCAGGATGACCGCATGACGCACGCGATGCTGAAGGGGTCGAACGTCCCGCTGGACGCCACAGCAGTACGGGCGGTGCTGCGCTGGACGCCGGGGCAGGGCGTACCGGACGTCGATGCCTCGGCGCTGCTCCTCGGTCCCGACGGTCGTGTGCGATCCGACGAGGACTTCGTCTTCTACAACCAGCCCCGGCACCCGTCGGCCAAGGTCTGGCGGCTCGGCAAGAAGCGGGTCGCCGAGGGCCTCACCGACACGATCCAGACGGATCTGGCGGGTGTCGAGTCCGCTGTCGGACAGATTCTGCTGGTCGCTTCGGCTGACGGCGTCACCTTCGACCGCGTACGCGATCTGCGCATCCTGCTGTACGACGCGACGGTCGCGGACGGTGAACCGCTGACCTGTTTCGACATCAAGCCGGAGACCGGCGCGGAGACGGCGCTGATCTGCGGGGAGCTCTACCGCCGCGGCGAGGGGTGGAAGTTCCGGGCGCTCGGCGAGGGCTATTCGAACGGCCTGCAGGGCCTGGCGACCGACTTCGGCATCTCGGTGGACGAGTCGGAGACCACCGAGCCGACCCCGCCCGACGGCACCTGGGCGACGCCCCCTGCCACCCCGGAAGGCACCTGGTCCGCGCCCGCCGGCCCGCCCGAGACCTCGGTGCCGCTGCCTCCCGAGCAGCCCGCACCGGTGCCGCAGCAGGCCTCCCAGCCCGCCTACGGCTATCCCCCGGAGCCCGCACCGGGGCCGTACGGCTATCCGGAGCCCGCGGGCCGGCCCCCGAACCAGCCGGCCTACGGCTATCCGCAGCCCCAGACGGCGGCCGTCGAGCCGCCCGCCTACGGCTATCCGCAGCCCGTGGGCACGCTGCCGGACCCGGAATTCCGGCTGCCGCCTCAAGGGCCGCAGTTCATCGGACGCTGAGCCGCGCACGGCAGCGGGCGGCGGCTCAGCGGTCGGCCTTCGACTTGTAGCCCCGCCCCCACTGCAGGCCCCACCCGTAGAGACGGTCGAGCTCGGCCTGGAAGCCGTACACGAACTTCACCTCGCGGCGGACGGTCAGCTCGCCCTTGTTGTTCTCGATCATCACGACCGCGCAGGAGCGGGCCTGCGGGTGGCGCTCGTCGAGGCCGATCTCGATGCGCGGGCCGTTGCTCGGATAGAGGGTGACGATGGCGTGCGTACGGTCGAAGGCCGGCGTCTGGTCGTAGATGTAGACGAAGACCAGCAGCCGTTTGATGTCGTCGCGGTGGTCGAGATTGACGAAGATCGTCTCGCCGGAACCCGAGCCGAAGCGGTCGTCGCCGCTGAGCTTCACGAACGGCGGCGCGTTGAGTTCGCCGAAGAAGCCGCCCAGCGGCTGGACGACGCCCTTGGTGCCGTCCGCGAGCTCGTACATGCAGCCGAGGTCGAGGTCGACGTTGACCATGCTCTGGGTGTGCGCCTGGACCACTTCGGGCTTGAACGCCTGGAAGGGGTGGCGCAGCAGGCTGCCGCGCTCGGGCCCGCCTATGTCGGAGGTGCGCATCCGCCAGGACAGGTTGATGCGCAGGTTGCCGGTGGCGGCGCCCTGTTTGGTGAGTGAGACCTGACGGTGGCGCTTGGTCAGCTCGATGGCGTTGGTCGACGCGCTGCCCGAGTCGAAGTCCGCCGAGCGTCCGCGCCAGAGGTCTTCCCAGAATCCCATTCCGCCCCCCACGTGCCTAGATATGCGGCGGGGCGGCCGCGAGGATTCGTCCTCACGGCCGCCCCGTTCAGAGCGTTCCGCACCCGGGCCCGGTTCACACCGAAGAGTCGGCGCCCTGTGGCGAGCGGGCCGAAGGGGCGCGCCGGTGTCGAGGGCGCGAGCGCGCGGAGTGCCCGCCGAAGGAGGGTCGAGCACGGTCGCGCCCTTTCGACACCGGCTTTGCCGCCCCGGAGGCGAACCGAGCCTGAAAAAGAGGGGCTGTTTCAGACCCCGGACGAGACCTCAGCCTTCTCGTCCGAGGCTTCCCCTTTTCCCTCGGCTTCCGCCAGCGCCTTGTTGCGGCGTACCGACGACCAGAAGGACCAGGCGATCAGGACCACGCCGACGAGGCCCGTGATGACCTCGTGGATCTGGTACTGGATGGTGACGAGCAGGATCACGGCGAGGGCGCCGATCGCGTAGTGCGCGCCGTGCTCCAGGTAGACGTAGTCGTCGAGGGTGCCCTGGCGGACCAGGTAGACCGTGAGCGACCGGACGTACATCGCGCCGATGCCGAGGCCGAGGGCCATCAGGACGATGTCGTTGGTGACGGCGAAGGCACCGATCACGCCGTCGAAGGAGAAGGACGCGTCCAGCACTTCCAGGTAGAGGAACATGAAGAACGCGGCCTGGCCGGCGAGGACGATGGCCGGCTTCTTCTTGCCGGACCGCTGGGCCTCCTCCTCCGCCTCGTGCTCGCGCTCCTCCTCTTCCTCGAGCTTGTCCTCGAAGTAGCCGGAGAGACCGCCGACGACCATGTACGTGATCAGGCCCGCGATGCCGGAGATGAGGACCGTCTGCGCCTTGTCGACGTGCGCGCCGCCGTGCTGGTGGGCGTGGGTCGCGAAGGTGAACGCGGTGACCAGCAGGACGACCAGGGCGATGCACACCGACAGCATGTCGACCTTGCCGAGCTTGGCCAGCGGCCGCTCGATCCAGCGCAGCCACTGGATGTCCCGGTCCTCGAAGATGAAGTCGAGGAAGATCATCAGCAGGAACATGCCACCGAAGGCCGCGATCGCCGGGTGGGCGTCGGTCACCAGCTGCTGGTACTGGTCCTTGTCGGTCAGCGCGAGGTTGACCGCCTCGATCGGGTTCTTCTTGGCGGTCACCGCCACGATGACGACAGGGAACACCAGTCGCATACCGAAGACGGCGATCAGCACACCGACCGTGAGGAAGATCTTCTGCCAGAAGGCAGACATCTTCTTCAGGATTCCGGCGTTGACCACCGCGTTGTCGAAGGACAGCGAGATTTCCAGGATGGAAAGGATCGCCACGATGCCGAGAGCGGTCCACCCCCCGTAGAAGCCCGCCGCGACCAAGCCGAGCGCGGTGACCGCAAACGACCAGCCGAAGGTTTTCAGAAGCACTGGCTACCCAATCGTGTATGTACGGGTCTCCCCCGCGCCGTACTCGGCTTTACCTAACGTTGACCACGAAGTGTAGAGCGCAGTCCCTCCGGCCGGCGCGGGCGGCCCCCACAAGCGCTAGGAGACGTTGACTCCGAAGTCCAGGGCGATGCCCCGCAACCCTGATGCGTACCCCTGGCCGACCGCGCGGAACTTCCATTCCGCGCCGTACCGGTAGACCTCGCCGAAGATCATCGCCGTTTCGGTGGACGCGTCCTCGCTGAGGTCGTATCGGGCGAGCTCCTGGCCGTCGGCCTGGTTGACGACGCGGATGAAGGCGTTGCTGACCTGGCCGAAGGTCTGGCCGCGGTTGTCGGCGTCGTGGATCGAGACCGGGAAGACGATCTTGTCCACGGTGGCGGGCACCTTGGAGAGGTCGATCAGGATCGACTCGTCGTCGCCCTCGCCCTCACCCGTGAGGTTGTCTCCGGTGTGCTCCACCGAGCCGTCCGGGCTCTTGAGCTGGTTGTAGAAGATGAACCACTCGTCACCGAGCACCCGGCCCGCGTTGCACAGCAGGGCGCTGGCGTCGAGGTCGAAGGGGGCTCCGGTGGTGGAGCGCGCGTCCCAGCCGAGCCCGACCATCACCTGAGTGAGGTTGGGTGCGGCCTTGGAGAGGGAGACATTGCCTCCCTTGGCGAGCGTGACGCCCATGATGCTGGTCCTCCCCGAGGTCTTACTTCAGTTGTCCAGCGGTCCGCCGCCGCTGTCGAGCGCGTCCGGCGCCGCACTGGATGAAGTGCGGCGCCGGACGGGTGAGCCAGAGGCCACAGGGCCTGCCGTCGGCTCAGACGTTCACGCCGAAGTCCTGCGCGATACCGCGCAGGCCCGAGGCATAGCCCTGGCCGATGGCACGGAACTTCCACTCCGCACCATTGCGGTAGAGCTCGCCGAAGACCATGGCGGTCTCCGTCGAGGCGTCCTCGGAGAGGTCGTACCGCGCGATCTCGGCCTCGCCCGCCTGGTTCACCACGCGGATGAACGCGTTGCGGACCTGGCCGAACGACTGCTGGCGGTTCTCGGCGTCGTAGATCGAGACCGGGAAGACGATCTTGTCGACATCGGCCGGAACGGCGGCGAGGTTGACCTTGATCTGCTCGTCGTCGCCCTCGCCCTCACCGGTGGTGTTGTCGCCGGTGTGCTCGACCGAGCCGTCCGGGCTCTTCAGGTTGTTGAAGAACACGAAGTTGGCGTCACTGCTGACCTTGCCCTCCGCGTTCGTCAGGATGGCGCTGGCGTCGAGGTCGAAGTCGGTACCGGTGGTGGTGCGGATGTCCCACCCCAGACCGATGATGACCGCGGTCAGGCCCGGGGCCTCCTTCGACAGCGAAACGTTGCCGCCCTTGCTGAGGCTGACTCCCACGAGTCCTCCATTGGTGTTCAGGGGCGGGATGCCCCGACTGCGTTCGGTATCGGATCAACGTGTCGATCCTAGTGACGGGTTCCCGCACCCTGCAGGGCTTGGGGCCGAAGAATCACAGGGTGTCGAGCGCCTTCACGTAGTCATTCAGGTCGCGTGCGTCCGGCAGGCCGTTCACGACGGTCCACTGGACGACGCCTTCCTTGTCGATGATGAAGGTGCCGCGCACCGCGCAGCCCTTCTCCTCGTCGAAGACGCCGTACGCGCGCGAAGTGTTGCCGTGCGGCCAGAAGTCGGACAGCAGGGGGTACTCCAGGCCCTCCTGCTCGGCGAAGACGCGCAGGGTGTGGATGGAGTCGTTGGAGACGGCGAGCAGCTGGGTGTCACGGTCGGTGAACCTCGGCAGCTCGTCGCGCAGGGCGCACAGCTCACCGGTGCACACGCCGGTGAAAGCGAACGGGTAGAAGAGCAGCACCACGTTCTTCTCGCCGCGGAAGTCGGACAGCTTCACGGTGGCGCCGTGGTTGTCCTTGAGCTCGAATTCCGGGGCCTTGGTGCCGACCTCGATCGCCATAGTCACGCGTTTCCCTTCCAGGGGGCTGTTCGGGTGAGACCACCCTACGCAGCGGTCACCGCACGCCGTGCGGGTGGCGGCCGTGGGCACGCGCACGGGGAGGCCGGGACACAGAACGCCGTACGGGCCGAGGCTCGAAACGCCGTACGGGATGGGACGGGACGGGACGGGACGGGACGGGAAACGAAACGCCGGACGGGCTGAGAAACGTCTCTCAGCCCGTCCGGCGTTCGTGGACGAGGCCCTTCAGGCCGAATGTCCGAGGGTCCGGAAGCGGAAGCTCCCGGCAGAGGTGCCCGGCCCGACCCGGCGGGGCGTCACCGCTTCGACTTGGCCGCCTTGGGCGTGGCCAGCCGGCTGCCGCTCCAGTCCTTGCCCACACTGACGGTCTTCGTCTGGGACAGACCCGCGGTCGTCGCGGCTTCGGCGATGTCGCTGGCCTCGACGTAGCCGTCACGGCCCGTCTTCGGCGTCAGCAGCAGGATGGTGCCACCCTCTTCGATGTACGTGGTGGCGTCCACCAGGGCATCCGTCAGGTCGCCGTCCTCGTCGCGGAACCACAGCACCACGGCATCGGCGACGTCGTCGTACTCCTCGTCCACGAGCTCGGTGCCGATGACTTCCTCGATGGCCTCGCGGAGCTCCTGGTCGACGTCCTCGTCGTAGCCGATCTCCTGGACCACCTGCTCGGGCTGGAACCCCAGCCTCGCGGCAGGGTTCGTCCTCTCCTCCGCGTGGTCCGCGGTCGCGCTCACGGGTTGCCTCCTGATCATGTTCGGTTGGGGGTCTCCCCCGTCTCCGTCGGGAGCTGGGGGAAGTCTTCAGCCACGCGCGTGCGCGAAGCATTGGCCGTAGTCCACACGGGCGGGGCGGATCGCGCAAGTACCCGGCCGTCGAGACCGCCGAAACGGTGACGATCCTGGCCGTGTCGACGCAACTCCAGGCATGGAATCACAGCCCCGAGTGATGCACACCACACCTTTCTGCCCGGTTTGCGGAATTCGGAACCCTCCGAGGGTACGGGAGTCGAAAGGCTTTGCGGAACGCGAGAAGGGCTGGGCGTATCGTTGCGATTTGGCCGGGCCCGCCCCTCTGGGGCTGGACAAACGTCCTGATTACCCCGCAGTAGAGATGACGTTTCCGTTCCCGAGGTACACGATGGGGAACGGTGCAGACACCTGGAATACCAGCGAAAAATGGCCCTCTGACAGTGAAGGAACAGCGTGGCTTCCGGATCCGATCGCAACCCGATCATCATTGGCGGCCTTCCGAGTCAGGTTCCTGACTTTGATCCTGAAGAAACCCAGGAGTGGCTCGACTCCCTGGACGCCGCCGTCGACGAGCGTGGCCGGGAGCGGGCCCGCTACCTGATGCTGCGACTCATCGAGCGGGCCCGCGAGAAGCGCGTGGCCGTGCCCGAGATGCGCAGCACGGACTACGTCAACACCATCGCCACCAGGGACGAGCCCTTCTTCCCGGGCAACGAGGAGATCGAGCGCAAGGTCCTCAACGCGACCCGCTGGAACGCGGCCGTGATGGTGTCCAGGGCACAGCGCCCCGGCATCGGCGTCGGCGGCCACATCGCCACCTTCGCCTCCTCCGCCTCGCTCTACGACGTCGGCTTCAACCACTTCTTCCGCGGCAAGGACGAGGGCGACGGCGGCGACCAGATCTTCTTCCAGGGGCACGCGTCCCCCGGTATCTACGCCCGCGCGTTCCTCCTCGACCGGCTCTCCGAGCAGCAGCTCGACGCGTTCCGGCAGGAGAAGTCGAAGGCGCCGTACGGCCTGTCCTCGTACCCGCACCCGCGGCTGATGCCGGACTTCTGGGAATTCCCGACCGTGTCCATGGGCCTCGGCCCGCTCGGCGCGATCTTCCAGGCGCGGATGAACCGCTACATGGCGGCGCGCGATGTAGCGGACACCTCCAAGTCCCACGTCTGGGCGTTCCTCGGTGACGGCGAGATGGACGAGCCGGAGTCGCTCGGCCAGCTGTCGATCGCGGCGCGCGAGGGCCTGGACAACCTGACCTTCGTTGTCAACTGCAACCTCCAGCGGCTCGACGGCCCGGTGCGCGGCAACGGCAAGATCATCCAGGAGCTGGAGTCGCAGTTCCGGGGCGCCGGCTGGAACGTCATCAAGCTGGTCTGGGACCGCACCTGGGACCCGCTGCTCGCCCAGGACCGCGACGGTGTGCTGGTCAACCAGCTGAACACCACGCCGGACGGCCAGTTCCAGACGTACGCCACCGAGACCGGCGCGTACATCCGCGAGCACTTCTTCGGTCACGACCACCGGCTGCGCGCGATGGTCGAGAACATGACGGACGACCAGATCCTGCACCTGGGCCGCGGTGGTCACGACCACAAGAAGATCTTCGCGGCGTTCTCGGCGGCCAAGGAGCACAAGGGCCAGCCGACGGTGATCCTGGCGCAGACGGTCAAGGGCTGGACGCTCGGCCCGAACTTCGAGGGCCGCAACGCCACGCACCAGATGAAGAAGCTGACCGTCGCCGACCTCAAGGGGTTCCGCGACCGGCTGCACCTGCCGATCTCCGACAAGCAGCTGGAGGACGGCGCGCCGCCGTACTACCACCCGGGCCGCGACTCGGAGGAGATCCAGTACATGCACGACCGCCGCAAGGGCCTGGGCGGGTACGTCCCGACCCGCGTCGTGCGGTCGAAGCCGCTCGTGCTGCCCGAGGACAAGACGTACGCGAGCGTGAAGAAGGGCTCCGGTCAGCAGTCGATCGCCACGACCATGGCGTTTGTCCGCCTGCTCAAGGACCTCATGCGGGACAAGGAGATCGGCAAGCGGTTCGTGCTGATCGCGCCCGACGAGTACCGCACCTTCGGCATGGACTCGTTCTTCCCGAGTGCGAAGATCTACAACCCGCTCGGCCAGCAGTACGAGTCGGTGGACCGCGAACTGCTGCTCGCGTACAAGGAGTCGCCGACCGGGCAGATGCTGCACGACGGCATCTCCGAGGCGGGCTGTACGGCCTCGCTGATCGCCGCGGGTTCGGCGTACGCGACGCACGGCGAGCCGCTGATCCCGGTGTACGTCTTCTACTCGATGTTCGGATTCCAGCGCACCGGCGACCAGTTCTGGCAGATGGCCGACCAGTTGGCGCGCGGTTTCGTCCTCGGTGCGACCGCCGGCCGTACGACCCTGACCGGTGAGGGTCTGCAGCACGCGGACGGCCACTCGCAGCTGCTCGCCTCGACCAACCCGGGCTGTGTCGCGTACGACCCGGCGTACGGCTTCGAGATCGCGCACATCGTGCAGGACGGTCTGCGCCGGATGTACGGCTCCTCCGAGGAGCACCCGCACGGCGAGGACGTCTTCTACTACCTCACGGTCTACAACGAGCCGATCCAGCACCCGGCCGAGCCGGAGAACGTGGACGTCGAGGGCATCCTCAAGGGCATCCACCGCTTCTCCGCAGGGACCGCGGGGACGATTCCGGCGCAGATCATGGCGTCGGGTGTCGCGGTCCCCTGGGCCGTCGAGGCCCAGCAGATCCTGGCCTCGGAGTGGAACGTCAAGGCGGACGTCTGGTCGGCGACCTCCTGGAACGAGCTGCGCCGCGAGGCGGTCGACGTGGAGCGGCACAACCTGCTCCACCCGGAGGAGGAGCAGCGCGTCCCGTATGTGACGCGCAAGCTGTCGGGCACCGAAGGTCCGTTCGTGGCGGTCTCCGACTGGATGCGCTCGGTCCCCGACCAGATCGCGCGCTGGGTACCGGGCACGTACCAGTCCCTGGGCGCGGACGGCTTCGGCTTCGCGGACACGCGCGGCGCGGCCCGGCGCTTCTTCCACATCGACGCGCAGTCGATCGTGGTCGCGGTGCTGACCGAGCTGGCGCGCGAGGGCAAGGTCGACCGGTCGGTCCTGAAGCAGGCGATCGACCGCTACCAGCTGCTCGACGTGACGGCGGCCGACCCGGGCGCGGCGGGCGGCGACGCGTAGCGCTCCGCGCGAGTACCGGCGCTCTTCGAGGCCGGTGATTGTCTGCGGGGGCGTGGGGGCTGGTCGCGCAGTTCCCCGCGCCCCTGGCGGGGCGCCTCGGTCGGGCGCGTCCGTGGGGCGTTGTTTTCTACGATGCGCGTATGAAGGATGAATCGGCGCAGGGGCGTTGGGAACGGCTCAGTCAGCGGCCTCTGCTGGCGCTCGCGGTGGCGTTCGCCGTCGCCTATGCCGTGCCGATCGTGGACAGCGACGCGAGCCGCTCGCTGACCACCGGGTGCACGGTGGTGGAGTGGGTGGTCTGGGGCGCGTTCGCCGCCGACTACGTCGTACGGCTGGCCCTGGTGCGGGACCGGCCGGCCTTCGTCCGCACCCACTGGCTGGACCTGTGCGCGGTGATCCTGCCGATCCTCCAGCCGCTGCGGCTGCTGCGGCTCGTCTCGACGCTGATGCTGGTGGGCCGCCGGGCGCGGATGGCCTCGCAGATCCGGCTCACCACATATGTCGCCGGCGCGGTGGTCGGGCTGCTGATGTTCGGCTCGCTCGCCGTGCTCTCGGTGGAGCGGAACTCACCCAACGGGAACATCAAGACGCTGGGCGACGCGGTGTGGTGGTCGTTCACGACGATGACCACGGTGGGGTACGGGGACCACGCCCCGACCACCGGTCTGGGCCGCGTCATCGCGGTCGGCCTGATGCTCTCCGGCATCGCACTGCTCGGTGTCGTCACCGCCAACATCGCCGCGTGGTTCATCGCGCGGTTCGAGAAGGACGACGTGGAGGAACGCCGGCAGACCGCCGCGATCGAGGCCCTCACGGACGAGGTACGCGCCCTGCGGGCGGAGCTCGCCGAGTTGTCCCGGGTGCCGCAGGCGGTACCGGGGCCGACCGAGCCCTCGCAGCCGGTGTAGCTTTCGCCGGCCCGACCCGGCGCCGGCCCGTTGCCGGGACCGGGCCGGGATCAGAGCAGTCCGTTGCCCATCGGCGACGTACCGGCCAGCCAGATGACGGCCAGCAGGGTGTCGATCGCGCCCAGGACCACGGCGATGAGCGCCGGGAGTGGGCGGGCGCCGCCCCAGCTGCGACCCATGCCGAGCCAGCCGCAGACGATCGCCACCGGGCCGAGGATGATCCCCAGCACGAAGAATCCGGCGACCGCGCAGATGACACCGACGATTCCGAGCGTCGCGCGATCCGGCCCGCTCCGTGACCACGTCCGGCCACGTGAGCGGGGGTACCTGCGCGTGCCGTTTCCGAAACCCGCCATCATCAACTCCTGAACTTCCAGACCGTGTCGGTCAGTTCGGGTTCGATGTGCGGGTACCCCCGATCCCCTCGCACAGACCTGTCGGGGGGGGGGGCCCCCCCCCGCCCCCCGCCCCCAGGGCCGCGGGGGGCAACATGGGGGGGGGGGCTGAAACAACGATAACAATGGACACGCCCACACCGGCGCGCGGGAAGGGC